>CALUNH010000030.1 GCA_944321965.1 uncultured Alistipes sp.
TTCCCTATACAAATCTAAAAAATCTGTAGACTTTTTTATTTACCCCACCCTAGACACACTATTTGAAACAGTATCTCGCCTCGCTCTCCGACGAAAGCATCTACGCCCTCCACAAGCAGGGGCGCCGCAGTTCACTCCGGACTCTGTACGAACTGGAAGCGGCCACCGCAAAACCGGTCCGGCTCCTTTTCTAACGGCGGCTTCAATCGGCGGTCTCAATCCGCCTTGCAGCCCGCGAGCTGGAGATCCTGACCCGCAAGCAGCTCGACCATCGGCTGGCCCGTATCCGCGACGTCTTTGTCTTCTGCTGCCTGACGGGGCTGGCCTTCGGCGAAAAACAGGCTTCGGCAGCCGCGGATGGAGATTCCGGGTTGTAATAAAAGCAAGTTTATGTTTCGAGACACCCGAAACCTCCCGAATCCATCCCGCTGGTCTATCCATTACACCGATGAAAAGTTCGAAGAATCCGGGACTTGGAGATTGACAGAACTCCATCAATCCGGAATTTTTGACAAATTACCGATATAACTCCTCCGCCCGGCGCTCTTTCAGCAAGAGCAAATGCCGCCGGGAAAGGAGATCGCAACAGTCGTTCCGGAACTATTCCGGGGCATTGTCGTACACGGTGTCGAGCGTATAGGCTTCGTCGTCGGTACAGTAGCCCTTCACCATCGTATTGACAATCTCCTCGCCGTTGTTGAGGAATGCCCCCGACGAATGGTTCACCAAACCGAAACACTCCTCGCCGGTCCCCGCATTGCCGTTGTCCCAATAGAAAGCCGCAATGCCGTAGGTGCGGGCCGCCTTGCAGAAGTATTCAAGATAGTATTCGCGGAAACGCTCGGCTCGCGTCTGTGCCCGGTGCACACATCCGAACTCTCCGAAATAGACGGGAATGTCTTTCGACACATAACGTTCGTACAGATCGGCACACATGCCGCGTATAAACTCCTCGTCTCCCCACGACGCCTTTTTGGCCGGATCGGCCGTATGACCCCATTCGGTGTATTTGGCATTGAGTGCAAACTCTGCCGGATCGTAACTGTGCACCGAAACCAGCAGACGCCCCGTCGCAGAGTCTTCCGGCAGCTTCAGATGGGCCATTGTCAATTCGGGATTGGCACTGTAGCCCGCTACGGCCAGATAGCGCGTGGCATTCTTGCCGCCCGTTGCACGCACCGCGTCAACGGCTATCTGATTCCATTCATTCAGCACCTCGTATTGTTTCCCGCCATCGGTGAGGTTCTCCCCGCTGCCCCATGCGCCGTCCTGGATCTCGTTCAGAAGTTCGAAGATCAGGAAATCGTCCGTGGCCTGGAAGCGCTCGGCAATCTGCGACCAGACGGCATTCAACCGGGCCTTGACCTCCCTGTTGTAGTCCGGATCCGTCGCCGCACGCCTGATATTGAGCCAGTACTGGCTGCCGTAACCGTCGTGATGGATGTTGATAACGGCATTCAGACCGCTTTTCTGCGCATATCCGACCACCTGCTCGACCCGATCCAGCCACGCCTGATCGAGTTTGTAATCGGGAGCCTCACCGGTCCTGCCCAACCAGGTCACCGGAATCCGCACCGATTTGAAGCCCATGCGTTTAATCTGGTTGAAAAGGAGCTGCGTGGCGGCCATGTTTCCCCAAGCCGTTTCACTGGCCACACCGTTGTTGTGGGCATCGAGCTGGTTGCCCAGATTCCACCCCAAAGCCAGTCGTTCGGCCAGCTGCGTGGCGGAATTGGAGGGTATCGACGGTTGGGTATAGGTCCGCTGCTGGGTAATGGTCACGGTGAGCTCCTCGGAACCCGACGAGAGCGTGACAACCGCTTCCCGGCTCTTCTGCGTGCCGTTGGCTTCGGCCCTGAATGTAAAGGTCGCGGCATCGCCCTGACGGCTCTCGTCCGTCAGCGCAAACCAGATCTGGCTGCTGCTCGCCGTGACAGGAGATGAGGAGCTGCACGTAATGTCCACGTTGCCGCCGGATGCCGGGAGCGTGTAGGTCGAGACCTGTTGTATGATCAGCTTCGCGGAGGCTGCCGCGTCATTGCCGGTCGAGCAGCTGCCCCAGATCATCCCCGGCACAAAAAGGAAAATCGTCTTCAGGAAGATTCGTTTCATCGGTCAGTATCTTTACGGCGCAAAGATATCTCCCCTCAGCTCCGGCAAGGTTTGATTGCCGGTGTTTGAGGTTTGTTTCCTATCATTCTTTCGCATGGTAACGGCTCGGCGGAACTCCGTAATGTTTCTTGAATACCGTACTGAAATATTTCACATTGGCAAACCCCGTCTTGACCGCCACGTCGATCACGGACTCCCCCTGCGACAGCAGCATCTCGGCGTGGTCCAGGCGGATCATGCGGATGAACTCCTGCGGAGTCTGCCCCATGAGCGTCTTCAGACGCTCGTAGAACAGCGTCCGGCACAGGGCCATCTCCCGGCACAGGTGTTCGATATCGAACTCCGTATCGTTCAAATGGGTCTCCACGATCCGCCGTGCGCGCTTCACGAAATCACAGTCCGCCTCGTTGGGCAGGACATTCGAATCGGGCTGCACGTCGTGCCGCTCCCCGCTCCGCTGCAGGGCGATCTTTCCGTAATATTCGTGCAGGCGGTGCCGGTTGGCGACGTGGGCATGGACCTTGGCCTTCAGGACCGCCACGTCAAACGGTTTGGAAATATAGTCGTCGGCACCCATCTCCAGCCCCTCGACCATCGCCCGGCTATTGGCCTTGGCCGTCAGCAGCAGCACGGGAATACCGGCCGTCACCGGATTCTCCTTGATCAGACGGCACATCTCGTCGCCCTGCATCCCGATCATCATCACGTCGGAAAGGATGATGCTCGGATACTCCGTTTCGAGGTATTTCAACGCCGAAGCGGCATCGTTGCGGAGAACAACCCGGTATTCGGGCGAAAAGACTTCATAAAGGAAGCGGCGCAGTTCATCGTTGTCGTCGACCACGAGGATCGTATCCGGGGACGGAGCCTCCCGCTCCCCGTCGGAGGGGAGATCCGGCTCCTCCGCTTCGGAAAGCGCCCCGGAGGGAGCCTCCGCACGCCGCAGGGTCAACGAAAAGGTCGAACCCCGGCCCTCGGCGGTGACAAAGGAGATGTCCCCGCCCAGAAGATTGGCGAAACGTTTGGCCTGCAACAGTCCGAGACCGGTTCCCGGAGCCTGGGAGTTGATTGCATTGCGGGCCCGGAAGAAGCTCGTGAAGAGGCGCTGCTGTTCCTGTTCCGAGATCCCGATTCCGTTGTCGGCCACATCGATCCGCACGGTTTGCTGCGAGGTCTGAACGTCGATCCGCACCCATCCGCCCGAAGGCGTATATTTGACCGCATTCGAAAGCAGGTTGTTCAGGATCCGGCTCAGCAACGGCATGTCGGCCTCGACGCACAGATCCCTGGAGAACTCGCCGACATGGAGTTGAATCCCTTTGTGCTGGCACAACGGAATAAAGGAGGTGACCAGTTCCTCAAGGGTGCGATGCAATGCCACGGGTTCGCATTGCGGCTGCTGATGCTCCATCCGCTCGAATTCGAAGAGATGGGAGAGCATGTCGAGCAGCGTGTGCAGATTTTTACGGGCCAGATCCACCTGACGGCGGGCTTCGCTGTCCAGGCTGTGCTCCGCGTCGAGGATATCCAGCGGAGCCTTGACCAGCGTAAGCGGGGTACGGATGTCGTGGGCGATGCTGACGAAGAAGTCCATCTTCTCGTTCATGTAGCGCAGCTGCAACTTACGATGCTTGTAACGCCACACCCCGCAGACTGCCACAACGGCAATCACCCCGTAGAGCGTCCAGGCCCACCAGCTCCACCACCAGGGATGGTCGATGACGATTTCGAGACGCTGCTCTCCGAGCGTCGCGCCGGTATTGGTGCTGTACGACCGCACATGGAACAGGTAATCCCCCGGCGGAAGGTTCTTGTATTGCACCACGACCTCCCGGCTCCGCGGACTCCAGTTCTGATCGAAACCCTCCAGGCAATACTGGTAGGCCAGATCGTCACCATACCGGTAGCAGATGCTTTCGAGCGTCACCGAAAAGGAGTTGTGACGGTGGTTCAGTTCGAGTTTGCCGGACTGGAGCATCCGGTTCCATTCGGGTTTCAGCCTGCGGCTCTCCTCGTGGCTGACATTGTCCACCCGGAAATCCATCAGCCGCAGTTCGTGCGGTTCATGAACCCCCTGCGGAATATAGGGGTCGAAGACCACCAGCCCCGAGGTGCTGCCCACGGCAATCCGGCCGTCGGAGAGCAGCGTGGAGGCCGAACGGATGAAACTCCTCCGGAGCTCCTTGCGGAAATTGAGGTCGTAGACCGGCGAGTCGTTGTCGGCGGTCATGCAGGACAAGCCGTGATCCGTTCCGATCCACAGGTTGCGGTTGCTGTCGACGACCAGGCTCGAAATGCGGTTGGAGGGGAGCCGGTTGGCCGTTGTCAGCTGCCGGTACTCCCCCGTCCGCAGGTTCAGCCGGTAGAGGCCCCCGCCGTCGGTTCCCAGCCAGATATGCGCTTCGTCGACGATCGCCATCGTCTGCACGTACACATTGACATCCTGCCCGGCCATGATCTCGGCATCGAACAGATGGCGAATCGTTCCGCCGCGTTTGTCAATCATGGCCACGCCATCGACCGTCCCGACCAGAAAGGTCGAATCCCCGTATTCGCACATGCATCGCGCCTTCGGCACGTCAAGCGCCTGCCAGTGTCCCGTTGCCGCATTCAGCACCATGGTCCGGTCGTCGAGTTGGGCAACCCACAGATTGCCCCCGGCATCGTATTCCAAAGCCGGAAGATAGTTCGACTGCAAGGGGCTGTTCTCGACATGATAATGGGCCTGCTGCCGCCGCTGCGCATCGTAGACGTAGATTCCATTGCCATAGGTGGCGATGGCGATGCGTTTCCGCGGCCGGTCACAGGAGATACCCAGGCAGACACATCCCGTCAGGATCTGTCTCCACGTCGAGGTCCCGAGGTCGAGAATACTCACCCCGTCGTCCGTCGCCACCCACAACTTGCCCGGCTCGAACTCCACCAGGGCATTCACGTTGCTGTCGGCCAGTCCATCCCGGCAGCCCGTCCGATGCCGATATACCTGAATGGGATGTTCCTCGGGTTCGAGCATCGTCACGCCGCCCGTATAGGTCGCCACCCAGATGTTGCGCTCTCCGTCGAGGCAGATCGAGTAGACGCCCATCGTTCCGAGCAACCCGTTCGATTTGGTGAATTGCGGCGTGACCCGCCAGTTCCGCAGATCGAGGGCATAGATTCCGTCACCGTCGAACCCGAGCAGCAGGGTCGTTTCGTTTTGGGGCGTCATGGCCCGGATCGGCGTATGCGGCAGGCCGGCAAGCTGCGGAAGCTGAAGCACCTCGCAGGCTACCAGGTCAATCACCCGCAAACCCCGGTTGAACGTCCCGGCGAAGAGCAGCCGGGAGTCGGGAACCACATACAGACTCTGCACATGGTTCTCCTCGCAGAAACGGTGCAGTTCGAGCCCGTCGCGCGTATAGAGCCGAACACCCCGCGACGATGCCACGGCTATGCCCTGGGGCAGTTCGAGGAGTTCCGTGACAAAGAGATCCCGGGCCACCCATCGCAGCGTGGACGTTTCGGGATCGAAGCAGCAGAGACCCTGGCTCATCCCGACCCACAGCATCGACCGGCTGTCGACATAGAGGCAGTTCACCGTCAGGCCGTCGCCCTCGTAGTCGGAGAGGAAGACCAGCGGCTCGAAACGGTCGCTCATCGCATCGAAACGGTAGATGCGCCCCGCATTGTCGTAGGCATAGAGTCTCTTTTCCGAATCGAGACACAACGACGTCGTGCGGCCCGACGCATCCGAGAACTTCATGTCACTCTCCAGTCCGTAGTGTTTCATGGTCCGGCCGTTCCAGCGGTCGATTCCGTCGAGGGTCGCAATCCAGATCGCGCCCCGGGCATCACAGCACACCTTGTAGGCGCGCTGATTGCTCAAACCTTCGCTTACGCCGATACTCTTCGCGGCATATCCGGACGGGGCCACCTCGGCAGCACCGGCCGTCGGGACAAGCGTGAGCAAAAGGCTTATCCCCAGCCCTATTTTTCTTCCGATCCGTCGTTTCATGGTCTTCATCTCTTCTACAAATATAAAAAAGGTGTTCGAGAAACCGTCTCTTCCCCCAAGGGTATTTTGCAGAAATGCACGGGTTCAAACCTTATACGGACGCTATCAAACCGTTTGGAATCGCTTTATGGAGAAATTTGTGAAAAGAAAACCCGCACAGGGGATTCCACTAACCAAAAACTATCATCTATGGACAAAATCTACAAATGTGCGTTGCTCACGCTGATGTCGGGCCTCACGCTTTCCGGAGGGCTTCAAAGCGGACATGCGGCAACCAACGGAGCGAGTGTCTCGCAACAGGCTCAACCGGGCCGGTCCGTCGTGGTCAAAGGTCTCGTCAAGGACAGCAACGGACCCGTCATCGGAGCCAGCGTGATCGTAAAGGGTACAACCAACGGTACGGCCACCGATGCCGCAGGACAATTCCAGATCCAGGCCGCGGCCGATGCGACGGTCATCGTCAGTTTCCTGGGCTACAAAACCGCCGAAGTGCCCGTCGGCAACCGGACATTCCTCGAAATCACGCTCTCCGAGGACAGCCAGGTGCTCGGCGAAGTGGTCGTCACGGCCCTCGGCATCAAGCGAGAGCGCAAGGCCCTCGGCTACGGGGTCGACGAAGTGAAGGGCGACGTTCTCACCAAGGCCAAGGAGACCAACGTCATCAACTCGCTGGCGGGGCGTGTGCCGGGCCTGGTGGTCAGCCAGACGGCCGGCGGGCCTTCGGGATCCACGCGGGTCATCCTGCGCGGGAGCACCGAAATGACCGGCAACAACCAGCCGCTCTACGTTGTCGACGGCGTGCCCCTCGACAATACGAACTACGGCAGCGCCGGAACCTACGGAGGCTACGACCTCGGCGACGGCATTTCGAGCATCAACCCCGACGATATCGAGAGCATGTCCGTGCTGAAGGGGCCTGCGGCCTCGGCCCTCTACGGCAGCCGGGCCAGCCACGGCGTGATCCTCATCACGACCAAGCGGGCCAATGCCAAGGAGCACTTCAGCCTTGAATACAACGGCACGCTCACCGTCGACACCCAGCTGGCCAAATGGGACGACGTACAGCAGATCTACGGCATGGGCAGCAACGGCACCTATGCCTACGACGCCGTATCGAACACCAACAAGAGCTGGGGACCGAAGGCCGACGGCAGCAACATGCTGCGTTATTTCGACGGGGTCGAGCGTCCGTATATGATTATTCCGGACAACACCTCGGGTTTCTTCCGCACGGGTCTGACCGCCACGAACAGTGTCATCATCGGAGCCACGAGCAACAAGACCGGCGTGCGGTTCACCTACACGAACCTCGAAAACCGGGACATCGTACCCAACACCAACATGTCCCGCAACACCTTCAATCTGCGGACGAACACCTCGATTTCGAAGGTCGATCTGGATTTCGGCGTCACCTACACCCGTGAAGACGTGAAGAACCGCCCCGCACTGGGCGACAGCAAGGCTAACATCGGCAAGAACCTCATGACCCTGGCCACGACCTACGACCAGGCCTGGCTGCGCAACTACGAGGATGCCAACGGCGAATACGCCAACTGGAACGGCATGGACCCCTACAACGTCAACCCCTACTGGGACATCTACAAGAACTCGAACAATTCGGGCAAGGACTCCTTCCGCCTGAACGGCAAGGCCGTCTGGAACATCGGCCGGCACGTCAAACTCCAGGGCACGCTCGGCACCGAGTTCAACTGGTTCGAGTTCGAGGACTTCAAGGCTCCCACAACCCCCGGGTACGAAGCGGGATACTTCCAGCGCAGCAAATTCGACAACCGGATGTACAACTTCGAGCTGCTGGCCCTCTACAACAATTCGTGGGGTGATTTCGACCTCAACGCCACGCTCGGCGCAAACCTCTACAAGGTCGACAACAAGACGACGGTCACCACGGCCCAGGACATGAAGATCCGCGACGTGGTTGCGCTGATGAGTTTCAACGAAATCAGCGTCGAGGAGAGCAGCTACCGCAAGCAGATCAACTCGATTTTCGGGGCAATGAACTTCGGGTGGAAACACATGCTCTACCTCGACATGACGCTCCGCGGCGACCAGTCGTCGACCCTCCCGACCAACAACAACGTCTATGTCTATCCCTCGGTGTCGGGCAGTTTCATCTTCTCGGAGCTGATCAACGCCAAGAAGTTCCTGCCCTATGCCAAGGTTCGGGTTTCGTGGGCCCAGGTGGGCAGCGACACCAACCCCTATCAGCTGGGGCTGGTCTACACCAAATCGAAATTCTCCTATCCGGGCTATACGATCGGCTACATCGACAACGGAACCGTCCCCAACAAGGACCTCAAGCCGACGATGACCAATTCGTTCGAGGCCGGTCTGGAGATGCGCTTCCTCAACAGCCGCATCGGACTGGACTTCACCTACTATTCGCAGATCAGCCGCAACCAGATCATGAGCATGGCCAGCTCCGACACGTCGGGCTATCCCTATCGGCTGATCAATGCCGGCGAGATTGAGAACAAGGGTATCGAGATCGCCCTCAACACCCGTCCCGTGCAGATCGGCGACTTCTCCTGGGATCTGAACCTGAACTTCTCGAAAAACAACAACAAGGTTCGTTCGCTGGTGGACGGCACCGACATGTTCGAACTCGAAAAGGCCGCCTGGCTCGACGTGCAGGTTGCCGCCAAAGTGGGCGAAAACTACGGTTCGCTGCTGGGTCCCGACTTCCAGCGCAACGAGAACGGCGACATCCTCATCGACGGCAAAACGGGCCTTCCGATGTACGACCGCGACAACCATGTGCTGGGCAATGCCTCGTGGGACTGGACGGGCGGTCTGGTGACGACCTTCACCTACAAGAAACTCTCCCTGTCGGCCATTTTCGACGTCAAGGTCGGCGCCGACCTCTACTCGATGTCGGCCCGGGCCGCCTACGAGTCGGGCAAAAGTCCCGAGACGCTTGCGGGTCGTGAGGAGTGGTACCGCTCGGAGCAGGACCGCCAGGCGGTCGGCATTCCGAAGGGCGACCAGTGGACCCCGACGGGCGGTTTCATCGCTCCGGGCGTCATCGACAACGGCGACGGAACCTACCGTCCGAACGACATCTACATCAATCCCGAGGACTACTGGTTCAGCGTCTGCCGCAACGCACCCTCGATGTTCATTTACGACAACTCCTACGTGAAGTGCCGTGAACTGACGCTGAGCTACCAGGTTCCGACCGCATGGACACACGGCGTGCTGAAAGGCCTGACCGTCTCGCTGGTGGCCCGCAATCCCTTCATTGTCTGGAAGAACATCCCCAACATTGACCCCGATTCGAACTACAACAACACCACGGGCATGGGTTTGGAATACGGATCGCTGCCTTCGCGCAAAAGTTTCGGATTCAATCTCAACGTCAAGTTCTAACCACCACCCACAAACACAACCATGAAACCATTCAACATTCATACCCTGTTTCTTTCGGGCCTCAGTCTGCTCTGCCTTGCGGCCTGCAGCAACGAATACATGGAGGATATCAACTCCGATCCTTCGAAGGCGACCGAAATGGACCCCAATGCCCAGCTCACCACGGCTCAGCTGCAGACCTACGGAGACCTGGACCTGACCGAGACATTCCGCAGCTACCTCTACGCCTTTACGCAGCAGACGATGGGCTGCTGGAACACGACCAACTACGGCGGACGCCACATGATTTCGGATACCGACATGGGCAAGGTCTGGACCCGGCTCTATCCGATTGCCGTCAAGAACATCGTCGATGCGGAGTACCGCAGCGCCGACGATCCCGAAAAGACGAATATCCACGCTGCGGTCAGCATCTACAAGGTCTATCTGATGTCGCTGCTGACCGACATCTACGGCGACATCCCCTATTCGGAGGCGGGCCGCGGATTCATCGACAGCAACCCCATGCCGCGTTACGACACCCAGGAGGAGATCTACGAGGATTTCTTCCTCACGCTGGCCGACGCCGCCGCGAAGATCGGAACCGGCAGCGACCGGATTACGGGCGATCTGATCTACGGTGGGGATTGCGCCAAATGGCGGAAACTGGCCAATTCGCTGCGTCTCCGTTTCGCCATGCGCATCTCGAAGGTGGCCCCCGAAAAGGCCCGTGCCGAGTTTGAGGCGGCCCTGCAGGACGAAGGCGGCATTCTGGAAGGCAGTGACGACGATGCCCTGGTCAAGCACATGGAAGTGGCTTTCAGTTTCGGGTCCGAAGCTTCTAACGACTATCGAGGCAACAAACTTTCACAACGCTTTTTTGGCAACGATCCGGCCAATAACCCCACTTATATTTGTGCCACGCTTTTCAACAAGCTCTATGACACAAATGATCCACGGACGTTTATGATCGCACGCTTCTACTACGACGGCGTGATGAGCCTCTCGAGTCCCGACAACCGCATCGACCTCACCGACGACATGATCGCTTCGGGATGGGACATGAAGGCCGATGCCCGCGATCCGGGGGACTACGCCTGGGATCCCTGGCCGAGAGAGTACACCAGCGAGCTGACCGAAGCCTACCGTGAAGTCGACACGGACTACGGCAACAACATGTCCTACGCCAGCGAGCCCAAGGTGGCCACCAACTTCCTGCAGAGCGACAATCCCGGCGTAGTGATGACCTCCGCCGAGGTGAAGTTCCTGCTGGCCGAGGCCAAACTCAACAACTGGGGAGTCGAGACCCCGGCCACGGAGCTCTTCGAGCAGGGCGTCACCGAGGCGATCCACTTCCTGACCGATCGTTACGACTGCCGCCGGGTCGAGGACGCCGAGATCCGCACGCTGCTCGACGGGCTGCACTTCGCCAACGTGGACGAAGGCATCAAGCGCGAACTGATCAATACCCAGGCGTGGATCCTGCACTTCACCAACCCCTACGAATGCTGGGCCAACCAGCGCCGGAGCGGTTATCCGCAGCTCAAGTCGCCGGCCGAGTACGGTTACAGCAACGTGCTGGTCGACAGCCAGGAAATCCCCGTGCGGCTCTGTTATCCGCGTCTGGAGGCCTCCTACAACAAGGAGAGCTACGACGAGGCGCTTGCGCGCATGGGCGGAGCCAACAGCTGGAACACCCCCGTATGGTGGGACGTCGACTAAATATCCCTGTACCTAATACCCGAAAAAGATGAAAAACAGATTCATATTACACCTTGCAGTCCTTGCCTCCGCCTTCACCCTTGCGGCGTGCGGCGACGACAAACCCTTCGAGACCATCACCCCCGAGGACCAGCCCTGCATCCTCGACCCGATCTTCCCCGACCGCACGGCATCGGGCGACGTGGCCGTCTACCAGTCGTTCAACCGTGACGAGAACCTCCAGATCGACCTGATCGTCACCCCGTCGAAATACACCACCGTGACGTGGCTGCTCGACGGCGAGCCTGTCCAGACCGGTACGTCGATCGACATGAACCTCCTGGCCGGGACCTATCTTCTGCGCGTCGAGGCCGCCACGGCAAGCGGCAAATCGACCTATCGCGAGTGCCTTGTTGTCGTCAAGCCGCTGGAGGGGGATCCCTGGTCCGAGGAGAGCGGTCTGGAACGCTACATCGCCCCGGGGCTCGAAGCCTCCTTCACGGGTGTGAACCTCGACAGGGTGGCGGGTCTGATGCTGGGCGACATCCCCGTTTCGGAATTCCGCTACGATGCCGCGAATGCGGCCATCCGCTACACCGTTCCTTCGGGAATTGCCGAGGGCACGAGTCGGCTCGTGCTGCTCGACGGCGAAGGGAACCGGTACGGAGCCAACAAGGTGACCGTGCTGACGGGCGCCACCGTTCTCGAAGGGGCCACGACAGCCGCTCCGGGCGGTGACATCACCCTCAAGGGCGTCAAGCTGGACGAGGTGGCGACGATCAAGATCGGCGACACGGCCATCAGCGCCTTCACGGAGCAGAGCGCCACGACGCTGGTCTTCGAATGCCCCGCAGGGCTGACGGGCGGCGAATCCTATACCATGACGGGAACCACCTCTGCAGGCGAGGCCGTGCTGTTCGGAGCCGCCGACGGACGTCTTCTCACCGAATCGCAGCTGCTGATTACCTCCGAGGTGATCCTCTGGGAGGGGAGCTTCATCGTCGCCGACTGGAGCACCAATTTCGAAGGTGCCCGCTACATGTTGGACGACGCCCGGGTAGGATCTCTGTTGCGTATCTACTTCTCGCTCAATCCGTCTGCAGACTATTGCAAAATCCGCCTGGTAACCGGAGGATGGACTCGGCTGATGGGCGAAACGGATGCCGACGACATCGTTCCCACCGGCGACGGAGTAATTGAAATGGAGATGACTCAGGAGCGCATCAACCTGATCCGGGACAACTACGGATTCATGTGCGTGGGACACGGGTACATCGTAACCAAGGTAACGCTCGAATAACGGTCCGCCATGAACATGAAAAGGATATTACTGCCTGTCATGTTGACCCTTGCGCTCGGAACGGGCGCAAGGGGCCAACAGGCCCTGCCGCTTTACCTCCGGACGGACGCCCCGCTCGAAGAGCGTGTCGAGGATGCCCTCCGGCGGCTGACGCTCGAAGAGAAAGTGGCCCTGTGTCACGCCCAAAGCAAATTCACATCGCCCGGAGTTCCGCGGTTGGGAATTCCCGAACTGATGATGAGCGACGGCCCGCACGGCGTCCGTGCAGAGATCGAATGGAACAGTTGGAATTATGCCGGTTGGACCAGCGACTCGATCACAGCCTTCCCGGCTCTGACGGCACTCGCTGCCACGTGGAATCCAGAGATGGCCGCTCGTTATGGTAAGGCCATCGGCGAAGAGGCCCGCTATCGCGAGAAGGATGTGCTGCTGGGCCCCGGCGTCAACATCTACCGCACGCCGCTCAACGGACGCAACTTCGAGTACATGGGCGAGGATCCCTGCCTGGCCGGGGAGATGGTCGTGCCCTACATTCAGGAGCTCCAGAAGAACGGCGTGGCGGCCTGCGTCAAGCACTATGCCCTGAACAACCAGGAGCAGTGGCGCGGATCGGTCGACGTCGCGGTCAGCGAACGGGCGCTGCGCGAAATCTACCTGCCGGCCTTCCGCAAGGCGGTGGTCGAAGGGGGTTCCTGGACCATCATGGGCTCCTACAACCGCTATCTGGGGCAGCACTGCTGCCACAACGAGGTGCTGCTGAACGACATTCTGCGCAGGGAGTGGGGATTCGACGGCTGCGTCATCACCGACTGGGGCGGGGCCCACGACACCCGGGAAGCGGCGCTCTACGGACTGGATATCGAAATGGGAACCTATACCAACGGACTCACCTCGGAGAGCGCTTTCGGATATGACCAGTATTATCTGGCCACACCCTATCTGGAGATGCTGCGCCGCGGCGAGGTGCCCGTGCAGACCGTCGACGACAAGGCCCGCAACATCCTGCGGCTGATATTCCGCACGTCGATGAATCCCGACCGGCCGTGGGGTTCGCTCTGCACCGAGGAGCACTACGCGGCGGCCAAGGCCATCGGCGACGAATCGATCGTGCTGCTCAAGAACGAAGGCATTCTCCCGCTGCAGGCCGACCGCTACGCTCAGATTCTGGTTGTCGGCGACAATGCCGTCCGGCGGCTGACCGACGGAGGCGGCTCCTCGGAGCTCAAGCCCCGGAAAACCATCTCCCCGCTGGAGGGGTTGCAGACCCTCTACGGCGACAAAATCTCCTATACGCGGGGATATGCCTGCGGGCGTCCGCTCTACGAACGGATCGAGGAGGTTCCGGAGTCCGTGGTTGATTCGCTGCGCCGCGAGGCCGTTGCCCGGGCCCGTCGCGCCGACGTCGTGATTTACATCGGCGGATTGAACAAGAACGCCTATCAGGACTGCGAATCCACCGACCGGCAATCCTACGATCTGCCGTTCCACCAGAACGAGCTGATCGAGGCATTAATTGAAGCCAATCCGAACATCGTGGTCCTGAATATCACCGGGAATGCCTATGCCATGCCGTGGGCGGATCGGGTCCCGGCCCTTCTGCACGTCTCCTATCTGGGGAGCATGGGCGGAGCGTCGATTGCCGACGTCATCAGCGGACGGGTCAATCCGTCCGGGAAACTGCCCTATTCGATTCCGTACCGGCTGTCGGACTGTGCGGCTCACGCCTCGGGCAACCCGGCCCATTACCCGGGCATCGAGCGGGGTGAAGTCTCGAAAACCATGATTCCGGGCTCCTTCCTCGACGGCGGGGCCGATCCGCAGGTGACCTATGCCGAGGAGATCCTGGTAGGCTATCGCTGGCACGACACCCAAAAAATCCCGGCCCGCTACGCTTTCGGACACGGGCTGAGCTATACGGTCTTTGATTACGGCAAGCCCGAGATTTCGGACAACCGGATGCATCCCGGAGGCTCCGTGCGGATCCGGATTCCCGTCACCAACAGCGGGTCGTGCGACGGCATGGAGGTCATACAGCTCTACATCGGCGATGACCAATGTTCGGTCCTGCGTCCGCTGAAGGAGTTGAAACACTTCAGGAAGGTCTTCATTCGGGCCGGCGAGCGTGTCGAGGTGGAGTTTGCCGTCACCGAGGAGGATCTCCGTTTCTACGACGAGACGTCCCACGACTGGAAAATCGAAAAGGGGAGCTTCAAAGGATATATCGGCTCTTCTTCAAGCGACATTCGCCGCGTCGTTTCGTTCCGTTATTGAAAAACGGTTTACAAACCGGCAGATCACTTGTCTGCAACGACAGGAAGGGGATGGGCAATTTCCCTTCCTGTCATTTTTTTGATATTGTCCGGAATTTCGTATAAATTTGTGAGAACCGAATCACACCCAAACCAAGGATTCCGACCATCTATGCGACTCATTTTCGAAATCGAATACCGCACCCAATGGGGCGAACAGCTCGGGATGCTGCTCGGGAAGCGGAAAATCGCCCTGCAATACGCCGGGGAGGGCATCTGGCAGGGCGAGACCGAGTACCGGAAGCTGCAAACGCCTCTCGACTACCGCTATACGGTCGAGCGCGACGGCGTGACGATCCGCACCGAGTGGCACGCCCATCGGCTGCGGCTGCCGGAACTGCAGTCCCGCCGACGGCTCCGCATCCGCGACTGCTGGCAGGAGATCCGCCCCGACGCCGCATTCTACACCACGGCCTTCACGCACGGGATCTTCAGCCGCGCCGCCGGACAGGACAATCCGGCCGAACCGCAAACCCCGACAGGCATCGGCACAAGGCCTTCGGACGCCGATGTGTGGTTGCGCATCGCAGAACCCGCAATCCATCCGGACGAAACACTGGCCATCGCCTCCGCAGGGTTGGACAACTGGCAGCGGATCGTCCCGCTCGACGATATCGACTTCCCGGTTTGGGGCTGCGCCTGCAACCTGCCCGTCGGCTGCGAGTACAAGCTGCTGATTGCCAACCGCACGACCCTCGCCCCCGTCCAGTGGGAAGAGGGTCCGAACCGCATCTGGAGAGGCCCGGCGGCCGAGGGTGAGATCCTGCTCGACGCTTCGCTCACGCCCCGTTTCCCGCAGCGGAGCTGGAGAAGTGCCGGAACCGCCATTCCGGTCTTCTCGCTCCGTTCGGAGCAGAGCTTCGGCGTCGGCGAATTTCCCGACCTGAAACTCCTCGTCGACTGGGCGGCGGCAACCCGCCAGCGGGTCATTCAGGTGCTGCCGGTCAACGACACCTCGATGACCGGCACCTGGGAGGACTCCTACCCGTACAACGCCAATTCGAGTTTCGCCCTGCACCCGCAGTTCCTGCGGCTGACCGAAGCCGGGGTCGTGGAGGACGACGAGTACCGCCGCCTGCGCGACGAGCTGAACGCCCTGCCCGAAGTGGATTACGAACGTGTCAACCGGGCCAAGCAGCGGCTGCTGCGGGCGGCCTTTGCGCAGAATGCCGCCTACACGGCCTCACGGCCCGATTACCAGGCATTCGTGGCGGACAACCGCTCGTGGCTGCTGCCCTATGCGGCCTATTGCACGCTGCGCGACGAGCACGGCACGGCGGATTTCGCGTGCTGGGGTGACATGGCCCGCTACGACCGCAAACGGGTCGAGGCGTACTGCCTGCGCAGGCACGACGAAGTGGCCTACCATTGCTACGTGCAGTTCTACCTCCACCTGCAGCTCTCCGAGGTCAGCCGCTACGCCCACAGCCGGGGCATCATCCTGAAGGGCGACCTGCCGATCGGCGTCAGCCGCACGAGTGCCGACGCCTGGCAGTCGCCACGGCTGTTCCACCTCGATTCGCAGGCCGGAGCGCCGCCCGACGCCTTCTCGGCCATGGGCCAGAACTGGGGGTTCCCGACCTACGACTGGGAGCGCATGGCCCGGGACCACTACGCCTGGTGGCGGGAGCGGCTGCACAAGATGGGCGAATATTTCGACGCCTACCGCATCGACCACATCCTCGGATTTTTCCGCATCTGGGAGATTCCCGCCGAGTCGGTCCACGGGCTGCTGGGGTATTTCAACCCCGCCCTGCCCTACCCGGCCGAGGAGCTGCGCCAGGTCGGGTTCGACGTCGAAAAGGGGCTCTACACGACGCCACCACTCGATGACGCGACGCTCGGCGAATTCTTCGGCGACCGGGCCGGGGAGGTTCGCGAACGCTGCCTGAAGGAGGGGCGGCTCCGCCCGGAGTTCGCCACGCAGCGCCGGGTCGCCGCCCAGCTCCCGGGCGAGGACGAGCCGACAAAACGCCTGCACGAAGGGTTGATGGCGCTGCTGGACGACGTGCTTTTCATTGAGGACCCGCGCCGCAAAGGGTATTTCCACCCCCGTATCGCCGGTCATGCCACCCGCTCCTACCGGATGCTGGCCCCCTGGCAGCAGGAGGCTTTCGACCGGTTGCACGACGACTTCTTCTACCGGCGTCACGACCGGTTCTGGAAGGAATCGGCCCTGCGCAAGCTGCCGGTGTTGCAAACCGCCTCCGAGATGCTTCCCTGCGGCGAGGACCTGGGGATGATCCCCGCGTGCGTTCCGGAGACGATGCGCATGTTGCAGATCCTCTCGCTGGAGATCCAGCGGATGCCCAAGACCTTCGGGGAGGCCTTCGCCGATCCGGCCCGTTATCCCTACCTGAGCGTCTGCACCACCTCAACCCACGACATGAACCCGCTCCGGGCCTGGTGGGAGGAGGACCGCGACGTCACGACGCGCTTCTACCGCGAGGTGCTGCACGGCGAAGGCGGCGCACCCCGCAGTTGCGAGCCGTGGATCTGCCTCCGGATCATCGGGATGCACCTCGCCTCCCCGGCGATGTTCACGATCCTGCCGCTGCAGGACTGGCTCTCGATGGATGAGACGCTGCGCGCCGCGGACCCGCACAGGGAGCGGATCAACATCCCGGCCATTCCCCGCTACCAGTGGCGGTACCGGATGCACCTGACCCTCGAACGGCTGCTCGCGGCCGAGGATTTCAACACCACGCTCTGCGACATGATCGCCCTCAACGGCCGCCGGTAAAATCCGGCAAGGGGGGGGGTCCCGAAACCGTTACACACGAAAAAATCCGGACGGAAATCGTCCGGATTTTTGCTGTATTCCGCGGTTCCGCTACCCGAAGAGCTCGTTGAGCAGGGCCGCCAGGCGGTAAGCCGCCTTGACGAGCTGCCGTTCGGGCAGCAGGTAGGTATCCTGTACGAACGCATTGTCATACACCCCGTCGGGGCGCTGCCAGTCGTAGATCACCCGGCAGTCGACAGCCGTCTCATGCACCCAGTCGCGCGGAGTCCCGGCGGCCATGGCCCGGCGTTCGCGTTTCGTATGGGTATCCAGCTGCTCGCGGTACTCCGAATAGCTCCAGCCGTGCGCCCGGTCGAGCACGCCCCAGTCCCACACGGCATGGTAGGACATCTTCTTGCCGTTGAGCACGGCCCGGCCGCTCTTGCATCCCGGATACTTCACATGTCCCGGGCAGTGCATGTCCCCGGCGATGTGGATCACATACATCAGGTTCAGCCGCACGAGCGAATCGTCCATCTCCCGGTAGTTGCGCAGACGGTCGCAGGCCTGCATGAGCGCCACGACACAATTCATCTTGCCGTTGCGCAGGGTGTCGACCAGCTGCATCCGCTCGTCGACATAGCTGACATGCTCGATGTCGCGGAACTCCGGGGCATCCCGATGCTTGTCCATATAGGAGGCATAGTAGACGATGGAGTGCTCCAGATAACGGGCGATGTTGCGCTTGGCGCGGCGGGTCAGGTGCTGTTCGGCGATGCTGGCGATGGCGTCATGGCGCGTGCGGTCCCAGGCCGCCGCCGGAAGCGCCATCCCCGCGACCGCGAGAAACAGCAGGGTGTATTTCCAGATTTTCGATTTCATGATTCTCCTGTTTTTAATCGAGCGGTTACTTCGTCAATGAAACCACCCGGAAATTGTCGAACTGAACCCGGTTCTTGCTGGCGGCCGCAGGCCCGAACAGCACCCGGGTCGTAGCGTCGGCGTCCTGGATGCGGAAGGTGAAGTCCTCCCAGGCATTGCCCCGCGAGAGCGTGACGGTCAACACGCCGTCCGTCGCCCCTTCGATGGTTCCGGCCCCGCGCAAAGCGATCGTCAGGGATTTGTTCGTATCCGCGGTCTTCGAGAAATACTGGTAGAAGTAGGTGGCGTCGAACGAAACCTCCACATCGTCGGTGCCCGAAATGGCCGTAAGGGCGGGCGAGATCAGCAGGCCCTGCGCCGACGAAGAGTTGATGTGGATATATCCCGGACGTGTATAGACGCTCTTTTTGCTGTTGTCATAACTCCACCCGTGGAGCGAGGTCCCCTCCTCCTCCAGCTTGTCGAAACGGATCATCGTATCGGTCGTACAGTAGGTGTTGATCCAGTCCGTGTTGGTTGCCAGCAGGGTGCTTCCGCTCGCCGGGTCGATCCACGAGAAATCGTCCTGGAAGTAGACCGTAGCCGCGCTCTCGACAAGTTGGGCCTGCAGCGCCCGCGAGCTCTCCGACGAACGGTAGGTCTGCGGAATCTCCTGCTTGCCGGAGTCGTAGTTCATGTGGTTGGCCACGATCCGCACGTTGAAGTACGGATGTCCGCCGACGCTCTTTCCGTCGAGTCCGCCGATATGCACATGGGGCTCCCAGCTCTTGCCCGTGGCCGCAATTTGTCCATCGGGGCGCACCACGTAGTAGGTATAGTCGGTCGCATTGGGCACCGCGGTCCAGCTCAGGTCGAAGCCATAGGCCGAAGCGTCCGACAGGGTCACGCCCCCGGGCGTCTCCAGCTGCGGGAGATCCGAAGCCGACGTGTAGGCGTCGTCGAGTTTCACCACCGCGAAGTAGTTGAAGAAGAGTCGGCCCTTGGCTGCCGTCCGCGATTCGAGGCGGAAGCGCGTCTCGGCGGTTATGTCCTGCACGACGAAACGGTGGCGGACCCAGTCGTTCCAGCTGCCCATGCGGAACTCCACGCTCTTCGAGCCGTCCTCGAAGGTACCGTCGCCCTCGATCGTAATGGCGGCCGTATCGTCATCGTAATAGTCGTTGGTCCCGAGGAAGGCCGTACCGCCGACGATCACCTCCGCCTTGTTGACCTCCGTGCCGGGGTCGATGGCCGAAACCCGGGGCGTGAAGACCGAACCCACGGCCGAAGCGGTTCCGAGTTTGATGCTTCCGGCATAGAGGTAGGCCGCGGAGTTGCTGGAAGTCATCTCCCAGCCCTTCTCTTCGAGTAGGGCCTTACCTGCGGCCGACACCTTGTCGAAACGGATGCCTGCCGGATTGCCCGGATAGGTGTCGACGAAACTCTCCTCGCCATAGACGCCCACGGTCACCCACGACAGGTCGTCTTCGAGCAGGGCATAGCCCACCGGGTGCGAATCGG
The DNA here is from genome assembly GCA_944321965.1 of uncultured Alistipes sp. Classification (GTDB taxonomy): domain Bacteria; phylum Bacteroidota; class Bacteroidia; order Bacteroidales; family Rikenellaceae; genus Alistipes. The sequence goes on from CALUNH010000030.1 coordinate 19,887, forward strand.
AGCCCGTCACGGAGCTCTTGACCGCCCCTTCGGCCGGTTCGGACCACTCCGACGCCTCATAGGTCGGATCCGCTTCGGCCGGGAGTGCGCGGACGGTCAGCGAACAGCTCGTCCCGGCAATCAGCCCGTCGAACACCACGTTCGTTTCCGACGTCTCGCCGCTGCGCGATTCGACAACCTCGCCGCAATTCAGGCAGGTGTAGGCATATTCGTACCGGGCGGCATTCTCCACGGCGGGCCAGGAGAAACGTACCGAGCTGACCGTCGAACCCTCCTGGTCATAGGTCACTTCGGGCGTGTCGAGCGGAGTCAGTTCCACGGGAGGCTGCTCGTCGGCCCCGGCCTTCACCAGGCGGACGTTGTCGAAGAACCAGCGGTTCGCCTTGACCTCCTCGACCGACTCGAAGACGATCTGGGTCTGATCCGTGGCGCCATAGACGATACACTCCTTGGTCTCCCACTGCATCGGGGTCGCGGTCTGCATCTCGAAGACCTTCACCGTCGAGACGTCGTCGTTGATCGTCCCCGGGCCGATGACGCGCACCTGCATGGTCGAGGGATCCCACGAGCCGCCCGAAGAGACGTAGATGCAGCAGTCGAAGCTCACCTTCACGTTGGCCGCGCAGTTGTGCTTGATCTCCAGCGCCGGGGTCACCAGGCCGCCGCCGCAGCCCGCAGCATTCGATCCCCGGCCCATCTTGATGTAGCCGACCCGCAGGTAGACCCGCTCCTTGAGTTTGTTGTCGTCGGTCACCCAGCCCGAATTGATCAGCGTATTGTAGGCCTCGTCGCCGAAGGCGGCAGCCGTCACGCCGTTCCAGTACTGCTCGGCCGTGAGCGGCGTCGGCCAGGTCCCGACGTAGTCGGTTCCGCCGTAGACATCGGTCACCCAGCTGAAATCATCCTCGAAATAGACATGTCCCTCGGGCAGTCCGTCGTCGGCCCCGACCTGGAAAACGAGTTCATGGCCCTCGCCTACATTTCCCTCGTAGAAGCGGAAATCGTCCAGACAGCAGGCGCCGCCCGTGTTTTCAATACGCAGGTCGAGGCTCTTGGTCTCCTCGGGAACGTAGAAGCAGGCAAGAATCTCCTTCCAGGCGCTCTCCGTTCCGGACTCCAGCCATTCACAGGGCACCTCGACGAACTCGTCGCCGCCGTTCCCGGCCAGCAGCCGCAGCTGCGACTCCTCCAACTGCCCCGAGAGGGGAGCAACCCCGACCTTGACCCGGAAATAGCGGTCGCCGAGGAGCGATATGCCGCTGACGGAGAACGAGGGCGTCAGTCCGTCCTCAACCCCTGCGGCATCGGCCAGCACGACGGCATTGCCGCCCGTTGCGGCCTCGTACCCCGAGGAGGCGTGGTCGGAAACCACCTCGGCGTGAACCCCCGAGAAGAGCGCCGAAGCCGTACCGACGCCGTCGGTCCCCCACTCCGTGAAGTCGGAAACCGCAACCGGAGCGCCCACGGGTTCCGCGCCCATGCCCGTGCGGAGATAATAGATCAGTTCGTCGGCCGAACCCTGCCGGACCTCAATTTGGGCGGTCACACCGTCCAGCGAATCGAAGTAGAGCGTTGCCGTGCGGGCCTCGCCCGGGTTCACCTCGGCCATCACATGGACCTGGTGGCTGCCGTAGGCGGCGCGGGGCGATACCGTAAGCCAATCCGCCTCTTCATCGATGTTGATGACCCAGTAGACGTTGGACGTAACCTCGAAGGTGACGTCGCCCCCTTCGTAGGTCAGGCCGCGCTTGTTCGCACTCACGCTCGTCGTATTGACCCCGAGGGTCGGTTCCTCGACCTCGGACTCGCTACATGCCGCAAACGACACCCCGGCCAGCACGAGGAACAACGTCCGGATCCGATTCAATAGATATCTTTTCATCGTTTCACTATTTTCGATTATTTCATACTCTTCGTAAAGGCCTTGGGACGCGCCATCTGTTCGCTCCACTGGTTGCCGAAGCGGTCGGTCACCCGGATCTCAAGCGTGCCGGTCGCACTGGATGCCGTCACCGAGAAGATGTGCGACATGGCACAGGAGGCCCAATCGGAGGTGGCATCGGCACCGTGCTCCACACGCGGGATGTCGAAGACGATCGTATGGAGCGGGTCGCGCTGGAGCAGCCGCTTGACCGGCAGCGAGACGCCGTTTTCGAAGACCTCGACACGCCACTCGGGATCGTAGTTCCAGACGTTGATGAAGACCTCGTTCTCCCCGACCGACGCATAGTCGTACCCGCCGTTCGTGCGGCTCGGATACTTCGAGAGGTAGGACTTGTAGAGGTTGGTGTTCAGATGGGCCTTGACCACGTTCATGTCGTAGCTGCGGAACTGGTATCCGGGATCTTCGCCGATTCCCTTGTAGTACCACTCGACCTCCTTGTCCGAGAAGGTGTAGACGCCGTAACCGGCCGGGGTTCCGTCCACGCAGATCGCACGGTTGGAGTAGAAACTGCTCCACCACCAGGTTTCGCACACCGCGGCGGTATTGTGCTCGATGATCCCCTCATCGATGACCATCGTGCTGTTGTAGTGGGTGTGGCCCGTGATGAAGTGCACGTTGGAGAAGCCCTCGACAGCCTTCAGCAGGGCTGCCGTACCGCCCGTCGTGCTCGACATGCGGGGGACGTTGGTGAACGAGGCGTTGTAGTTTCCGTGGAGCTGGACATGGAGGCAGATGACCAGCGGCGCCGTCTTGTCCTCCACGGCAGCCAGGTCGTCGGCCAGCCACTCCATCTGGGAGAGCGAAACCAGCGCATTGAAGTCGCGGGCTCCGACGACGCCTTCCGCGCCGCCCGTATTGATCCAGTCGATGTCGTCCAGCACCACATAGTGCACGCGCCCGAGGTTGAACGAGTAGTAGTTCGGGCCCAGCGTATTGCAGTAGGGAGTCTGCCCCGGTACGTCGCCCGTGACATAGGGGTCGTTGTCGTGGTTGCCCATCGCGTGGAAAACCGGAACCGTGTAGCCGCTGGAGGCCAGCAGACGCTTGTAGTCGGTCATTGCAAAGTCGTTGTCGTACCAATAGCGGTCCCAGGTCATGTCGCCCGCGATCAGGCAGTAGACCGGCAGCGAACTCGACTCGGCGAAGGCCTGCGTTTCAGCCAGGAATCCGTTGCTGAAGCTCTTCAGGTCGTTCTGCTTGTCGGCCAGATGGAGGTCGGAGCCCACCAGCATCACGTGACGGTCGTTATCGACCTCCACGAGTTCGAAATTGTGCGTCTCGCAGACCTCGGCCCCGGCGGTGAATCCGGCCCAGAATCCCATCATGTCGCTGTCGAAGACCGCAGGTTCGTATCCCGAGGGCAGCGTGATGAAGACATAGCCCAGCGACTTGGCCGATGCGAGCCAATAGAAGCCGTTTTCATCGGTCACCGTGGTCTCGATACCGTCGGAAACCCGCACGCCGGCCACGCCCCGGTCCCCGCAATAGACAATGCCCTTGAGGTTGCAGCCCTCCTTGTCGGGGACCTCCTGGTCGATGGTCAGGTAGATCCGGACCGTGGTGACATACTGCTCCGCAGCCCCGCGGACCACGTAGACGTCATAGGTGCCGCGGACCAGCTCCGAAGGGATGACGACACGGGCCGTCTTGGCCGTCACGTCGCCGACGGGCATCTCGATGCGCAGCCCCTCCGCGCGGAACGACAGGAGGTCGCCCGCCTCGAAACCCCGGCCCTGCAGCGTGATCTGCTGCCCCTCGTAGACGCTCATCACCGAGGCGAGATAGAGGTTGCGGACCAGGCGGTCGGGTTGTACGAACTCCTGCGGCTCCTCCTCGGAGCAGCCTGTCAGCGACCAGAGACAGGTCGCCAACAGGAATATTTTCAACAGATACAACGAATATTTCATACTCTTTTCATGCGTTTTTCGGGTTCTACATATCCAGGCACGACATGCGGATGATACCCAGACGGCTGGTGCCTTCGGCGGTATCCTCGTTGTCGCTGGCGTTGCGCTGGCGCGTGGCGCGCAGGCGGATCGAGAAGTTCGAGCGGTTCTTCAACTCGTCGGGGAGCACGAAGAGGTACTCGGGAGCATGGATGCAGCTGTGCCAGTTGGAGGCGACATACTCGTAGCCGATCGGGGTCCACTCCTTGGCATCGTCCGTCTCGGCCCACTCCATCTGGAAGTACATCGGGCCCAGCGTGTTGCTCGACGCCGTGAACTGGAGCGAAATCTGCCCCGTATAGCCCGCCGTGGAGAGGTTCGAAAGGATCCAGCAGCAGCCGTCGGTATCGGAATTCACCGCCGAGGTGTTCTTCCACCAGTTCTGCGCCATCAGGGCGATGTACTGTACGCCCTTCGTGTTGCCGTAGGTCGGGAGCCA
>CALUNH010000031.1 GCA_944321965.1 uncultured Alistipes sp.
GGAGAATCCGTAGCTCAGCAGGTAGAGCACAACACTTTTAATGTTGGGGTCCTGGGTTCGAGCCCCAGCGGGTTCACGCCTTATCCGGACAAATCCGGACAGAATTCCGCCAAACCTCGCAAGATCAGTGTTTTGCGAGGTTTTTTCATTTCTGGATTCAGCCATTTACGGACACCGAAAAGCCAATTTCCGACAAATTCCAGTGTCCAAATCGTGACCTTTTTTTGTTTACCGATTTTAGGTCACCAGAAGTCGCAAATTGGCTCCCTTTTGTCGCCTTTTGTCTGTGCCGTACAAATCTCATTTACAACTATTTAATTTAACTTTGTAATTCTAAAAATGGGATTATGAGAAACACATTCAAAGTACTCTTTTTCGTAAAGAGAGCGGCCTTAAAAAAGAGCGGGAAAGCGCCGATTATTGCCCGTATTACCATCGATCAAGACAAGATCCAATTCTACACGAAACTGGAAGTCGCTCCCGATCTATGGGATGTACCCCGGGGAAAAGTAACCGGAAGAGGTCCTGAAGCGCTGCAAATCAATTCGTTATTGGACGATATCCGAATGGCAATCCAGAAGCAATACCACTCGCTGCTCGAAACGGACGGCTATGTCACGGCCGAGCGAGTCAGAGACGCCTACCTGGGAAAAACCGAAAAAACGCGCACCATTCTTGAATTCTTCGCTCAGCACAACGAGCAGTATCTCCAGAAGGTGAAGATGGATCCGACCAACAAAACCTACTGGCGCTACGAGCTGACCAGGCGCCGGCTCGAAGAGTTTATCAAATACAAGTATTCCGTGTCGGACATGCCGCTGAAGGATATCAACGTCCTGTTCGTCGAAAATTTCCTGCTCTTCAACGAAAATGTCCACGGCTGCAACCACAACACGGCCATGAAATTCGTTCAGCGGCTCCGCACCGTGGTCAATTTCGCCAAGAATACGGGTATGCTCTTCGTTGATCCCTTCGGAAACTTCAAGGTCAAGTTCGAGCGCACCGACCGCGGGTACCTGACCATGGAGGAGATTATGGCCATCTACCACCACACGTTCCCCTCCCGGCGGCTTGAACAGGTCCGCGACCTGTTTATCTTCAGTTGCTTCACGGCACTCTCCTATATTGACGTCTGCGAGCTGCAGCCCGACGACATCAGCACCGGCTTCGACGGCAACCTCTGGATCATCCGCAAACGGCACAAGACCAAGGTAACGGCATCGATCCGTCTGCTGGATATTCCGATTGCCATCCTGAAAAAGTACAAGGGTAAGCTCCCCGATGGAAAACTGCTGCCCGTAATCAGCAACCAGCGGGTGAATGACTATCTGAAGGAGATTGCCGCCATGTGCGGGATAAACAAGAAACTGACCTTCCATATGGCAAGGCACAGTTGCGCAACCTCGGTGCTGCTGGCCAACGACGTGCCCATCGAAACCGTTTCAAAGATTCTCGGTCATACGAATATCCGCACCACGCAGATCTACGCCAGGATCACAGACCGTAAAGTCAGTAAGGATATGGAGTTACTGGCTCAAAAACTCGATCATGTCGGCACACGAAACCGCCGCACGACTAATGTTATATAAATAAAAGCTTTGCGACATAATTATGGATACACACGAGATAAAATTCGGTTCAATAACCATCGACGTAGAAAACAACCGTGTTACGGTTCTTCTCTCACAGGATGGGACGGTTTGGATGACGCAATCAGAAATTGCGCGACTGTTCGGAGTTTTTGTGGCAGCCATCAGCAGCAATATTCGTTCGATCTACAAGTCAAAGCAAGTGAACGAATACTACACGCATCGAATTTCCGGCCATGCGGATCTTTACAACTTGGAGATAATTGCAGCATTGTCGTTTAGGGTGCGCAGCATGGAATCCGAAGCCTTCCGGAAATGGCTACTTTACCGTCCGCAGCACAAAATGGTCGTCATGCAGGTTGATGCAAACGATCAATATCCTGTAAGTTGAGCCTATTAGTTAGATCAATTATCATAAGAGCAACACGTCGGGTGTTGCTCTTTTTTTATTATGTCTAAACTCATCGCAAACATCAAATGATTAACAGTCGGAATGCAGACATGCATTCCGCAGTGATTAAAGAATAATCACCATTACCTGCGTTCGCATTTTTCGTAGTCCTTTTCTTATAACCTTCTCCTCCTTCATATCAACCTTCCCGGACCGGATGGAAGGTATCTCGGTTCAGCAGCGAAGGTATCTTCGGGCTTCACGCCCGCTCAAGATCAAGCCCCACGGGGGTTTTGCGCAAAATCTTCCTCTTTCCCTGCGGGCGAGCGTATTTGGCGCAAAAATCTTGCTCGGGCTAAGCCCGGCCTTGCAAAGCTCCTGAACCAAGATACCATCCATACCGGCTCCGCTACGGCATAAAAAAAAAGTCGAAGGTTATGAAAAGCACAACGAAAAATAACAGGAACCAGAAAACCTCCAACCTTCCACACAGCATCGGTTCGGGGGCACGGGCGGCGGCTCAACTCGGGGCGGCAGTCCTCGGCTTCCACCTCTTCGGGAATGGCTTTCTTTGGGTCGTTTTGGCCGTTCTCTTCTGCTCTAACCTCCTGCGGGGTATCTTCTCCTGCCTGCTCTCCTTCGTCGTGCTGATCGCTCTCTTTTCCTTCCTCTTCACACTCATCTGCTAACATCTTAACACACAACACCATGTCCAAGTATTATTCCCTGCTCGGAGGTACGACCACCGACACCGAAATCCAAGTTGCCCAAGAGAATCAGATCGTTATCGGCTTCGGCCCTTACATGTTGCAGGATCGCTATGTCATCTTCCAAGTCGAGCACACGGCAAACGGATACCTCTACCACCTTGTAAACCTCGACACGAAGGAGATCCGCCGCACGGACATCCTCGAACCCTTGTCCAAGAAGTACGGAATCGGCCTCTATTACGACGACGTGAACCACGAACAGATGGACGCAATGGAGGTCGCCGCCCTTGCCTCCGAAGCCCAAGAGAAGGCACGCATCAAAGCCGAGAAAGCCGAGGCCGAGCGCAAGCGAGCCGACGAGCAGGCCGCCATCGGGCGCAAGCGCCTTGCGGAAATCCTGCCCCTCGACGCAAAGGCGATGATCGTCGCCCGATTGAGAGAGGACGAGAGCGACCCAATGACCGACTACTTTTCCAGCAGAACCGTGCGCACCGTGATTTTGGGCTTCTCCCGCCACACGCGCGACCTCTTCTCCGAGATGCGCAAGTATGCCGCCAACATGCCCGAAACGGCCTATTTGAGTGAACCCAATGAGGAGTACGAACACCGCGAGAAATACTCGATGGGCGGCGGTTACTACCTCGGAGAGAGCCGTTACAGCGGGTGGATCATTCAGAAAGTCCCCGTTTACGACCGTGAACACACGATCCGGGAGTTCGGCTACACGGCAGGCGACGAGGCAAACATCCGCCTCAAAGAACCCGCCGCCGAACCCAACCCCGAGGACGGGCAGATCGTCATCAAGGGTGAGTTTATGATCGTGGATTACTCGGAAAAGGCCATCGCCCTCTTCGGCGATACCCGCCCGATCAAGGATGCGCTCGCCGCACTCGGAGGTCGTTTTAACAGCCGTCTCACGCATGAAGGCGAGAAGCGTGCCGGGTGGATCTTCCCCAAGACCCGAAGCGAGCAGGTGAAAGCCTTGATCGGAGCATAGGCAACCATCACCGGGGCGGGACGCCCGCCCCGGTATATCCAACCGCAAACACCGCACAGACATGAAGAACAGCACCAAAACAGCCGTGAACGAGTTGGTCAGACTGCTCGGCGGCACAACATGGACGCGCACCGCATCAAAATGTACGGGCAAGTGGTCCGGGACGACCGATTACGGAATCCTCATCGACGGACGCATCAAACTGTTCGTATCGAACGGCATGGCAGGATTCGAGACCCGTGTACGCGAATGGATCGCCTCGTTCAAGACCTTCCAAGTCAAGAAGGATTACTACCTTGAACTGCTCCGCGAGCAGGCCCGGCGCGACAACGCCACGGCAATCTCCGAGGGGCTCTACCCGGTTCACGTCCTCGACATCGGCATCGTCTCGCCCGAGGCTTCCGAGGGGTTCTATTACTTCTATCCCTATGTACTGATCGAGGTAAACGGCCTCCGCTACAAGCATCTGACCTCCAATCTCGGGTGCGCGATCTTCCGCGACTTCCTCGCCGAGTGGATCAAAGCCCGCAATGCGAAGGCCACAACCACGGCGGGAGGCATCGACAACCCCGACTTCATCTTCTGCAACGTGCGCTTCGATTCCCGAAACGGCATGTACCGCATCCAATAACAACCCAACACACGAATGAACATGGCACAGCACACAGCTACCGACTATTTCAAGCGCACCATCCAGCACTATCTGGAATGCCGCGCGCAGGAAGACGAACTCTTCCGTCCGCGATACGAGAACCCCAAGAAGAACATCGACGAATGTTGCGACTACATCCTCGATTGCGTCTATGAAAGCGGCCGAAACGGATTCGCTGACGACGAGATCTATGCCCTTGCCCTGCACTACTATGACGAAGACGACATCGAGGTCGGCAAGCACCGCGAATGCCGTGTCATCGTAAACCACACCATCGAACTGACCGAAGAGGAGAAGGCCGAGGCCCGGCGCGAAGCGATGCGACGTGCCACCCAGGAAGCCTATGCACAACTGACCAAACACCCGCAGGCAAAGAAAGCCACCAACGACAAGTCCAACACCCCAACACTCTTTTAACCATGAAACCGAGAACGAAATTCCAGCATAAGGTTGTAGAAGCGAGCAAGAAATTGCCCAATCTTACCCCGGCACAGATCCGGTGGGCCTTTACCCATGTTGTCGAGCCGATAGGCCGCCGCACAAGCAAAGGCGAGATCACCTGCCTCGACTGCGGAGAGGTATTTCACAACACGACCAAACATAAACAGTGCGTCTGCCCGCATTGCGGAACGAAACTCCTGATCGAGGACACCCGCAAACTCAACTTCAAGCAACGCGAATATGCGGCCTATATAACCACCTCCGACGGCCTGCAAGTCATCCGCATATTCATGGTGGACTATTACGCCAAGATTGGAAAGACCCCACGCTATTATCTGAACGAGGTCATGCAACGGTGGATTGCTCCGAACGGCAAGTTCTGCACGATGGCACGTTTACGGGCGTGGGGAACGAGATATTGCGATTCGTGGATCTACTCCTCGGATCTTGAATTGCGCAATGAAACGTGGGCATACGGGCAAATTTACACCTACGACGTATATCCGCGCATCAATCTGATCCCCGAATTAAAGCAACACGGATGCCGCAAAGTCCTGCATGACATCAATACGACTGACTACTTCGTCGCCCTGCTGATGGACAATCGCGCCGAAACGCTGATGAAAATCGGACAAGAGGAGTTATTGCGTCATTACTTGAAAAGATCGGGCTGGAACTTCGATCGGTATTGGCCCTCGATCCGCATCGTCGCACGCAACGGCTACATCGTCAAGGATGCCTCCCTTTGGTGCGACTACCTTGATGCACTTTGGGAGTTGGGCAAAGATCTCCACAGCCCCAAATACGTCTGTCCGGAGAATCTGCGCGAGGAGCACGACCGCTATGTGGTCAAACTGAACCGCCACCGCGAAGAGAGGAGAAAGGCCGAGCGGGAAGCCCTCATTCTCGAATGCGAAGAAGCCTATCAGCAGGCAAAGGCCCGTTTCTTCGGGCTTTCATTCCACGATGAGAAGATCTGCATCCATGTCTTGGAAAGCGTCCGGGAGTTCTTCGCCGAGGGTGAGGCCATGCACCACTGCGTGTACTCGAACGGGTACTACCGCAAGGACGATTCGCTGATCCTCTCGGCAACCATCGACGGCAAGCGCATCGAAACGGTCGAGGTATCGCTGTCCAAATTGACCGTCGTACAAAGCCGCGGGGTCTGCAATCAAAACACCCAATACCATGCGCAGATCATCGACCTCGTGAACCGGAACATGTCTCTCATCCAGGAACGTATTGTCGCATAACCTTACAGCCATGAAAATCAACTATCACGGCACGGACACCCCGTCGCCCGAGGCCATTGTCAAAGTCCGCGAGGCGCTTTTCCTGCTCGACGGAATGAACGGTTTTCGCACGCCCTTCGAGACGTGGCGCAACTGCGAGGCGGAGATCACCTTCGGGGACGATGCCGCGACAACGAGCATCGAAATTGCCCCGCCCGCGACGGCGATGATTCGCCGCCGCGGAAATTGGAGGAACAGCCGCGCCATATACTGCGACGGACTGTTCCGGGCAAACATCACCAACACGGAAGTCGAACTTATCTAAACCGACGCTTTATGAAAACTTCGGAAGTAAATGAAAATCTGATTGGAAAACGATGCGAAATTGTCAGATTCGGAATGAGGATAAAAGGCCGCATTGAGGCCATTGACAAGGACACATATTGCGTAAGAGTCAAAGTAAAGTTCGACACGCCCCAGCGTTGGGGCGAGTATCTCTACCCCGAAGAGTGGAACTGGGCTCGTAAGTGCGACGAGTTCGGATCACTCGAAAACCTGCGGATTCTGCCCGAACCCCAAGAGCCGAATTACGAGACCTGCGTGGTAACTTTCGCCGAGAAGATTCCCGATTTCGAGAAGCGCATCTTCGATGACCCCGTGGCGTGGGGCGTCGAAACCTTGAAAGAGTGGATTGATTCCTACGAAAGCAGCCGTTTCACGCAAATTGGCGAAGACATGGCCGTCATCACCTCCGAATACAACATGGAGGCGATCGTCAAATGGCTGCGTGAGAATTCGCCCGTACACGCCATTTGCAGAAAATAACCCTTAAAAATGAATTTGCCCCCGGCGGCATCGAGGGCTGTGGCCTCGATGCCGCCGGAATCATTCCGCGCCGTTCGTATGGCGCTCGATGATCTTTGCCAGTTCGCGGCTGATATTTTCCGAAATCTGTTCCGGGGTGATCTGCTCTTGTGTCAATTCCCGGGCATCTCCCACATGAAGATCAATAAATACCTTGCGATCGCTGTTGCACATAAAGATATGCAGAAACCCATTATTCTGCATGATCCCAATATACAGCGACGTCGTGATTATACGAAATATGTCGCGATAACAGATCTCTATCGGGGCCCCAGCCCTATCCCGATAGACTAAATGATCGCTATGAAATACAATCCCGTGGCGCATAGCTTGACGAGATAGGGATTCGTAAACACTCGCGCGTGTCTGTTCCTGTCCTGCTTGTACTTTCATATCCTTCGAGTTTTATAAACAAAAAAAGAGGCGCAAGAATTGTTATTTACCGGCATTGAGGCACAGCCAGCGCCCATCCACTCGATAGATAATTTCTCCCCGCGCCCTTTAGCCGATATGCTTGTGCATATAGACAGGACTTGCAAGAAGAGAACCATCCATTAAAGTGTGAGTGGATTAGAAATTGGCTGTTTTCAATACCTCACGAATAATGTGTTCTTCCCTATGTCGCCTCGACACTATTTGCGTCGAGGTTCTGCAAAGATACGCCAAATTCACGGTTCTGCAATATCTTTATTTAGGTTGAAGGATCTGTGCCGTAAACAGAACACTCATGCAGGACCTGCAAATGAAAAAACGCTCCAATGCTTCTCGCATTAGAGCGTCCTTTGACTCTGAATAATAATGATTATTGGCCTATAACGTACTTTTCAAACCACCATGGATAGTGATCTGCCCGGAAATGGATCTGATGTTTAGAGCCATCATACTCCGCAAAAAAGGTCTTCACATATTCGTCCGTAATACTGTTATCGAAAAAATAGGCTCGATCGGCAAGTTGAATCGCTCGCCGCAGATTACGCAAAGACCCCTCATATCGCTTGCGGATCTTCTCCTCCGGAACATCATGACCCCCTACTTCCACTCGGAAACGAACCCGGTCTATATTGATCGTAACATCTTTCGTGGAGACAAAATAGAGATAGATCCGATAACCCATACTCTTGGCAAGCTGAATATAATCCAACTTGCGGCTGTCAGACATAACCGTTTCAATGGTGAATGTCTCCACGACATTCAACATCTTCAAACGGAGAAATTCTGCAACAAAAGCCGCAAAATAGGAATCTATCAGTGCAGGCTCCGGTATATTCAGTACATTGAGATGCACTTTCAGCGTGTCGAGCAATTGTTGCCCGTGTCCCGTCTTGGCAAACAAGCCACTGGCCTGAAATCCGGTTTTTAATTCCTCTTCGCTGACGATAATGGAAAAATCATTGAATGACAAGCGGCCTTTGGTACGCAAATCCTTCTCGATCAAATCGGCATTCACATAATACGGACAACGCACAACTGCACTCACCACATCAAAAATAGTGGATTTCCCAGATCCATTCGGACCCGCAAAAATTCGCAACCGCTTCTGCCCCATCACTCAAAAGCGATTGTTCGTTCTCTAACCGGAATGTCTTTGAGTTTAACCTGGCCAACATCTTCACGGGTATTGTCCGGGTGAACCACGACAATACGGTCCTCTTCGGTTGTCATAAAACTCAACTTACGTCGCTTGGCCAGACGAACCACAGGGTTCTCGACGCTCAGAATCTTTACCAGTTCCTGCGTGTCTTCATCCGGGTTCAAGACCGTTTCCTGCTCTTTGCCCTGTTGCCGATAAAATTCTCGGAGTATTTTCACCGTTGACTTTGCCATAGTATCACAAAGATAGCGATATTTTTTGATCTCAACTCTTATTTTATACAAAAAACGATCACTCTCGTATCCTATTGTCCTCTTCATGGAATAATCCAAAAACAGATTGACTCCATAAAAATGAAAGATTATCGAACGATCCCCTTATTTTTGACGGAACGCTGCGAAAGACGCTTCGCGACATCAGGCAGATGCCGCCCTATACCATTACCACGCATTTGATTGTTATTATGGTCAATATTGCTGTTTATTTGAAGTTCTTGCGAGGACTTTTCAGCGGATAATTCGACCTGTACCTTTCCTTCAATCAAAGTGCGAGAACTTCCCGGAAATCGGCTTTTTATGCAGCTTGACAGACGAACGAAATTCGCCTCCTTCGGAGAAAGATCAAAGCGCCGCAGCTCGGTGTAGATCCCGAGCTGATCCCGCTCCGCATGGTACACGGAAGGTCTGCGACCGATCATCTCCATACTCCCGGACCCAAGGGCGTCAACCGGCGGGTTGACCTTTGAACGAAGCGTCTCGTCGGGCAGCAGTTCCAACGTGCGAACGTTGGTAAGGTCCATGCACGGATGGTTGAGATGATCCGCAAGAAAACGCAGATAATCACCGTAAAGCGACTCGCCGTGCGGGGTGCTGTTGAAGAAAAGAACGCCCGCATCGGTCTCGATACCCCGGTACGACAGCGGACGTTCTTCGACATTCGAACCCTCGTAGAGACGGACACGCTCCAGATAGTCGTGATTGTCATACAAATCCGCCATCTGACGGGTATCGCACCCCTTTTGAATGCCATAGAGCAACGGATAGAGACGTCTCGTAGCCCGCGGCCGCAGGCCCTGATCCCGAACGGCCTGCAGCAGCCTGCGTGGGTAGATCGAAATGTTTTCGTTTCCGGCCCACACGGATGCGGGATTCTCAAAGCGCCAATGGACAAAAAAGCTGTTGCCATACGGCGGCCGCATTTGATTGAGAAGAGCCGTCGCACAGTGTATCGAGAAATGTTCGAAACTTCTGAAAAAACGACCGTTGGCCGATGTTACCTGAACCTTTCCATCCGTTGCAAACATCATGAAGACATCGCCCGGATGAAGGGATTCCTCGGACTGAATCCGAGAGCTGTTTTCCATGTTGTTCATCGTCACGAAAATTAAAGTTTCATCTTCCGTTGTGTCTTCCGCATACGGACTACGCGGAAGGTCTGCTCCTGCTGCCGCGTCAGTTGTTGGAAGCTGAATTCATCCTTCTTCCTGTCATAAGTAACCCGACAACAGCCGACATATCCGGCCCGCGTCGTAACATCATCCACAACGACCGAACCTCCGGTGTAGAGGATCTTATACTGCGCATAGTCGAGAGGCTGTCGCAGCGTCTGATCGACACGTCGATGGAAAGAGTAGATGTTGTCACCCTTTGCCACCGACTCGGGGACATAAATTCTCAAATGCAGATAGTTCGATTCCGCGTACAGACACATCTCGGGAGTCCGCAGATGTTGCGGAACCCACTGAATAGCCTGCGGATCCTCACGCACGGCGCTCTCGGCGATACGTTTCGAGATGATCTCCAGGGCGAGAAGATGAAGGCAGCGGCTGTTTTTCCGTATCGCCTCATAGGCCATCTCCTCGCTTACCATGCGCCGCGGAATGAGGTTGAGCAACCGGTCGATCTTCTGTGGATCCTGCTCCTCATGCAGCACCTGCATCAAAAGTTCCGGACGTGTGATCGCTCCGAGGGCCGAGTAATCCGAAGGATCGCGCAGATAACTCCGCTCGAAGGCAAGACGGTTCAGAGCTTCCGTGCGTTCCGCTTCGGGAACACCCCGCAGAATCCGCGGATTCTCTTCGATCATCGAGGCATAAAACGCCTCGTTCTTCATCGTCTCGGGAAGATACTCGATGGCATACGGGCACCTCCTTACGGCAGTTCGGCACAGTTCCTCGGTTTTGAGCGCCTCGGGAACATAGTGCAGATTCATACCGTCGGTCATCACGGCCGCATCACAGAGCGACCGATCCCGAAGTCGCTCCGGAAGCGCATAGAACAGTTCGGGCTCTTTCAGAAAGATCTTTTCGGCAAGACGCAACGTCATGACTTCCGGATTGATATTCTTGAGGAAATTCTGTGTCTTGCTGTACGAATCACAGTATTCATCCAGAATACGCTCAAGCAGATCGGGATACGGAATGAAGCGAACAATATCCCAATCCTTCGATCGGGTGTATGCCATCTCACAATCCTCCCGGGTCAGCAGTTGCGGCTTGAAGTAACGGATAGCCGCGGGATCCGCGGCCAACGCCTTCCGGTACAGATCCCGTGTATGCAGTTTGTCCGGGACATAGAGCAAGGCTCCGGCGCTGTTCATCACCGCCGCCTCGCACAATGCGGCGCTGCGCTGCGCCTCGGGAATATCATGCAGCAGGATGCCGTCTCCTCGGACGGCCTCCAGGCAGATCTTTTCGCTTCTCAAATGCGCCGGAAGAACCAGCAAACACATCGGATCCGTCTGAACCCCGTATAGCGCGACCTGCTCTGTAAGTGCCGAGGGATCAATCCCGGCCATGAGTTCCATGAGGTTGTAGCCTTGCCGATGGTACTTCTGTAAGCCCTCCAAACAAACCTCCGGGAAGGGAATATCTTCCAGAACACTGCGTAGCATCTCCCGCGTGAACGGCTCCGCATTCAGAGCCTCCCGGCACAACTCCGGCGTGCGCAGCGCCTTGGGAACATATTTCAGCACAAGTCCGTCGCCCTTGACAGCCGTCTCGCACATCTGCGCGGTAAGTATGTTGTCGGGAACAAATGTCAAGGCCCACGGATCATGGCGCACGGCAAGCATACACAACGATGCCGTGCGATACTTGTCCGGCACGAAATTCAGAGCCGAACCATAATGTCGCACTGCCTCCCGGCACATCGACGCCGTTTTCAATTCCTCGGGAACATAATCGAAGGCAAAAGCCCAGTCGCGAATGGCACGGAGGCACAGCGACCGTGAAAGCAGCGCCCGTGGTACATAGCGAATATTGGCTCCCGACATCTGGACGGCATGGTCGCATACAGACTTCGTGCGCCGTTCGAGAGGCAAGGTGCGCAGCAGATCCTTATAGGTCTGATCTTGTTCGAGCAGAGCAATGTCTGCCTTTTCCTGTGGTGTCATCTTTCTTTTGTATTAAAGACGCCCGACAGAATTGCCGGGCGTCGCAGGTTCATTACTCACCCGTGTCGGTGTCATTCTGGAACGTGAAGCTCTTTTGCACCACTTGTCCCATATTATCCTCGACATAGACGTCGATCACCTGCTGAGCCTCGCTCAGCGAAGTGTAATAGAGGCGAAATGAGGTTCGATCCAGCGGATAACGGTCGTTCGGAAGGAAGACCGTCCCGTCGTCCATGCGCAGCTCCCCGTCGCCGTCCGGTTGGAAATAGCGGATCGTATATCGGGCCTCGTCATACTCTCCCTCACGAACCAGCGTACAGCGTATCTCTGCTGTCTCGCCCACACCGAGACGCTTCTGTACGGGCATCGTCTCAAGGGTGAAGCCATAGCGTTGCTGAATGTTCAGGTTCTCATCGCATGCAACAGTCAGCACGCTTGTCATTGCTATGCCGGCGCAGAGCGCCAGCCATCTTTTCAAACGTCTCATCTTTTTGGATTTTAGTATTCGACCGAATTGTTCGGCACATCTTCCCAATCGGGAATCATTACCGTGTCCGCATCTATTGTGGGACATCGGATGATCTCGACCGCCGTATCCTCATAGATGTTGCAGGCCGTGAAAAGCGAGACAAAGATCGCGCCCCAGGCTGCGGCCAGCAGGACGTAGGTCAGAATCGTTATTATGCGTTTGCGTTTCATCGTTTTTACTCTTTCAAAAGTTCAGAAATTTCGGGGTCCAGATTGCCCCTATACTCCATGCGTTCATCCCGGCGGCAGGCTTCAAGAAAGTGTTCGCGCCCTTCGGCCTTGCGACCCAGCCGCGAGCAGGCAATGGCACGCAGGTACTCCGTCACGGCATCCGTCGGCATCGTCGAGAGCAGCTCCAGCGCCCGCTCGTTGTGGTCCATCGAGAGGTGTGCCACCACCGTATTGCGGTCGTTGTAGTCGTTGAGAATATAGAGCGCCCGGGCATACTGACGCCGTAGCAGCAATTCCACACCCCGGGCATAAGTCGTGTCGAGCTCCGTGGTGTGGATCGTATCCTTGACCATCCCCTTGCGGCGGAGGTTGTAGCGGAAATCCACGGTGCGGAGCTGCGGGTAGATCACCTCCTTCAAATAGGCGTACTCCCGGGGGAAACGTTCGCACAGCAGCCGCTCGCGTCGGTCCGGATTCCGCTCCGCGGAGACGAGTTCCAGCATCGCCTCGCGGTTCGTCAGCGCAGGGTCCGTGCGGATGCGGTTCATCAGCTCGGGCCACGCCTCGGCGACCCACCGCACCGTCAGCAGCATGTCGATACCCCGGCCGTAACGACGCACCAGGTAGCGTTTCAGCGCCTCGGCACGCCCCCGCGAGAGGCGCTCGTTGAAGGCGTAGCGGCCCTCCGGCGAGGAGGAGGCCGTGAGGGTGATCGTATCGACGTAGAACTCCTCCTGCTCGATGATCCGGCGCATCAGGCCGGAGATCTTCTCCAGCTCGCGGCCGTTGTCGCCCAGCGTATCCACCACCCGGGTGTCGCCCACAAAGAAACGGATGTAGTTGCGATCCTCCACCGTGACGTACTTGTCGATCACGCGGATGCGGTAGCGCGGCAGCGTATCGACAAAGGAGAGCATCGACGAGACGAGGTAGGCCAGCGTATCCGAGGGCGGCAGCCGGTAGGCGCTGTCGTCCACGGCCTGCACCTTCCCCGTGAGCGTGATGAGCATCTTCTTCGAGGTCTCGTCCGTCGGAACCTCCTGCGAGTAGTAGTAAGTGATCGTGCTGCGGCTCTCGACCAGCGAATCCAACCTGGCATCCTCCGGGTAGGGAAACTTCACGAAGCGCTGGAAGGCCGCCTCCCGCCCCAACGTATCGGGCCGGAAGCGCCGCACATAGGTCTCGTACTGCCAGTAGTCGCGCTCCTGCAAGAGCGAGAAGCGGCCCCCGCGGATCACGAGATCCTCCAGCGGAACGGTCCCGTCGGGCTTGTGCAACAGGGGCGTGATGACCACGCTGCGGCTGCTGCCCAGCAACTGCTTCGGAAGCGTAACCACGAAGTCGAAGTGCACCCGTCCGTTGCGTTCGGGAACCGAGCGGACCTTCGCCACGACCGTCACCTGCTCGATCTGCAGCGACATGACCCGCTCGCCGTCGGACAGCGTATCGACCGGAGCCAGAAAGAAGGTGTTGCTGTCGCGCTGGAGCCGCACGACCTGCGGCCGGTAGTCCTGCTGTTGGGCCTGACGCTCCGCGCGCGTCAGTTGCGAGAGGTGCGCCGCAGCACGCTGACGTTCCAGGCGTGTGGCCACCGAGCAGCCCGTCGCAGTGCACATCGCGGCGGCGAGCACGCCGCCCAGAATCATTCGTTGCGCTTTCATGGCTAAAACAGATAGGCAAACGACACCTCCAGACGGGAGGGAGCCAGCGTCCAGCGTCGCGTGTGGTAGATATATTCATCGTCCCAGTCCGAGACCGTAGGGTCACGGCGGGTGTCCTTCGTATGGAAGAGCCCGAGGCCCCCTTCTACGGCCACGCTCCACCGTTTGGAGAGCAGCCACGAATAGCCGCAGGAGAGACCCGCACCCCATGCACGTCCGTCATAGCGGCGCGTGCGGCGGCCGACGAGGTAACTGACATGCGAGAGTTGCGCACCCACGAAGGGGCCGACCTGCGTTTCGTAGAACCAGTAGCGGGCGCCGAGCTGCGCCGCACGAAACGAGGTGGCAAGCGCCTCCGTGCGCAGGGGGTTCCAGAACAGCGCTCCCTCCAGCGACCAGCGGTCCGTCAGGGCCACCTCGACGCCGAGGTTCAGCGTCGCCGTACAGGCTGCCAAGGCATTGGCCCGCACGGCGAAGATCTGTGCCGCAGCCTTGTGGGGCGAACCCCACAAGGCCATGAGCAGCACCGTCAGAATCTGTATGGTTTGTCGTCGTTTCATCGTCTCGGTCATTTTTATTCGCGGACACAGCGGACGGGATGTGCTCCGTAGCGGAAATAGGAGGTCGCATAGATGCTTTGATACGCTCCGGAGATGTTGATCGAAGAGCAATCGACTCCGAAATGGTTGAGTTTCGAGCCATTCCAGGTGTACGGCGACGCCGTATAGACATAGGCGTTCTCTCCGTTATTTTCGTAGCGTGAGCCATTCAGAAATCCGCCCAGCGGGTACTTGGCCGTCTGTGAGCCGTTGCAGTAGATCGTGGCATAATATGGCACGGAGGCCGAAGCAACGCTAATATCCTTGAAATCCTCCAGATCGGGAACTCGCCAGCCCGGAGGACAGGGGTCATAGATCGTCTTGTCCGTAATCATAATAATCTCCGAACCGGTGGTTCGGTTGCCCCACAAATTCGAATTGGAATCATAAAGCCAGTCCGATACCGATTCCCACGGCTCCCAATCTTCAAAAGTGGCGTCGTACATGTACCACGTCGGATGCTGAATCGACCACTCGATCGTCATCACATCGTAGGGAACATCATATTCCCGCGGATCACAAAGCTCATATTCATATCCGGGAGCATACGTAACATCTCCACGGCACGGCTCATTCCAGACGGCCTCACGAAGCAGCGAGGAGTAGATCATCGGGTCTTTGCGGCCCCACTGGTAGAACAACCCGCGAGAGGCGGGTTGGGTATAGTCCGTCGTCTCGGCGCCGAGATTCCGATCCATGAATACCGCTCCGGAGGCATAGGTCTGACCCGAGCTCTCCATATCGTAATCCACGGACCAGATATGCCACGACCAGATACAATCGCCACGGCTGTCGAGCAGCCCAATGACAGCATTTCCGCGCTTGGATCCCGTGGTAAAGGTGATTCGTCCGTCGGCAAAAGAGACATCCGAGATGATTGCATTACGTTCGGTTCCGGTTTCCCAGATCAGAATGGCGGAGGTCCCGTTCAGGCGTTGCGGGCGGATGTTCGTCGTCGTTTTCCCGTTGCCCTGCACCGTGGCGTCGAACGAATAGGTCGTATTGAGTTTGCGGGCGATATAACAGTTGGCCGTGCCGTCTTCATCCAGCGGGATGGCTGCGGCCTTAAAGCGCGCGTAGAGTTCCGTGCGGGTCTTCTGCGGACGGAACGCATAGGTCGCCGAGGTGGAGAGGCGTTGCGTATAGCCGCTATCCGAGTACCATCCCTCGAACAGATACCCCGCACCGGCGCGTGCTGTCAGGCTGCAGCCCTGTTCGTAGCACAGCGCCACGCTCCGAAGGCTGCTTCCCGAGCCGGTATCACCGCTCCACAAGGCCCCCGAGGCCGAGATCGTACCGCCGGCCGAAGGTTTGGCGTAGACAACGTTCGCCATCCGATGCTCGAAGTCGTAGGTTCCGCAGACCCCATAGGGATCCCGCAGCGTAATGCGGTAAGCAAAGCGGGAGTTCGTGGAGGTGTAAACCGTCGGGCTGTACTGGACGCCGAAGAGATTAGCGCCGTTCGGATCGTACACCTTGAAATCCGGGCCCGATTCGCCATGGAAGTCGTCGAAAAAGACCTTCGAGCTCTCGCCCGACACGACGGCGAACGTCCCGTTCAGCGGCAGCTCCTCGTCGTTGTTCTCCACGTCGATATGCAGCAGGGTCGTTCCTTCGTAGATGCAATAGTCGCCAAAGCGGTAGTCATCGAAGTCATCCCACACCTGAATCGAGTAGGAGTAGACGCGCGTGTCGATCTCGTCGTCGCCCAGGATCGAGATGCGGAAGGTGTAGTGCACATTGGCCCGGACGTTGAAGTCCGAGGTGTTGTTGCCGCCCAGGTAGACCGTATAGAGGAGGTTCCGGCTGCCGTTCGCGGCGCGGATCAGCAGGTACGAGGCGTGCTCCGGAGCATGCTCGGGGCTCTTCTGCCGCTGGTCCGTGATCGACGGAACGGTGCCTTGAAGATTCGGAAGCAGGTAGCAGGCACCCGAGGCCGTCGTTCCCGAGAGCGTCGTCTCGGAGCCGTCCGTATAGTCGGCCGGATCGGACGACGGGGCTGCCTCCGGATCGAAGAGCGACGCAGTGCGCGGAAGCGAGATCAGTTGCACGGAGCGAAGCTCGATATTGGGGTCCTGAACGTCGATCTCGTAGGAGACCTTGGCCACGCACCGACGGACCTCGACGGTCGATGGGCTTGCTCCGGCGGCCGTAACGTCAAACTCCTCCTCGGCGGCCATCGGAAGGCGTTCGTAACTTTCGGCGCCCGAGATTCGAAAGTCCTCTTCCGAGGGGTTCTCCCCGAGGTCGCGGCCGAGGTTGGCGGCAAGGCGCATCCGATAATGTCCGGGCACGACCTCGAAGCGCAGAGTCGTCGCCTGCTGGTAGCGATGCAGGAGCAGCTCGCCCCGGCTGTCGTAAAGGTAGAAGTTCAGATCGTCGATCGCCTCCTCGTCCGTCGAGCGGGTCTGCTCCTGCATCCCGTCGGGACGGACGGCGATCTCGACCGCCACACCGCGAGGCGCCACGGCCTCCTCGGTCAGGCTCTCCCGGCATCCCGTCAGTGCAACAAGGGTTGCTGTCAAATAGAACAGCAGTTGCTGGATTCGTTTCATAACAGTCAGTGTTTGAAAGGTTAGAAAAAGGGTCCCGTCCGACCCCTCGGGGCAAGGCGGGACCCGCAACACATGGATTAGGCGCCCAGATCAACCGACTGCGTGACGGGAGTCTCCCAGTCGGCAACCGTTACCGACACCTGGCAGTCCTGCCCTACAAGGCCCGTTATATTGGCGGCGACCCGGTAGTAGCCGTTGCGGAGGATCTGACCCGCGGCCTTGCCCGTCAGCTCGACCGAATAGGTCACCTCCGAGCGGTCGTCGCTCGTCGAGCTGCTGCCGTCGCTGTCGTAGGTCGCGTTGATCTCCAGCAGCACGCGGCTTCCGGCATCGAGCGTCCCCGTTTCATAGAGGTAGAAGAGGCTGTTGTACTTCGACGAAGCCGTACCCGGGGTCTGGGTATGGGTGTAGCTCATGGCACCCGTCGAGGGCTCGCCGGCCACGACGAGCGACTGCGACGCGGCGCGCGAGAGCTTCACCGAGGTGATCGTGATCGAGCCGGAATACTTCTCCGAAAACTCCGGGGCGATCGTGGTCTGCAGGGCGACCTTCGCCACCGTGCGTTTGAGCGAGATACCCACCTGCGTCGAGGTGTTCACAGCCCCGACGGTCTTGGTCGTCGAGCCCGACATCACGAAGCCGCCCGAGCGCAGCGCCTTGGTCGAGACATCCGCGAAGGTCCCGTTATAGTCTCCGGCCGACTTCTCCACGAGAGCCGTGAGTGCCGACCGGGTCTTGGCCGACGAAGCGTCGTAGTTCGCAACGGCATAGAACGAGCATTCGGTTCCGGCCGCCGACTTCGGAAGCGAGAAGGTCGCAGATTTCGAGGCGAGTTCCGAGACCGTGAAATCGCGGCGCAGAATCAGATCGCCCGAGGCGTTGAACGTGAAGACCGAGAGCGACGAGAGGCTCTTCTCCCACGCCTCGGCCGTAGCCGTGGCATCGAAGAAGGCACGGGTCTGCGCATCATCGCCCGAAGAGAGGGTGATCGTTACCGAAGCACCATCGGGGCGCGCCTCCGATGCGGGGTTCATCATCTCGGTTTCCTTGTTGCAAGAGGCAAGAAGGGCCAGGGCGGCACCGGCCGCCAAAAACAGCTTTTTCATATAAGTAATTGTTTTTATGTCGCTTGCGCGACAGTTAATAAAAAAGGGTTACTGTTCGATTGTTAGTCGATGATAAATTTCAATGCAATGCCGAACTGAGTGTGAAAATGCCCGGAGGTTGTGCCCCACAGCACCCGTTCACGGCCCGAGACAGAGAGAATGATCCGATCTGCAAGGTAGGCTTCGGCTTCCAACGTAATGGCACCACCATAGATGAAGCGATCCCGGCTTTGGAGCGTCGAGCCATCGGAAAGATGACGGTCTCCCCAGTTCACCGTCTCACAGCCGGCCATGGCCGAGCCTCCCAGATAGAGAAAGAAGGTCTTCGAGGCGTCGGTGAGGAACTTGTAATAATATCCGCCTTCACCCGTAAACTGAGCCATGGGAATCCGCCCGCTCTTGTAGGGATAACTCCGGTTAAGGTATTCGATGCCGTAAACCCATTTGTTCGCATTTTTCGCGTAGCGGCTCATCGCCAGTCCGAAATAATAGCCCGTGGCGCTCGACGGCGACGAGGAATACCAGCCGTCCACCATGCCCGAGCGGAGTTCCAGACCCCGCATCCCCGGCAAGGCGCGCTGTGCAAAGCTCTTTCCCGCAATGAACGTCAGGCTCAACGCCAACACCAGTATGAATGCCGCGCGTTTCATCTTACTTGACCTTTAATTCGTCGATCACACGGGCACGGACCAGGTCGGCATTCTCGACCGTGAAGTCCTGATGGCGTCCTCCCTCCTTCTCATACAGCTCGACGACCAGATGCTTGTCATCGGGAATCGTGAACTTCGGGAGCGTGAAGACCATGCGCTCGCTCGACTTGCCGGGGATAACCTGCACGTTGTTGTGGGCTCGCAGCGGCCAGATCACCTGCTCCTGGATAGCCGTGCGCTTGGCGACCTTCTTGTCCACGATCTTGAAGGTCAGATGGTCGACGTCGAAGGGTACATTCGTCGAGTTCTTGAGTTGCAGGTGGAAATACAGCAGCCCGTTGTGCGAATAGATCCCCTTGAGCAGATACTGAATGCCGAAACGCTTGCAGCCGATATGCTTGATCTCCCGACGGTCGTTCTTGTAGATCGACTTCATAATCAGCCGCACAAGCATCGGAGACTCACTGCCCAGCTCCTTCATGTAGATTTCCAGCGCGTTGTTCGGCCGATTTACGGCCTCGCCGTCATGCAGGAAATCGGTCATCTCCACGGAGAGCTTCTGCGGTTCATCGGCATACTTCACGTTGAAGGTGTAGTAGGCGCCATCCTCCGTAATCACCGAGAGGTTGCTCTCCCGCGAAAAGTCCCGCAGGGCCGCCTTCACACGCAGCACGTTTTCCGTACCATCGGCTTTCGCTGCCAGCAGATCGGCAGACCCCAGATCGACATAGCGTATGGCCGCGGGGAAGATCACATGCGTGGTCTTGTTGAACGTGACCTCCAGCGCATAGGGAGGGATCATCCGGTCGAACGTCAGCGGCCGCGTCAGTCCGTTGAAATAGTCTCCCGTCGAGGGCGAATGCATCCCTTCGTCCGGTTGCGGCGCGGTCGCCGCCTTCGTGGTCGTCTCCTGCGCAAAGGCACTGGAGAGGCACCCGCAAAACGCGAGTGTCATAAGCATCTTTCTCATAAACTTGTACTTTAAATGTGGTTGTGTTGGTATTTGGATTTCAGTGGCGTCTATTCAAGTGGCGGCAGCAGCAACACCCGGTAGCCCGCTTTAAGCGTGACCTTGACCTGTCGCATCTTCTGTCCGATATACTGCGCGGTTCCCTGGATGACGCTGCGACCCAGATCCGAAAGCAACTGCGTCCCGGCGTCGTCCGTGATCGTGATACTGCTCCCGAGTCCCGAACCGGCATTGGCCGCAATCTCCTTGACGGCGCTGACCTCTTCGGAGGCAGGAACCGAAATGCCGGCTCCTCCGTCCAGATCATACACCTGCAGCTCGATCGGAATGACATTGCCTTCGTACTGCACGGTCTGAATCGTGATCGACATGCGCTCGCCGTCGATACGCGAGGTGCCCGTCAGAATCGTATTGGTCGGAATCAGCACATCACCCGCCATCATCGGTTCCAGCAGGCGGATGGGAATCTCATCACCATCCGTCACGGTAGTAGTCCGGTACACACAGGCGTCGATACTGTTCTTGCGCGGTGCCGAGGTACCGCCTGCGGCGGTGTGGAATCCCCAGTTCCGGGGTTGGGAATACTCCTCGACAAAGGCTGAATCCGACATGGGGGCCGCAAGCAGCGACACAACCTCATGACGAACCTGCTGCACAGGTTGCACGGCTGTTCTGCCGTTACGGTTCGCTACCGAGGTACCGGAGGTCGTTCCCGCGGGTACCGCTTGCGCACCTCCATTGCCATTCATGTAGCGGGAGGCCAACTGATAGGATTTCTCGATCAACTCCAGTTGTTGCTCCGCAGAGGTCCCGGTCTGCTGTTGCTCGAGCTCCGCTTCGAGTTGTTCGATACGCTCCAGCAGTTTCGACTCCTCCTCCGAGGGAGTCTCTTTCTGCTGCTCGTAGAAACTTCCCAACTGCGTGTTCAGATCCCGGTATGCTCCGACCGACGCATGCAAGGCTCCCGACGATTCATAGCCTCCCAGTCGGGGATTCACTCCGGTCGCTGCCGGAGTCGAAGCCTCTTCGTATCCGGATTCGTCATCCAGCGAGAAGGCGTAATCCTCAAGAGTACGGATCTTGGCTTCCTGTTTCGCCTGCATCTCCTGCTGTGCATAGGCATCCCGCTTGTCGAAGACAATACCGCTCTGCTCCGGGGTTGGAAGTTCCGTGTTGAGTCCTTTCTTCTGCTCTTGATCCGGCGCGTCCGAAGGGGCGAAAATCAGCCACAGAATTGCAAAAAAGACCAGAAACAACGCCGGGTAAACCAACAGCTTGCGACGCTGGTGGATCTGCTGCGGAGTCAGGGCCTTCGGCTTCTCCGACTCCTGCTTCGGTCCTTTATTCTGCTGTTTTTCGTTCATGGTTTTCAGGGGTTTGTGTACGGAGACTGTCCGCTCCGGACGGTTGTTCAAGTTCAAGATATCGGAGGTGTTCGATCTCCAACGTACTCCCGCTGCTGCGTCCAATGTTGCCGATCGCAGACAACGTCGTGTAGAGAGACAAGGCCGCAAAGAGCAGCAACATTCCGATGATGACATAGAGCCGCAGGTCGGGACTCATGGCCTCGCACAGACGCCGAAGTTGTGCTTCACACCAGGCGCCCAGGTGATTCATTCCTCGTCGTATCATGGCTATCGGGCATAGACCCGCAGGTCGCGGTTTTCAAGAATCTCGAAACGCTCCATCGTAAATCCTTGCGGATTGTTGTCCGAGCGCACCGAATTGATCAGATTGCAGCGCGTGACAAGCGACCGCTCGGTGATGTTGCTCTCGCGGATAATCATCTGACGGGCATACGTCGTGATGCGGTAAGGGTATCGGTCGAAATCACACGACATGGAGTCAATCTGCAAGGTCTGGTTGATATTGCCGGCTACAATGCGGTTGTAGTAGCCCTTTTCCTGCAAATCCTGCGAATAGTGATAGGCACTCTTATCGCAGAGAAACAGCGCCCGCGTGATGTTGCTCTCAATGGCCGCACGGTCCGGGGCCAGCGTGAAGAAGAGTTCATGGAACCGACGGACATGTTCCCGGGCTTCGACAGGACGATTCTGGCTCAGATCCTGCGACAGGGCCACCATCAGTGACTTGCCCTGATCCAGCACATAGATCTTCTCCCGCTGGCGCTCGGCAAACCGGTAGCTCTTGGCAACGCTGAATATCGCTACCACAGCGCACAGCCCCAGAAACACCAGCGTGAAAATCCGGATCTGCTGAAAGCTCGTCTGAATATTTTTCAATGACTTGAATTCCATTTCAATAATGTTTTATGAGTGATTCGGAGTGGCAAGATTACGTCCTTCAGGTGATGAACCTCCATTGCTTTTCCCATGGGAAAAACTCTTCCCTACAAGGGTGCCGGTAACGCCTCCGGCTACTCCGGCACCAAACGAGGCGGCTCGATTGACGGCTCCCGTTCCGGAACCACCGCCGGCTTGTACGACCCATTCTGCAACCGTCGGGATGGTGAAATATCCGATGATTCCGATTATCAGGAAGATGATATAGATACCGTCACCACTGTCCGGAATGTAGTTGGGATCCTGCAAGGCCGCGATGTCGGCCTGCAACATCAGGTTCTGAATCTTGGCAAGAACAGCCGAGAACAGATCCGCTATCGGCAGCCACAGATACACGCAGATGTATTTCGACAACCAATGCGTGAGCGTGCTTTGGAAACCGTCGTAGATCGACAGGGCAAAGGAAAGCGGACCCAGAATGGACAAGACAACCAAAAAGAACGTGCGCAGCGTATCAACAGTCAGTGAAGCTGCATTGAAGAGCAGGTCGAAAAAGTCCCGAACCAGTTCCCGAAACCAACTCTTGATTCCATACCAGGTCCGCTCCCACCACATGCCGATAATCTCTCCCATGTCCGTAATTCCCAGGTCGGCAAGCTTCTGATCGTAGACCTCATCATCCACCAGCCACGCCTTGCCTTCGCGGACACGGGCCTCGTATTCGAGATCCGCCTTCTGTTTCTGGTACTCGCTCATATCGAGGGTCTGACCCTCCAGTATGGCGTGCGTCCCCTGAACTACCGGAGAGAGAACCGTATTGATCGTTCCCAGAACAATCGTCGGGAAGAACATGATGCACAACCCGATGGCAAAGGGCCGCAGCAGAGGAAACACATCCACAGGCTCCGCATTGGCAAGGGCCTTCCACACCCGATAGGCGACGTAGAAGAGGGCTCCCAGACCTGCGACACCTTTGGCTACACCAACCATGTCGCCGCACAGGGGCATCATCTCCTGATAGAGGTTCCGCAACAGCTGGTGCAGATTCTCAAAATCGATTGCAAGCGGCGTCATGGCTACCAGTATCTTTCACTCGGACTTCCATATAGAGCCAGCACTCGCGAGGAATCGCCCTTCGCACGGCTCCGCAGATACGACACCGAGATCGTCTTGTTCGTGAAATAGCGTGTCAGATTCCGGTATTCCAGCATCCGGTAGTAGATCTGATCCACGACATCCATGCGCTCCTTGTCCGACATCGAGAGTCCGTTGCCGGAGGTGACGACGTTCTTCAAGTCCGTAACCAGCGCGCCGCCCTCCTCCAGAAGCCGGGCATAACCGGCCGAAATCGCCGCAAGCTCGTCCGGCGTGAAGTTCGGGTCCGTAACCATGCGGTTGAAACCGTTGACGTAGATGTCCGTAATCTCGCTGACCATCTCGATCGTCAGCTTGACCTTGCGCGCATCCTTGATGATGTTATGGACCGACTTCAGGGCATCGTAGTATGCCTTGTCGAGTAGGTCGGCATCCTTGCGGATGCTTTCCCCTCTAAGAACCGTACATGATACTTTCGCATCATACGGCTC
>CALUNH010000032.1 GCA_944321965.1 uncultured Alistipes sp.
AACAAGAATCGCTATATTTGCATATCTGAAGAATCTGAAGGCGCCTGCCCAGACACACTTTTTGAAACACTACCTTTTTACCGGGGAGAGGCTGGGCCGTTTTGTCCCCGATTCATACGGCGACTTCGGCATACTGCAAAAGAGAGAGGTGCGGAGTTCCGCACCTCTCTCTCTTGTCAGAGGATTTTATGCCCGTTACCGGCGCGCTACGTTGTCCCGCAGTTGCAGCCAGACCGAGGCCGAGATCCCATTCGTAATGGCGGCGATGCAGGCGATCAGGACGATCAGCAGCAGAATGCCGATAATGGCTCCTGCAGTGGACGAGAGGAACAGGATTCCCACAAGCGTACTGAAGAGCCCGATAACGAATCCGAAGATCAGTCCGAAGACTACCCGAACAAAGAACAGCGTCCATTTGCTGCCGTAGGTGGCTTCGTTGCTGGCGTGCAGGGCTTCCGTGGGGTTCATCCTGGCATCCAGCAGGTAGTAGAGGGCCAGCGACCATGAGAGCGACAGCACCGTTGCCGGGAAGAACAGGAAGAGTCCGGCGGCAGCAATGCCTATACTCTTCAGGACCATCGTCAGCAGGAACTCGCCCATACATTTGCGGTATTTCGATTCGAAGATGTAGAGCGGGTTGATGGCCGTTCCTTCGGCCATTTTCAGCGGCAGCAGGGTTAGAGCAATGGTCGTTCCCACGTTGATATAGGGGATCCAGCAGGTCAGGAGCCACAGCAGGTAGATCCCGATTACCGACAGGATATTCTTACCCCCGAACCTGAAGGCTTCCCCGAAGGTCTGCGAGAAATTCAGCAGTCGGAACCCTTCCGACGGTACGTTCCCGCCCGTTTCGGGCATGGCGTATCCCGGAGCTCCCATACCGGGGCTGCCCATGCCGGGGGCCCCGAATCCCTGAGTCCCCATGCTGGGATAACCCATCCCGGATGAGGGCATCCCCATTCCGGGAGCACCCATTCCGGCCGGATTGTACGATGCCGCAGGTCCCAGAACGAGGCCCCAGTCCAGTACGCTGCCGTCCGGGAAGACGATCTTGTCGTTGACGGACACTTCGCAACTGCTGTGGTTCAGCAGCCGGTTGTTGATGTAGGTGCCGTTGGTGCTGTGGTCGGTGAACGTCATGCGGTTGTAGTCGTCGATGACGATCTCGGCGTGCTGGCTGCTGATCACCGGGCTGGGTAACACCAGGTCGTTGTTGTCGGGAACGCGCCCGATACGGAATGTTTTCATGGTGCGATGTTATTGATTTTGGTTGGTTTGATCGGTGGATTTCACCGCCTGCGAGACCGTGATGGTCCGCGTCAGCGAATTGTTCAGTTCGCAGACGACGCGGATCTCGGCCGTTCGTTCGGTCGCCGTTTCGTTGGCCGACGCGGCGTTAACCGTGAACGAGCCCGCTCCGGACCCGGATTCTGCGGAGAATGTCAGCCAGTCGGCATCGCATTCAACTCGCCACGACCCGCCCGGGCAGGAGACCCGGACGGTCTCCGCCGCAGCCGGTTCGCCCGGAAGCGAGAGTGTCGACGGCGAAACCTCGAACGAGTAGGCTGCCTGTGTAATCGTGATCTGCTTCCGCAAATCCGGGTTCAGACGGCTGACGAGGTATATGACGCCGCTGCGGGGCGTGGTCTCCCCGTTGTCGGACGGTGCAACGGTGATCGAACCGTTGCCCGTACCGGAGGTCGGGTTGACATTCATCCACGCCTCGGCATCCTCGATGTCCCAGCCGCCCATGCAGACGACCGAAACGCTTTGGCTCGAAGCCGCGGCAGCCTGGAAGCCGAGTTCAACGGGATCACTGTTGAATTCGAAGGCGCTCTGGTTGACGGTGATGACCCGTTTCAGAGCCGGATTCTTCGTGCTCACGATTTCGAAGCTGCCGCTACGGCTCGAAGTCTGGAGATTCTGTTCCACACGGACGCTTACCGAACCGTCGTCCGATCCCGAGGTCGGGACGACGCTGATCCAGCTGTCATGGCTGTTTTCGACGCTCCAGCCGCCCATGCACGATACCGAAACCTGCTGGGAGCCCTCGTCGAGTGCTCCGAACGAAAGGGTCTGGGAGGAGGTGTCGAAACGGAAGGCCTCCTGCGAAATCTCGACCGTCTTCGTCAGCGACGGGTTCAGGGTGCTGGTCACCCGGATGCTCGTGTTCCGCGGCGAAAGTTCGAGGTTCTCGTCGACACTAATCGAAATCGACCCGTCGTTCGAGCCCGACATCGGACTTACCGTTACCCAGTCGGCGGTGTTGGTTACCGTCCAGCCCTCCATACACTCGATCGTGACGCTCTGTTGCGTGGGGTTGATGGCCGGATACGACTTTTGTTCCGTTGTTGTATTGAACCGGAAGGCTTTCTGCGTCAACGTGATCGGCTTCTTCAACGCGCTGTTCAGCGAACTGGTGACATAGAGCGTTACAGAACGTTCGCGGATGTCGAGGTTCTGTTGCGGCGTGATCGTGATCTGCGCGTTGCCGTTCCCGGACTGCGGGGATACCTCCGCCCACGTCGGGACATTCTCCACGCTCCAGTTGCCCATACCGTTGAACTGAACCTGCGTTGAGCCGGGATTCAGTGCTTCGTAGGTGTAGCTTTCCTGCGTCTCGTCGAACTCGAAGGCCGCCTGCGAGATCGTGATCTCCTTCTTGAGCTGCGGGTTCAGCGTGCTGACGATGCTGATCTTACCGCTGCGGGTGCGTTTCTCCGTGTTGTTGGCTGGCGCAATCGTAACCGTTCCGTTATCCGTACCGGAGGTTGGGCTGACGTTCATCCACGCCTCGGCGCCCTGGACCGTCCAGCCGCCCATACACTCGACCGAAACCTGGTTCGACGTGTTGTTGAGGGCTTCGTAAGCATAGGAGCTCTGTGCCGTTACGTTGAAGACGAAGGCCTTCTGCCGGATCGTGATCGGGCGCTCCAGTCCGTTCAGCGAACTGCGGAGTGCGAATTCGATCTCACGCGGCGAGGTTTCGATGTTGTTGTTCACCCCGACGCTGACCTGGGCGTTGCCCGTGCCCGACGAGGGTGAGAGCGTCACCCAACTCGGAGCACCGGTGAAGTTCCAGGGTCCCGAGCAGACGACCTGGAAGGTGTGCTTCGTCTGGTCGACGGCTTCGTACTCGTAGGATACCGGGCTCGAATCGAACTGGAAGGCCGCCTGCGAGAACGAGATGTCGTGCGTGTGGCCGCCCAACGTGCTGTTGACCCGTACGGTTGCCGAGCGGGGCGAGAGCTCCGGATTGCTCTCCACGGTGAACGTGACGGAACCGTTGCCGCTCTGCGTCGTTTGCGAAGACTTGATCCATGTCGGGAGGTTCGAGACGCTCCAACCGGCCGAACACTCGACCGTCGCGACGTAGGGCGTGGTGACGATCGTCGGGACCTCGAACGACGAGGGCGAAACCAGGAAGATGAACTTATCCTGCGTAACTTCTACCGGGATGGTCTTGTTCGAACCGTTGTAGTTGCTGGTGAAGGTCACCGTGCCGGAACGCTGCTCCAGCAGCGTGTTGTTCTCGGCCCTGAGCTCGATCGTGGCATCGCCTGTCCCGCTCATCATAGTCGGTGTGATCCAGTCGGGTTTCGACGTGATGCTCCAGTCGGCCGAGCACTCGATCTTGACCTGACAGTACTGCGAGGCGGTCGGCAGGGTCGGGTACTGGTAGCTTTGCGGCGTCACGGTGAAGATATAACCCTTCTGCGTGATCTCTACCGTGCGCGTGATGTTGTTCAGCGTACTGGTCACCGTGATGGTCGCCTTCCGGGGATTCTCGTCCGTATTGGCCGCTTTCGGATGGTAGGAGATGGTCGCATTGCCCGGTCCGGAGGCCTGCGAAACCTCCAGCCACTCGGCCGAACTGCTTGCGGTCCACGGTCCCGAACATGCAATGTACAGGTTGAAATGGTCGGTGGAGAGCGTCGGCAGCAGCGTCTCCCCGGGCGTTACCGTGAAGATGAAGGCCGCCTGCGTAACGGTGACGTTCGAGGTCAGCGAATTCTGCTTGCTGCCGAATTCGATGGTGGCGCTCCGTTCCTTGAGTTCGAGGTTCTGGCCTGCGGCCTTCAGCGTCAGGGCTTCGGCGACTCCGCCTCCCGTGCCTTCGGAGGCCGAAAGTGTGATCCACTCGGGCACGTTCCGCGCCTCCCACTCGCCGGACGAGGTGACACTCAGGCTCCGGGGTTCTGCATCCACGTTTGCCAGCGAGAAGCTCGTCGGCGTCACGTCGAATACATAGCCGTACTGCGCCACGTCGATCTTGCGTTCGACCACCTCCTCGCACAGCAGTACCACTTGACCCGAACGGTCCTCGCGCGTGGGGTTCGCACCGTCGGGGCAGATCGTCAGCGTCGTGATGTCCACACCGTTTTCGGGCGAGGCGACGATCCACGACGGAGCCGAAGCCAGCGTCCAGGGTCGTTCGGCATCCACCTCGACCTCTACGGGCTCCGGATGGGCCGCTTCGAAGACATCGATCGTCTCCTTGTCGACGATAAACCGCAGATTGGCCTGCGAGAAGTTGAGTTCATAGGTGTCCAGTGGCCCGACGACCCGGATGACCATCTCGCGGGGTTCCCGGGAGATGTTGTAGGTCTTGGGGCAGAAGAGCAGTTCGGCATCGCCGTTCCCGCTCGCCGGAGAGTACGACAGCCAGTCCAGTTCATCGGCCTCGTTGCGGAGCGCCGCGGTATACTGGCCCCAGTCGGCTCCGAGCGTCGGATCCTGTGCCGCGGCCGTTTCGGCCTGCTCGACCTCCTCCCGCAGCTCCACGAGGTTCGCAAGAACCGGCGTCAAGGTCCACTCAACGTTGCTGTGCAGCGTGATCACCTCGGCCTCGGACTCCAGCGTCTCGCAGTGATTCCACGTGAAATCGATCTCCTGACGCGACAATTCGATGTAGGGGTACTCCTGCGATACGGGAAGGCTCTCCGACAGCGTTCCGGTCGAGGTCTCGATCCGCAGCGTGCACTCCCGATCCTGGTAGGTGCGGTTCATGTCGGCGGACATCACCACCGAGGTCGTACCCTTTTTCCCCTCCGAGGGGGAGAGAACGAGCCAGTCGGGTTTGTCGTACACCTTCCAGGGTGCGTCGGCCGTCACGACGAACGAAATCTCGCCGCCGATGGGCGGAATGACGGCACTCTGGATCGAAACGGCCGTGCCGTTCAGGACGGCTTCCTGTTGATTATTGTCTTTATCACATGCGACTGCCAGAAGAAGTACAGTGCAAACTGACAACAATAATTTCTTCATATATCAGCGTTTTTTATTTTCCGCGATGGTTGTCTGTTTTCCGGTTCCGGGCTCCTCTCACCACCCGCCGGACCCGCAAGCGGGCCCCCCGGAAGGCTTTCGGCGCAAAGGCCGAAGCGGGAACGCCGGGAATCCCCGGATGCCTCGGTTTGAATTATCGGTCGTAGATCAAATCTCCGGGGGTGGCCTTCAGCAGCGAGTTCATCACCGCATAGACCGTATAGATCGAAGCGATGACGATGATCAGGATGGCGTAGAAGGTCTTGCCGCTCCAGAGCGACAGGTAATCGAACGTCCCGTCCTTGAGCAGCCCCAGCAGCGGCAGCAGCTCCTGGATGAACCATGTTACGGCCAGCGAAATCACCACCGAGGCGAAGATCATCGCCACGAGAATCAGCACGTAGATGCTGATCAGTTCGTAGTTGCTGATACCGAAGGCTTTGAAGGTTCCCAGATTGCGCTTTACCTTCTGGAAATAGGACTGCAGCAGGTTCACGATGAAGAGGATGATGCAGATGATCGCAAAGACGATCATCGTCCAGGAGAGGATGTTGGCCATGATGCTGACCTCGTTGAAGTTCTCCTTGGCGTTGATCTGCGACATCTCGATGTCGATGTCGAACTCCTCCTTGGCGAATTCCTGGAATGCGCCGATGCAGTTCAGGTCATTGAAGTGGACCGAAATGTAGTCGTCGCTGTCGTCCATGGAGTACATCTCGGTGTAGTCGTAGATCCGCAGGACGCCCGATTTGCCGTACTTCTCCATGATCTCGTCGGCGATCTGCCGGTTGATCCCGAAGTCGACCTCATCCTCGTAGTCGAAATAGAGCGCCGCGAAACGCCCTCCCTTGAATCCGATCATCCGGGGGAATTCCTTGTCGCTGACCGCGTAGTAGGGCAGGTCGGTCTTTTCGGTCGTCATGCGCTCCAGGTCGGCCAGGAACGCCTCCACATCGACCTTCTCCGGGACGTAGTAGAGCAGCGAAGCGGAGTAGCTGCTCTCATAGAGGTTGAAGGCGCGTCCGAGGTTCTGCTGATAGAAGAACTTCGTACCGATCATGTCCATGTTGGTCGGCAGGCGCTTGACCACCGCCAGCACCGGAACCGGGACCTTTGCATAGTGGTCGTGGTAGATCTCCACGCCGAACTCCTCGCCTGCTTCCGGGTCGCAGTAGCCGTGGTAGTAGAGGTAGGCCGGGATCTGGTTGGCCGCGTAGCCCAGTTTGGTGTGCAGGGCGTCGTAGGTGATGATCACGCCGTAGGAGGTGTTGTCCAGCGCCTCGTCGGGAATCCGGCAGCCCGCCACGACGTTGTCCTCACCCAGAATGGCATGGACCAGCGGCGTGTTGATGTCCGCGAAGTAGCGGCATTTCAGGTTCCGGGCATCGTCGTTGCGGTCGAAGAACGACGTGTACCAGTACTTGTCGGTCTGATAACCGCCGTAGTGGTACGTCGCCATGTTGGTGCTGTCATTCAGACACTCCTCGAAGCGGTCGAAATCATTGCCCGCGAAGTTGTTCTTGATGTCGACCCAGTTGATGAAGGGGTCGTTCATCTTGTAGGAGAGGTAGTCGAGGCTCGCGTTGCTGAAGGCGATGGCCAGGAACGTTGCCGTCAGGACGCAGCTCAGCAGCCACAGGCTCGAATAGCGCTTTCCCAGGACGACCTTTCCCTCCCGCTTGACGAACAGCTTGAAATAGTCGTTGGATATGATCTCTTTGAATTTCATATGCGGCCGGTTTTTAGGTACAGTTCGAAATCGTTCGCCGTGTAGCGCTCCGCACCGTTCGTCCAGCAATCCCCGTCCGGGGTGAAGACGCACGTGTCGTCGATCACGCCGTAGTAGGCGATTTCATCGGTGACGGTGGCCGAGCGGCGGCTCTCCTTGCGGATCTTGATGATCACGTCGGCGAAGGTCACGGCAAGGTGCATGTCGTGCGACACGATGATGGCCGAACTCCCTTCGAGTTGCGAAAGCTTGTCGGAGAGCAGGCCCATGGCCTTCACGGCGTTGTCGCTGTCGAGGTTTCCCGTGGGCTCGTCGCCGAACAGCACCGAGAAGTCCGGAAGGATCGCCCGGGCGAAGGCCAGACGCTGCTGCTGGCCGCCGGAGAGCTCCTGAGCCATCCGCGAGGAGTCGATGTGTCCCAGTCCGAGTTCCGTGAGGATCTGGTGCGTCTTCTCGAAGGAGGACTCCTGCGAATAACCCTGCAGCATTCGCGTCAGTGCAATATTCTCATAGGCGGTGAAGTTCCGCATGAGGTTCGTGCTCTGGAAGATGAAGTTGAAGTGGTGGAGCCGGAACGCCGAGAGCTCCTTGTCGCTCTGTTTCCACAGGTCGACCAGGTCGATCGTCTCGCCCTTCGGTTCGTAGAAGAGGAATTTCGTCTGCGGGTCGGGTACGATGGTGTTGTTCATCATGCCCAGCGTTTCGAGAATCGTGCTCTTGCCGATACCCGATTCGCCGACGATGAAGACCTTCTTCCCGCGCGGGATCACCAGCCGCTTGATCTCAAGGATCACCTTCGAAACACCCGGAGTGAAGTGCTTGTCGTAGGAGCAGCCCAGGTGTTCAATTTCAAATAATTTATCCATAATTCGCTGTCGTTATTCGCATTAGGGCAGATCCTCGATCGGAATCCAGTAATAGACCGCACCGTTGAACTTCTTGACGAACTTGTAGCTGTTGCTCTGGCGGATCCGCGACAGATTGTCGTATTTCTTCTGGAAGTCGTTGATGATCCGGCTGTATTCGCCTGCCGAAACCGCCTGCGGATCCGAGAGGTCGTTGAGCGAATAGCTCTTCAGGGCCTCGGCCGATTCGTTCAGACCGGCAATCATGTTCATGATATCGCCGTTGCTTAGGGCTGCCATCTGAGCGTCGGTCATACCCGGGGCCAGACTCTTGACGAGGGCTTTCAGCGCCTCGATGTAGGGCGTACGGTCCTTGACCTGCGAGTTCCGGGCCGCTTCGGCAACGGGGGCCAGACGCTTGAGCAGCTCCTGGAACTCCTCTGCCGAAATGAAAATCACCGGCTTGAAGTAGTTGCGCCCGCTGGCGTCGCGCCGCAGGGCATAGCCCCGGAAGTTCAGGATCGAGTTCGTCTGGTCCAGATTCTCCACCAGTTTGGCGTCTCCGCCCAGGGCCTTGATCACGAACTCGTAATCGACATTGATCATGCCCGGCGTGGAATCCTGACGCTTGACGAACTGCGAATTCGTTCCCGAACTCTGGGTCGGCCGGGTCGGGGCCAGCGGCTTGACGATCAGGTCCAGCTGGTGCTGGATCGTGTTGGCGAAATTCGAAATGGCCTTTACCATGTGGGCCTGGAGCATCTCCGGGGCCATCTTGCCGTCATTCACCGTGGCATCCGAGAAGCGGTGGTTGCAGATGTAGAGCTGGTCGCCCTCGATGTTGCCCTCGAAGTCATAACCGTCCGGACGGCCGTTTGCCGTCGATTTGGTCTGGCGTGCGACAACCCGGATTTTCTCGTTCAGTTTATGGTATTTGCCCTTCAGGCTTTCGCGCATCAGCGTCAGCAGCTGGTCGTTGAAGTTGTTGTAGGCCGCCACGCCCTTGTTCTGCACCTGGAAGCCCATCAGGTGGATGTCCTTCTCCACAAGCTTGTCGATCAGCGACCGTGCCCCCACCTTCGTATCCTTCACGTCGTTGCCGCAGTCGCCGACGATCAGCATGATGTTGCTCTCGCCGTCGCGGAAGGCCAACTGGTCCAGCGCCGTATTGATACCGTTGTAGAGCGCCTCCTCCTGGGTGCGGTCGCTGGCCGAACTGCGGATTCCGTAGCTGCCGCCGCTGTCCAGGAAGGCGTTCACACGCTCCAGATTGTGCCGTGCCGAGGTCATCGGAAGCACTTCGGCCAATCCTGCTCCGTCCGTGTAGTCGCGGTAGATCACGACGCCGATCCGCAGGTTGTAGTTCTTCGAGAAGAAGTCGCAGGCCTCCTTGAGCGCCTCCTTGACCTTGGGGTAGTAGGGCTCCATCGAGGAGGTTCCGTCGATGACCACCGCCAGGTTGATGCGCTGCATCTTCCGGAGTTTCTCCTCCTTGAGTTTGTCGATGGTCGGCTCGTTGGTCGGGGTCGAGGTTCCCTGTGCCTGTCCGCCCAGCGTACTGAACGTCGACATGTTGTAGGCTTTCTCGGTCGAACCGTCGAGGATCGGGAAACGCAGGTGTTCGGGCGCCATCCGGTAGAGGTAGCGGTCGTATTTCGTCGAGGTCCGCTTCTCGAAGGGGATGAAGCTGATGGGGCGTCCCTGCTGCGAGACGGCATCCGACTGCGTGGCGAAGATCTTCACCTGCTCGTGTTTGGCGGCGTAGTACTCGACGTCCTCACGCTCCCAGGTCGGTTCGAGACACGAACGCTGGTTCCACGGCACGAACGAACGCTCCGGAACCCAGCAGTAGAGCACCTGGTCCGACATCGAACCGTCGACCCGGTTCTGGATGGCCAGCAGCGCCATGTCGTTCTCCTGCTTCATGATAAAGTAGAAGTTCATGTCCGTCGTCAGGGGGATTGACTTTCCTTTCCGGTCCGGGTTGAGGTAACCCGCTCCGAGATCCCCCGTGGTGTTTTTCGCTTCGAGGTTCACGCACAGCAGCGCCTTGTTGTAGATGCCGCGGTCGTTGGCCAGGCAGCTCTGCCACAGCAGCAGGTGGTTCATGGGGATCCACCCCTTGCATTCGGCCAGCTCCGAGATCAGCGGGTATTGCAGCCCGACTTTCGGCTCCGAATAGACCAGGGCGTAGTTCCCCTGGATCTGGGCAATACGCACCCGTTCGTTGAAGTCCAGCGATGAGAACTTCGTCGAAGAGTTCGGCGACTCGTAGGTCGTATTGTCCGCGCGGTCGCTGTAGACATCCCAGTAGGTTGCCTGCCCCTTGCCGGGGGCATCCGTCTGTCCGAAGGTGCCGGATTTCATGAATGCCGCAGCCTCTTTTTCGGTCAGGATGATGGCGCCGAGCTTTTTGGGTCGGAACGCCACGCATTTCTTCGGCATCTGCGGCGCGGCGAGTGCCGAACCGATGACCGCCGTCAAAAACAGGGATAATGCTATTTTTTTCATTGCTGCATGTTGATTTGATTCTCGTTAATAGGGCATCGGGAGGAACTTCTTCGATGCACACAGCGCCTTGGCTCCGAAGGGCGACTCCTCGTTGTAGGGCAGCGAGTCGTCCGCACCGTGCATGATGTTGACCCGCAGGTAGCCCGACTCGATCATCTCTTCCATGTCCATGATGAAGAAGAGCGACGCGATGACGCTTTCGTTGTACATCAGCGCCCAGAAGGTCGAATTCACGTAGTAGGTCCATTCGACCGAGCGGTAGAGTCCCTTGCCGTTCTCGTCAATGATGTCGTCGGCGTTGAAGATCTCCTGGATCTTTGCGCAGTCGACCACCGGTTCGACATTGTGCGAACGTTTGGTCTGCAACTCGTCCACGATCCGGTCGAACTCCTGCTGGTTGTCGTTCTTCGTGTTCACCTGTACGACGATCGGGTTCTCGGCATTGGCCAGGTAGAAGATCACGGCCCGCGACTCCGGGTAGTTGATCGCGTCGGTGAAGGCATCCTTCAGACGCTCGATAAGCGACTGCACGGCCGTATATTCGTCGTGGGCGATATAGATGAACGCGAGGTCCTGTTCCGATTTCTGCTGTCCGAGTGTCGGAACCGTGCCGAGCAGCAGGCTCGCCAAAAGCAAACAAATCCGTTTCATAACTCGATCCTTACTCCTTGATCCGCACCTTGAAGCGCCGGACCTGGTTATACTCGTCGTATTGCGGGGTTCCGACCACCTCGATCGTCCAGCCGTTTGCCGAACGGTCGCTCA
Source organism: uncultured Alistipes sp. (assembly GCA_944321965.1). Taxonomy (GTDB): domain Bacteria; phylum Bacteroidota; class Bacteroidia; order Bacteroidales; family Rikenellaceae; genus Alistipes. The sequence continues at coordinate 11,119 of CALUNH010000032.1, forward strand.
TCAGGGCGCCGATGCTCTGGGCCGGGACGAAACCCTCGGGAATGTATTCGTAATCGATCTTCAGATCCTTGTCGTCCGCGAAATAGATGTAGAACCAGTCGTCCATAGGCTTGTTGAGCTTCTCCTGCAGCATCCCTGCGGAGAGCTTCGTAACCTTGTCGAATCCGCCGATTGTCTCGCGGAGCTGCTCTCCGGTCCGGGTATTGACTACGACCAGGTCGTATTTCCCGCTCTCCGACGGTACGACCAGGGCGAATCCTCCGTTGCGCGACGTGTATTTCGCTTCCGAACGCCCCACTTCGCAGAGCCGGTATTCCAGCGGATCGCCCGAAGCGACCGTTGCTTTCGCCCGGCAGGCGAAGCCGAAACGGCGGTTGGCGCGCCCGACCAGCGGTTTCCCGTCGAGAACGGGCATCGTATCACCCGCCGGGGCAGCTTCCGGGGCGGCCGGTTCTGCCGGAGTTCCCGTTGCGGACGTTGCGGGCTCGCTCGGAACGCCATCCGCTTCCTGCCCCGTTTCGGGTGTTGCCGCAGATTCCGAAGCGACCGAATACTCCTCTTCCGTACTCGTTGCCGCTTCCGCGCTTTCCGCCTCTTCGGCCGCTTCTGCGCTTCCCGTGTTTTCCGGGTCGGGTCGGGTCGCATCCTCGGACTGCGGGCGGTTGGATTCCGGCACTTCGCCTCCGAAAAGCGAGCCGCCTCCGCCGCCACCGCCGCCTCCGCCTCCGGTATTCGAGGCGAAGAGCGTGTTGCTCTTCTTCTCTCCGATCGGAAGGACAACGCCGATCGCCAGGCAGGCGAAGAAGGTCAGAACCAGTCCGATGATGCACAATATTCGTTTGTTATCCATGGTTTTCCAGACTAAAATTTAAACATAAGACCCAACTCAAGCCACATGGCCTGACGACTGAACGAGACACAGTCCATGAACGACCGTGTGGCGACATCCCCGCCCAGCTGTCCCGAATAGACCAGCGGGTACATCTGTTCGCCCGCACTGAAATAGGGGTTTTCGTTCGATTCGTGGAGGTTGCCCATCCCCATCTCATAGCTGAACTTGGCGTAGACGAACATCCGCTGCTGCAGGACGTTGTAGTTGATTGCAACACCGCCTGCAAGACTCATCGACGTGGATTTGCCGTAGTCGCTGGGGTAGAGGAACTGCTCGTAATCCCGGTCGATTGCTCCGAAGGCGTTTTCCGACTGTTCCTCCACAATCTGGCCGTTGTAGTCGCCGTAGACCCGTCCGGTGATGTGGAACGGATCGACCTTGAGCGAGCTGTTCAGGTAGATCTTGGCCCCGAGGTTCCAGCCCAGCGAGAGATTCCGCGCCAGTTTGTGCTCGAAACTCAGGTAGACGGGTACGACCATGTCGGTGTACTGGACGCTCTCCGAGATCCGGTCGATCTCATATTGCCGCTGGTAGGAGACTCCGTTGTGGTCCGTGGTCCGGTAGGAGTAGCCGATCTGTCCCGCTTCGAGCGTCAGTTTGCTTGACGACAGGGCGATACCGGTGTAGATGCCCAGACTGAACGAACGCCCGATCGGAATCGCGTAGCCGATGTCCACGCCGGTCTCGAAGGCCGACGACGAGCTGGACGAGAAGGCAACGGGGGTCGAGAGTTTGAAGGCCGAACCCATCGAGATTCCGGCCCGGACCTTTGCCCGCCAGTGCGTTTTGGCGTATTTGAGCTGCAGCAGTTCGTAGTGGTCCGTGCGGGCCAGCGTATCGGCCTTGATCCGCACGTCGTCGTGCCACGAACGGAGGCTCCCCGGCAGTGCGAAGGCCTGGTCGAAACTGTTGAATGCGAGGGGCCCCTTGCCGCTCAGCAGCCGCAGGTCGTCCTCCGAATTCTTGTTGATCACCAGGAAGCGGTCGGGAAGCGGTGTGACGTCGCTCTTCAGTTCTCCCTGGATGTCGACGATCCGGCAGCGGTCCTCCTGCGGGTCGTAGGCGAACTCCACCGTCAGATCGTAGTCCGCCCCGTAATACTCCGTCGATGAAAACAGAATGCTGTTTGCGTCGTTGTAGCTCAGCTCTTTGGAGAACTTGACCCGGACATGCCAGGCATCGTCTTTCCAGAAGGGGTGTTCGCTGGTGACGTTCTTGATTTCCGACGCCACGTTCTGCCGTGCCTGCAGTTCGTCGATATACTTCGCAACGGGAACCCGTCTCCCGGGGGCGTAGTCCAGCAGATCGGAGTAGATGCTCGCCGAACTGTCGCAGAGCTGCAGGAAGAGGTATTTCGAATCCGGGTCGGACATCGAAGCACATGCCTCGTACTGCTCGATGGCATCCAGCAGGCGCGTATTGATCCGCCGCCGCTCCGCATTGGTCAGACTCTGCCCTTCGGATGTCAGCGGGAACAACAGCCCCATCAACAATACAGATATAGCCGCAAGGTTTTTCATCGGAAGATAATGTTTAGTAATAGACCGATTGCGAGTCCCGCAACAGCCGATACGGGCCATAACCACCATGCAACGGGGCCCGAGGAGACGGGCAGTACGGACGATTGGGGCCGGCTTCCCGGATCGGTCTTCCCGCTCTTTGTCCGCGGGTTGACGCGGTCCAGGTCCACGATGAATTCGGCCCCGTTCTGGTAGCGCTTGGCCTGTTGTTTCTGGGTGGCCTTTTCGACGATCCGCCGGATATCCTTGTTGGGAATGTCCCCCACGGGAACCTTCTTGGTGATCTGCGCCGAAAGGACCTCCTGATCCGAACCGCTGAAGGGCAGGTGGCCGACGCACAACTGGTAGATCAGAATTCCCAGGGCATAGATGTCGGTTGTCCGGTCCTGATGCTGGACGTCGCCCAGGGCAAGCTCCGGCGCCGCGTAGTTGACCTTGCCCAGGAAGGATCCCGCACTGGTGAGTTTCTTCTCCTGGGTTGCCGAGGCGTCGATGTGTTTGCAGACACCGAAGTCGATCAGCTTGATTTTGCCGTCGATGGTGATCATGATGTTGCTGGGGTCGATGTCCCGGTGGATATACCCGTTGTCGTGCAGGGCCATGATGCCCGACAGAACTCCCCGCATGATCCTGACGATCGCAGCGTCCCGATCCGTGGAGTACTGTTCGTACAACTGCTCGGCGAGCGGGATCTGCATCCCGGAGCGGTCGGTCGTCACCCCTTTGAGCACCTGGTCGAGATTCACGCCCACCAGGCGTTCCATGATCATGTAGTAACGCACGATGTTGGCATCGTGCATCGGGTCGTACTCGATGTTGGAGACAAAACCGTACATGCGCAGCAGGTTCTCATGCACGATCTGGATCGACGACTCCCGCATGGCCCGCTCGATCAGCTGGGGATCGCGTGCCAGGTCGTCGCGGATCTCCTTGATGGCCACGTAGATCCGGAAATTCGACATCTCGTCGACCCGGAATCCGTGGAAGATGCGGCCCATACCGCCCTCGCCCAGCGGAGTGCTGTCCCGGTCATACTCGTAGTAGATACCCTGATAACGCTCGGCCTCGCCCTGAATCCTGATTATGTTCATATCGGTTTTTCGCTAAGAAAGGATACTTGCTCTTATTTCCGGTGGAGCGGCTTCTTGCCCTTCACCTCCAGCGCGATGCACTTCGACGACTCGTCGAGCGGCAGGATCACGTAGATCCCCGGCTCCGAGAAGAGAATCGTCAGTCGGGTTCTGCGCCCTTCGTCGATCTTCTCCATGTCGAAGCTTACATACGGGTTGGAGAGCGAGGCTGCGACCGCTTTTTCCGTATAGGTGGGGTATTTCCCGGCCCAGAGGTGGTACTTCTCCGAAGTGAAGACCTCTTGTTTCGTCGTCTTCACGATGCGGAGGGTGGAGTAGGCTACGGCCGGCATTTCGATGCGCACGGTGTCGCCCACGAAAGCATTCGCCGTGACGGGATCTTTCACCAGGGAGAACTTCTTGGAATAGGGGATTACGGAGAGGCGTTCGATCTCCTTGCCGTTGAGTAGAACGCCATTCGTGGGCTCCGTTTTTTCGACCTTCTCCTCCTCCTTTTCCGGCTTTTCCGGAGCGACGAAGGCATGGTTGACCGATTTCCGGTAGCGGGCGATTCCCGACAGCGGGATCGTCTTTTCGATGCCCGTCTCCCGGACGATCATCGTGATGTCGGAACCGATTTTCCGGCTTACGATAAAGCCCTCTACCGTTTCACCGTCATTCGACTCCACCCGGTCGAGCAGCGGGGTCTGCTCCCACAGCGGGGCGTTGAAGTCGATGCGCTCCGAACGGATGCTCATCACCTCCTTCATTTCCGCCGTATAGATGTTGCCGTCGAGGTCCTTTACCTTGATCTCCGCTTCGGGGATGATCTGTTCGATGATCTGGCCTTCGTAACGGGCGCCGTTATTCATCGTGACGATATCGCGGATTCCCGATTTTGCCCCTTCGATATTGGGCGTTTTGGTCGTCCGCACCACGTCGTTCCAGTCGAGTGCGAAGTGGTCGTCGCTGCATGACAGCAGTTTCAGCCGCGAGCCCTGCTCCAGAACGAGCGCATTCCGCAACTGCCGGTCGCCCTTGATCGAAACCGTGGCTACCTCGATGTTGCGGACCGAATCCCGATGCGTTTTGATCCACTCCTGGAGTCGTTCGGGAAGCTGTTCCACGGGTTTCGTGGCGTATGAGATCGAGGTCACGTCGGACGACTCGACCAGAAGCGTTGCCTGTTCGGTCGTCACCGTGAGGCTTTTTCCCGGAACCTGCTCCGAAATATAGCCTTCGTACACGGAGCCGTTTTTCGTGTAGACTTGATCGATGTTCTGAGCCGTTGCCGGAAGAATCCCTGCCAGCGCTGCGGAACACCATGCTAAAAACCTGATTGACATGTTTCAACTTGTTTTATGTACGGCCCGATGCAACGGGGTATCCCGTTGCCGTCTCCTGAACGGGTGCGTTTTCGCGGTCGAATCCGGGAGCGGCCCAACGGACCGCAGACCCGGATTCATCTCCGTTTCGGAGAGCCCGAACCGTATTTCGATTCGACCTACGGTTGATTAGTACGCCTCTTTGGCCTCCTGCAGCAGGCGGTTGATGTAACGGGCCTTGACGGCGAAATTGAATCCCTGCTTGTCGAGGATTCCGGCATTGACCACTCCGACCAGGCGGCCTCGTCTGTTGAATACCGGCGAGCCGCTCGATCCTTCGGCGATGGGAACGCTCAGGTTGTATTCGATCTTGTGGTTGTTCTGTGTAATGTCACCCGAGACTCCGTTTGCCTGCAGCGGCTTGGAGGGCATCTTCTCGAAATCTCCGGTATCCTGAAGCGTTTCGATCAGCGGGAAGCCCATGGCATAGACCGGCGAACCAACAGCGATATCTTCGTTCTTAATCTTCGAAACCGGAATGTAGGAAGCTCCTTCCGGCAAGCGGTTGTTCATGGTCTGGAAGATAGCCAGATCCATCTCTTTTGCCTTGCTCGAATAGATGACCCGGCAGCGGGTGGCGTTCGTCTGGTCGATGATCTGACCATTGGGAACGACGATGATATTGGATAGGAATCCGTCAATCTTGACATCGGCGTCGGCCACATCAATGTTGAATAGCCTTTTGGCAATAGCCCGATATTCGGCTTTGAGCACCTCCAGTTTCTTATCAAACAGCCAGGGTTTGGACACATGCAGATTTGACAAGATGACTCCATCCTCCGAAATAAAGAATCCGGTAGCTGCTGAAATCATTTGCTCCTTCTCAAGCACCTCCCATCTCTGAAGTTTATCATTCCAAATGAGCCGTAACGTCTCTATATCTGGAGAAGCAATGGTGTAATAATAGGATGTGATGATGGCAGCCGTAGCCGGGGAGTAGGTCCTGTAAATCCGGGCATCGCTCCAGTGCAGGATCAGATAGACCACCACGCCGATAATGACCACGGCGACGGCCGAGATCCCGGCGATGATGCCTCCTGTGGATTTGCGGCGACCGCCCTTGCCGTTGTCGCTGCCCGAAATCGGATTGACGATGACCTCTCCGGCGCATTTGATCTCGTCACGTTTCTTGATCGGGAAATCCTGGTTCTTCGGAATCGTTACGCCGTTTACGCTCGTGCCGTTCGAGCTGTGGTCGCAGATGTACCACTTGCCGTCGTTCTTTTGCTTGATGGTTGCATGGAACCGGCTCACCATATCGCTGTGAAGCTGAATGGTATTCATGGCGTTTGTTCCGATGCTGATGATGCGCTTGACGTCGGACTGCCGGATGACCGGTACGAGGTTCCAGTTCAGCCGTTCGTTGGCAAAGGTGATCATATCCTGGCGGGTTACCTGAACCTCTTTCCCCGGAGTCAGTTTCGATCCGTTTACGTAGGTTCCGTTGCTGCTGCCCTTGTCCGTGAGCAGCATGTCGCCATTGTCGAGCAACAGCAGTTCGGCATGGTTCGAACTGCAGAATTCACTATTCAATACGATCTGTGACTGAGCAGACCGGCCGATAGTATAAAGTCTCATCTTATTTGGGTTTTAACGATTAATAAATTGCATCTATCAACTCCGGCTTTTTCTCCTGCTCTTTCTTTTCCTGCTGCTCTTTGCTTCCCGATTTGGAGGGTTTGATGGGCTTTGCCGGTTTTACCGCTTCGATTTTCTTTTCCGTCGTATCTTGAGGCTCTGTCTCCTCGTCCGGAATCTGTCCGTCAGGAACCTGCCCCGGCGTATTCCAGCGGCTGTCATGCCCGGAATCACCGTAAATTTCAAGCCTGTTCTGCGACGAGCGGACCAGAGCCGAGATACCCCAGGCTCCGCCTCCGAGCACCAGAATGGCGGCAAGCACGGCTACGGTCCAGATCGTGGCCGTATTGTCCTTCGGAACCAGCGACCAGTCCAGATCGCGGACATGCGCGAATGAGATCACATCGTCGCGTGTGACGGGGATTTTTTCGTTGGAAGACATCTTGATCCCGTTGACATAAGTGCCGTTGCGGCTCTTGTCGATCAGGAAATATTTGCCGCCCTTGCCGATCTCCAGAATAGCATGTTCCCGGCTCACGACATCCGTCGAATCCGGAATGCAGATGTCGCACGCCGGATTCCGTCCGATGGTTAAGAATTTTTTCATAGGGTTGCTTCGATTGATTGTTTTTCTGCATTCGGTTGTTCGGACTCCGCTTTGGATTCCGTTTCAGCTCCGGCGGGTTGGAGTGACTGTGAGGGCTGCTCGGAAATCTTGGCCGTTTCGGGGGGGCCGGGAATTTCGGAGTCTGCGGAGTCTGCGGAGTCTGCGGACTCCCCGCTGATTTCCAGCGGTTCGTTCGCATCGTCTGACGGAAGTGTTTCGGATGACGTTTCCTCGCTCTGCACGGGCTCCGTGCCGGACGGTTTTGTCAGCAGGTATACATTCAGCGCGACGCTGGCAAGCAGCAGTACGGAGAGTGTGATCAGCGTGATTTTCAAGGTCTTGCTCATCTTCTCTTTCATTAAGGAGTTAGTCTTCATTTCTACGATGGCAGCCGTCAGGTTGTCGTGATTGCCGCCTTTCTTGTGGCCGATCCGATCCACAAGGTCCGCTGTTTTTTCGAGGACCAGGTCGATGCGTTTCCCGGCCAGGTGCTCGATGAGCCGGGGCTCGGGCATACTGCCCCAGAAGCCGTCCGTACACAGCACGAACCGGTCTCCCTTGAGATAGGGTCGCACCTCAATCTCCGGAACGATCTCGCCGTAGACGCCCAAAGCCCGGAGGATGATGTTCGACTTGTCGGACAGGCGGGCCTGCTCTTCGGTCAGAATCCCGCTTTTGACCATCTCGAAGACCATCGAGTGGTCGAACGTCCTGAAAACCTTCTTCCGACCCCGCAGCTGGTAGATCCGGCTGTCGCCGACGTGCGCGAGAACGGCACACTGCTTTGAAAAGATCGCGGCCGTCACGGTCGTCCCCATTCCGTAGAGTTCGGGGTTTTGATGCCCGGTCTGCAGGATGTCTGCATGAGCCTTGCGGATGGCATTCGTCAGGGTATCGCTCGGATCGGCGCTCTCCGGGACGGCCCGGATGAAGTCGAGGATGCTCTTGACGGCGATCATCGAGGCGTACCGGCCTCCCTGCATTCCGCCCATTCCGTCGCACACCACGACAACCGAACCGATCGGCGCATCGCAAAAGCCATAGTTGTCCTGATTCTCGGACCGTCCTCCGATCCGGGAATCCACCATGCCTTTCAGCGGATATTCTGTCTTAATCAGTTCCATTCGATATTATAGGATAGCAAGGAGCAGCAGGAGCGATCCTGCAATCGCCAATACGATACTCCCGATTGTTATGATCGTCCTCCCGGGCCCGTGGTCGTCCCCGTCCCCGTCCCCGTCCCCGTCTTCGTCCCCGTCTTCGTCCCCGTCGGACCCTGACCTGCATACGGACAGGAACCGGCATAAGGCCAGATCCATCTCCGCTGCCGAAGCATAACGCTCTTCCGGTCGTTTTTCGGTTGCACGGCGAAGAATCCCGAACAGTTCGGGCGGAAGCAACGGGTGTTCCGGCAGGGGTTTGTGCCGCTGGTTGTCGAGGGTTTCGTCCGTTGTGGAACCGTCGAAGGGGTTGCTGCCCGTGATCAGTTCGTAGAGCGTCACGCCGAACGAATAGATGTCGGTTCTCGCATCGATCCGTCCCTCGTTGCGTTCGTCGGGAATCTGTTCCGGAGCGGCATACTGCGGGGTTCCGATGAACTCCCGGACTCTGCCGTTGCGATCCTGCAGGGCGTTGGCCACGCCGAGATCCGTCAGTTTCACGCAGGAGTGGCTGTCGATCATGATATTCGACGGCTTGACATCCTTGTGTATGATTCCGTTGTCGTGCAGATACTGCAGGGCCGACAGAATCGGACGGATGTTTTCCACGATCCGCAGGGTCCGTTCCTTCTCCGTAAAGGAGGAGAGGTGGCGCCTTACGTGTTCCTCGAACGTCACGCCCTCGATGTACTCGCTCAGCACGAACATCGGGCCCGAGCCGTAGAAGGCCTCGCAAAAGCCGATCATCCGCACGATGTTCGGATGTCGGAAGACCAGCGACGCTTCGCGCCGCGCGCATTCCCGGACCTGTTCGATCCCGGTGTACTCGTCCCGGATCCGTTTGATCGCCACGTGGGCGCGGGTTGCATGGTTGAATCCCAGGTAAACGGTCCCGGTAGCGCCTTCTCCCAGCGGAGGGTCCGTCTGGTTGTAGAAGTACCAGCATCCTCCGACGAAGAGATAGACGAACGGAGAGAGGGGATCGGCCACCACCTGTTGCATGAAGAGTCGGCTACGGCTTCGGGAGGGACTGCTACTTCTTTATGCCGGGCATGATCTTGGTCCCGCCTGCGGGTGCGGACGGTTCATTCGAACGCATGTTTCCGCCCATGGGGTATTGGGTAGGCATTCCGTAGCCACTGCCCATGGGAGGCATTCCGCCCATCGGGGGCATTCCCGGCATTCCGGGCATATTCGGCTGCATCGGGATATTCCCTGCGGGGATGAAGTCCTGGCGCGGCTCCAGACCCAGGGATTTGGCATCGATGAGGATGAAGTAGAATTCGTAGTGTTCGCCGAAGGTGATGATGTCGCCGTTGTGGCACTCCTGGGCATCGAATCCGAGCGAACTTCCGTTGAGCAGGGTCCCGCAGGTCGAGCGCGAGTCGCGGATGGAGACCCGCACGCTGTCGGGATTGCGCATCTGGCGGATGACGATCTCCGCATGGTTGTCCGAGATGGTGGCTTCGGAGAGGCGGACCGAGCAGTTTGTGGCCCGGCCGATGGTGTTCAGGCCCATGTAGAGCGGCCAGTATTCACCGCACACCGTGCGGGATACGCTGTAGAGGAATCCCATGATGGGTTTGTGGGTTTCCGTGACGGGAGATCCCTGTGCTCCAGGGGCGTTGTTCATGCCGGGGAAGTGCGTTCCGCTGTAATTACCGGCAGGCATTTGCGGGGTTGCACCCATTTGGTTCATGGGAATAGCAGTTTCCTGGTGATCAAAGGAATTCCCCATTCCCGGAATCACCGTTTTGTTGTTGCTCATAAATGCTTGTTTTTTAGCGTATTGGTTGTTTGTTTGTCTGCCTGTCCGGAGGTTTCTTTGCAAGAAACCGTACTGCATTATTGCAAATTTAAACAAAAGCAGTTAGTAAGCCAAACTATTTTGTGTTTTTTTTGTATAAAATTTCCTCAAATTCTATATTTAACCGTCAACTTTTTGCATACGCAAAGATTAAATCGGCTATACGGATGTTCATTCCGGTCATCTCCGGGCAGAAACAAGGCTGCGTGGAATATTTCAGATCTCTGGGAAAAAGTGATTTGAGTAGAAATTTTTAGACAAACGGCGAATTTAAATAATTGTTTTTCAGTGTATTGAATGAAAATACCGATTCTTGCAAAGAAACCGCACGTCTGAAAAACCGTCGTAATTGCTTGTTGAATAGCCCGGTTTCCGGGTCAACGGGCGGCGAGTAATAGAATTTCCGGGGGAATAGATGCTTTTGCCCCTCCTTCTTGGGTGACAGGAGTGGGCGGAATTGTTGACTGATTCGCTGAAATGGCAGCAAGCCTCAGGAATGAGGCTTCGGCGAAGAGTTGCCGGGGCTTCCTGCCCGAGGACGGGGCGTTTGTTTCCCGCTTGCCGGATCTCCCGAAAAAAAGCGTTCCGAACGACTGTAAAGTCGTTCGGAACGCCAAAAACTCTTACTTATCTAATTAAAATTCCGAGGTGAAGTGGAAGCGGATCTCCTTGAAGTTCTCCTGGGCCAGCGCCAGGGCATAACTCGTGTCTGCAAGGAATACGTCGCGGCCGTGTTTGTCGACGGCCATGTTGGTGTGTTTGCGGCGTTTGAAGTCCGCCAGCTGGGCGGCGTTGTCACTCTCGATCCAGCACGCCTTGTAGATCGAAATCGGCTCCCAACGGCACGCTGCATTGTACTCGTGCTCCAGCCGGTACTGGATCACCTCGAACTGCAGCGCTCCCACCGTGCCGATGATCTTGCGGCCGTTGAGCGACGAGGTGAACAACTGTGCCACGCCTTCGTCCATCAACTGGTCGATCCCCTTGGCCAGCTGCTTGAACTTCAGCGGGTCGGCATTTTCGATATAGCGGAACTGCTCCGGAGCGAAAGAGGGGATTCCGGTGAATTTCAACTTCTCACCCTCGGTGAACGTATCGCCGATCTTGAAGTTGCCCGTATCGTGCAGACCCACGATGTCGCCCGGATAGGCGAAGTCGATCACCGACTTCTTCTCGGCCATGAAGGCCGTCGGCGAGGAGAACTTCATCTGCTTGCCGCTCCGCACGTGGAGGTAGTTCCTGTTGCGTTCGAAAACACCCGAACAGATCTTCAGAAACGCGATGCGGTCGCGGTGGTTCGGGTCCATGTTCGCATGGATCTTGAAGACGAAGCCCGTCATTTTGGGCTCCGCGGGTTCCACGTCGCGCGTCTCGGTCGTTGAGGGGCGCGGCGACGGGGCAATGCGGATGAAGCATTCCAGCAGCTCGCGCACGCCGAAGTTGTTCACGGCCGATCCGAAGAAGACCGGAGCCAGCTCGCCCCGCAGGTAGGCTTCGCGGTCGAACGTGTCGTAAACCCCTTCGACCAGCTCGACATCCTGCCGCAACTGGTCGGCGTATTTTTCCCCGATATGCTCATCCACGACTGTGGATGCAAGGTCCGTGATCTCGACCGTCGAGGCGTCGGCCGTGAGCTTTTCGTCCGACGTAAAGAGCGAGAGGTGCTTCTCGTAGAGGTTGTAGACCCCCTTGAACGTGGGTCCGTTCGAGATCGGGAAGGTCAGCGGACGAACCCGGATATGCAGCTCCTTCTCCACTTCGTCCAGCAGGTCGAAGGGCTCCTTCGAGGGGCGGTCCAGCTTGTTGATGAAGACGATCACGGGCGTGTTGCGCATCCGGCAGACATCCATCAGCTTGCGCGTCTGCGACTCGACGCCCTTGGCGCCGTCGATCACGATGATGACCGAATCCACGGCCGTCAGCGTGCGGTAGGTGTCTTCGGCAAAGTCCTCGTGGCCCGGCGTGTCGAGGATATTGATCTTGCGCCCCTCGTACTCGAAGCCCATGACGGAGGTGGCCACCGAGATGCCGCGCTGGCGCTCGATCTCCATGAAGTCCGACGTTGCGCCCTTCTTGATTTTGTTGCTCTTGACGGCTCCCGCCACGTGGATGGCGCCGCCGAACAGCAGCAGTTTCTCCGTCAGTGTGGTTTTTCCCGC
>CALUNH010000033.1 GCA_944321965.1 uncultured Alistipes sp.
TTTTCTAATGCTTGTAACTTATTGATGTTTAATAATTAAAACATTGTCGGAGAATTTTTCTCCGGACACTAGTGATTGAGCTATGGAAAAGAAAGTAATCAGAATCGAAGCGGAACCGACCCGGGAGGATGCCAACCGGATCATCGCCGAGCGCCGGGAGACGGTCCGGGCTTATGTGATGGAGAAACTCAAAGAGACCAAGACGGCCACGCCTGCCTCCGATTTACTCTTTGGTCTGTTTCCGATCCAGGAGGGCAACCCCTACCGGGAGATCGTGAATATCTCGGCCTACGTTTCGGCCGCAATGTCGGAGGCGTGGCGGCTGTTTTTCGAGGTGGAACACCTGCGCAGGGAGTTGGCCGAGTTGAAAGGCCGCGAGATCGAGGATGTGAAATGTACGGTAGTTGAATAATTCGGGCAAGGCCATGATCTATGAACTGACCATCGACGGCTACCTGCTGGGGGAGTTCTCCACCGAAGCCGAGGCCATCCGGCGGGCCCGGTATTTGCCGAGAGGCCGATATACCCTCCGGGAGTGGGCGAGGGACGGCGAATTTTCGACGTTCGACCCTGCGGTGAACAGATGCTATACTTTCGGCAACTGACACAAGAACGGCAAACCTTTTGGCGACCGGGGCCCTCATCGGGACCCCGGTTGTTTGTTAGTAGTCAAGAGAGGAAACGGGCGCGAGTTTTATGACATCCTTACGCGCGCGTGCGAAGGAAGAATGGATTCCCGTACTCTTGTTGTTCGGTTATGCTGGTGTTGGGTGCGGTGTGAGTGGTGCAAGTGTGGTGCAGGGTGGGAATAAAAAATCGCAACAGATTGATTGTCGGCTGCTATTTTCTTCTTTGGTGCCCAGGACAAAGTCCATCCGGCGGCTTTGGCTGTCTCAACAAAAGAATGAGAAATATATGGATAAAGGCTAATGTCAAGGTAATATAAGCGAAACAGTCCCTTTAATAATATTGAGGCTCTTCCGATTTCGTAAATTGGAAATTTCTTTTGAGCGTGGGAAATCTTGCGGATTTTTCCTAACTTTGAAATTATGAAGCGATTATTCGTCATCCTGTTGCTCTCCCTGCTCCTCGGGGCCCCCTCCGCAGCCAACAATATGTCCCGGACCTACCTTTTCCGGCAGATCGACAGCAACGGCGGACTTCCTGACAACAACGTCCGCAACATGCTCATGCTGCCTAATGGCCTGATGTGCATCCAGACCGCCACGATGCTGAATCTCTACGACGGGGCGGACTGCCAAAGCTACCCGTTTCATCCGATCCGTATTCCCTACAGGAGTACTCCGGTCTGAACTACCTCTTTTACGACGATTCGCACAGCCTGTGGCTTACGACCCGCGACCGCACATGGCGATTTGACCTCAGCAGCCGGGAGTTTGAGTACGATACGCAGCGGATGCTTGCGCCGTTCGACATCGGGGATCGGGAGGTTGAATCGTTCTTCCGGATGCCCGACGGCGACTGCTGGGTCGTTGCAGACGACGCAACGCTGTGGCACTGCTCCCGGTCGACAGGAAAGGTCCGGGCGGTGGACCGGCCCGAGGCTCTGCACCTGCCGTTGATCGCCGTCGGAAAAGGACACTGCGTCTGGATGCTCTCACTTGACGGATCCCTTGCCCGTTACGATTCGTCGCTGGGAACCTTTACGGCGCTGCATCGCGGGATCGTGGCGGCGACATCGCCGCTGTCGAGCCGCATGGAGATGGTCGTGGCCTCGAACGGCGATCTGTGGATGCTCTTCGATCGGGACCTGGTGCGCTACCGGGCCGCAACCGAACAGATCGAACACATCCGTTCGGTCCCGTTAGGTGCCGATGACGTCTATACGACAATCGCTATCGACCGGAACGACCAACTTTGGATCGGCTCCGCCAAATCGGGCGTCACGATTCTCGACGCCGCGACGCTGGACGTGCACAACCTTCCCTTTCTCGAACTCACCGACGGCCGCCGGATCGACCACAATACCGATATTTCGAAAATCTACGTCGATCCGCACGACGGGGTCTGGATCGCTACCCTCACCGAAGGGGTCTTCTATTGGCATCGGGATATTTTCCGTCTGGAAACGGTCAACAATGCCTCGCTCGACGGCGGGCGGATGCCCGACGAAAGCGTGAAATGTCTGGTCGAGGAGCCCGACGGACGGATCCTGCTCGGTACGATCAAGGGATTGCTGCGCTACGATTCCCGCACGGGCCGGATCACGGTGCCCTATCCCGAGTTGCGCGACGAGCTTTGCATCAGCCTCTACCGCGGCCGGCAGGAGCGGATCTGGGTGGGGACTTTCCATCATGGCGCCTATTGCATCGACCGGGGGAGGATCCGCCACTATTTCCGCGAGAATATCTCTTCGGTCGATGCGAGCTACCGTTCGGCAACACCCAACCCGAATTGCGTGCGGGCGTTCCATGAGGACTGCGACGGGAATTTCTGGATCTGTGTCTACGGAGGTTTGGGGCGTTTCGACCCCGCGAGCGGACGGATCGACCTGTTGCGTGACCGCCATCCCGAACTGGCGCGGTTCATGTTCACCCGCGGGGTTTGCGAGGTCGGCGATCAACTTCTGGTCACGAGCGACAACGGCTGTTACCGTTACGATCCGCAGGCCGACCGCGTATGCTTCGACCCCGAGGATCCCCGGGGCTACGTTCCCTGCAATCAGGCGCTGGTCGATTCGCGCGGTCTGTTGTGGCTGGCATCGTGGGACGGACTGCATGTCGAAACTCCCAACGGAGAGCGTTACCATCTCTCCACCGCCGAGGGGCTTCCGAACGACAATATCCTCGGACTGGCCGTCGATGATCTGGGAAACATCTGGGCGGCCACCTTCAGCCACCTTTCGCGCATCAAGCCCATCCGCGAAGGCGGACGGCTGAATTTCGCCGTGGCCTCCTACGGCGAGGAGGACGGAATGAGTGCCGGTGCGCTGTTCCAGAATGCCCTGACCGTCGGAGCCGACGGCCGCCTCTATGCCGGAGGAACGCACGGATTCTCTATTGTCGACCCGTCGTCGCTCTACCAGCCGACTTACAACCGGATGCCGGTCATCTCCCGGCTGCGGATCTTCGACCGACCGGTGGAGGTGGGTGAGGAGCAGAACGGCCGGTGCATCCTGCCCCGGGAACTGGGGCAGATGGAGCACCTCGACCTGCGGCACGACGAAACATTCCTGACGTTCGAATTCTCGAATCTCAATTATACCAATCCCAGCCATACGGTCTACCGTTACCGGCTCGAAAATTTCGATCGCGAATGGACCGAAATTCATGCCCGGGGAACGGGCTCGGCAACCTATACGCTGCTTGAACCCGGAGACTGCACCTTCCGCGTTACGGCCGCAGACAACGATACGGACTGGAGCGAGGACGAGGCGACGATCGCCTTTACGATTCATCCGCCCTTCTGGAAGAGCACCGCGGCACTGGTGATTTACGCGCTGGTGGCGTTGTTGACAATCGTGCTGGGGATTCTCTACGTGCTCCGGCGCTTGCGGCTGCGGGCTGAACGGCACCGCCTCGAAGAGCAGGTGCGCCAGCGCGAGGAGATGGACCAGATGAAGTTCCGCTTCTTTACGAACATCTCCCACGAACTGCGGACCCCGCTGTCGCTGATCCTCCTGCCGCTCGAAAGCATCCTCCGCCGCACGGACGACACCACGCCGTTCCGGCCGCAGCTGCTGACGATCCACCGCCACGCCTCGCAGCTGCTGTCGCTGGTGAACCACCTGCTCGACTTCCGCAAGCTCGAAATGCACGGCGAGCGGCTCAACCTCACGCGCGGCGACATCGTGGAGTTTGTAGAGGGGCTGGTCGATACGTTCGGGGATGTGGCCCGTGAGAAGGAGCTGGACCTGACCTTCGACAACCGCATGGCGCGCTCCTATATGGCCTTCGACTCGGCACAGATGTACAAGATCGTGAACAACCTGCTGTCGAATGCCGTAAAGTTCACGCCCAAGGGCGGCAGTATTACCGTGCGGCTGTCGCAACCCGATCCGGACCGGATGTGTCTGGAAGTTTCCGATACCGGAATGGGTATTGCCGAGGCGGATCGGGAGCACATCTTCGAACGTTTCTACCAGAGTGCCCGCAATACCCAGCCGCAAGGCTCCGGGATCGGGTTGTGTCTGGTCAAACAATACGCCGAGATGCACGGCGGAAGCGTGAGTGTCAGCTCGGAAGTGGGACGCGGCAGCACGTTCCGGGTCGAGATTCCCATGACGCTCCGGGCTTCGGGTGCCGGGGAACCGAAACCCGGGGTGCCGGAGACGGCGGACGCGGAAACGCCCGGAGATGCTTCGGCCCGTTGCCGTCTGCTGATTGTCGAGGACAATGCCGATTTCCGGGCTATATGGCCGGGGAGCTTTCCGAACAGTTCGACATCCGGCAGGCCGAAGACGGCGAGGAGGGCCTCCGCAAGGCCCACGAGTACCATCCCGACATCATCGTCTGCGACGTGATGATGCCCCGCATGGACGGATTCGAGCTCTGCAAGCGCCTGAAAAACGACATCGAGACCTCACACATCCCGATCATTCTGCTCACGGCCCGGGCCGAGGACGACGTGCGCCGCGAAGGGTATGAATCCGGGGCCGATGCCTATTTGAGCAAGCCCTTCAACATGGAGGTGCTGCTGGCGCGGATCCGCAACCTGATCGAGGAGCGGCGGCGCCGGATCCGGAGTTTCACCTCCGAGGTCGACATCTCGCCCGCGCAGATCACCGTCACGCCGCTCGACCGCCAGTTGATCGACCGGATCATGGAGCACGTCGAACGCAATATCGGCAATCCGAACTACTCGGTCGAGGAACTATCGTCGGATGTGGCCATGCACCGGATGAACCTCTACCGCAAACTGCAGTCCATTACGGGAATGACCCCTTCGGAGTTCCTGCGGACCATGCGCCTGAAACGGGCGGCGCAGCTGCTGGCCCAGGACGTGAATCTCTCGGTGACGGAGGTCTCCGAGATGGTGGGCTTCAATACCCCGAAATACTTCACGCGCTATTTCCGCGAGATGTTCGGCTGCACACCCTCGCAGTACCACGCTTCGCGGAAGGCGGATGACGCGGCGGCGGAGTGACCGCCTCCTCCGACCTGCTTCGACCTGCTCTGACCTGCTTCGATCTCCCGGCCCCGACCCTTCGGCTTGCTCCCGTTCGGCTCCGGCCCTGTCCGGTCCCTGCGAAAAACGGGCCGCCCTGCGGAAAGGGCGGCCCGTTGCGTTTGGGTTGTTCGGAGTCCGGTTACTCTCCCCGATAGAAGAGCAGGGTTCCCCAGCCGATCTGGTCGAATGCCGAGCTGTTCGAGCCGTAGCGGCCGTCGCCGGCACCTCCGTCGCCGGTCAGCACTCCGTTCGTGTAGCGCAGCTGTTCGGCAAAGAGTTTCGAGTAGTAGACCTGATTCTCGCCCAACCCCTCGACTTTGGCGTAGTGGGCATAGACCAGATCCCAGCAGGGACGGATCGTGCCGCGGGCATCGGCCGATACCTGGGTGTGGGAGGCTCCGTGCGAGTGGTCCGAGCATCCGCAGCCGGACGGACAGTACTCATAGGCGGTGAAGGGCATCGACGTGCAGAGGTAGCTACCTTCGGGTGTGGCATTGTACTTGGCCGTGTACTCGCACATGGCCAGCACCTTGTTCTCATCCATGCCCCAGAAGTCGAGACCTACGTTCTCGGCCATCTGGCACAGCTCGGCGCACATCGAAACCACCAGCGTGGCGTGGCCCTGGTCGCGGCCCGACTCCATGCTTTGGGCAATGGCGGCGGTCTTGCCGTCGGGATCGGCTACCGGGTCGTAAGGGATCATGTTGTTGATGCAGCCGCTGCCCTCGCCTTCGCGGAAGTTGCGGTAGACCATGTTGATCATCTCGATGTTCTCGGTGTAGATGCCGATGGCGAGGATCGAGGCCAGGTTGGCAAGCTCCCAGTTCGACCAGTAGTGGAGGTTGCAGACCCCCGAGCCTCCGTGGTTCTCGATGAACCATTTGTTTTTGGCATACCAGACATCAAGCAGCCACTGCTTGAAGTCGGCCTGGTCGGCTGCGGCCCAACCCGTGTAGTCGCGCAGCAGCTCCGCGGCATTGGCAAACTGGTAGCCCTGGAAACCGGCGGCAAGATATTGGTTGGCGTCGGCCGCCGTAATCTCTTCGCAGACATCGGCCCAGTCGTTGAGGACCTTCACGGCCGCATCGGCATAGGCCGTTTCGCCGGAGATCCGGTAGCGAAGGGCCAGCTGGAAAGCGGCTGCGGCATCGCGGGCGGCGTTCATGTAGTTCTCTTTTTCGACGCCCGTGCCGTAGGTATTGCCGCGCACGAGGGTCTTCACGGGCGAAGCCGTATAGGTCGACTGTGCATAGGCGTTGCCGCACAACTGCTGCCACGAGACATAGACGGGGTCGGTGGCCGATGCGGCCTCGACGCTGGCCCGTACACGGTTCAGATCGGCTTCCGAGACCAGTGCACAGGGATGCGTAAAGGTGTAGGTTTCGGGGTACTCGAACGGCGGTGTTTCGATCGTCAGGTCGATCTCGCCCGGTTCGAGGTAGTCGGTGCACGATACCGCGCTCATGAGCGCGGGTATCGTGGCGATAAGGGTCAGAACTATCTTTTTCATGGTTTTCTGAGTGCTTGGTTATTCTGCGTAGGTGATGCCGGTCTGCTGCGACCAGGTGTTGAGGTAAGCGGACATCTCCGTCTCGCTGCCGAAGGCCATGAACCAGAAGAAGCGGTATTGGGCCTCCTCGGCGCTTGCCGGGGTCTTGATGTCGGCGTATTTGATCTGGAAGGTTGCGAACTCGGCCACCGTTCCGGCGGGCAGAGCCCCGCCGTTCTGGAAGTTCTGCGTCGAGAGGTCGTAGATCAGAATGGCCGAACCGTCCGAACACTTGTATTTGGCCTTCCACTTGTTGTTGTTGCCGCCGATCCATCCCGAATATTTCGTATCGCCGGCCGAACCGCTCGTGTCGATGTTGATGTTGCGGGAGTATTTGGACGCCGAATCATTCACGTCGTCGATGCGGAAGCAGAGGATCGGATAGTTGCCCGATTCGAGGTAGACCTTGCTGCCCGAGTGCTGGATGTCGCCGCGCCCGACGTTCGAGGCGTTCAGATAAGGCGTGACGAGCCAGTAGTATTCGTCGGTCGAATTGTTGTAGCGTCGTTCGAAGGAGGCTCCGCTGTTGACGTGCGAGGGGTTCAGCGCCCACGGGGTCGTTGCATTGCGGAAGTGCTCGTTGTAGTATCCGGCCGGGATGTTGACCGTGAAACTGGCTGTACGGGCGAAGCCGTCGGGCAGCGTCTCGTCGCTCTCGGCGCACGTGGCCGTGATCGTCGTGGTGCCGGGGCGCAGGAAGGTGACGACTCCCCCGCTCAACGGTCGCTACGGTGGGGTCGCTCGGCGTCCAGACGATCTGCGACCGGGTGCTGACCGCCGGATAGGTCTCGAAGGCGATCGTGCAGCCGCCCTCGTCGATCGAGTAACGCTCGGCAGGCGCGGTGGTGAACTTCACGCCCAGCGGCTGGATGATCTGGTCGATATAGATCTCGTGCGATGCCGTCACGCCGCTCTCGTCGAGCGCCGCAGCCAGGATGGTCGCCTTGCCGCGGGCCACACCCGTTACGACGCCCGAAACGGGATCCACGGTGGCAATGTCGGTATTCTGAGAACTCCATATCACGGTCCGATAGGTTGCCTCGGCCGGCGCGATCGAGGCCGTCAGGGCCATGGTCTCGCCCACGTAGCAGGACGGCAGGCCGTAGGTCTCGTCGGTGAATTCGGCATCGTCGGTGATCGTGATCGCAGTGGCCTCGACCACTTCATCCACGATGTTGATTTTGAGTGATGTCGTGGCGAGGAGGTTGGTCGTCGAGGGGGTGACGGTGATGATGGTGGAGCCGGCCTTCAGGGCACGGACCGTACCGTTCTCGACGCTTGCGACGGTCGGATCGCTCGATGCCCAGCTCAACCCCGGGAAGGAGACCTCCCCGGAAGCGGGCGTCGTGACACAGGAGAGCGTAACCTGCTCGCCGACAACCATCGGCAGGGCCTGCGTGTTGGTTTCATCGGTGTAGATCCTGGCGCGGATGGCGTCTTCGAGGTCGAAGTCGATGGATTCGTAGACGACCGAAGGCTGGATCTCGTGTGTTTGGTCATCGGTGCAGGCCGCGGACACACAGGCCGTGGCGAGCAGGACCGTAAACAAATATCTGAATGTCTTTTTCATGTTGGCTTGTATTTAGGGTTGGCGGCTATTTCCAGCCGGGGTTCTGCCCGAGGGCGGGATTGAGCTGTGTCTCGTCGTTCGGAAGCGGCAGCAGGTAGTTCTTGTTGTCCCACTTGCGGTTCGTGTAGAGGATGATACGCCCCTCGGCATTCAGCGGACGGAGCTGTTTGCTCCAATTGCTCTCGTACCATGTGTCCGTATACTGGATGCCCAACAGGTCGCCGGGCATTTCGTCTTCGGCGGTCTTCCAACGTTTGAGGTCGTCGATGCGGAAGCCTTCGAGGAAGAGCTCCACGGTACGCCCGGCCCGGATCTCTTCGAGCATCGTCATGCCCTCTGCGGCGTTGTCGTCGACCAGCTTGTTCGAGAGTTTGGTCATCGTGGGGTTCGAACGCCGGCGAACGAGGTTCAGCGAGGCGTCCAGTTCGTCGTCGGTAATCCTGCCGTTGAGTTCGTAAACCGCTTCGGCGTAGTTGAGCAGCACCTCCGCATAGCGGATGATCGGATAGTCATAGCCTTCGGAGCGGTCGGGAACCTGACGTTCCGTGGCCCACTTGTAGTTGGCGTAGCCCGAGTTGACGCGACGGTCGGCGGTCAAGAAACGACCCTCCGCTTCGTCTTCGTCGTTCCAGGAGATGCGCCAGCTGCCGTCGTTGTTCCAGTATTTCTGCCCCTGCATCATCAGCGTGCCGTTCATGCGGTTGTCGCGGTTCTCGAATTCGGAGTTCTGCGTGGCGTAGCCCTGGAACTGCTTCGAGATCGAGATCGGAAGCCCGTCCTGGCAGCGATACATGTCGGCCAGCTTCTGCGTCGGGTAGTAGGCGTTGTTGAGCACGCCGTGGGTGATGTTCGTCCCGATGGGTTTGAGCGTCTGGTCGTGGCGGCGGGCAAAGATGTACTCCTTGTTGGCCGATTTGGTCAGACCCGCAGGGTTGCACTGCACGTTCTCCAGCACGAAGAGGTAGCGGTAGCTGTCGCGCCCGCCGAGTTCCGTACTCGAAAAGAGCTCGTAACGCCCCGAACCCATCACTTCGAGCGAAGCGTCGACGGCCTCTTTCAGCAGGACCTGCGATTCGGCGGTGTTCTGGTTGTGGTACTTCTGCCACGTACCCTCATAAAGGGCAATGCGCGAGAGCAGGGCCCAGGCCGTATAGCGGCAGACGCGGCCATCCTCCGAAGGGGTCTCGCCCAGCAGCCCTGCGGCATCCTTCAGGTCCTGGATGCAGGCCTTGATGACCGTCAGCCGGTCGGTGCGGGGACCGTACAGCTCATGGGAGTCGATGTCGAGCGGGTGTTGCAGCAGGATGCAGTCGCCGTAGAGCTGCACGAGTTCGAAGTGGAGGTAGGCGCGGAAGAAGAGCGCCTCACCCTTCGGTTCGGCAATGCCGGTCTGGTCGCTGAACTCCCGGGCGCGGCCGAGCAGCAGGTTGACGTAGTAGATCCGTTTGTAGAGGTTGTTGTAGTTGTCGTCGGTGGCCAGAATCGAGTTCGAACCCTCGCTGTAAATATTCGTCGAGGCTTCGCACAGCAGATCCGAGCGCGTATCGGCGTGCGGGCCGTCCGAGACACCGTTCATGTAGGTCACGGTGGTCGAGCCCTGGAAGTCGCGCGTCCAGCCGTAGAACTGGTTGGCGAAGAGCGTGAAGTTGTCGGGTTTGGTCCAGACCTGTGCGTCGGAGAGCTGGTCTTTCGGGTCGAGGTCGAGACACGACGTGGCGGCAAGTACGAGACCCGTGGCGCAAAGGGTTTTCAACAGGTATTTTTTCATGGTTGCGGTCGATTAGAAGGTTAAGTTGACGCCGAAGGTATAGCTCCGCAGGAAGGGGTATCTGTAGGTCGCGGAGGTTCCGCTTTTCACATTTCCCGAGGCTTTGGCTTCGGGATCCCATCCGTCGAGGATGTTCGAGTGCTCCCAGAGGTCCGATCCCGTGAAGTAGATGCGGCAGCCCGAGATGCTCTTGGTCTTGGCAAACCACCTGGCCGGGAGATTATAACCCAGCGAGAGGGTTTTCAGACGGATGTAGGCGCCGTCGGATGCCGACCAGCTCGATGCCTGGTAGTTGTAGTTGTTGATGTTCGAGTCGAGGGTGTAGGTGGGGTAGTGGCCTCCGGGGTTCTCCGGGCTCCACACCTTGCCCAGCGACTGGTTGGTCGTATTGACGTGCTTGGCGCGCATCGGGACCTTCCAGTTGTTGATGCCGTTCCACATCGTACGGTTGGCCGCGCCCTGGAAGACGATCTGGAAGTCGAGCCCCTTCCATTCGAACCCGGCATTGATCGTGTACTGGATCTCCGGCGTATCGGAACCCAGGTAGACGTAGTCTTTTTCGTCGAGGCGGCCGTCGTCGTTCACATCGCAGAACATGTTGTCGCCCAGACGCAGCGACGAAGGCATACCCACGGCATTGTTGGGATAGTATTTGGCCAGATAGGCATCGAGTTGTTCCTGGGTCTGGATCTTCCCGGCGTAGCGCAGTCCGAAGAGCGCGTTGAGCGGATATCCCTCGCGGTCGCTGACATATCCGTTCTTGATCGTGGCCGCGCCGCCGAAGTCGACGAGCTCGTTGCGGGCGAAGGTGAACGTTCCGCCGACGAAGTAGTTGAAGTTCTCGCCGATCTTGTCGCGCCACTGCGCCATGCCTTCGTATCCCCAGGCCTTGAACTTGCCGGTGTTGGCCTTCGGGGGCGTGTCGCCGAGCGCCGAGGGGAATTCGATGCTCACGAGCATGTTGTCGTTCTTCTTGAAGAAGGCCTCCACGGTACCGGTCAGGCGGTTGTTCAGGAATCCGAAGTCCAGACCGATGTTGTAGTTCTTGATGCGCTCCCAGCTGCGGGCCGTCGAGGCGAGCGTCCCGGAGGTGGCGATCGTCGAAAGCAGTCCCGAGCCGACCAGCGCCCCGGTCGATGCGTCCGTCTTGTAGAGTTGTACGCCGTCGTAGTTCGAGATACCGTTCTGGTTGCCGACTTCGCCATAGGAAAGGCGCAGTTTGAGTTCACTCAGCCAGTCCAGGTCGCGCAGCGAGCCCTCCTGCGAGATGCGCCAGCCGAGCGACCCGCCCCAGAAGAAGTCCCAGCGGTTCGCGGGCTGGAACTTCGACGAACCGTCGTAACGCATGTTCAACTCGACGAGGTACTTCTGGCGGTAGTCGTAATTCAGACGGCCGAAGAGCGATGCCACGGCGAACTGGTAGTGCTCCTTGTTCGAGATGGTGATCTCGCCCGAACCGTTGACGATTTCGAGCCCCGTCTGGATGTTCTTGGCCTGTACGCCGAAGTAGGTGTAGTCCTTGAACTCGTACTGTCCGCCGAGGGTGGCGCTCAGCGAGTGGTCGCCGAAGTCGTGGTGGGCGTTCAGATAACCCGAGAAGGAGTAGAAGTCGGTCTTCGACGAGGTCTGCTTGTAGTAGTTCTCGTCGGAGGTCGGCTTGGTGTAGATCTTCATGTCGCCGGTGTTGTTGTCGTTTTCGAGGGTCTGGATCAGCGAGTCGGCCCACTCGTCGAGGGTCATCATCGTAGGCATCAGACCCACGGTCTTGACGCTGAACGAACCCGAATATTCGACGCGGGCACGTCCCTCCTTACCCTTCTTGGTGGTGATGAGCACGACGCCGCCGGCAGCCCGCGAACCGTAGATGGCCGCGGCACCGTCCTTGAGGAAGCTCATCGACTCGATGTCCGAGGGGTTGAGCAGTCGCATTTCGTTGATGCTCTCGTAAGCCACGCCGTCGATGATGACCAGCGGTTCGGAGGAGTTGGCCGAGATGGCGCCGCGCAGTGACATCGACCAGCTCTCGTCGCCCGGGGCCGACGAGCCGCGGGTGATGATGACGCCGGGGATCTGGCCCTGCATGGCCTGCAAGGGGCTCGACAGCGATCCCTTGTCCTTGAGCATCTCCTCCTTGACGACGGAGATGGCGCCCGTGAGGGTCTCTTTCTTCTGTACGCCGTAGCCGACGACCACGACATCCTCCAGAAGAGCGGAATCCTCCTGCAACTGGACGGTCATGCCGGGCTGGAGGGTTGTCTTGACGGTCTGGTAACCGATGTAGGAGATGGTGATCGGAGTTCCGGCCTTTTCGTCGAACGAGAAGGCTCCGTCGAGGTCGGTCGAGGCGCCCTTGGTCGTTCCGTCGATGACGACCGTGGCTCCGATGACGGGATTACCGGCAGGGTCGATGACCTTTCCGCTCAACTTCTGCTGGGCGAAGGCTTCTCCTCCCCACAATGTCAGGGCGGACCCTAACATCATGCACAAACATGTTTTCAGATGTTTCAGGCTCATAGTAGAGGTTTTACATAAAATTATTGATTATTGGGACTTTGGAAAATTTTTCGCGGGAAAAATTTCGGAGATTCCGTCCGGTGTCAGATGCAGGCCTTCAGGGCGCTGCGCATCTGCCGCCGTGCGGCGAAGAGGTGGTTTTCGACGGTGCGGCGGCCCAGCCCGAGCCGTGTGGCGGCCTCTTCGGCCGTCAGCCCGTCGCGGGTGCATAACGCATATATCTGGGCCTGGCGCTGCGGGAGGCGTCGGCAGAGCGACTGTTCCAGTTCCGCAAGCTCCGAGGCGGCGACCCGTTCCTCGACGTCGCACGTCGCGCGGCGGGCATGGAGGAAGAAGTAGTCGGCCGCCGCACGGCTGCGGGCGTGGCGGCGCAGATAGTCGACCACCCGGTTGCGGGCGATCGCATAGACGAAGGGTGCGATGGTGTGTTCGTCGAGCAGTGTGTTGTATTCCAGCAGGCGGGCGAAGACATCCTGCACGAGATCCTCGGCATCGCAGGGTGAGCCGATCCGTTTGCGGATATAACCGCAGAGAGCCTCGTGCAATTCGACGTAGGTGGCGGCGATGAGCCGGTCCTGACGGATGCCGGGAGTGGTCGCGGGTCGAGATTCGGGAGTCATGGCAGGTCGTAGTTTTCGGGGTTTCAGGTATCGCAAAGGTCGCTGTTCCCTTTCGAACTCGACGGCACGGTTTGTAACAAAAGAGGGGTCGGTTTGTAGCGAATGACGTTTCAAGGTCTTTCAGGGCCCCTCGCGGGGCATTTTGTAACAGCCCCTGTTACGAAGCGTCTGACAGGACCTCCCGGTCCGGCCGGATGGAATAGGTCAAAAGAGCGGTTCGCCCCGCTGGATCCGGCGCAGCCGCAACAGGGCTTCGTAGTAGTAATAGTCGGCGTAGATGATGGCGTAGTCGATCTCCGAACCGGCGGGATGGTGTCCCGTCGAGTGGACAAGCAGAGCCGGGCAGCGCGTGCCGCCGCGGTAGTTGCGGTCGAGTTCGCGGAGCATCTTTTCGGCAGCCGTGCGGTAGGCCTCACCCTCGTTGCCGAGACAGGTCGAAAGCTCCAACAGGGCCGAAGCCACGACGGCCGCAGCCGAAGCGTCGCGCGGAGCCGAGGGGATGGCCGGATCGTCGAAGTCCCAGTAAGGGATGCCGTCCTCGGGCAGACGGTTCAGGTAGAGATCGGTGATCTTGCGGGCGAATTCCAGATAGCGAGGGTCGTGCGTGAAACGGTAGCACATCGTGAAGCCGTAGATGCCCCAGGCTTGCCCGCGGGCCCACATCGACGAATCGGCGTAGCCCTGATGGGTGCAGCTGCGCAGATGGGCGCCGCTCGCGGGGTCGTAGACGGCGACATGGTACGACGAACCGTCCTCGCGGAAGTTGTACTGCATGGTTCGGTCGGCGTGCGAGCGTGCAATTTCGGCGAGTCGGGGGTCTCCTCCGTTTTCGGCGGCCCAGAAGAGCATCTCCAGGTTGATCATGTTGTCCATGATCGTGTTGTGGCCTCCGAGTGCCGGGATCTCCCGGGGCCAGGAGAGGATCGTCCCCACCCGGGGGTTGAAAAGGGTGGCCAGCGTGTCGGCCGTGCGGAGGATCACCTCCCGGTAGCGCTCGTCGCGGGTAAGGCGGTAGGCATTGCCGTAGCTGCAATAGACGAGGAAGCCCAGGTCGTGGTCATAGGCCGGGATTTCGGAGAGGAAGCCGAGTGCTTCGGTGTAGCGGCGTGCGGCGTTGCGCACGGTCGTGTCGCCCGTGTATTCGTAGTCGTACCACAGCACCCCGGGCCAGAACCCCGCGGTCCACTCCTCCTTGCAGACCCGGTTGAGGTGCCAGCGGGTGCTGTCGGGAGCGATGTTGCGGGGCGTGAGCGTACTGTCGGCGGGCAGCTCCGCGAGCGTCCGCCGGACCTGTGCGGCGCAGTAGTCGAGCGCCGTATCGGGAAAGGACGGTGAGCCGGTACAGGAGGCTGCGAGTGCCCCCAGACAGAAAATCAGAAATTTGGTCATGATATGGTTTGTTATTTTGAAATGCGGAACCAGTCGATGTCGATCCATCCGCGGTCGGTTGTCGCGCCGTTGTTGACGCAGAAGAACCCCACCTTGGCGCCGATCCAGCGGCCTTCGCGGGCGGTGAAGGAGACCTTGCCGACCGGTGTGAAGCGTTCGCCGTCGGTGCTGTATGCGAAGCGGCAGCGGCCGCCGGGACGGACTTCGACCCGCAGGGTGATCTCCGTGCGGTAGAGGGGCCGGGCCCCGCTTTCGAGGCGTTCGAGCGGAAGCGTGGCCAGCAGGGTCCGTTGCTCCTCCGTGCCGCGGTCGGCATCGCGGCAGAGGATCAGTTCGAGATCGGCCGCGGCGCCGCGGCGTGTCAGGGCGAGACGCGCGTAATCGTATCCCATGACGAGCAGTCCGCCGCTGTCGCCGTCGCTTTTCGAGCAGAAGCGCAGCCGCGTGGTGGCGGTGAAGGCTTCGGCGGGGAACTTCTGCAGCAGGAGGTTCGGAACGGTCCAGAGGTTGCGGAACGGCTCGCGCGAGGCGTACATCCGGTAGTGTCCCGGGATGCCCGGGAATCCGAACCACGTCTGCGGGTTGGCCATCCACTGCCATTGCGGACCGGGAGCCGGGCCGTCGAATTCATCGCTCTCCTGCGGGGTGCAGAGGTTCTTCGGGCTGCCGGTGTCGGGCTTGCGGTACACGGTGACGGGCTCGCCGCAGCCGTCGCCGTCGCGATCCTCGCCGATCACGCACCAGCCGTCATCGCCCCACCGCATCGGGTTGAGGTGCACGACCCGTCCGTAGAGCCCCTTGTCCTGGAAATGGAGGAACCACGACTCCCCGCCCGGGGTTTCGACCCACGCGCCCTGATGGGGGCCGTTGATCGCCGTAGAGCCCTGCGACATCACCGTGCGGGCTTCGTAGAGGCCGTCGACGGTGCGCGAACGGGCGACGATCTGCCACCCCGTGGCGACGCCTCCGGCCGGAGCGAAGAGGTAATACCATCCGTTGCGTTTGTAGAGTTTGGCCCCCTCGACGGTGTGGTTGCCGCCGACGTTCCCGTCGAAGATGATCCGTTCGCCGGAGATCGCTGCGGTACCTTCGGCGTTGAGCTCCACGAGGGTGATGATGCTGTTCAGCCCCGAGCGGCTTGCGGCCCAGGCGTGTGCCAGCCAGACGCGCCCGTCATCGTCCCACAGCGGCGAGGGGTCGATCAGGCCCTTGCCCTCCAGCACCAGCACGGGCTCCGACCAGCGGCCCCGCGGATCGTCGGTGCGGACCATGTAGATCCCGAAGTCGGGATCGCCCCAGTAGATGTAGTAGAATCCGCCGTGGAACTTGATGCAGGGGGCCCAGACGCCGCGTCCGGGCTGCGCCTGCGAGAAGTAATCCTCGGGGACGAGGCGCGGCAGGGCGTGGTTGACGAGCGTCCAGTTGACCAGATCCTTCGAGTGGAGGATCGGCAGCCCCGGTACGCACTGGAAACTCGATGCCGTCATCCAGTAGTCGTCGCCCACGCGCACGACATCCGGATCGGAGTAGTCGGCGTGGAGGATCGGATTGCGGTAGGTGCCGTCGCCGTTGTCGGCGTACCACACCTCCGAACGGTATTCGCGGGCGGAAGCCATCCCGGCTCCGAGTGCAAGGAGGGTTGTCAGGAACAGGATTCGGCGGATCATGATTTTCGGTCTTTTATAGGGATATACGTTTCTGCGGGGCGAATTACTCAGTCTCCGGTGAAAAAAATCGGGCGGATCAGCGGACCGCGGTCATCGGTGCGGCGGGCAGCCGGTAGCTGCGCCCCTCGATGCGGATGCGGCAGGGGGCGTCGGACGTGTAGTACCACGCGCCGTCACGCTGCACGAGGGCTACGGTGGCCGGACGGTCGGTCGAGATGTGCACGCCGTCGGCCGTGAGCTCCGTACCGCGGGCCAGGAACCATTGGTCGTCGCTCGCCACGGCCAGCACGGCCCGGCAGCGAATGCCTTCGGTCTCCATCGTGCGGAGTGAGTCGGCCGATAGGATCCGGTCCCGGCGTCCGTCGCGCTTGACGACGCATACGCCCACCGTTCCCGGCTCGCCGACGTCGCTCCAGCGGACCTCGCGGATGGCCGACCCTGCGGCGTCAACCGGTTCGTAGAGGGCTGCGAAGGGGCGTGTCCACGCTTCGCCGTACTGTCGCGCGATGAAGGTCTGCGTCGGGGTATTCTTCACGTCGTAGGGCATCGGGGTGCGGGTCAGGGCGTCGATCGCCGGGCTCAGCGCCTGGAAGATTTCGCGCTCCTGCTCGCCGCGCATCCACATCCGCATCCCGATTTCGCCGCCCTCGGGCAGGTGCATCGTGAAGCGCCCCTCGACGTCGCGGTCGCTGCGTGCCGAACGTTTGTCCCAAAGGTAGGAGTAGGCGTAAAGGTTTCCTCCTGCAAACGAGAGCTCTTCGGTCGGCGAGGTTTCGAGCCCGAGCGTGAACTCCTGTCCGATGTTGTGGTAGAAGTAGTCGTGCATCCGGTCCTTTCCGTCGCGGCGCCGCGAACGGAAGAGGTCGACGTAGTAGGCATGGTCGGGATCGGTGTTGACGATCAGCAGCTGCCGACGCTGGTCGGCCTGCGTTTCGGGTTCGAGGAACGAGAAGTCGCCGTAGAGTATCCCGTCGTAATAGCCCTCGCGGCACTCCGGGGCGGGATAGCACCCTTCGAGCCGGAAGGCGTGGTGCGACATCATCACCGGATAGGACGAAATGCCGTCGACGCAGACCGTATTGTGGGCCGGGAACTGCGAGTAGAACTCCGTATAGTCGAGGGTCGTGTAGCCTGCGCCGCGCCCCAGATCGGGAGCCAGGACATACCCCTTGCCGTAGAGCTCCATCGAGATGCCGTTGGCGTGCATGTGGTTGCCCATCGAACCGCAGACGCTCATCATCAGGCTCCGGGCGGGGTCCATGCCCGAGCGGGCCGCGAACCAGCTCACGCCGGGCGAATGGAACGTCGGCGAGACATACGCCTCGACCTGCCCGGCTTCGACGGAGGGGTCGAGCGCGAGGGGTTTCATCGAGGTGAAGGTCTCGACCTTGGCCGGGAGTTTTGCCCCGGGGTCGGTGCGTCCGGCCGCGGGGTCGAAACAGCGGTACATGGCCGTAAAGAGGCGTTCCTGTTCCGGTTTGCCGTACTGTCGGGCATTGGCGACCATGCGCGGGTAGAAGTCGGTGCGCATCCGGCCGTAGTGCCCGTCGCCCCAGCAGACCCCCAGCCCGTTCGGGAAGAGGTATTGCGGAACGTTGGCCACGGCCCGGGCCAGAACGGGATAGGCCTCGACCAGATCGACGCCCAGCACCTCGTCGACCAGCCGCACGAACGACGTGAACTCCGACAGCACCATCGTGGCGTAGCCCGGCGACTCCTTCCAGAGACCCGTCGCGGGGTCGAAGCCGAAGTCGATCAGCCGTCCGATGGACCACTGCCGCACGGAGGATTCGTTGAGAATCTCGTTGAGCCAGTAGCGGCGGCCGCGGCCGTCGGCATAGTCCTCATCGTCGGCCAGTACCAGCGCGATGCGCAGCACGAACTGGGCCTGGATCAGATTCCAGTTGTTGTGCGGCACGCCGTTGGCGACGATCACCTCGGCCCATTTGCGGAAAGCCTCTTCGTAGGCGAGGAGCTTTTCTGAGCGGGTTGCGGCGAGATAGTCGTGGAGGAAATCGTAGCACTCGGCAGCCGGGACGGCGATGTCCTCATGGATGACCTCGAACGACGTCAGACCCACGAGGGTCTGCTGCTGGCCGTGGTTCAGGTCGACGGGCACCTCGCGCCAGTAGAGGCCCGTCATGTAGGTGTCGAAGACGTCGGCGGCCATCCTGGCGTAGCGTTCGTCGCGCGACCACCACCAGAGGAACGCCGCATCGCGGGCCAGGTTCAGAATTTCGAGGTTCATCGACTCGACGTTCCGGCCCGTCTTGCGGGGATCAACCCACTCCATCTCGCCGGTCGCCTTGTTGCGCATCCACAGGCCGAGCGAATCCTGCCGGGGTGGGATGTCGGCCAGTGCCGGCCGGGCGTAGTCGGTCTGCGTACCGCGCGAAGCGGTGAAGCGGACGGTCGGAACGGGAGCGTGGCCCGCCACGTGGTCGAGGACTTCGCCGTCGATGTAGATTTCGGTGGCATGGCTCTGCCAGTATATCTGGAGCCGGTCGACGAGCCAGTCGGGATCCGACATATGGCGTGCGGCATAGGGCTCCACACGGTTGCGGAGTCCCTCCATGGCGGCTTCCCCGGCGGGGGTGGCGAGCAGTTGCGCGATGCTCCGGCGGCAGGACGTGTCGTCGATCATGCGCGGGTACTCCTTTTTCAGTGAGGGGATCTCGATGGGACCCCGGGCGGCAGCGGGGGCCGCCATGCAGAGCGCGAGAATGGATAGGCCGATTCTGTGTATCATCTCTTCAAAGATAGTGATTTTTTCGGGTTTCGGGTTCTGGAGCCCCAACGGACTATTCGACCCTTCGGACATAATTTAGCGGTTGATATAAAAGATCCGTTCGACGGGTTCGGCGCTCTGTACCGAGTTCGGGAGCCCGTATTGCCAGGCCACGACGCTCACCCGGATCGGGTAGCGGCTGCGAGGCGGGATGTCCGTGAGCTGCAGCGCGCCGTCGACCACCTTCGCCGGGCCCTCCTTGACGAAATAGGCCACTGGAAGCCCGCAGTCCGACAGGGCTTTCAACTCGGGAGCCGCTTCGCCCGTGCGGATATCGGGCAGCGAGGGGAAAAGGATGCTTTGGCGGCGTCCTGTCGTGTTGCGGAAGGGCAGTTCGACAAGCAGCTGCTGTACGGCACCCTTGAAGAGCCGATTGCCGGGATGCTCGGCCGCGAGCCACAACTCCCGGCCGCGCCGCGGATTGTCGACCGTGCCCCGCCCGAAACGGATGCGGAAGGTCGTGTTGTCGACCACCTCCACGGGGCCGCTGATCCTCCGGATCACCGGCCGTCCGGCGGGATGCCCCGCCGCCGGATGCCGCCGCAGCGAGTCGCTGAAGAAGGCCCGCAGGCGGAACGTGCGCCCGTCGGTTTCGGGATGCAGCGTGCAGCGCATCCGGGCGTGGAGGTGTTCGGCGTAGCGGAGCGGGGCGCCTTCGTACTCGTATCCGATGTAGAGCGGCTGCTTGTGGCGGGTCGCAGCGTAGCGGGCCTCGGTCATGCGGGCCATCTCGCCATCGAAATACCAGAATGCCTCGTGGCGGTTGCCGCGGTATCGGGCGGCCGGAGCCGCTTCGGCCCTCCGCTCCTGTCCGGGCCACCAGCGTTCGGCCAGCCAGCCGTCGTCGGGATCCACCCTGCGGAGCGGCGTGCCGAGACGCTGTTCGGCGGCTTTGGCCAGGAACGTCGCGATATAATCGGCCGTCTCGTCTCCGACGTCGAAGTGCCCCCGCCCGGCATCGCCCAGAAACGAGACACAGCTTGCCGGGTACATCATCCGGAAGGCCAGGGCGGGCCGCACGCGGGCCTCCCACCACTCGTATTCACCCTCGATCATCAGCCCCGGAATGCCGTCGATGTTGCGAGTGCGGCCCCATTCGAGGTTGGCACGTCCGTATCCCGTAAGGTTGGTGCGCGGGGCGTCGCCGTGCAGCGACACGACGGCCAGCGTCCGTTCGGGGTTCCAGGCCGCGAAGTTCCACGGGAAGGTGGCCAGCGCCGAGTGCCCGACCGGGACGACGGGTGCCGTGGCAATCTCCCCGTAACCGCTCGCGTCGGCCAGATCCGCCAGGGCACGGAAAAGCGTCTCGTTGCAACCGGTGGAAACATCCCAGGGCATGTCCAGAATCGGGGTGATCCAGACGATTGCAAAATCCAACTCCGCCATCCGTTGCCGGAAAAGCCGGTTTTCAAAGAGCGTCTCTTCGCTCATGTTGTGCTGTCCGACCACCACGGCGCGGACTCGTTCGCACGTGGGCGGAATCCACAGGTAGGCATCCGGTTCGCGTCCTGTCTCCGCCGAGACGATACCGTGCGTCGCCACCCGCCACTGCCATTCGGCAGCTTCGGCCCGGACTCCCGCCCATCCGGCGAGCAGCAGCAGAAAAAGCAGGCGTTTCATTGGAAGCGGATCTTTTCGGTGAATTCGTTGACGGTTATGCCGTCCGTGTTTTTCAGCTGCCGACGGCCGATGCGGACGTTCTCGAACGTCACGTCGCGGATCATCCGCGAGGCGTCATACCCCTCGATCGACGCGGGCCGAAGGTCCGGCATCGCCGCGCCGCAAAGCCACGCCGCAAGCCATATCGTCGGGCCTTTCATTGTCTCAGAGTTTATGGTTGGCTTTCAGTCGTTTGATCCCCTTCGTGTCGGTCCGGTCGGCGGGCAGGAAATGGAGCGCCGCGCCTCCCCGGGCCTGGAGCGAAAAGAGCAGCGGCATCCCGCCCCGCACGAGGTGATATGAAACCCGCACATGGGTCGGTGTGTCGACCGTCTCGTCGTCCGTATAGGCGCGCAGCACGTAGTCGCGGCCCGCATCGAGGAAGTCGGTCGGGAGGGTCACCCCGCACGCCTTGTCGCCGGAGATCACCCCCGCGAACCACTCCTCGCCCGAACGACGGGCAATGGCGATGTGTTCACCCATCGTGTCGTCCACGACCTTCGTGTCGTCCCAGACCACGGGAACGTTGTCGAAAAATTCCAGTTCGGGCACCTCGCGCGTGCGGGACGGCGTGTCGTACCAGTAGAGCGTCTGCAGGGGCGAGAAGAAGAGCACCGGGAAGGTCAGCTGGTGGGCGTGGGTGTTGCGGATGCGCGGATCGAAGTAGCAGACCGTGTAGTCGCCCGCGCCGCAGAGCATCCGCGTGAAGGGCAGCACGGTGTTGTGCGAGGCTGCGGGGAACTCCTCGTTGCCGCGGATGCCCTCCTGGGTCAGCAGGTTGGGCCAGGTGCGGGAGTAACCCGTCGGGCGATATTCGTCATGGATGTTGACCATCAGATGATTCTCCGCGGCAAGCCTGACCAGGCGGTGCACCCACTCGGACCAGTGCTGCGAGGTGAACTGCACGAATCCGAACTTTACGCCTGCAATGCCCCATTCGCGGAAAACGGGGAAGATCTCCTCGGCCTGTTTCTGGAGGGCGTGCTGGTTGACGTAGAGCCAGATGCCGACCCCTTTCTCCTTGCCATAGGCCACCACGCGCGGCATGTCGATCGGCGCCACGACCTTCCGGGCGTCGCTCGCAAAGTCGAACGCCGGGCCGTACCACAACCAGTCGAACAACAGGTACTGCATCTTGTGCCGGGCGCAGAAGTCGATCACGGCCAGGGCGTTTTCGGTTGTCAGGCGCGTTTCTCGCATGATCTTGCCCGGGCGGATCCAGCTTTCGTCGGCGATCTGCGAGGCGTCGTTCAGGTTCAGGAAGATGTCGTTGTGTTCGAGCAGTTCGCCGGGGCGGTTGGCGGCCATAATCACGCGCCAGGGCGTAGCAGCCGGGGTGACGAGATCGGTGGCGTTGTCGTTCAGGGCCGTAACCAGCGTGTTGGGTTTCGTCTCCGAGAGCCGGAACTTCCCGCGCGGAAAATCCACCTGTGCGGCCTCCCCGAGGGCAACCCACAAATCGTCGGCCACGCGCAGCGTTACGGGACGTTCGCACGCATCTTCCCAGCCTTCCAAGGGACGCAGTTCGTAGGAGCCTTGTGCCCAGGGCGTGTACCAGGCTTCGGTCCCTTCTGGAAAGGTGAACTCCGTATTTTCGGACAGCAGCCGGTGGTAGATGGCTTCGGGGTGCATCGGCAGTGCGTAACGGAAAGCGATTCCTTCGTTGTAGGCCCGCAGCTCGATGTCGAGCCGGTATTTCGAACCGTCTTGTTTGGCCAGATGGATCCGCAGCCCGTTCCAGGCATCGCGGACCGTCGAACGTTCTCCATAGGCGTTGTGCCAGACGGTATCGCGGCGGAGCGTGTCGCAACCCGTGTATTCGAGGTTGTCGAACCAGCGTTCGGTCTTTGTGAAATGCTTGCCGAGAGCCAGTTCCCAGGTGTGGTTGTCGAACGTGAGGTCGAGTGCCGAGGGGAGAATGACCGGACGTCCGTCGAATTGTGTGGCGTAGCCGATGCGTGTGGCACATCCTCGTCGGAGAGGGTTACGTCGATACGTTGCCGTCCGTCGGGCGATTGCAGGGTGAAGGTTTGTGCCGCAGCCGTTCCGGCCAGTGTCAAAAGGGCGATACTGAGAAGAGATCGTTTCATAAATCGGGTTTCTGTTTTCTGAATATACGATTTATTACGGCGATTTACTCAATTCGAACGCTATTTTTCTGCAATACGGGGCCAACATCCTTGAAACGAAAATGGATCCTGTCGATTTGTGAAGATCGGCAAAAAGTTCGATCTGTTTTTCGGCTATACGGGAAAATGCGGACACGGTGCGGACACGGAAAAAGCAAAACCCCGCTGAACTTTCATTCAACGGGGTTTCCAGTGCCCAGGACAGGAATCGAACCTGCACGCCTTGCGGCACACGCACCTGAAACGTGCGCGT
>CALUNH010000034.1 GCA_944321965.1 uncultured Alistipes sp.
GGTTCGAACATGATGCGCCAGGCCGTGCCCCTGGTGACCTCGGAAGCCCCGATCGTCGGCACGGGTATCGAGAAGGATATGATCTCCGACAGCCGCATCCAGATTGTGGCCGAAGGCGACGGCGAGGTGGTCTTCGCCGATGCCACGAAGATCCAGATCGAGTACGAGCGCACGGAGGACGAGATCCTCGCCTCGTTCGCACCCGAGATTACGACCTACGAGTTGCCCCGTTACCGCCGCACGAACCAGAACACCTCGGTGACCCTGAAGCCGACGGTCCTCACGGGCGACCACGTGACCAAGGGTCAGATCCTCACCGAAGGCTACTCGACGCAGCACGGCGAGCTGGCCCTGGGCCGCAACCTCAAGGTGGCCTTCATGCCCTGGAAGGGGTACAACTTCGAGGACGCCATCGTGATCTCGGAGCGCATCCAGCGTGAGGATATCTTCACGTCGGTGCACGTCGACGAGTACATCATGGAGGTGCGCGATACGAAACGCGGTGTCGAGGAGCTGACCTCTGACATCCCGAACGTCTCGGAGGATGCCACCAAGGACCTCGATGCAAACGGTATCGTCCGCATCGGCGCCAACATCCATCCGGGAGACATCCTCATCGGCAAGATCACCCCGAAGGGTGAGAGCGATCCGTCGCCCGAGGAGAAGCTCCTGCGCGCGATCTTCGGTGACAAGGCCGGCGACGTGAAGGATGCTTCGCTCAAGGCCCAGCCGTCGCTGCACGGCGTGGTGATCGACACCAAGCTCTACAGCCGCGCCAACAAGGAGGGCAAGAAGAGCAAGAGCGCCGAGAAGGCCCAGCTCGACAAACTCGACGAGAAGTTCGCCGCCGAGATCGCCGAACTGACCAAACGCCTCGTCGGCAAACTCTGGACGCTGCTCCAGGGCAAGACCACCACGGGCATTACGGACTACTTCGGCGTGGAGCTCTATCCCGCCGGGACGAAGTTCTCGCAGAAGATGCTCGAAGAGATCGCCCGCAAGTCGGCCGACGAGAAGACCGGCGTCGAGATGGGTTATCTCAACCTCGGAACCTGCAACTGGACCGGCGACGCCCATGTCGATTCGCTCATCGAGGCTACGGTCAACAACTACACGATCGAGTGGAAGAAGGCCGACGCCGCCATCAAGCGCGAGAAGTACAACCTCACGAACGGCGACGAACTCCCCCAGACGGGCGTCATCCAGATGGCCAAGGTCTACATCGCCAAGAAGCGCAAGCTGAAGGTCGGCGACAAGATGGCCGGACGTCACGGCAACAAGGGTATCGTGGCCAAGGTCGTGCGCGACGAGGACATGCCGTTCCTCGAAGACGGTACGATCGTCGACATCTGTCTGAACCCGCTGGGCGTGCCTTCGCGTATGAACCTGGGTCAGATCTATGAAACCGTCCTCGGCTGGGCCGGCCGCGAACTCGGCCTGAAGTTCGCCACCCCGATCTTCGACGGAGCCTCGCTCGACCAGATCAACGAGTACACCGCACAGGCCGGACTCCCGCACAGCGGCCGCACGTACCTCTATGACGGCGGTACGGGCGAGAAGTTCGACCAGCCTGCGACGGTCGGCGTGATCTACATGCTCAAGCTCGGACACATGATCGACGACAAGATGCACGCCCGTTCGATCGGTCCCTACTCGCTCATCACGCAGCAGCCCCTCGGCGGTAAGGCCCAGTTCGGAGGTCAGCGTTTCGGTGAGATGGAGGTCTGGGCGCTCGAAGGCTTCGGCGCCGCAAACATCCTCCAGGAGATCCTGACCATCAAGTCCGACGACGTCATGGGTCGTGCAAAGGCCTACGAGGCGATCGTCAAGGGCGAAAACCTTCCGAAACCCGGTATCCCCGAGGCCATGAACGTCCTGCTGCACGAACTGCGCGGTCTGGCCCTCTCGGTGAAATTGGAGTAAGGTTGTTTAAGAGGACAAGTAAACGAAAACGGATATGTCAATTGCCAAAGACAATAAACTGAATAATGGTTACAGCCGCATCTCGATCGGCCTGGCCTCCCCCGAGGAGATCCTGGCCCAGTCGAGCGGCGAGGTGCTCAAGCCCGAAACCATCAACTACCGCACCTACAAGCCCGAACGCGACGGTCTGTTCTGCGAGCGCATCTTCGGTCCCGTGAAGGATTACGAGTGCCACTGCGGAAAGTACAAGCGGATCCGCTACAAGGGGATCGTCTGCGACCGCTGCGGCGTCGAGGTCACCGAAAAGAAGGTGCGGCGTGAACGCATGGGCCATATCTCCCTCGTCGTGCCGGTGGTACACATCTGGTATTTCCGCTCGCTGCCGTCGAAGATCGGATACCTGCTCGGGATCCCCTCCAAGAAACTCGAAGCCATCATCTACTACGAGCGCTACGTGGTGATCAACCCCGGAGCCGCTTCGGAGCAGGGCATCGAGCGCCTGGCCACGCTCTCCGAGAAGGAGTATCTCGACGTGCTGGCAGCCCTCCCGAAGGGCAACCAGGCCCTCGACGACTCGGATCCCAACAAGTTCGTCGCTCAGATGGGCGCCGAGGCCATCTACACGCTCCTGAAGCAGGTCGACCTCGACTCGATGTCCTACGCCCTGCGCCACAAGGCCTCGACCGAGACCTCGCAGCAGCGCAAGTCCGAAGCCCTGAAGTGTCTGAACGTCATCGAGTCGTTCCGCGCCTCGCAGGGCAAGAACAAGCCCGAATGGATGGTGCTGAGCGTCATCCCGGTGATCCCGCCCGAGCTGCGCCCGCTGGTGCCGCTGGACGGCGGACGTTTCGCCACCTCGGACCTGAACGACCTCTACCGCCGCGTCATCATCCGCAACAACCGTCTGAAGCGTCTGATCGAAATCAAGGCTCCGGAGGTCATCCTCCGCAACGAGAAGCGTATGCTGCAGGAGGCCGTCGACTCGCTCTTCGACAACTCCCGCAAGTCCAACGCCGTCAAGAACGAGTCGAACCGCCCGCTCAAGTCGCTCTCCGACTCGCTCAAGGGCAAGCAGGGCCGTTTCCGTCAGAACCTGCTCGGTAAGCGTGTCGACTACTCGGCCCGTTCGGTCATCGTCGTCGGCCCCGAACTGAAGATGCACGAGATGGGTATTCCGAAGGACATGGCCGCCGAACTGTACAAGCCGTTCGTGATCCGCAAACTCATCGAGCGCGGCATCGTCAAGACGGTAAAGTCCGCCAAGAAGATCATCGACCGCAAGGATCCCGTCATCTGGGGCATTCTCGAAAACGTCATCAAGGGTCACCCCGTGCTGATGAACCGCGCCCCGACGCTGCACCGTCTGGGTATCCAGGCCTTCCAGCCCAAACTCATCGAGGGCAAGGCCATGCAGCTGCACCCGCTGGCCTGTACGGCCTTCAACGCCGACTTCGACGGTGACCAGATGGCCGTGCACCTGCCGCTGGGCAACGCCGCCATCCTGGAGGCACAGCTGCTGATGCTCGGTTCGCACAACGTCCTCAACCCCGCCAACGGTGCCCCGATTACCGTGCCGTCGCAGGACATGGTCCTCGGTCTCTACTACATCACCAAGCCCCGCAAGGGCGTCAAGGGTGAGGGACAGGTCTTCTACGGCCCCGAAGAGGCCATCATCGCCTACAACGAGAAGCGCGCCGACCTGCACGCCATCGTGAAGTGTCTGGTCGACGATCTGGACGAGCAGGGAAATCCCGTCCGCGTCCTGAAGGAGACCACCATCGGCCGCATCCTCTTCAACCAGGTGGTGCCGAAAGAGGTGGGATACATCAACGAAGTCCTCACGAAGCGTTCGCTGCGTGACATCATCGCCGTGGTCATGAAGAAGGCCGGTGCCGACAAGGTGGCCAACTTCCTCGACGACATCAAGGACATGGGTTACAAGATGGCCTTCCAGGGCGGTCTGTCGTTCAACCTCGATGCCGTGATCATCCCCCAGGAGAAGGAGAAACTCGTCCAGGAGGGTTACGACCGCGCCGACGCCATCATGGAGGACTACAACATGGGTCTGATCACCAACAACGAGCGTTACAACCAGATCATCGACGTCTGGACCAACATCAATACCAAGTTGACCAAGGCCGTGATCGATACGCTCGTCCGCGATGACGACGGCTTCAACCCCGTCTACATGATGCTCGACTCCGGAGCCCGTGGTTCCAAGGAGCAGATCCGTCAGCTGAGCGGTATGCGAGGCCTGATGGCCAAGCCGCAGAAGTCCGGTGTCGAGGGAGGTCAGCAGGTTATCGAAAACCCGATCCTCTCGAACTTCAAGGAGGGACTTTCGGTGCTCGAATACTTCATCTCGACGCACGGTGC
This sequence comes from uncultured Alistipes sp., assembly GCA_944321965.1. Taxonomy (GTDB): domain Bacteria; phylum Bacteroidota; class Bacteroidia; order Bacteroidales; family Rikenellaceae; genus Alistipes. The sequence continues at coordinate 4,300 of CALUNH010000034.1, forward strand.
CCGCAAGGGTCTGGCCGATACCGCCCTGAAGACCGCCGACGCCGGTTATCTGACCCGTCGTCTGGTCGATGTGGCCCAGGATGTCATCATCAACGAGGAGGACTGCGGTACGCTCCGCGGTCTGACCGCTACGGCCATCAAGCGCAACGACGATGTCGTACAGACGCTCTACGACCGCATCCTCGGACGTGTGGCCCTGAATGACGTCATCCACCCGCTGACCGGCGAGGTGATGTGCAAGGCCGGGGAGGAGATCACCGAGTCGATCGCCGAGGCCATCGAGAAATCGCCCCTGGAGTCCGTCGAAATCCGTTCGGTGCTCACCTGCGAGTCCCGCCGCGGCGTCTGCGCCAAGTGCTACGGCCGCAACCTCGCTACGGCCCGCATGGTCCAGAAGGGCGAAGTCGTCGGCGTCATCGCCGCTCAGTCCATCGGCGAGCCGGGTACGCAGCTGACACTCCGTACGTTCCACGTCGGTGGCGTGGCCGGCGGCACGGCCGTCGAGACCAACGTCATCTCGAAGTACGAAGGACGTCTGGAGATCGACGAGCTGCGCACCGTCAAGGGCAAGAATGCCGCCGGTGAGCCTATCGATATCGTCATTTCGCGTCAGTCGGAGTTCCGGATCGTCGATCCCAAGACCGAAATCGTACTTTATACGCACAACCTGCCCTATGGCGCCACGCTCTACATGGAGGACGGTGTCGAGGTCAAGAAGGGCGACCTGATCTGCGAGTGGGACCCCTACAACGCCGTTATCATTTCGGAGTACGAGGGTCGTGCCGTCTACGAGAACATCATTGAGGGCGTTACCTACCGCGACGAACGCGACGAGCAGACCGGTCTTTCGGAGAAGGTGGTCATCGAGTCCAAGGACAAGACCAAGAACCCCGTCATCAAGATCCAGAACAAGGAGGGCGAGGAGGTCAAGCAGTACAACCTGCCGGTTTCGGCCCACATCGTCATCAAGGACAACGCCAAGATCAAGGCCGGAGATATCCTGATCAAGATCCCGCGTGCCGTCGGCAAGTCGGGTGGCGACATCACCGGAGGTCTGCCGCGTGTTACGGAGCTCTTCGAGGCCCGCAACCCGTCGAACCCCGCCATCGTTTCGGAAATCGACGGCGAGGTGACCTTCGGAAAGATCAAGCGCGGTAACCGCGAGATCATCATCACCTCGAAACAGGGCGATGTGAAACGCTATCTCGTGCCGCTGTCGCGTCAGATCATCGTTCAGGAGAACGACTACGTCAAGGCCGGAAGCCCGCTCTCGGACGGCGCCATCACCCCGAGCGATATCCTCAACATCCTCGGTCCCACGAAGGTGCAGGAGTACATCGTCAACGAGGTGCAGGAGGTCTACCGTATGCAGGGCGTGAAGATCAACGACAAGCACTTCGAGGTGATCGTCCGCCAGATGATGTCGAAGGTCAAGATCGAGGACCCGGGAGATACCCGCTTCTTCGAGGACCAGATCGTCGACAAGTGGGAGTTCATGGATGTCAACGACGAACTCTACGACAAGGTCGTCGTGACGGATGCCGGCGACTCCACGGCGCTGCAGCCCGGACAGATCGTCTCACTGCGCAAGCTCCGCGACGAGAATTCCAGCCTCAAACGCCGCGACCTGCGCCCCGTACAGGTGCGTGACATCGTGCCCGCAACCTCGACCCAGGTGCTGCAGGGTATTACCCGCGCCGCACTCCAGACGTCGAGCTTCATCTCCGCGGCATCGTTCCAGGAGACCACCAAGGTCCTCAACGAAGCCGCCATCCAGGCGAAGGTCGACCCGCTGGAGAACCTCAAGGAGAACGTCATCTGCGGTCACCTGATCCCCGGCGGTACGGGCCTGCGCGAGTACGAAGATCTCGTGGTCGGCGCCAAGTCCGATCTGGAGAAGCTCCAGATGGCTCAGTAACGGCCGTGACTGGTGGCAGGCTCTCCAGCGGAGAGCGCTTCCGGTTTCTGCCAGCATGAAAAAATCCCCTCTCGATTCGAGAGGGGATTTTTTGTGTGGTTAAGGCCGCGAAACAAGGGTGGTGGACGGACCATGCGAAAAGGCCCGGTTTCAGGAACCGATTCGGAGGGCGGGATGCCGTGGGGCTGTGGAAGAGGGCCAGGCTGAAGGACCCGGGTCGGCGCGATAGGAGGGTGGGGCGGTTTAACGACGGAGCCAGAGAGCCAGGCGTGGGGCACATCCGGTGAACAGAACGACAAGCGGCCAAAGGTTGCCGTGGCTCATGTCGTAGTTGTGGAGCAACGCGGGGAGGTCGGCTCCCTGTGCAATGCCCGCACCCGTTTCGAAAGCAACGGTCAGTACAAACCACAACAGGCCGATTCGCCAGGCGGGGATCGGATGGCCTTGTGTGCCCAGACGCGGGATAAACAGCCAGGAGAGCAGCAGGATGATGCCCATCAGCAACAGCCCGCTGACGGGCAGGGCAACGGATTCGCCCAGCATGGGACGGAGCACGCCTTCCCGCAAGGCGCCGTTGAGAATCGCGCACGGAACGATGGCCAGCCAGACGGCTGCCGATTTCAGAAGCACCTTTCCGTTCCGGGCCTCCATTATTTGCGGTCGTAACGCTTGGCAAGGCCCCCTTCGGCCGTCTCCCGGTAGAGACTCGGCAGGTTGTGGCCCGTCTCGTTCATCACCTCCACGACCTTGTCGTAGGAGACCAGGTGGGCGCCGTCCGACAGCGTCGCGTAGAAGTTCGCGTCCAGGGCCCGGGCCGCCGCGATGGCGTTCCGCTCGATGCACGGAACCTGAACCAGCCCGCAAACCGGATCGCACGTCAGTCCCAGATGGTGTTCCAACCCCATTTCGGCGGCGTACTCGATCTGCGAGGGCGTCCCGCCGAAGAGCTGGCACGCCGCAGCTGCCGCCATGGCGCACGCTACGCCCACCTCACCCTGACACCCGACCTCGGCACCCGAAATCGAGGAGTTCGTCTTCGCCACGTTGCCGAAAAGTCCCGCCGTGGCCAGCGCCCGCAGGATCCGGATGCGCAGGAAATCCCGCGTGGTGGCCAGGTGGTAGAGGACAGCCGGAACCACACCGCTCGATCCGCACGTCGGAGCCGTGACAACCACGCCTCCCGAGGCGTTCTCTTCGGACGTCGCCAGGGCATAGGCGTAGATCTTTGCCCGCGAAGCGAGTGTTCCGGTGTAGCTTTTCGACTTTACAAAGTAGGTCGAGGCCTTCCGCGCTACCTTCAGACCCCCGGGAAGTACCCCGTCGTTGTTCAATCCCCGCTGGATCGTCTCGCACATCGAACTCCAGATCGTATCGAGATAGTCCCAGATTTCGGGGCCTTCGCAATCGTTCACATACTCCCAGTAGGTCTTGCCCTCGCGGTAGCACCACTCCTTGATCTCCGCGATTGTCGTCATCGGGTAGATGCTTCGCGGAACCTCCAGCCGCGACGTCTCGTTGGCCAGCGCCCCGCCGCCGATGCTGTAGATCGTCCACGAATCGACTGTCACACCCTCCTTTAGCCCCTCGAAGAGCATTCCGTTCGGGTGGAAGGGGAGGGTGATCTCGGGTTTCCAGGCAATTTCGGTCGGGGCAATGGGCTCCAGTACCGAGCGGATGGCCACGTCCGTGAGGTGTCCCTTGCCCGTCGCGGCCAGCGAACCGTAGAGCGTGACCCGGTAGGCGTCGACCCCCCGGCAACGCTCCGCAAAGCGTTCCGCAGCCCGTTTCGGACCCATCGTGTGGCTGCTCGAAGGACCGTTCCCGATCTTGTAGAGTTCTTTCAGCGATTCCATCTCTTCTCTGTTCTTGACGGCGCAAAGATAGATAAATTTCATGAAAAAAGGAGGTGTCCCCACCTCCCGATTCCTTTTGCGGCGGAGCGGCAGTCCCGTCTCCGCAGCCGAAAAAGGGGAGGCTTTGCCCCCCCCCTGTGATCTTCTTCCGTGGCCCTCTCCGTGGCCCTCTCCGCGGCCATTCTCTGCAACTCTCTGCCGTGGCCCTCTGTCGGCCCTCTGTCGGCCCTCTGTCGTGACCCTTTGTCGTGGCCCCCCCCTGGTAGCCCCACCGCGACTCGAACGCGAATTTAGGTTAGGAAACCTTGTATTTATCTAACGTATAAACCCTATATTCAGTAAATTGCGAATCGAGGTGAAAAATATTTGACAACAATTTGACAACTTTTGCAAAAATGCGGGGTCGCCGAAGCAACACCCGCACAACGCACGATGCCGTAAAACGACATCGGTACAAAGATATAAACTTATTTTCGACCGACAAAACGGAGTACGAAAAAACATCCCATGATGACAGTTGTGCAGATTGCAATGATGCCGAGCCAACGCAGGTTCTTCGGTGTCGAATCCTCTTTGATCTCTTCCGTGCTTGTGTCTTCCTGTTTGTTCGTCGTGGTTTGTTCGTTGGCGGCTTCGCGTAATTGCTCGTCGACGATCTGACGAATAACGGATTTATCGACGGTTGCCGTCGTGTTTGTGGTTTTCGTTTCCGTTGTGGTCGTCTGCTGGGGCGGCGGGATTCCCAAGCTGTCGGCAGCGGGGCTGCTCGTATCGTAGATGGTTGTCGTCGATTTCGTTTCCGTCGTGGTTTTCGAAATCGTTACGACGTCGCGCTGCTCCTCCGTCTGCTCCTGCGTTGAGGTTTGCCGCTCCGATTCGGCCCGCTCTTCGACGCGCTCCTGTGTGGATGAACGCGAGGTGTTGCGCGTGGATGCACACGCGCAAAGTAGAACGGCTGCCACTATTGCGAAATAGTATCTTTTCATAGGCTTACAAATGCAGGATAGCACGACGATTACCGATGCCTCCCATTTTACAGGAAATGTGAAGCCAGCGGAAATTACGTTCGTCGATAAGTTGGTCGAACGAAATATCGCTTGCGCAGATCATGTCGAATAGCTGCTTGTTCCCCTCGACCGTTCCCGTCGTTATATCAGCGGCTTCGCCTTTGACGTGCTGGCTGGTCGCCACGCCTCCGACGGCAGCATTGAGGGCTGGCGACCGATACCCGCTGTTTACGCCGATAGGTTTGCCCCATAGCCGACGGATTGGGTCGAGGCAGTTATCCATTAGGTAATTCAGGCGTCGGAGAACGTCGTGTGGCGGCGTGTTCTGGATTCCCCTTGCTTCCGCCGTGTCAGAGTGGAGCAATTCGGAAAGAGTGAAATGCTGTGCCATACCTACCAGCGTTTGAAGATTGCGAAATGTACGATCTCGCCGACCAGCGTACCGATAGCGTCGGCGGCAATATCAAGCCAGTCCCAGCGTCCGCCGCTTTGCATATCTTTGATTTCAGCTGTCAATCCTGCGCCGACGCCAAATTCCCAGCCGAGTAAAGCTGAACCGATAAGGCATCCGAGGAGGTGCAGAATGCGGTTCGACTTGAACAGGAAAAAGTCGCTCACTTTTCCCAAAACTGCGGCCATTTCGAGGGCCTTTTTCAAAATGTAATTCATATCGAATCCGATTTAATATGTGTCTTTATTTACTTTTTCAGCCCGGTTGTCTTCCTCGATGTGGCATTGTTCGAGTTCGTCAATACCGAGCCGTCGCCCCAGCAACGAAAAGACGTTAAATGTTATCCGCTTGCCTTTTGCTGCAAAATAGTTAGACAAACACGACGATAGTTCATTACCGTAAATGATGGCGAAAATCAGGTATTTCAGCCAGTCGGCGGCAAATCCTATCGAAATAGTAATGCCGAGCATGACCCAGCACAGGTATTCGCACATTTTGTTGACCGTGCGGCGAACTGCCCGCGAAATGCGCACACGCTCACCCCTTTTTCGGGCTGCTTCACAGCCGAAAAAGAGATCGCAGACGATAACCACAGCCGCAACGACCAACCAAATGATCGAATCCGCAAGCGCTTGATAGAAAATCGACGTCAATATCGCTGTCGCCGAGTTCTGCACGACGGTTTCGGTCATTGTCGATTGTTCGGTTAGCGGGTTCATACGGCGTCGATGTTATGCGCCTGCTCTTCCTCGGCTCGTTCCGCATCTCGCGTCGCTTCGAGTTTGGCCAGCGTCTGTTCGTTTCGGTTGTATTCGGCGTTTGCGGCCTCGTATCGGGCGAAATCGTCGGGGTATGTTTCACGAAACGACGTTCCGTTTTTGAAGCATTTCGCGGCCCGTTCGTCCGACGATGCCATGATCGCGCGCAGTTCCAACTGGCGCGACTGTAATTCGTTAATTTGCTGCTGTGTTTCCATCGTTGAGTAAGTTTTTGAGTGTGAATAAATCGCGTCTGCGTTGTTTGCGGACGTTGTATTTGTAGATTTCCCGTTGCCGGAAATGTTTGACGACCGTTGCCGTCGTGATGTCGTCGTCGAAACGGATATAGTCGCACCATACGGTTCCGACCTCTGCGGCGATGCGTTTACGAATGTTGAACGTATCGAAATGCCGCATCAACCCCAAATAGGAGTTTAGGATTGTCGCCAGCTTCTCGACATGCCGGGCCTTGCGGCGGCTACTGTGTCGGCATGCTTCGTTGTAGTAGTGAATCTTTCCGAAACACCGTGCGACGGTTTGGTTGTTCGTGTAGACGCGGTTGTATTTGATAACCGCACCTAAAAATTTGATACCTTTCGAGTAGTGTTGTAGGTAGAATTTCCGCGGGTGCATCGTCAGTCCCCGTTCTGCGGCGAAATAGTTTCGAATATAAGGCATGGACGTAAGAAATGATGCCTTATCCCGGACGACGAATGCGAAATCGTCGACGTAGTTCACAGGAGCGAGGCCAACGGAGCGCATCCACCGCATCGCGGGTGCGTTGTAGAAATTCGCGTCGGATTGCGACGTGAGGTTCCCAATGGCTAAACCGAGGAACCAATCGACATTGTAGAGGCTCTTCGAGCGCGGCAGGTCGGCCCAGTCGCAAAGTGGAGTTTTCCGCACGGCGTTGTCCTGCGGATTATGCAGCGTAACGACGCGGATAAGATACAACAGCGTATCCTTATCCCATCCCTCGTAGCGTTTGGCGACCAATGCGACCAACTCGTCGTAAAGACGGCGTTTGTCGATGCTCATAAAGAACGATTGCAGGTCGAATTTTGCCACATAACAGTCGGCGGTATAACCTTTCGACTGGTGGAATATCTGCTGTTGTAGGGCCTGTATGGCCGCAAGGTTGCCTTTCCCGACGCGGCAGCTGAACATGTTATCGTCGAGTGTTCCGCATTCCTCGAAAAGAGCTTCGAGGCGCATGACGATATAGTGCTGCACGATTCGGTCGCGGAAATCGGCGGCTACCACCTCGCGCAGACATGGTTTCGTAACGATAAATGCTATGGATTGCCGCGGGACGTATTCGCAGTTGAATACCTCGCGGGCGAGCGCAACAAGCTCGCTTTCTTCATCGAGCCAAAAGCGTATCGCGTTAGCGGTATGCGCTTTGTTTTTTAAGCACAGGCGATATGCCGCCCGCATTGATTTATAGAACGAGGCGAAAGGGTCTACATTACCTTGAAATTCGGAAACCGGACGCACGGCGTTCGTGTTGTACTTGTTGTTGTTCACGTTGCCCGTGTTGCCGTAGTAGAAGAACGCGAAGTTGGAATTGCACTCCGGGTCGGGGTCGGCTTCGCTCGTCCAGCCGATAGTCGTTATAGGTTTGCCACCGATCTTCTTGAGGGCTTCGTCGAGGCCACGGAACCGGGCGTCGTACATTTCGATTGCTTCATGCCGGGTCGGGCAGCGGAAGCCCTTGCGGTATTCGGCGGCAGCTTTCTGTGCGCCCTCGAAATTGAATTCGTCCGGCAGGTCTTCTTTGGCGATTTCGAGCATTCCGAAATCGGTTACCAGTACGACGGTCTGCGCGTTTTCGGGATGTGCCTGCTGCATCCATTCGTCGATGGTGTGCAGTTCTCGGTTGCCGCTGGGGATGTAAATCCCGTTTTCGATGTTGTTTTTCATAGTGCGTTGTGCGTTAGTTGTTTAATAATATGTAAAATAGCTATGCCGAAAGGCCGTTGGATAACCGACAGAATGGTCGAAAAATCGTCGACATCGGCCGATGTGAAATTCAGTACCTGTTCGCCGCGGTCAGTAAGTTGGAATGCCGTTCCTTTGTTCGATGATTCACTCGTTATCAGTCCCGCGGCGCATAGGTGGCCGATAAGAGTGCGCCTTTTGCCGTGCGGTTCGCCGATATTTACGGAATGTATCGCGTATTGATGTGTATGTCCTTAAAATAGCTTAATACAACCCTTTAACCCTTATATTTTATGAAAAAACTTGCTTCGGGCTTCGCCTCTGTCGGGACTTGCGTTTCTCTACGCACGGGGATTATAAAATTCCCCCCCCCCTCGAAGATTCTGAAAGGGTCGGTACTCCGCCTTGGTATTGGTAAAATTGTTGCACTTTGCATCGTTTTGTGTTTGACGTGCTGCACATACCAAGCCTATACGGTAAGGTATTCTGTTGACTATGCAGATTATATCAACAGCGGTTTTTGGATTTTTCCGTCAGAGGCTCAAACTACATATAAATACCTCCCTATTGCCTCGATTGCGATGGAGTACGGAGAGGAGTTCGGCCCCGGCGCAGCGGATGATATAACCCCTAATAAAATACTTGATATGCTTGTTGAAAGAGCTAAAACGCGAGGGGCGAACGGCTTGATCGGTGTAAGAATCTACCGGGAACTGGATGCAAACAAACGCCCTGTGTGGCAAGCGTCCGGGGTTGCCGTTAAGTTTGAAGATGTACCCCTCGAATCGGGTTTCCAATCTGCCAATAACCAGTAAAAACGTATCAAAATGGATTTCAAAGATCAAATCAAGCTGTTGAGTCAACGGGTTATCAAACTTAAAGAGAATACCCAAACCGAAGAGGCGACCAAAACGGCGTTCATTATGCCGTTTCTTCAAACCCTCGGATACGATGTATTTGACCCGACGGAAGTTGTCCCCGAATACACTTGCGATTTAGGGATTAAAAAAGGGGAAAAGATCGACTATGCCATTCATAAAGACGGCCAGCCGATTATTCTGATTGAGTGCAAACATTGGAAAGAAGACCTTACATCGCATAACGGGCAACTGTTTCGTTATTTCCATGTATCCAACGCCCGCTTCGGTATTCTGACCAACGGCATTATCTATCGTTTTTATACCGACTTGGTAGAGAAAAACAAGATGGATGAAAAACCGTTCTTCGAATTCAATATGGAGAAATACCGGGAATCGCAGGTCGATAAATTGCGTGAGTTCCACAAGAGTTATTTCGATGTAGACACGATTCTCAACACCGCCAGTGAATTGAAGTTTACAAATGTTATTTCGATGTAGACACGATTCTCAACACCGCCAGTGAATTGAAGTTTACAAATGAAATTCGAAATGCCATTGACCGGGAAATCAACAATCCCAGCGACGAGTTCGTCAAATACTTTGCCCGGACGATTTATCCCGGCCGTTTCAACGACGTTGTAATGGGGCAATTCCGCGCGATTGTGAAGCAGGCATTTGCGCAATACACCAACGATTACATAAATGAACGCCTTAAATCGGCGATCTCTGCCGATACGGTAGTAGAAAACAAGGTCGATAAAACCGAACAGGGGGCGGATGTGGCCGCAACTTCGGATGAGGCAGAAAAAATAGAGGATAACCGAATCGTAACTACGGAAGAGGAATTGCAGGGATTTTATATCGTTCGGTCAATTCTTTACCCGGAGGTCGACGATATTAATCGCGTGCAGTACCGTGATACGATGTCGTATTTCGGAATCCTGCTTGACGACAATAACCGAAAACCGATCTGTCGCCTGTATTTCAATAGTTCAAATAAGTATCTCGAAACTTGCAACGTGGAGAAATGGGGACAGAAACATCTGCTTGAATCATTGGACGATATTTACAAGTATAAGGATGAAATCATAGCTGCTTGCAAAATGTATTGATCTATGCAAACCGTTGCGGACAGATTTTTCGAGGCGTTCGATGCCTTGCTTGCGATGGGCGAAACGAAGATACAGACGTTTTGCCGCGAGGGTGGCATCGACAAGCGCAATTTTTATAAAAAGCGCGACAACACGGATAGCCGCCGGGAGATTCCGACGGCGTGGCTGACGTTTATCGTCGAGCATTACGGAGTTTCGCCTCGCTGGCTGTTGATAGGTCGCGGGCAGATGTTTACAAAATAGCCCGAAAATATGTAAGAAATTATGTTCGCAAGGGTTAATTTTCCCTGTGAAAATATGTATAGAAAACGCCCCGACCGTTTGGCCGGGGCGTCGCGTTTCGCTTCTGCGAGATTGTCAATAAAGCAAAGGCTATGAAACGCGAATCTCTGCAAGTTTTGCCGAAAGGTCTTTCAACGCATAATCGAGCGTGCGTAGTTCCTCCTGCGAGAATTTGGCCTGCATTCCGTTAACCGTATTGCCGTTAATTCGCTGATTCAGCCAACTGCGGCTTTTATTGAAATAAGTCTTGGCAATGTAGGACAACGAAATTGCCGGAAGCACAGATTTAAGGCGATTGCGCACTAATTCGTCCTGTGCGCGCTCGTTCGTTTCCTTGATCTGCGAAAGGGTGATCGCGGCGACCTCCTCGGCGTTTTGTTCGATTGCTGCGGAAATCTCTTTGCCGATTTCGTTCCGTTCTTCTTCCGTTTCTGCGCTTATAAAACGACGTTTCAAATCGTCCATTTCTTTCTTGGTTGCCATAGTCTATTTTGTTTATGCTCCCCGCCCCGCAAGGCGGGGAGCTGTGTTTTACAATTCTTTGAGGATTTCGACCAGCTTGTTGATTTCCTCCTCAATGGAAGCGAGGATTTTTGCGGCTCCCTCTCTTCCTTTTAGCTCGCTGTAAAGCCTTAAATAGTAAATTAGCTCTGCTTCGAACTCCTTTTGTTCCTTGCTTGGTTTTTTCATATCCTTTTGGCTTTATTGACAATGCAAATATAATAAACGTTTGTTTATTATGCAAAATTCCCGCCGATTATTTCCGATTTTCTTCTCTTTTTTTGAGTTCCGACCAATCGAGCAGGCCAAGTACTTTTGCATTTGCCTGCCAAATGACCGACCAATCGCGGTCGATATATCGGTCGGTTATTTTCATATCTGCGTCGACGTGGTTCAGTGCCTCGTGTACGGTGTATTTGTCGATTTTGAGCGCGGCCGAACGGGCTATCGTTGCCCAGCTGTGCCGGGCGGCATAGAATGTGATATGTTCCGGCAGGGGGCGATCTTCGCCTGTGGCGTCGTTCTGACGTTGGTCGGCGTCGCGGATCGCCCGCAACGCATCGTCAATTCGTTTCAGACCTTGATTCAGCGCTCCGTTGAACGTATTGCCGTCCCGGTAGTGCAAGTGGAACCGGAATAGTCGTGCCCCTGTCGGGTCTTTGAATTTCTCGACCAACGGCGCGATCTGTGGTTCGATTCTGATGTGCATTTCCGCCTCGTCTTCTCGACGGCTCGCGGTCTTTTGTCGGTTGTAGACGATAACGTCGCCATCGAGGGACTGCGCAGGGCAGGATAGCAGGTCGGCTGCGTTCATGCCTGCAAGGCCGAACGATAGGAGGAAACAATCACGGGCAAGATCGCGGCGCGTGAAATCAGAGATCGACCCAGCGCGGCGAGGTTCGTCGCCGAGGTTGATTATTTGTTGGAGTATATCGGGGCTGACGGCCCGTTTTTTGACCTTTGGCGGTTGCTTGACCTTGTAGGTTTTGAACGGTGATTGCGGTATGCGGATGACGCCCAATTCCTCGTCGTTAAACTCTTGTTTTGCGAGATTATGGATGTGGCGGACACAGGCAAGATAGGACGATACGGCGCGGCCGCCTTTCTTGGTCTTGTGTAGTTGGCGGATTGCGCCCTTTTTGCTGTGCGTCAGAACGGGTTCGGCCTCGATGAACCGTTCGAAGCCCGTAAGGAACCGGGCATTTATCCGGCTGATGTCAAGTGTTTCCGTGCCGATATACCGCACCAACGCATTTAAGGCGATCTGATACCCGATACCCGTCGGGACGCATCGTTTCGGCCTTTTTGCGCCCATAGGCGATAAAATCGAGTTCGAAAGCCATGTTGTTCTGCTCCGTCTGTTTGATGTAGTCAACTACCTGCCGGACGGTCATAACGTCGGCCGCAGCTCCGAGCCGTCCGACGATGGCGCGCCAGTTGTCAATAATTCGTTTCGCCTCGTCGATTATGCTTTGGTCTTTGAGTTTAAGCGCGCGCGTCATTTGATGTGCGGCAACGTACATATTCGTCGACAGCTTCAATGTCTGCCGTCGATGGGTCACTCGTATCTTTACGTTGTAGGTTCCGTCCTGCCGTTTATTGTCGGCGTAGACAACAGGTTTGAATGTGGTCGGCATGGTGCAGGTTTTTGACAACTATTTGACAACATTTGCGAGCAAATATACAAACGAAGCGTGCAAAAATGAACGAAGCGACGGAAAATTCCGTCGCTTCTTGTACCCTCGCCGGGAATCGAACCCGGATTTGCGGTTTAGGAAACCGCCGTTCTATCCGTTGAACTACAAAGGCTTACGTCTGTTATAGATAATCCGGCGAAAAAGTTGTGTGTAATCTCGCTCGGATGTCGTGTTCCGCTCTGCCCCAATGTTTAGGAAACCCTCGTTCTATCCCTTGAACTATGAGGCCGAAAAACTTGCGGAGCACCTCCCCCTCGGGAAGCGCTCCGCAAAGATAGTGAAATTTTTCCGTTTTTAGAAACTGAATCCTACTCCGACCGAGAATACATGGGCATGGAGCTTGTAGTTCCCCGAAAATACCTCTTCGAGCTGCCCGCTCTGGTACCCGTAGATCGGATAGGAACCCGTCCGCTCGGGATCGGCCGACGAAACGTAGCTGTAGGCCAGATCCACCGACATGAAGCGCGTGGGACGGAGACTCAGACCCGCCGTATAGGCCACCTTCGTCATCGAAGGGGTCTCCGGATTGAGGTAGTCGCTGCTCACGGGACTCTCGTCGACGTACATACCCATGCGCGCCGTCAGGAAATCCGTAGCCCGGTACTGGCCGCCGAAACGGAAGGCCAGCGTATTCGAATAGTTCTTCACCGAGTAGATGTCCTTGATGCCCAGCTCCTTCTCGTTGAACGATACGTTCAGCGACTCATAGGCCGACCAGCCGACCCACTGCAGGTCGACGGCGAACTCCCATTGTTTGGTCGGACGGAACGAAACGCCCCACGTGACGGTCGTCGGAAGCGGAAGCTCGGTGTGGAACGTGCCCTTGTCCAGACCCGGGATCAACTCCGTATCGGGGCTCAGCTGCCCCAACTGCTGGATCAGGGCGGCGGCCTCCGGGGCGATGTTCAGCGCGGCGTGTCCGCGTCCCACCTTCATGTTCATCCGCGAACGGTAGCTCATGGCCAGCGACCATTGATCCGTGATGTCCCACAGGATACCCGCATTCACACCTACCGCCACGTCGGCACTGCCTTCGAGACGCGCAGCGACGATCGACTGGTCCATCGTGCTCTCCAGATAACCCTTGCCCTGCTGGAGCAACTGCAGCGTGGCCTGCGCCTGGGCAAGCACCTCCCCCGAGAGGAGCCCGCTGCCGATGGCGGCGTTCAGCTGGGTGATGTTCGGGTCGATCATTCCGTTGATCAGCCCCAGGCGCGTCGTCTTCGAGAGCATCGAGCGCGACAGGTCGAAATTGCCCCACGTGATCATCAGTCCGGCTCCGATCGACAGACGGTCGCAGAGCTTGAACGAAACCGTCGGCTGTACGGTATAGGCCGCCAGGTTGATCTCCTGGATCAGGTGAGCCCCCGACCAGTTGCTGCCCCAGTTCATCGACGAACCGTCCGGCGTGTAGAAGCCTACGCCTACGGCCAGCCGCTCCGTGGGCTTATAGTTGAAGTAGACGTGCAGCGGCGTCGAGATCTTGTTGTCCGAATTCTCGGCCGGACCACTCTGGTATCCGTTCTCCACCGTCGGGAGCGAACGGTACGTCACGTCCGAGAGAATGCCCGTGAAACCGGCCGAAATATGGAACTTGCCCTTCTGGAAAGCCGTGGCGGCCGGGTTGAAGTAGATGGATTCCGAGTTCAGTTTCATGGCCGTACCGACATGTCCCATACCGGTCTGTTTGGCCGACATGTTGTTTACCTGATACCCCTCGGCATAAGCGCCCGAAGCGATGGCTGCGGCGGCCAGAACAAGGAAAAGTTTTCTCATAACGTATTGGTTTGGTTTATACTCGGCGTGTCTCACGACACGCAAAATCGGGGGCAAAAGTATAAAAACTATCCCCGCGAGCCAAACTTTTTGGTCTGAAATTCGCCAAAATTGGACAGTTTGGTAGAGCTTTGGCCGAATTGGCCGTATCGTTGGAGACAAAAAATCGGCCCTTGCGGGGCCGATCCCATTTTGTCCGGGGTTCCCTTGCCGCGACGGGGCGGGTCATGGAGCGGCCCGGCCCTTGCCAGGGCGGATATCCCTTGCTGGAGGGCCGGAGACTGTACGGCCTACTCCTGCGGACGACTGTTGTAGGCTTCGAGGGCCTTGCTCAGAATGAACAGGGCACGTTCCAGGTCCTCCTTCTTGAGCACATAGGCGATGCGCACCTCGTTGCGGCCGCACCCCGGGTCGGAGTAGAAACCCGAAGCCGGAGCCATCATCACCGTTTCGCCCTCGTATTCGAAGTGCTCCAGGCACCAGGCGCAGAACCTGTCGCTGTCGTCCACCGGCAGCCGCGCCACCGTGTAGAATGCCCCCATCGGAATCGGGGAGTAGACCCCCGGAATGCGGTTCAGACCATCGATCAGGCACTTCCTCCGTTCGATGTACTCCTCGTAGACCTCGGTGCTGTACGACCGCGGAGCGTCGATCGACGCCTCGGCGATGATCTGGCCGATGAGCGGCGGCGAAAGACGCGCCTGGCAGAATTTCATCACGGCGTCGCGCAACTGCCGGTTTTTGGTGATCAGCGCCCCGATGCGGATTCCGCACTCGGAGTAGCGTTTCGATACCGAGTCGATCAGCACGACGTTCTGTTCGATCCCTTCGAGGTGGCAGGCCGAAATGTAGGGCGATCCCGTGTAGATGAATTCGCGGTAGACCTCGTCCGAGAAGAGAAACAGGTCGTATTTCTTGACCAGATCGCGGATCTGGTTCATCTCCCGTCGCGTATAGAGGTACCCCGTCGGGTTGTTGGGGTTGCAGATCAGGATGCCCCGGGTGCGTTCGTTGATGAGTTTTTCGAACTCCTCGATCGGCGGCAGCGCAAAGCCGTTCTCGATCGACGAGACCACCGGGCGGATCACCGCGCCGGCCGAGATGGCAAAGGCCATGTAGTTGGCGTAGGCCGGCTCCGGGACGATGATCTCGTCCCCCGGGTTGAGGCACGTCATGAAGGCGAACAGAACGGCTTCGGAGCCTCCCGTGGTGACGATGATCTCTTCGGGAGTGAGCTTGATCTGGTACTGGTCGTAATAGGTGACCAGCTTCTCGCGCAGCGACCGGTAGCCGTCGCTCGGGCTGTATTCCAGGACCTTGCGGTCGATGTGTTTCAAGGCATCGAGCCCCACCTGCGGCGTCGGCAGGTCCGGTTGCCCGATATTCAGGTGGTAGATTTTGATTCCCCGTGCACGGGTCGCATCGGCCAGCGGAACGAGTTTGCGTATCGGAGAGGCCGGCATCTCGACGGCCCGGAGTGAAATCTGTGGCATGTGTGAAAAAACGAAAAACGGTTAATCTGTGGGGGTCATTCGATCTCCACCGTCGGACGGAACTTGATGACCTTCCGGGGCGGGATCTTCACGGCGGCACCTGTCCGGGGATTGCGTCCCACCCGTTCGGCCTTCTGCTGTACGCTGAACGTCCCCAGCCCTGTCAGTGTCAGGCGCTCGCCCTCGCGGAGCGATTGCACTGTGACCCGGATCATGGCATCGACGGCCTTACGGGCCTCGACCTTCGTGAGATGGGCGTCGAGAGCTACGGCTTCGACCAATTGGGCTTTGTTCATGGCGTTGTGCGTGAAGAGAATAACCTAACCTGTTGACAAAGATACGGAAAATTTGAATAAAGCGAAAAATTCCTCTGTTTTTTTGCTTGAGGAGGACCGTGCGTCGAGAAATTCCCGGTAAAGATTTGGCGGAATGGAAAATCGATGCTACTTTTGTCCCCGGAAAGTTGGCGGAGTGGTCGATCGCGGCGGTCTTGAAAACCGTTGAACCGCAAGGTTCCGGGGGTTCGAATCCCTCACTTTCCGCTGAGATAATGCCGAAAATAAGAGCAAATACCTGTAAATTACGAATTTACGGGGATTTTTGTTTTGACCGAAAATACAGAAAAAGGCATCGAAAAGCAGGTTACCTGTGGCCTATTCGGTGTACTTTTTTTCAGACTGAAAAAGTACACCGAATTGCTCGTAACATATTGGTTTGTATCTGTTTGCAGCGGTCTTCCTCTTGACATGAGACACTTGGGAAACTAATTTTGTAACCCTTAATTCGGTGTACTTATGGAAAGGACAACATTCGGACTGTTGTTTTACATTCGGCGGGACAAGATCAACAAAAAAGGTGAAGCTCCCGTGTTTATGCGTTTGACAATCAATGGAGAACGCGCAGACGCCTCAATCAAACGATTCATCGAGCCGCACGCCTGGAACTCTGCAAAAGGAAAAGCCAACGAAAAATGCCGCGGCGGAAAGGATTTGAACCTATATCTGGACGCCATTTCCGCCAACATTCTGCGGATTCAAAGAGATCTCGAACTCGACAAAAAAGAAGTATCCGCCCAGATCATACTGAACCGCTATCTGGGCAAGGAGCAGTCGGACCGTCACACGCTGATGGAGGTCTTCCGAGAGCATAACGAGAAGTGCCGTGCTTTGATGGGGATCAATTTTGCTCCCGGTACGGTTGAACGATACGATACCTCTTTGCGTTTGGTCAAAGAATTTATGCGTAAGACCTATAAGAAGGAGGACTGTTTTTTGGATGAGGTGAGTCGCCAGTTTGTCGAGGATTACGAACTACATCTGAAGACCGTACGCAAATGCAGCCATAATACCACCACCCGTTACCTTGCAAATTTTAAGAAAATAGTTCGCATTGCCTTAGCCAAGGGGTGGATGAAAAAGGATCCTTTTGCCCAAATTCGGTTTCATCTGGATCCTGTCGAACGGGAGTTTCTTGAGAAACAGGAGCTGAAAGCCATGCTCAACAAGGCGATCTCTATTCCCCGACTGGCGCAGGTCCGCTACATCTTCTGTTTCTGTTGTCTGACGGGGCTGGCCTTTACGGACGTGCAACAGCTCAAGGCGGAACATCTCGTGGCGGACATCCACGGCAGAGTCTGGATCCGCAAGGCTCGTCAGAAGACCAAGAACATGTGCAATATCCCGCTTCTGGCCGAGGCACAAAAGATCCTCGACCGTTACAGGGAACATCCCTACTGTCAGACGCATGGTGTTTTACTTCCTGTATGCAGCAATCAAAAGATGAACTCCTATTTGAAAGAACTGGCGGATATCTGCGGCATCCGCAAGAATCTCTCAACGCACCTGGCCCGACATACGTTCGCGACCCTGGCAATCGAATACGGGATGCCAATTGATATAATCGCCAAAATCCTCGGCCACTCGAATACCAACATGACCCGTCATTATGCCAAGATATCCGAGGCGAACATCAGTCGGGAAATGCAAAAAATCGGGAAAATCTTAACGTACTGATGCAGGCGAACGACCGGGCGACGAGGAACCATTCCAGTTCCTTGCCGCCCGGTCATTTATGGAAAAATTATTTACTTCTGACTCAACTCGACCAGTGTATTTCGAAGTGTATCGAGGAAGTGGGTCAGGCGGTTCTTGCGGTTTAGGACAGCCCAGCGGCAGTTATCCGGATTCTTGAAACTCGTATTGCAGAGCGTCTCAAACTCGCGCGTAATCTGCATAAAAGTAGCCGGGGAGTCGTCCTGCTGGCAGAAGAACCCCACAGCCGATAAGGCGGCAATTACCTCCATCAGATCTGAGTTGGTGAATCGCTTCGAAATTTTGAGCGGCGAATGAGGACGCGAAGTATGCACATTCCGAATCCCAGGATATTTTAATTGTAGATAGATCATCTGCTTCTCGAAATTTATTAACGAGAGAGAAGAACGGATTAATAGGCACTGCAATGAATCAGAATCTTTGTAGCTTTCCAATAACTGAGCCAATGTCTCGCGGATTTGTGCAAGAATATGCAACGAGTCAAGTCTCGAGTACCTTTCCTGTTTGGAAATTTGCTGGATACGCTTGACAAAACGATCATATGCCATTTTTAGGTTTTTACGTTCTTTATTGTACAACGGTCTATTTGCCGAAGAAAGAAGTTGTGCTATAAAACTGCTTTTTTCAAACTTTTTAACTCTTTTTTGCATAACCAGGATTGAAAGATACACAATGTACTTTTAAATAAATTCACACATTGTACATGGGTTGACTGCTTTTCTAGAATTTATAGCCATTACTTATTAAATTAAACCATTAGCGTCCCGTTAAAATGGGACGAGTTAAACAATTAATCAAAAAGCCCCGGAATCAGGGGATCATTTAGATCTT
>CALUNH010000035.1 GCA_944321965.1 uncultured Alistipes sp.
CATTGCCCGTTCTCGTGCGAGTTTTATCCAATCTGTTGATAGTCAAATAAAACCTACCTGATTACAACAAATATAGCGAAAGGTGAGCGCAGGGGCAAACGAAAACGAAGTTTTCAGGTTTGACTGTGCCGAACCGCATCCTATGTTCTGTAAATATAGCGAAAGGTGAGCGCAGGGGCAAACGAAAACGAAGTTTTCAGGTTTGACTGTGCCGAACCGCATCCTATGTTCTGTAAATATAGGTATTTTTGCGCGATCCGACAAATCCGTCTCACCCGGCGACAAAAGTGCAATCGCCTGACAATATTGCAATTAACAAATAACCGAATTGTCTCACGGTCCCGATACGGCCTAATTTGAGATGATTTTTTCATTAATAGCGACTATATTTTCACCCCCCCGTCAGGGCCTTTTCTATCTTTGTATTGCCCAAAAAAGTCAAACCTGAAACCCGTGAACGAAACCTATTCGCTCTAACCTGACATGAAAAAACGCCTCACGATACTCCTTGCCTGCTGTGCCGCCGGATGGAACGTCTGCGCCGCCGAAGAGTCCCTTGCGGGACGGCTCACGCTGAAAACGCCCGGAAACGATGCCGTCACCTACGAGCTCCACACCTCGGGGGGGGGGAATTCTGGAAGCAGACCGGGAGCTGCCGGTAACCGTCCGACGGGAGATTGCGGAACACGGCGATGAAACCCGGATCGTCCTTACGCTGACGGCCGCCGACCGCATCTATTATAATATAGAGCAGATCTACCGCACGGCACTGCCTCACGAGGAGTGCCTCTTCTACATGCCCGGATTCTGGTACCACCGGAATCTGCGCTCGCCGAAATCGGCTCCATCGTTCCACACCTCCGACAGCTGGCAGGTCCGCGAAGACCGTCTGAGCACGCCGCTCACGGGAATCTACGACGAACGCTCGGGCGAATTCCATACGGTGCTGCGCACCGACCCGTTCCGGGAGGAGGCCCTCGGATGCCACAACTGCGGCGAAGTGATCCTCTCCGACCGCACCTCGCTCGGATTTACCGGCTTCCGCAACGTCGACGGAAAGGCCGCCCTGGTCTTCGGATTCCCCTGGAGCGAGACCCCGAAATCCTACATCCGCAAACTCACCCTGGCCCCTGCGGTCCGGACCTTCGAAAAGCTCGAAAAGGGCGAGAGCCGACAACTGACCTGGGTGATCCGCCGGGGCCGGAGCGCCTCCTATTCGGCATTCGTCGCCGACGTCTGGAACGCCTCCTTCGACGCTTTCGACCCGCAGCCCCTCACCCCGCGCCATACGCCCGCAGAGGCCAAGGCGCTGCTGGCACGCTACTTCATCCAGAGCTACGTGGGCGACTACCCGCTGAAATACACCTCGGGCGTGGAGCTCCGCACGGCCAATCCCGCCAGCAACGGAATCGCCGAAGTGGGTTTTCTCGGGCGCGTGCTGCTGAACGCCTTCAACGCCCTGGAGTACGGCGAGGCCTCGCGTAACGACACGCTGGTTGCCAACGCCCGCTCGATCTTCGACAGCTACCTCGAACACGGCTTCACACCGAACGGGCTGTTCCGCGAGGTCGTGGACTTCCGACGCAACCGCGAGACCGACGTATACAGCATCCGACGCCAGTCGGAGGGTGTCTACGCCGTGCTGAACTACCTGGCCTACGAAAAGCGGCAGGGACGCCGCCACCCGCAGTGGGAGGCGCGGCTCCGTACCCTGCTGGGGCAGTTCCTCCGGCTGCAGAACGACGACGGCAGTTTCCCGCGCAAGTTCCGCGACGACCTGAGCGTCGTGGACGCCTCGGGAGGAAGCACCCCCTCGGCCACGCTTCCGCTGACGATGGCCGCCGCCTACTTCCGCGACAGGGCCTACGGCGAAAGCGCCCGACGCACGGCCGACTATCTCGAAAAGAGCATCATCGACCCGGCCGACTACTTCTCCTCGACGCTCGACGCCAACTGCGAGGACAAGGAGGCGTCGCTCTACGCCGCAACGGCGATGTTCTATCTGGCGATGAGCTCCCAAGGCGCCGAACGACAGCACTATGTCGAGCTGTGCCGCGAAGCGGCCTATTTCGCCCTCTCGTGGTACTACCTCTGGGACGTACCCTTCGCCCGGGGACAGATGCTCGGCGACGTGGGATTCCACTCGCGCGGCTGGGGCAGCGTCTCCGTGGAGAACAACCACATCGATGTCTTCATCTTCGAGTTCGCCACCGTGCTCGACTGGCTCGCCGACGAGTGCCGCGAACCCCGTTTCGCCCGCATGAGCGCCGTGATCCGCAGCTCGATGCTGCAGCTCATGCCCACCGAGGCGTCGCATTTCTGCATCGGACGCACGGGATACTACCCCGAAGTGGTGCAGCACACCGCCTGGGACTACGGCAAGAACGGAAAGGGATTCTACAACGACATCTTCGCACCGGGCTGGACCGTCGCCTCGCTGTGGCAGATGCTCAGCCCCGAGCGCGTCAGCGACTTCTTCGCCCGATAAAGACAACCCATCGCCGGAAACCGAACCAAGATCATGATACGAATTCTACTCTCTCTGCTGCTTCTCTTCCCGCTCGTGGCCCCGGCCCGCCAGGCCCGCCAGGAGCGTGAGTTCATCTGTACCCTCACCTCGACGGACGGCCACGGCGGCGACTTCGTCTGGAAAATGAAACGCGCCGACGAGCTCCGGACCCCTGCGGAGCAGATCGCCTCGGAGCGCATCGACACCCGCGACTGGATGCCGGCCGTCGTGCCGGGAACGGTCCTCAATTCACTGGTCTACAACGGAGTCTATCCCGAGCCCTATTACGGGCTGAACAATAAGCTGGAGTCCGGACTCATTCCCGACATCTACCGCGTCGGGCGCGACTTCTACACCTACTGGTTCCGGACCCAGTTCCGCCTCGACCGCGAGGCCTACGCCGGAAAGAAGATCTGGCTCCAGGCCGACGGCATGAACTACCGCGCGGAGATCTGGCTCAACGGCAGCCTCGTGGGGTCAACCGCCGGGATGTTCCTCCAGCGCGTGATCGACATCACGGACAAGGTGTCGTTCGATGGGGAGAATACGCTGGCCGTGAAGGTTCTGCCCGTGGACATGCCGGGAACCATCAAGCCCAAGGGAGGCAAGTCGTTCGGCGCCAACGGAGAGTTCCAGAACGGCGGCAATGGAGAAATCGGTCGCAACGTGACGCAGTTGATGACCGTCGGGTGGGATTTTTACTACCTCGACGGCATCCGCGACCGTAATACGGGCATCTGGCGCGACCTGAAGATCTTCGCAACGGGCCTCGTGCGGCTGCAGCACCCCTTCGTACAGTCCGCGCTCGAAAAACCGGACTACGACGTGGCGCGCCAGACCGTCTCGGTCGAGGTGACCTACCCCGACTACATCCCCCAGGGCCGCACGCGCCGGGCAAAGGTCATCGGCGAGATCCCCGGTGAAGGGATCTGCTTCGAGAAGGAGGTCGACCTCTACCGCGGCGAGGTCAAGGAGGTGGTCTTCACCCCCGAGGAGTTCCCGCAGCTGGTGATCCGCAACCCGCGGCTGTGGTGGCCCATTCACAAAGGGGCGCAGGAGCTCTACGACCTCACGCTGAAGGTCGAATTCGACGGCCGGGTGAGCGATTCGCTCGCCACGCGCTTCGGCATCCGGGAGATCACCTCCTCGACCGCCACGCCCGACCGCTCGCGGCAGTTCCGCATCAACGGCAAGCCGCTCTTCATCCGCGGCACGAACTGGCTCCCCGAAGCCATGCTCCGCACCTCGGACGAACGCACCGAAGCCGAACTGCGCTACACGGCTCAGTCGGGCGTCAACCTAATCCGCTTCTGGGGCGGCGGCATCAGCGAATCGGACTACTTCTTCGAGCTCTGCGACTCGCTGGGGCTGCTCGTCTGGCAGGAGTTCTGGATGACCGGCGACACGAATCACCCGGTCGATCCGTCGATCTACTTCTCGAACGTCGCCTCCACGGTGAAGCGCATCCGCAACCACCCTTCGCTGGCCTACTACGTCGCCTCGAACGAGAGCAGCGAGGTGTCGGGAACCGCCTCCCTGATCGCCCGCCTCGACCCCACGCGCGGATACCAGATGCAGTCGGAGTGCTGCGGCATCCACGACGGAAGCCCCTACAAGCAGGTCAACAACATGTCCCACTACGAGGACAAGGCCTCGGCCCGCGGCAGCCGTGTCAACGGTTTCAACCCCGAATACGGGGCGCCGTGCCTCCCAACGGTGGAGTGCCTGCGCGAGATGATGGACGAGAAGGACCTCTGGCCCGTCAACAAGGAGGTCTGGGACTACTCCGACGGAAACGGCTTCCACCTCATGTCGAGCCTCTACACCGACATGGTCAACGAATACGGCCCCTCGGAGAGCATCGACGAATTCGCCGAAAAGGCCCAGTTCGTCGGAGCGCTGAACTACAAGAGCATCTGGGAGGTCTGGAACTACAACAAGTTCGGATACGGCGACCGCTGGACCTCGGGATTCCTCTACTGGTATCACAATTCGGCCATCCGCCAGGTTGCCGGACGCATGTGGGACTGGTCGCTCGAACCCACCGCCGCACTCTACGCCGCACAGAACGCCTGCGAACCCCTCCACCCGCAGTTCGACTACCTGAAGAACACGGTCTCGGTGGTCAACGACTACTACCGCAGTTTCAGCGGCTATCGCGTCACGGCCGAGGTCTATGACCTCGACATGCGGCGCATCGACGCGCAGTCGGCAACGGTCGACCTCCCGGAGGACGGCGTCGTGAACGACATTTTCCGGCTCGACTTCGCGGCATCGAAGACGCCGGTGCAGTTCATCCGCCTGCAGCTCTTCGACGGGCGCGGACAGCAGGTCGGCAGCAACTTCTACTGGCGTTCGAACAACGAGTACAAGGGGGCTTCGACCCTTACGGGCCCGGCCACGGCCGGATTCCAGGCGCTCGAAGGGCTGAAGAGCACGAAACTCGCCGCAACGTACAGGACGTCGGTCGACGCAGGCCGCCACTTCATCGACCTGCGCGTCCGCAACACGGGCCGCACCGTCGCCTTCTTCACGCAGCTCAAGTGGCTCGACAAGGCCGGCAAGCCCGTCCGCCCGTCGTTCTACACCGACAACTTCTTCTGCCTGATGCCGGGCGAAAGCCGCTCGATCCGCATCGAGACCGCCCTCGAAAAACTCCCCGACGCGGAATACACCCTGGTTGTGCGGGCCTACAACGCCGCCGACCGTGCATTCCGGATCGCCATTCCCCGCAACTGACGCACCTGAAAAATAAAGAACACGCATGAAACTCGCCCTGCACATCCTGCTGTTGCTGCTGACGACCTCCTGCCAGGCCGCAGGATTCGACTACGACGTGGTGATCGTGGGCGGCACGCCCGCGGGAATCACGGCCGCCCTGGCCGCCGCCCGCGAAGGGAAGAGTTGCGTGCTGCTGGAGCGTTCGGAGCACATCGGCGGGCTGCCGGTCAACGGACTCGGGGCCACCGACATCGCCACGCGCGGCGCTACGGCAGGGCTCTTCGCGCGGTTCGTGGCCCTGAACAAGGCGTACTACACGGAGCATTACGGAGCCGGCTCGCGGCAGGTGCGCGACTGCAGCGACGGATACCACTTCGAGCCGAAGGTCGCCGTGGAGAGTTTCGCCCGGATGCTTGCCGAGGCGGGCCCCGGGACGATCACGGTCCGGACCCTCCGGCAATTCGACGCCGACCCGCGCAACGTCGTCAAGCGCGGCGAGCGCATCCGCGAGATCCGCATCCTCGACCGCGCGACCGGCCGCACGGAGCGTTACCGCGGTGAGATGTTCATCGACGCCACCTACGAGGGCGACCTGAGCGCTGCGGCCGGAGTGGCGTTCCGTCTCGGGCGCGAGGGCGCCGCCGAATACGGCGAGCCGTGTGCCGGAAAGGTCTACCGCTGGTGGAAACACGGCCCCGACGACGAAGGCTCGACCTACGAGGGCGACCGCACGATCCAGGCTTACAACTACCGGCTCTGCCTGACCGACGACCCGCAGAACCGCCTGCCGATCCCCAAGCCGGAGCATTACGACCGCGAGGAGTTCGCGTCGCTCGTCGGCGACGTCTTCGAGGGACGCAATACGGACGTCCGCTTCCGCCAGACCGATTCGGCCGCCATCGCCCGCAACCGGCAGCGCATCGCCGCCGGGGAGCGGACCGCCATCCCGGGCGACGTGTGGGGCATGGCCAAGATCACGAGCATGACCCGACTGCCGAATGCCAAGATGGACGCCAACAACCAGCACCTGGCCCTCCTGTCGACCGATCTCCCCGAGGAGAATTACCCCTGGCCGACAGCCGACTGGGCATGGCGCGACCGTTTTGCCGAGCGGCTGCGCGACTATACGCTGGGGCTGCTGTGGTTCGCCCAGCACGACGAGGCGCTTCCGGAGCACTTCCGCGAAGCCTGCCTGCAGTGGGGCCTCGCCGCCGACGAATACCCCGACAACGGCGGATTCCCGCGTCAGGTCTACGTCCGCGAAGGACGACGCATGGAGGGTATCTACTTCTTCACGGCCCACGACGCCCTGCCCGAATCCGCCGGGAAACGGCCGCCGCTCCACGACACGTCCATCACGGCCAGCCACTACGCCCTCGACTCCCATGCCGTCCGCAAACGCGAGGCGGAACGCATCCACCTCGACGGATTCTTCAGCCACCCGACGGCCGTCTACACGGTACCCTACGGCGTGATGGTCCCCCGCCGGGTCGAAAACCTCCTCTTCCCGGTCGCCGTATCGGGCAGCCACGTCGGATTCTCGACCCTGCGCATGGAGCCCTGCTGGATGGCCCTCGGCGAAGCCGCCGGAGAGGCTGCCGCCCTGGCCATTGACTCCCGTACGGATGTCCGCGGAATCGACATCCCGGAGCTGCAGCGGAGGCTGCTCGAAAACGGTGCCGTTCTGGTCTACCTGCGGGATCTGCGCCCCGGCGATGCCGATTACGGAGCGGTCCAGCAGCTGGCCCTGAAGGGCTACTTCCCCGGGTGGGAGGCCCGGCTCGACCAACCGCTCGACGCTGAAACCGCACGGCTCTGGAGTTCGCTCTCCGGACGGGAGATCCCCGCCGACGGAAAAACGACGCGACGCGAATGGATCCGGCGCCTGAACCCGGAATCGAAATAAGAAACAACCAAAAATCGACATGATATGAAACACAAATTCTCCTATCCGATCGTCATTCTGATCACCCTGACGACGATGCTTTGCTGCAACTGCAGCAAGGACAGCTCGAACGGAGACGATTCCGGGAAGCCCTATCTGCGCGTCAGCTTCAGTGAAAAGATGGTGGGCAATTCGAGCGGTTCGCTCGAACTCTACGTCACCTCGAATACCGCATGGATGGCCGAAGCCCGCTCCTCGTGGCTCCACATCGACCGGCCCAGCGGCAAGGGCAACCTCTCCGTCAGGATCTCCTACGACCAGAACGAGGATCCGACCGGCACGCCGAAACGCACCGGTGTCGTGCGCTTCACGGCCGAAGATATCAACCCCGTGGAGGTGGTCGTCACGCAGTCGGCCCTGACCTTCACCAACCCCATCACCCTGGGCGGCAACATCGCCACGATGCCCGACCCCTACATCGTCAAGGACGGCGACAAGTATTACGCCTGCAAGGCCGGCAGCAACAACAGCATCGCCATCTCGATGTCGTCGCGCCTCTCGGTCATCGAGGCCACGAAGGCCGTCTGGCACCTCCCCTATGACGACAGCTCGGAACCCTGGAACATCAAGAACCTCTGGGCTCCCGAGCTCTTCCACATCGACGGGCACTGGTATGTCTATTACGCCGCAGGCCGCTACACGAACAACAGCTACGGCGACCAGCGCACGGGTGTCATCCGTTCGAAGACCGACGACCCGCTGACCAGCGAGTGGGAAGACATGGGCATGATCTACACGGGCGAAAGCGACAACATCCCCTCGGAGATCACCGTCGACAACACCGAGTACGCCATCGACATGACCACCTTCGAGCTCAAGGGACAGCGCTACGCCGTCTGGTCCGGAAACCGCAAGGACAACAGCACCCAGCAGATCCGCATCGCCAAGATGTCGAACCCCTGGACCATCAGCTCGGGATTCAAGATCCTCTCCTCGCCCGAACAGAGTTGGGAGAAGGTCGAAGGAAAGGTCAACGAAGGTCCGGCCATCCTGATGAACGAGGAGAAGGGCAAACTCTTCATCGTCTACTCCTGCAACGGCTCCTGGACCGAATACTACCGGCTGGGCTGGCTCATGCTCGACATCGAGACCGGCGACCCGATGAACCCCGCCGACTGGAAGAAATCCGACAACTACGTCTTCTGGCGCTGCGACAACTCCCACGAGCCTACCGCAGGCGTAAACGGCGTGGGACACTGCACCTTCACCAAGTCGCCCGACGGAACCGAAGACTGGATCGTCTACCACGCCATGAAGTATCATCCCGACTACGGCGGCGGCTGGAGCGTGCGCTATCCCTTCATCCAGAAGTTCACCTGGAACGACGACGGAACCCCCAACTTCGGAGAGCCCGTCGGCTGGGGCGAAACCCAACTGCTGCCCTCGGGCGAGACCCTCTGACCCCGCGGCCGCCGCGTCATTCCCAAACCCGAAAATCAAATACGAATAAACAGACCGAAAACCTCATGAAAAAGTTCATTTTCATCGCACAGACCCTGCTGCTGCTCGCCACGGCTCCGGCCGTGCAGGCGCAGAAGAGCTGGGACCTGAAAAACTTCCCCAAGGGCTGCCAGCCCGAAGAGATCGGCATCCGGCTGACCGAACGCTATCTCCAGACCCCGCACTCCCACTGGGGCGACATCCACTCGAAATACAAGGTGACGCTGGTCACCTATCCCGACGTCTGCGCCTGGCTCGGAGCCCTGTGGTTCACGACCGGGACCGGCAACGACTCGCTCTACACCCGTCTGGTCGAGCGCTTCGAACCGCTCTTCACCACCCAGAAGCACCTCCAGCCGGAACTCTATCCCACACCGCACAACGTCGTCGACTTCTACGTCTTCGGCGCCGTGCCCCTGGAGATCTACAAGCACAACCGCGATGCCCGCTACCTCGAACTGGGCATGAAATACGCCGACAACCAGTGGATCCTGCCCGAAGACCCGAAGCACTACAGGCAGCTCTCCGAAGCCAAGGAGTATGCCGACCAGGGCTACTCGTGGCAGACCCGACTCTGGGTCGACGACATGTTCATGATCACCGACCTCCAGGCCCAGGCCTATCTGGTTACGGGCGACCGCAAGTACATCGACCGCGCGGCGCGTGAGATGGTGCTCTACCTCGACCGCATCCAGCGCCCCAACGGGCTCTTCTACCACCACACCGGAACCCCCTACTTCTGGGGTCGCGGCGACGGGTGGATGGCCGTCGGAATGGCCGAGATGCTGCGGATGTTGCCCAAGGACAACCCCGACCTGCCGCGGATCCGCGCCGCCTACGAACTGATGATGTCGACGCTGCTGCGCTACCAGGCCTACGACGGCATGTGGCGTCAGATCATCGACAACCCCAACACCTGGAAGGAGACCTCCTCGACGGCCATGTTCACCTATGCCATGATCCTCGGCGTCAAGAACGGATGGCTCGACAAGAAGATCTACGGCACGGCGGCCCGCAAGGCATGGCTCTCGCTGCTCTCCTACCTGGATGAGAACGACAACCTGCGCAACGTCTGCGAAGGTACCGGCGCCAAAAACAGTTTCGACTGGTATCAGAACCGCCGCCGCCTGACCGGCGACCTCCACGGACAGGCCGCCATGCTCTGGTGCGCCTATGCCCTCTCCTGCGACGTGAAGCCCTATAAACTTTAACACGAAAAACTCCATGAAACGGTTATTTCAGAAGATGACGATCGTCATCTTCCTGCTCTTTGCCGGTCTGTGGCAAGCCGGATGCGAGGAAAAGGCAACGCTCGGATCGGGTCAGAAACCCAAACCCGAACCGGAACCCGACGTCGAAGCGTACGACCTGATCAACTTCCCCTCGGGGAAAGACCCCCGCACGATCGGCGACGGAATCGTGGAGCTGTTCCTCCGCTCGGGGAACTCCAACTGGGGCGACATGCACTCCTCAACCAAAAGCTCGCTGACCTCCTACCCGGATGTCTGCGCCTGGCTCGGAGCCTTCTGGTATGCCGAGGCGGCCGGTGATACGGAGCTCTTCAACCGGCTGGTTGCCAAGTTCGACCTGTTCTTCGACAACGAGGACAAGAGCATCGAGCCCAACACGAGCCTCGTGACGAAGATCCCCCGCACGGAGAACAATGCCGTAGACTACAACATCTTCGGAGCCGTGCCGCTCCACATCTACGCCAAACTCAAGGAGCAGGGCAAACCCGAATCGGAGATCAAGCGCTACCTCGACCTGGGAATCGAATACGCCGACCAGCAGTGGGAGCTCCCCACGGAGCAGAAATACCTCGAAAAGATGAAGAACCCGGTCTATTATCACGAACTGGGCTACTCCTATCAGACGCGGCTGTGGATCGACGACATGTTCATGATCACGGCGCTCCAGTCCCAGGCCTACCTGGCCACCGGCGACGAGAAGTACATCGAACGCGCCGCCAAGGAGATGATGCTCTACCTCGACGAGCTGCCGGGCGAGAACGGCATCTTCTACCACGCCCCCTCGGCCCAATACTTCTGGGCCCGGGGCAACGGCTGGATGGCCGTCGGAATGCCCGAGATGCTGCGGATGCTCCCCAAGACATCGAAATACGACACCTACCGCAACCGCCTCCTCACCGAATACAAGGAGATGATGAACACGCTGAGCGCCTACCAGTACGAGAGCGGCATGTGGGGACAGCTCATCACCCCCGACAAGGGCGACATGTGGGAGGAGACCTCCGGATCGGCCATGTTCACCTACGCCATGATCCTCGGCGTCAAGAACGGATGGCTCGACGAAAAAACCTACGGCGCCGTGGCCCGCAAAGGGTGGCTCGCACTGATGAACTACCTGAACACCAACTACGAAATCCGCAACGTCTGCTGCGGAACCGGGGCCGGAAGCAGCTACGAATACTACCGCGACCGCAACAAGCTGACGGGCGACCTCCACGGTCAGGCAGCCATGATGTGGTGCGCCTACGCCCTGGTCGAACTGGCTAACGAACAATAACCGTATAACCTAAAACCATCTGACAGCCTATGAAACACGGAAAGCAAATCGAATGAAATCCGGATCGGACCGGGAAATCCGGCCGAAATCCACTTCAGCCCAATCACTTAAATCAAATCCAAACACACTGAACCGTATGGAAAATTTTTATAAAACAAGATTCGGACGCGCCCGCCAGTTGCGCCGTGCGGGTATCGCTCTGCTTCTTCTGTTGTTCCTGGCAGTGGACGCCGGCGTCGCATACGCTCAAAATACAGGCTCGGCCGCCCAGGGATCCGCAGCAACCTCGGGAAAACACCGTGTCACGGGTACCGTCACCGATACCGACGGAACGCCGCTGGTCGGTGCCACCGTATACATCCAGAATACCAGCATCGGCACCACAACCAACACCGACGGTCTGTTCGTCCTTGACGTAAACGACCAGCAGGCCATCACGATCAGCTACATCGGCTACCTGTCGCAGACCCTCGCGGTCCACGGCCGCAACGTCATCAACGTCCAGCTGAAAGCCGATACGGACCAGATCGAAGAGGTCGTCGTCGTGGGTTACGGCAAGCAGAAACGCCAGGCCATGGTCAGCTCGATCGCAACCGTCGGATCCCGCGACCTGATGCAGTCGGCATCGAGCAACCTGACGAGCAACCTCGCCGGTCAGCTCGCCGGTCTGATCAGCATCCAGCGCAGCGCCGAGCCCGGACGTGACGACGCCGAGTTCTGGATCCGCGGTATCAGCACCTTCCAGGGCGGTACGGAACCCCTGGTGCTGGTCGACGGCGTGCCCCGCGACATCAACAACATCGAGGCCGACGAGATCGAGACCTTCAGCATCCTCAAGGACGCTGCCGCAACGGCCGTCTACGGTGCCGAGGGTGCCAACGGCGTTATTCTGGTGACCACCAAGCGCGGTACGATCTCGGCGCCGAAGATCTCCTTCCGCATCGAGCAGTCGATCGCCTCGCCGCAGCGCCTGCCGGAGTTCGTCGATTCGTGGCAGTACCTCGAACTGGCCAACGAGGCCCGTTTCAACGACGGCCTGACCCCGAGTTTCAGCGAGGAGCGCATCCAGAAATACCGTGACGGCGTGGACAACGACCTCTATCCCAATACGCAGTGGATCGACGAACTGGTCAGAAAGGCCGTGCACAGCCAGCGCTACACGCTGAACTTCCGCGGTGGCGCCGAGAACGCCAAATACTTCGTATCGATGGCCTACTACCAGACCGACGGCGTATTCAAGGAGAACCCCAACGGCAAATACAACAGCAACTTCGGTTTCGAGCGCTACAACCTGCGCAGCAACATCGACCTGAAGGTGAGCAAGAGCACCAATCTGAGCATCGACCTTTCGGGACAGTACACCCATCGCCGGACGGCGAACCGCTCGGCCGACGATATCTTCTCGTTCATCCTCCACACGCCGTCGTACCTCTTCCCGGCCATCTACAGCGACGGAACGCTGGCATCCTACGAGAAGCAGGCCGACGCCAACAACCGAAACCCCTACAACATGCTCTACAACCAGGGCTACCGTCAGGAGTGGGGAACCAAGATCCAGTCGAAAGTCACGCTCAACCAGGATCTGAAGTTCATCACCCAGGGTCTGAGCGCCCGCGCAAGCGTCAGCTTCGACTACGACGGAAGCGCCGCCACACTGCGCGACTACTGGCCGAGCCTCTACCACGCCAGCGAGCGCGATGCCGCCGGCAACCTGATCTTCACGACGACCTCCTCGGGCTCTCCCGAAATCGAAGACCCGAAGTTCACGTCGAACAGCTACCTGCGCAAAATCTACATTGAGGGCGCCATCAACTACCAGCGCACCTTCAACTACGTGCACAACGTCGGCGCCATGCTGCTCTACACGCAAAAGGAGGAACAATACAACGATCCGGTGCTTCCCTACCGCAAGCAGAGCGTCGTGGGCCGTGTCACCTATTCGTACGACAACCGCTACTTCATCGAGGGTAACTTCGGCTACACCGGCAGCGAGACCTTCGCCAAGAACAACCGGTTCGGATTCTTCCCGGCCGTGGGTGTCAGCTACTTCATCTCCAACGAGAAGTTCTATCCCGAAAGCCTCAAGCGCGTGATGAACAACCTGAAGGTCCGCCTCTCGATCGGCCGCACGGGTAACGACGATACGGGTACCGACCGCTTCCTCTACCGGGCAACGTTCGCAACCAACGGACACACCTTCAACCAGGGAATCGGAACCTCGGCATCGAACGGCATGGGTGCCGGTATCTACGACCTGCTCTTCGCCAACGACGACATCCACTGGGAGATCGAGACCAAACGCAACATCGGACTCGACCTGGGATTCTTCGACAACGAGATCGAAATCACGGCCGACTACTTCAACAACCGCCGTAAGGACATCCTCCTGCAGCGCAACACCGTTCCGGGCGTCGCCGGTTTCCACGACAAACCCTGGCAGAACTACGGTATCGTGGACAACTGGGGTGTCGATGCCAGCCTGAACGCCCACCATAATTTTGGACAGGTCCGTGTCAGCGCCCGCGGTACGTTCACCTTCGCCCGCAACAAGATCATCGAATACGACGAGCTGAACCAGCTCTACGACTACCAGAAGGTCACCGGTACGCGCGTGAACGAGAACACGCTCTACATCGCCGAGCGGCTCTACACCGAGGATGACTTCATCCGCACGCAGAATGCCAACGGAACCTACTCCTACGAACTGAAGCCGGGCCTGCCCACCGTCGCCCTGCAGGGAACCCTCGGCCCCGGCGACATCAAGTTCGTCGACATGAACCACGACGGCGTCATCGACAGCAACGACAAGGTTCGTGGCGTCGGGCACCCCTACAACCCGGAGATCAACTACGGTTTCGGATTCAACGTCGAGTACAAGGGCTTCTACGTCAGCGTCTTCTTCCAGGGTACGGGCAATTCGTCGGTTCTGCTGGCTTCGGGCAACAGCTCCTTCTGGCCCTTCAACTGGTACGAGGACAAGGCCAACTACCGCACGCTCTTCCTCGACCGCTGGACTGCCGACAATCCGCGTCAGGACGTGACGATGCCCCGTCTGCACAGCCACTACAGCTACAACGTCAACAAGGAGCCGAATACCTGGTGGCTCCGCAGCGGCGATTTCCTGCGCTTCAAGAATCTTGAAATCGGATACAACCTGCCCAAGAACTTCCTGCGCAAACTCCGTCTTGAGGCTGCCCGTGTCTACCTGCTGGGCAACAACCTCGGACTCATTTATGACGACATCAAGTATTGGGACCCCGAACAGGGCAACCGCAACAAGGGTATGAGCTACCCCATGTCGCGCACCTTCACGCTGGGAGTCGAAGTGAATTTCTAATTTAAGGAAAACAGACCATGAAACAGAAAATCGCAAAAATACTTTCGTTCGGACTGCTGGCCTGCACGGCCTGGTCGTGCAGCTTCCTGGACGTTTCCGACGAACTGGCCGGCGGCATTTC
The DNA here is from genome assembly GCA_944321965.1 of uncultured Alistipes sp. Classification (GTDB taxonomy): domain Bacteria; phylum Bacteroidota; class Bacteroidia; order Bacteroidales; family Rikenellaceae; genus Alistipes. The sequence continues at coordinate 14,600 of CALUNH010000035.1, forward strand.
CGACATCTCGCAGGTGTTCAGCAATGTCGACCGGACCCAAAGGTGGTACAGCCAGGTCTTCAACAACCGCCCGGACTATTCGGCCGTCTTCGTCTCTTCGAGCCCGATGGGCAACCCCTGGACCTCGATGGCCGACGAAATCTACACGCGTGAAATGGACAAGGCCGGCAAGTACGTGGAGTGGAACTCCGCGAACACCAACTGTTCCCGCTGGACGACGCTCTACGAGAGCATTCGTCAGGCCAACATCTTCCTGGAGCAGGCCCATCCGATCGTGGATGAGGGAGGCCCCGACGCCGACCGTCTGACCGAAGATCAGATCAAACTCTACAAGGCCAACGTACGCTTCATGCGCGCCGCCTATCACTACTATCTGATGGAGCTCTTCGGCCCGATTCCCATCGTCGACCACTCGATGACGCTCGAAGACGACCTCGACCTTCCGCGCAACTCGCTCGACGAGGTGATCAACTGGATCGACTCCGAACTGGCGGTTTGCATGCAGGAGATGTATCAGGAGCCGTACCACGATCAGGAGAACATGCGTGCCGTCCCGACCAAGGGTGCCGCCATGGCTCTGCGTGCGAAACTCTGGGTCTATGCCGCCAGCCCGCTCTTCAACGGCGGATGGCCCGAGGCGCTGACCCTGACGAACACCGACGGGAAGCGACTCTTCCCCGACCGTGACGAATCGAAACTCCAGACGGCCGTAGACCGCCTGCGCGAATTCCTCGACTATGCCGAGCAGAACAATCGCTACTCGCTCTATGAGAAGACGGGCGATCCCGCTACGGACCTCTATCAAATGTTCCAGGAGTACAACGAGGAGATCATCTGGGCCACCTCGACCAGTTCGTGGGGCAAACTCGGCGACATTGCCTTCGACACCATGGCCACGCCGCGCTGCGAACCGCAGGGACAGGGCGGTCTGCACGTCCTGCAGGAGCTCGTCGATGACTTCTACATGAAGGACGGTCTGCCCATCAAGGAGACTTCGTTCCTGCCCAAGTCGGACCTCTATCCGGACAACGAAGCCGAAATGGGAACCTACAATGGCGTAGAGGTCTCGAAGATGTACATCGACCGCGAGCCGCGTTTCTACAACACGATCACCTTCTCGGGCATGAAGTGGCACATCAGCAACAACGAGATCCAGTTCTACAAGGGCGGAAACTCCGACAACTCCGTAGCCGACGGTGCCCCGCGTACGGGCTACCTGCTCTACAAGCGCATGAACCGCACGGTACACGGATCGGGTGTTTCAGGCTCCGTCACTTCGAAGTACCGTCCGTCGATCATCTTCCGTCTGGCCGAATTCTACCTGCTCTACGCCGAGATGCTCAACGAGGTGGACCCGGGGAATTCCGACGTACTGAAATATGTGAACCTCGTGCGCAAGCGTGCCGGACTGGAGGACCTCGAAGTGCTCAACCCCGCCATCAAGGGCAACCAGGAGCTGCAGCGTGAGGCCATCCGCCGCGAAAGCCGCATCGAGCTGGCCACCGAAGGACAGCGCTACTTCGACGTACGCCGCTGGATGATCGCCGACAAGGCGGTCGGAGAAGGCGGTCAGGGCGGTGACTTCACCGGCATGAACGTCGACCAGCCCCAGCCCGGGTACTACACCCGCACGAAGATGCAGACCCGTGTCTTCAAGAACAAGAACTACCTCTTCCCGATTCCGCTCGACGAGATCAAGCGCAGCAAGGTCCTCGTGCAGAACCCCGGATGGTAGGCACAAAAGACAACCCTTAAAATCAAGACAATGAAAAAGATCAGCATATTTCTGTTCGCAGCGGCGGCCCTGATATGGGGGGCCGGCTGCGAGGAGAGTTCCGACACGGACAAAGAGATCACCGTATCGGCCATTGCGCTGGATTCGTCGCTCAGCGGCGGCATCACGCTGGTGGTCGGCGAAACGACCAACATTGCCGGGAAAGTCTCCGTTCTGCCCGAAGAGGCTGCGGGACTGCCCGAAAGCTACCATTCGTCGGACACGTCGATCGTTACGGTCGATGAAGCCGGCAACGTGAAAGCCGTATCCCCCGGTCTGGCCATGATTACGATCACCGTGGGCGGGAAGAATGCCCACTTCGAAGTGAAGGTCGAGCCCAGGAAGATTCCCGTGGAGACGGTGACGCTGCCCGAGGAGTGGAAAGACGGAGTTACCCTGAAGATCGGGGAGACGATGGATATCGCCAACAAGGCTGCATATACGCCGTCGGATGCCACCCATACGACCGAAAGCTATGCCTCGTCGAACGAGGAGGTGGCTACGGTCAGCGCCGAGGGTATCGTAACAACCCTCAAACCCGGTGAAACGGAGATCACGATCACCATCGACGGCAAGTCGGTCTCGTTTACACTGACGGTCGAGAAGATCGCCGTCGAGACGGTCACGCTGCCCGACGAGTGGAAAGAGGGTGTCGAAATCGCCCTGGACGGCACGCTGGAGTTGGCCGGCAAGGTAACGATTGCCCCCGAGAACGCCACCTACAAGGAGGAGAGCTACGATTCGTCGGACAAGAGCGTGGCTACGGTCAGCGCCGAGGGTGTCGTAACGCCGCTGCAGGTCGGAAAGACTACAATCTCGATCACGGTAGACGGTGTCACGGCCTCGTTCGAACTGACGGTCGTAACGGATGTTCCCGTGGACATCGAGACCATTACGATTACCGACGGCCGCTGGAACAACTCGCTGGGTACGGCGAGCGTCGAACTCAAGGACGGAACGGCGACCTACGATCTCTATTCGCGTCTGGTCATCACCCCCGAGAATCAGAACGAGGGCGTGGCGTATCAGATCGTCAACATGGACGGCGAATTTATCGACATCGACGAAAACGGTCTGATCACCTGCAAAAAGGTGGGTACGGCCACGGTGGTCGTTACGGCGAAGAACCACAAAAATCTGGACCAAGGCAATCCCAAGAAGGTAATCTTCACCTTGAACATTACCGATCCGAACGACCTCGACCGCACCGGCTGGAGCATGTCGGCATCAGGACCGATCAAGGGTACCGAAGGCAGCGCCACGGCTGCACTCGACGAGGTATTCGGCACGAGTTCGTTCCCGACTGCAAGCGCATCAATTCCGGCTTCTGATGCAACGATCTTCGGATTGGACCGTCCCGGCAAGAATGGCGCCGACGACACGATCTGGTTCGTAGTCGATATGCAGCAGCAGAGAAGCGTAAACTACTTCCGCATCATGCACCAGGGCGTACGTAACGCCGACCGCGGCTGCCGTTGGAATGGTTTCACGCTCATCGAAGGCAGCAACGACAATTCGAACTGGACGACGATTGCCGAAAATGTAAAGCTGCCCGATATGAGTTACAAGTCGCAGCTCGACCCGAACGACGGCGGCACCCGCAATATCGACGATTATCGAACGACATCGAATGTAAAGTTCCCCTCGACAGTAAATTACCGCTACCTGCGGTTTGTCGGCAAGGCAGACAACTTTACGGGATCGAACAGCACCTGTCAGATCGCGGAACTTTACCTCGGCCTCGACGAATAAACTTTCCGGCTCCGGCGGCCGGTTACACGACGGTCGCCGGGGTCCAACAAAAAAGCATAAACACCAGGAAAAGTATGAAAAAAATAAGTATCTGTCTGTTTGCCGCAGCCGCTCTGCTGGGCATCGGTTGCGACGGCAACGTTCCCGAACCCGGAACGCTCGACGTCCCCGTGCAGAGTGTCACGCTCGACGATGAACTCAGCGGCGGCGTTACGCTCGAAGTCGGCCAGACGCTCGACGTGGCCCTGAAAGTGAATGTCGAACCCTACAACGCAACGGACCTGGCCGAAACCTTCTATTCGTCGAATGTCGAAGTCGCTACGGTCAGCGCCAAAGGCGTCGTCACGGCCCAGAAAGCGGGTATCACCATGATCTCGATCTATGTGGGCGGTTTTGAAGTCTACTTCACCGTTACGGTCGTCGATCAGATCCCCGTCGATATCGAATCGATCTCCTTCTCCTCGACAAGCAAGGAGGTGACACTCGGAGATGCCGATCTCGATCTGATGTCGCTGCTCTCCATCATGCCGGTCGAGCAGAACGAAGGCGTCGTCTTCGAATCGTCGGCAACCGACGTGGCTACGGTGGATTCCGAAGGCAAGCTCCATGCCCTGAAGGTCGGCAAGACGGTCGTCACGGCTACGGCTGCCAAGAACGAGGCCCTCACGACCTCCATCGAGATTCAGGTCGTCCGCTATGAGCTCGAAGATGCCGACCGTACCAACTGGTCGATGTCGTTCTCAAGGGAATACTACAACGACACGGCCATCGGCAGCTCGGCAACGGCCGCCATCGACAACAACGAGAACACGACCCTTTCGATCGTGCGCCCGGGCCGGACATTCGGCGGAGTGAGCGGAGGTGCCGCTACGGACGAGATCTGGTTCCAGATCGACCGCGGCGAGAATGCGGGCAAGGTGAACTACCTGCGGATCCGTCACCGTCCCGAAGGCGGCAACAGCAACAACATTCTGGTTCGCTGGTGGGGCTTCAACCGCATCGAGGGCAGCAACAATGCCGACTTCTCGAATGCCGAGGTGATCGCCACCAACGTATCGCTGACCCCCGATCCGAGCGTGTACGAGAATCTCCTGACGGACAACATCGTATTTACGAGTGAAACCGAGTACCGTTACCTGCGCTTCGTCGGTTTCAACTACGAGGGTGACACGAAGGGCTTCTACTGCTCGCCCAGCCCCGGCAGCACGATCCAGATCAACGAGTTCTACCTCGGTCTGCAGACCAAGATCACCGAGGAGTAACCCGATACCGGGCATCGGACGCACGGACCATGGCGCCCGCAAACCGATGCCCGGTTCTTCAAGCATCGGAAAGGGCTCAAAGATCGCGCTTTGGGCCCTTTCCTTTCGAAATCCCTAAATTCACGAAAAGCATGTTGCGAAAAAGATTCTTGACACTGGCCGGAGCCTGCCTGTGGCTGCTGTCGGCCCAGGCCCAAGTAACGCTGACGGAGCGTGCGGCCGGAGCCTCCGACCTTCCGCTGGTCGCAGACGCCGGGTGTGCCGTTCTCTGCTACGATGCCGCGGATGCCGTTGTCGTAGCCACCGCCGCGGAGCTCTTCTCGGCCGACGTCGCCCGGGTGACGGGACGTCCGCTTCCGCTCTCCGCCGACGGGAACCTCCCCGACAAAAGCCGCTATGCCGTGATCGTCGGAACGATCGGCCAAAGCCGCTGGATCGACGAACTCATCGCCGCACAAAAAATCGACACCACAGGTCTGACGGGTGCCTGGGAACGCTACACGATGCGCCTTGTCGAGCGGCCCGGACACGGCGTGCGCCGGGCGCTGGTCATTGCGGGCAGCGACCGTCGGGGTGCGGCGCACGGACTGATCTCCCTGTCGCGCGTCATCGGCGTAAGCCCCTGGTACTGGTGGGCCGACGCGCCCGTCACGCCCCGCGAACGGCTGACGCTCCACGTCGAGGCCTTCACTTCGAAAACCCCGACGGTCAAGTACCGCGGCGTCTTCATCAACGATGAGGACTGGGGGCTCTACCGCTGGGCGAAAAACAACTTCGAAAAGGAGCTGGGAAACATCGGCCCAAAGACCTACGAGAAGGTCTGCGAACTGCTGCTGCGCCTCCAGGCCAACTACCTGGCCCCGGCGATGCACGACGCCACGACGGCCTTCTACCGGATTCCCGAAAACAAGGTCATTGCCGACCGTTACGCTATTGCGATCGGGTCGTCGCACTGCGAACCCCTGCTGCTGAACACCGCCAGCGAGTGGGATTCGAAGAAGTACGGGCCCTGGGACTACGTTCACAACAAGTCGGGCGTAGACAGCGTGCTCACGGCCCGGGTCCGGGATGCCGCCCCGTATGAGAACGTCTACACGCTGGCGCTGCGCGGCCTGCACGACAAGGCGATGGCGGGCGACGACGACCTGGATGCCCGCAAGGCCACGATGCAGGAGGCCCTGCTGGCCCAGCGTCAGATCCTCGCCGACGTGCTGGGGCGCCCGGCCGAGACCATCCCGCAGGCCTTCACCCCCTACAAGGAGGTGCTGGATGTCTACAACCGCGGGCTGCAGCTCCCGGACGACGTGACGATCATCTGGCCCGACGACAACTACGGCTACATGAAGCGTCTGAGCAGCCCTGCCGAGCAGAAACGCTCCGGGCGTTCGGGTGTCTACTACCACTCCTCCTACCTGGGGCGTCCGCACGACTACCTCTGGATGAACACCACCTCGCCGACGCTCATGTACGAGGAGCTGCGCAGGGCCTACGACTCGACGGCCGACCGGATCTGGCTGCTCAATGCCGGGGACATCAAGTCCTGTGAATTCGCCGTGGACTTCTTCCTCACGATGGCCCGGGACATCGACGCCTTCGATTTCGAACGCGCCGCCGACTACCGTGCGGAGTGGATGAGCGGGATGCTCGGCGCGGAGTATTACGACGAATTCCGCGCCATCAGCGACACGTTCTACCACCTGGCCTTCGTGCGCAAGCCCGAATTCATGGGCTGGGGATACCAGTGGGCCACCGACCGGCACGGCCGGGAACGCAACACCGATACCGATTTCTCGTTCGTCAACTACCGCGAAGGCGACCGCCGCCTGGCCGACTACCGCCGGATTGCCGGGCGCGTGTCGAAGCTGCTCGACGAGATGCCCGAGGAGAAGCGCGCCTGCTTCTACCAGGTGCTCTACTATCCGGTGAAGGGCTGCGAACTCCTGAACCGCATGGTGCTGAGCGGGCAGCAGAACCGCCTCTACGCCACCCAGCAGCGCGCCGCCACGGATTCGCTGGCCGCCGAGAGCCGCCGCTGCTACGACTCGCTGCAGGTTATCACGAAGGGCTACAACGCCCTCTGCGGCGGCAAGTGGAACCACATCATGACCATGCGGCAGGGATTCGCAGCAGCCTACTTCGAGTTGCCCGAACTGCGGAGCGCGTCGCTGGCCCCGCAGCCCGAACTGGCCGTCAAGGCCGAGGGTGAGGCCGTGATGAAGGGGATGGGAAGCTATCACGCTCTGCCGACGTTCGACACCTTCCTGCGCCGCACGCACTTCGTCGACATCTACAACCGGGGCGTCGGAGAGCTGGAGTGGCGTCTGACGCCGAGTGACGAGTGGATCGTCGCCAGCCGCCGTGCGGGCAGCACCCGCACCGAGGATCGGGTCGAGGTGTCGATCGACTGGGAGAAGGTGCCCGTCGGGGAGGAGATTTCGGGTTCGCTGACGATCGAGGATGCTGCCGGAGCCCGCAAGCAGGTGCTCGTCTCGGTCTTCAACCCCGCATCGCCCACCCGTGAGGAGGTGAAGGGGCTCTACATGCAGCACAACGGCTACATCTCGATCGACGCCGCGGGCTTCCACCGCAAATGGGAGAACGATGTCATCCGGATGCGTCTGATCCCGAACCTCGGGGTGGAGAACGCCGCCGTGCAGATGGGCGACCCGACCCTTCCGAAGCAGAACACGCGCCGCGACAGGGTACCCACCCTGGAGTACGACTTCTATACCTTCGAGCAGGGGTCGGTCGACGTCTACACCTACGTTCTGCCGACGTTCGTCATCAGCGCCGACCGCGGCTATGCCGGGCACGAGGCGACGAACCTCGAAACGCAGTATGGTGTGGCGATCGACGACGGTCCGGTGATGAATCCGTCGACCTCCTCGATCGAGTACGCACAGATCTGGTACGAAAGCGTGCTGAAGAACTGCCGGGTGAACAAGACGACGCTGCACATCGCCCGGCCGGGCAAACATACGGTTCGGATTCTCTGCGGCGATGCCGGCACGGTGCTCCAGAAGGTCGTCCTGGACTTCGGAGGCATGAAGCGCTCCTACCAGGGTCCGCAACCCACCCGGGTGGAGTAACTCCATCCGCCGCAACCGCCAAGGCCCCGTGTACCGACGGTACACGGGGCCTTTTCGTGCGCTGCGCAGGCGTCGTCCGGAGGCGTTGAAGCGAAAAAGAGCTGCCGGGCGACCGGGAATACCTTAACCGAAATCGACCGCTGGGTAGTGTTTCAAAAAGTGTGTCTGGATAGGCGCCTTCAGATTCTTCAGATATGCAAATATAGCGATTCTTGGTTTCAGA
>CALUNH010000036.1 GCA_944321965.1 uncultured Alistipes sp.
ATCGAGCAGGACGCCGATATGGTGCTGTTCATCATGCGCCCGGAGTATTACGGCATTCAGACCATCGAGACGGGCCGCTACGGTACTATCTCCTCGCACGGTGTCGGGCGGTTCATCATTGCCAAACAGCGGGACGGCCGCACCGGGGAGGTTTGCTTTCGGTTCAACCGGAGTGTTACGAACCTCACCGACTACGACGGCCCGGAGGAGCCGCAGGATGTAGACCCCGGTCCTTTTTGACGAAAAGTGCGGTATTTTCGCTCGGAATTGTTCGGGTGGATAAGTTATCCACAACGTGAAAAACAATCGAAATTTCGGGCTGTAAAGAGACTGGCGGATTCGAGGCCCGTCACCGGGCTGCAGAATAAAAAGGGCAACCCCGAAGGATCACCCAAAGACGCAGAACAAAGATAGTGATTTTTCGGGAACCATGACACGAAAAGCAAAGAGCCACCCCGTAACGGCCGATTATACGGTATGGACGGTCGAGTTGAACCGCGAGGAATTGATGATTATCATCGACGGGATTCGCAACCATCGGATCAATCGGGCCAAACTGACGCTCCAGAATATGAGGGCCCGGCGGGATCGAGGCTCAAAACAGACAAAACACGTAAAAAACAACACAAGATGAAACAGGAATTTTACCCCGAATCCAGCATTCGGGAACAGATTGAAGCCGGAGGCGCTGAAGATTGGCAGATCCGGCTGGGCGGATACGTCGTATCGCTCTATTACACCAAATCTTCGAAGTCGGGCATCGCCCGAATAGTTCCTTTCCGAAGGACTGACCGGTTGTCGGTGATTGTCTATCGACGGCTGCCGGACGGCATGAAAGAGGCTATTCGGCAAATCAAAGTCCCGGCCAGGAATGCAAACCTTTGGACGGATCATCGGAACAGCCTTCGAATCGTGGCGCATGACGGTCGGATGTGCATCTTCTCCGTTACGGCTTCCGGTGGTCCGGAGTTCCTCGGCGGGAAGTGGGGCCGTATTGCGTCGGATGATCCGATTTCCGATGAAGAGCGGCAACGTGGGATAACCCGAGCGACCGAGCGCTGGGTGAGCATGAAAAACGAATAACAACAACTAAACCCATATAGAGACGTATGGCACAGGACACGATCCACAAGATTATCGAGATCACGATCAAAAATTCTGATCTGATTGAAAAGATGCGCGAATCGCAGAACGCGATCAATGCGCTTTCCAACGATACGAAGCAGCTCAAGCTAGACCTTGAAGAGTACAGAAAGAGTCTCAAAGAGGGGAAGATCACCCAGGAGCAGTTCGATCGCATGATGGTCCAGACGAAGAATGAGATCATCAAGAACGACCAGGCCGTCGTAAAGTTCAAGTCGGACCTTCGGCAATATACGCGGGAAATGCAGTCGAATATCCAGCAGGACGCTGCAAAAACCGGATCGCTGAACCAGATGCGGGCCAGCGTTCGGCTGCTGACTTCGGAGTTCGAGGCATTGAGCGCCGCGGAGCGTTCGGGGAGCCGTGGGCAGGAGCTGGTCCGGCAGATCCGGAAAACAACCGATGAAATCAACCGCCAGGAGGCTGCTATCCGCAATTATCGCTCCACCGTTGGCAACTATGCCGGGGGTATTCAAAAAGCCTTCTTGAAAATCTCCGCTGCGTGGATGGTTATTCGAGGCGTATTCAACGCATTCAAAGGCAGTATCGAGAAGATCCGCGATTTTGAGCAGGCTAATGCTGACCTCGGAACGATCGTCGGGGCCAATGCCGACGAGTTGAAGCGGCTGACCGATTCCGCGTTGGAGTTGGGCCGCACGACCGAATACACCGCCTCGCAGGTGACGCAGTTGCAGACGGAGCTCGCCAAACTGGGATTCGGGACGCAATCCATCGAGACGATGCAGAAACCCGTCCTGCAATTTGCTACGGCGGTCGGGGCTTCGCTTCCCGATGCGGCGGCCCTTGCCGGTGCTACGCTGCGGAGTTTCGGGCTGAATGTCAGCGACACGGAAGATGTTCTCGCCACGCTGGCCGTCGCTACAAACCGCTCGGCGTTGTCATTCAGCTACCTCAAAACCGCGATGTCCATCGTGTCGCCCGTGGCCAATACCTTCGGGTTCAGCGTGCGGGATACTGCGGCGTTGCTGGGAACGCTTGCCGATGCGGGTTTCGATGCGTCGAGTGCAGCCACAGCGACCCGCAATATCCTGCTCAACCTGGCCGATACCAACGGCAAGCTGGCCCAATCGCTCGGGGCTCCGGTGCGCACGCTGCCCGATCTGGTTTCCGGGCTGCAGCGACTTCGGGATCGGGGTGTCGACCTGGCCGAAACCCTCGAACTGACCGACAAACGGAGTGTGGCGGCCTTCAATACCTTCCTCAACGGTTCCGACAATCTGCGTCGCCTGCGTGAAAATCTGGAAGACGTAAACGGGGAGCTGGGACGAATTGCAGAAGACCGGCTCAACACCGTGGAGGGTTCGATCAAACTGCTGCAAAGCGCCTGGGAGGGTTTCGTGCTGTCGTTCTACAACAGCCGCGGAACGATCAAGTCTGTGATTGACTTTATCACCAGCGGTATCGAAGGGATCAATAACTTGCTCGATCCCGATGCGCAGAAGAATAAACAAAAAGGCTTTTTTGTTGAAGACCTGATGAGCAGATATGCGTCTGAAGGCGATGATGCGCTGAATACAAGCATTAAGGCTGGGTTGAAGTTTTGGAGCGATCGTTACGAAACTACGCGGCAGCGCTATTCCGGAAGTGGAGGCCTTTTCGGGAAGCAGGATTTCAAGATTGCCGAAACGATGTACAAGGCATTTATTGAGGCCGGGAATGAGGCGATTGACCGGGTGAAGCAGTTGAAGCAGGAGCAGGCCGACGCTGCCAAACAAGCCGAAGAGAATGCCAAAGCCAGTGCCGCCGCAGCCGCAAAGGCCCGATCCGAAGCGGCCGCCAAAGCCCAGCAGGCCGACGAGAAAGCGGCCGCCGCGCAGATCAAGAATGCCCAACAGGTCGCCGGCGAGGTGTTGCGCATGACCCAGCAGATGCGGGACAAGACGCGGGAAAACGAACTGCAGACGCTTCGGGAGAATTACGACAAGGATATTTCGGAGACCCGAAACCGCCTTGCGGAGATCTCCGAGTTGGAGAAGACGGCCGGAGTGCAACAGGGGCAGGTGTTGGTCATGGAGCGGGAAGCGCTGAATAAGAAGTTGCTTTTGCTGGACGAAAAATATCAGAAGGACCGGCAGGAGATTGAGCGGAAATACAGCCGTGAGGAGTTGGAGAATGCTATCAAAAGCAAGATTGACGAATATCGTACACGCATTCTGCGGGCGCAGGTTGAAGCGGGTCCGGGCCCTGAAGGTGAGGCGGCGGCGAAAAAGGAGGTTTTGTCGATACTCAAAGAACAGCTCGACTATATCGAAATGAATGCGGATGCGCTCAAAGAATCCGGTATGTCCGAGGCTGATATTTTGTCCATGAGGCTCGACCTTCTGAAGCAGATCGAAAAGGCGAACGACAATATAAACAGCAAGACACAAGCAGCCATATCGAATGAAAGTACGCTTGCAAACAAGACGGCAAGAGAGGCCGCAAGAACCGCTGGATCTCTTTCGGCGATGTTCGATGCGTTGGGTGGAGAGGGCGAAAGATATGCCGAGTTTGCCAAGGCTCTCGGGGTGATGCAGGTAGCCATCCAGGAAGGTGTGGCGATTGCAAATGCCTGGTCGGGAAATGCAAAACTTCCGTGGCCTGCAAATATACTTGCTACGGCCGCAAGTGTGGCTTCCATTATTGCGGCTATTTCCAGCGCTATGGGATCAGTCAAGTCTACGGATGTTCCCAAATACGTTTCCGGAGGTCTCGTCACCGGCCCCGGAACCGGCACGTCGGACAGCGTTCCCGCTATGTTGTCCAACGGCGAGGCCGTCATGACCGCCGCCGCGGTGAATGAGTGGGGCGCGATGCTCTCGGCCATGAACGTGTCCAGCGGCGGAAATGCTATCAACGTCTCCAACCTTCCCCAGCGAGGCGATGGAATGCGAGGGATGCGGGCGATGCTTAAAGAGGCTTTGCTCGATATGCCGACGCCCGTGGTTTCGGTGGTTGACATCAACAAAGGCCAGCGGAAAGTCCAGGTGCAGGACAATATCAGCAAACTGGGACGTAAAAAGTACAAATGACTATGAACAGGAAAGAACAAAAGACAGAGGGAACCGCCCGCAAGATCGGGCGGCCTCGGAAATTCACTCCCGAACTCTTCAAGGAGGTCTTCGAGGAGTACAGGAAATGGGCCAAGGCAACGCCTATCTATGTCAGCAAAGTGTCGGCCGGACAGACCATATCGGTCCCGTGTGAACGTCCGCTGACCCTTACGGGCTTTTGCCGGTTCGCGGAAATAAGCAGGGAGAGTTTCTACAACTACGAAGCAAAACCGGAATTTTCGGAGCTGCTGACCTTCATCCGAGAGGCTATCGAGGCCGACCAGCTCGAAGGCGCTTTGGCCGGGGTATATGATTCGAGCATTGTTGCGCGGGTTCTCCGCCTGGCCGACCGCAAGGACATCACGACCAACGGGCAGAACCTTCAGCCGCCTGGTCCGGTTGTTACCGTGACGATTGACGAGGCCGCCGCCTCCATCATTCAGTCCATCGGGAAACAGACGATCCGGGAATAACGGAAACAGCCACCTCAACGGGTGGCTGTCTCTATTTTGTGATTGGGTTATTCAAATTTGCGAATATATTCCTGTAGCCGTTCTGCTTGGCCCCTGGAGATATGGGCAAAAGATACTTTTTGTTTAAGTTGGTCTACTCCCTTTTCCTCTATAAATTTACCAATAGAGGTATTTAGAAAAATAGACGGGAGGGACGGAACGCCATCCAAATCCAAGATGACATTCTCGCCTGCGTTTAGCTTGGACATCATGACATCGAACAATCGGTTTCCCGCATCGGGAAGAGATTGATTAGCCATAATATCCTTTAAATTGATTATGCACATAATTCCTCCTTTTTAATCGAGTTCAAAGTTAGCTATTATTTCCTCATCTTCAAAGTGCGATAAGGTCAAATCGTAAAATATTAACGTCCCTGGGAAATTAAAATTGTTTTCTCTTATATTTATTTCATCCCTTCTTGCGATTAGAAATCCACGATTGCTGATGATTCTTAAGGCGTCTTCTTCCGTGCACGCAGATCGAATATTCCCCAATCCTAAACCTCTGTTGTAATCTTTTGATTGAATGGTAAAACGATCCATCATTGCCATTTCGATTGCTCGGCTATCGTCAGTTATATTTGGGCATTTTTCTTTAACAGAGGTTGAGATTCCTTTTCCAAAATCGCATATTGCAACAGATAATTTTTGCTGATCCTCTATATAGCGGATGAATGAAAATGCAATGCCATTAGCTTCGGCGTGGTCAAAAACATTATAATATGCCTCTAATAGACTATTAGATACTGCGCTTAAGTCTTTTTGCTTAAATGGCCCCTGTTTAAGAAAGTCGTAGACTTGTTGGCTGTAGAACTCTTTACCTTCGTCGGTTATTCTCCATAGATTTAAGATAGACGTATCTTTTGCTTCGGTATAATATTGATGTCCTGCCCAATAAGCTCGCCAATTTAGTTTGTCGTAAATGAAATCTCGCATATGGGTATTGGCCATCGTTGCTATGATGCATCTTTTCTTGTGAAAATATTCGATGAAGCAAGCTAAACTTGCTAAATGCGCGGCGTCAAGTTTTCCTGCTTCTGCAGGCAAGCGTATCGTTATTTTATCTCCTGCTGTAACTTGTGGTGCTAATAGTTTAATCTGATCGGCAATAGTTTTAACCCATTCTATTCTTCCAACAGAATCGAGATTTACATTATACTCGGCCATATTATTCTCCTTTCTCTATTTTGATCGGTTTCCCGCAATGCGGGCAGGTGATCGTGTTCGTCGGCTGCGGGGCGAACAGCTCCGGAACCGTAACCCCCAGGGCGGTGGCAATATTTTCAAGTGTAGAAATAGTTGGATTTCCGCTAATATTTCGCGTTAGAGTAATGCGGGTTATCCCCAGTTTGTCGGCCAACTCCTGCATTTGTAGGCCCTTTTCTTTGCAAATCTCTTTTACTCTTAATTCCATAAATACACGTGTTTCATTATGATGTTACACGACAAATGTAGTAATTAAATCAATATAATGATCTATTCGAGATAAAAAAAACATTTCGATGATAATTTTTGGGTGAAATAATTTGCGTAATAAATCAATATAATGTATCTTTGCATCAACAAAGAAACATTAAAGCGTTACAACCATGACACCCGCAACCCGTACCGAGATTCAACACTTCGCCAAACAGATCGCCGATTATGTCACCTTCAAGTGCGACGGTGAAAGCGAAGGTTTCGAGATCATCCACAACGGATATATTGCCTTTGTCAACTACGAAGCCGAATATCGTGCCGTCCGGGGCGGTGACAGCTACTGCGGGATGTGGGAAATGGTCCCCGAACTGGTCAGCGAGCAGACGACCGTCGAGGCCGTATGGGATGAAGAGGGCAACGAATATCCCGAACTTGCCGACGCTTTGCAGGTGCTGTTGAACTAACAAACAAACCGGCTCTCTTACCTTCCGCGAATAGGTACTATCACACCACGCAACGAAGCCCCCGGCGGTAATCCGGCCGCCGGGGTAACAGAGAGCCCCAAATGAAAATAACCATGAAACGAACCGATTTATCAAACATCATGCGTCGTGCCTGGGCGCTGTTCCGCACGACGGGCAAAACTTTCTCCGTATGTCTTTCGAAGGCGTGGGGTCTTTACCGGCTTACCCGCCGGATGCGGGTCGGTGTCGTTCGATTTGCCTACGAAAAGGCCGACGGCACGCTGCGCCGGGCCTGCGGTACGCTGCAGGATATCGCCGTCACGATCAAAGGTACCGGACGCCCGGACGATGGTCGCACGGTCAAGTATTACGACATCGAGGCTGCCGGTTGGCGGTCGTTCAAAGTGGAAAACCTTGTAACAATATATTGAGCTATGGAAAAGAAAGTAATCAGAATCGAAGCGGAACCGACCCGGGAGGATGCCAACCGGATCATCGCCGAGCGCCGGGAGACGGTCCGGGCTTATGTGATGGAGAAACTCAAAGAGACCAAGACGGCCACGCCTGCCTCCGATTTACTCTTTGGTCTGTTTCCGATCCAGGAGGGCAACCCCTACCGGGAGATCGTGAATATCTCGGCCTACGTTTCGGCCGCAATGTCGGAGGCGTGGCGGCTGTTTTTCGAGGTGGAACACCTGCGCCGCGAGTTGGCCGAGTTGAAAGGCCGCGAGATCGAGGATGTGAAATGTACGTTAGTTGAATAATTCAGATAAAGCCATGACAATCGAAGATTTGAAAAACGCAAAGTTGAGCCAGGAAACGGCCGGATACCTGGGGGTGTATATCAAATTCTCTGACATATATGGAGAAATTGAAGACATTGTTGAATCGAGCTATTATCCCGAAAGCGCCAATAGGCTCCTCGAAGATTTTGAGAAAGCGATGGATTCTGTAATGGAGGAGGTTATGAAATTGGCTGTTTCCTCTATGAATGAACGGTTGTGCACTCTTGATAATCACACGGAAATATGATCTACGAATTGACCATCGACGGCTACCTGCTGGGTGTGTTCTCCTCCGAAGCCGAGGCCGTCCGGCTGGCCCGGTATTTGCCGAGAGGCCGATATACCCTCCGGGAGTGGGCGAGGGACGGCGAATTTTCGACGTTCGACCCTGCGATGAACAGATGCTACACTTTCAACAACTGACGCAAGAACGGCAAACCTTTTGGCGGCCGGGATCCTCAACGGGCCCCGGTCGTTTTTGTGCTGCGAGCACGGGTCAAGCACGAAAACCCCAGCGAGTTTTTCGACGTCTTCACGCGTGCGCGCGCGATTCATTCAGTGAATAGGGCTCCGATTTCATTGTTCTGCGGGGTGCAGGTACTTGCAAAATCCGGGAAGTTGTGTGTAAATTGTGTGTAAATGGGGAAAATAAAAGGAGTTACAAATCGCTGTAACTCCTTGATTTTCAGTGGTCGGGGTAACAGGATTCGAACCTGTGACCCCCTGCTCCCAAAGCAGGTGCGCTAACCGGACTGCGCTACACCCCGAGTCTACGTTCCGCGGCTGGATCCCATGCCCCGGAAAACGTCGTGCAAAGATAGCGGCTTTTTCCCGTTTCGGCAAACTTTTGTGCGTGAAATGTGCTCGTTTGTGGAGTGCCCGCAGGTTATGGCCGCCCTACGCTGTCGAGCAGGTGCCCGAAATCTTCGCCCGGGGCCGGTTTGTAGACCGCAAAACCGAGCGCCTGCGCCGTGTCGACATTCTTCTGCCCGTCGTCGATGAAGAGCGTGCGCTCGGGCACCATGCCGCTGTCGGCGATCATCTGGCGGAAAATCGCCTCCGAGGGTTTCAACTCGCGCATTTCGTGTGAGAGGTAGATCTTGTCGAAATAGGACTCCATCGGCTTGCCGTCGGCCTTGAACAGCCGCCCGATATGCCCCATGGCCGCGGGGTTGTTGTTCGAAAGGACGTAGGTGCGGATGCCGCGTTCGCGCAGGCGGTCGATCTGGCGGAGCTTCGCCACCGGAATCCCGAGGTGGAATGCGCCGTATGCGTTGTCGATCTCCTCGTCGGTCACCGACGGAGTTCCGGCCAGCTGCCGCATCCGGTCGCAGGCTTCGTGGAACGAGATGAGTCCGTGTTCGAGCAGGCCGATCATCTCGGCGGGGTAGTAGGGTTGGATGATTTCGGCCACGGCATCCATTCCGAGGCGGCGGAATGCGGCGCGGCAGCGTTCGATGTCGAGGTCCACGAGGACGCCTCCGAGGTCGAAGACCACATTTTCGATCTGTTCCATAGTCAAGCGTGAGGTGTTGTCCGGAATTCCGGGTTTTATTTCTGAAATTGCATCGTGAATCGCCTTACGGGGCGCAGCACCCACATCGGGAGGATCTTGCAGAGGGGTATCCACGCGCGGTTCCACCAGTCGGGGACGATCGAACGGCGTCCGCGCCACAGGGCCCGCAGCCCTTTTCGGGCGCAGTGGTCGGCGGAGATCAGCACGCCCAGGCGCCGTCCGATCCGCTGCCAGTCGGGGGTCAGCCCGTAGAGGTCGGTGGCCACGCCGGCCGGGGAGACCGACGTGACGCGAATCCCCACCTCGCGGACCTCCTTGGCAAAGGCCACGGAGAAGGTGCGCAGATAAGCTTTCGAGGCGGCGTAGAGAGCCAGTCCCGGGAAGGGCATCCACTGCGAGTAGGAGGACATGTTGAGGATGTACCCTCCGTGTCCGCGGCGGGCCATGTCGGCGGCATAGAGGCGGCAGAGCTGCGTGTTGGTCAGGTCGTGGAGCAGGATGATGCGTTCGATGCGCTCCGCGGGGGTCTGGAGGATGTCGCGGAAGGAGAACATTCCGGCGTTGTTGATCAGGACGTCGATCTCCAGACCGTCGGCCTGCGTGCGGTCGTGCAATTCGCGGGCCGCCTCCGTGCGGGCCAGGTCGCACGCTGCGATGCGGATATCGCACCACGGGTGTAGTTCTCCGATTTCGGACTTCACTGTTTCGAGGGGCGGGCGGTTGTTTCCCACGAGTACGAGGTTGTACCCCAGCGCCGCGAGCCGCCGGGCATAACAGCGCCCGATTCCCGATCCGGCGCCGCTGACCAGCGCCCATGCCGTTCCGGGCGCGACTTCGCCGCGGCGCATCCGGCGGCGTGCTTTTTGGCCGGGGCGGGCGACCTCGCCGACCTCCGCTTCGCTGCGTCCGGCTTCACCCGCGCCGCATCCGGCCTTGCCTCGTCCGGCTTCACCCGCGGCACACCCGGCCTTGCCGACCTCCGCTTCGCGTCGCCCGGCGGCGGCCATTTCAGCGGCGGCCACACCCGCCGTGCGCTCCTCCTGAATGTTCTCGGGTTTCATCAGGGCAGATGTTTGAGCTCCTCGACGATCTTGCGCGGGAGGTCGGGACAATGCTTGCAACACTTCATGTCGACGGAGTACATCCGGGCGATGCAGTAGTTGCGGTGGTCGCACTCGCTGCGGGTTGCCTCATCGCCCTCGCGGAGCTTGTTGACGAAAGCCGGATCGTTGACCAGCGCGCGGGCTATCTGTACGAGTTCGAATCCGGAGCCGAGGGCGCGGTCGATTCCTTCGCGGCTGACGAGTCCGCCGACGTAGATGAGCGTACCCTTCAGTGCTTCGCGGAACTTTTTGGCATCTTCGAGGAAGTAGCACTCGCTGAAGGGGAACTGCTTGATCATGAAGGGCCCGCACCAGCGGATGAAGTAGCGGAGCCAGAGGGGCGAGTAGTAACTCATGGTGTAGAGGGGGATCAGCCCGCGCATGACGGCCATCGGGGCCTTGGAGACGAACCCGCCGGATAGGACGATTCCGTCGACGCCGAAGGATTCGATGACCTTTGCTATCTCGATGCTTTCGGGGATCTGAATCCCGCTTTTGAAACCGTCGTACATGTTGTGTTTGACGGTAATGGCCATGTTGCAGGCGCGTGCGGCCTCGACGGCCTCTCCGAGACACATCCGCATGAATCGCATCCGGTTTTCGAGCGAACCGCCGTATTCGTCATGGCGGTGGTTGGTGTATGGCGAGAGGAACTGCGAGATGAGATAGCCGTGCCCGGCGTGAACCTCCACGGAGTCGAACCCGGCATCGTGGGCGGTATGTACGGCCCGTCCGAAGTCCTTGGCGACCTGTTCGATTTCGCTGCGGCGCATTCCGCGCACGGGGGTGTAGGCGTAGAGGTTCACGCCCGACGATGCGCCGATGGGCATCTGCCCGGCGGTTGTCCAGTGGGTCATGTTTCCGCAGTGGCCGATCTGAATGGCTGCGGCGGCTCCTTCGCGGTGAATGGCGTCGGTGATGTCGCGCAGCCCGGGGACGATCTCGGGCCGGAGCCAGAGCTGCTTGTTGAAGGAGAGCCCGCTTCGGCAGACGGCGGCATAGGCCAGCGTGGTCATTCCGACGCCGCCGCGAGCCACGGCGACGTGGTAATCCTTGAGTTGCTGCGTGGGACCGAAATCCTTGCCCATGGACTCGAAAGCCGCGGAACGGATCGTGCGGTTGCGCAGCGTGACGGGTCCGAGCTTGTAGGGCGTGAAGAGTTTGGATTCCATGTTATTCGTGTTTTTTTGACGTTTCTCCGGTTGTTTGTCTTCCTGCTCGCGGATCAATAGATAAAGGGTATGATCCGCTTCCGCCGCAACTTGGAAAATTCTTCGCCGAACTCCTGCTCGTAGCGGCGTCGGAGCGATGCGGCGCGTGGTGCGAGGTTGGCGAAGGTCCACCATGCGAAGACCGCCCCGGCCCACGACCAGGAGGCTACGGCGAAACCGACCCATTCGAGCAGTTCGCCGAAGTAGTTGGCCGAGGAGACGTATCGGAACATGCCGCCGCGGGGGATGTAGTGGCGTGTGTCGCCGGGTTTGCGGAGGTGGCGGATAATCCGGTCTGAGTGGAGGTTGATGGCCATTCCGGCGATGAAGAGGGCGCCGCCGATGTAGATATAGGGTTGTGCGAACCAGTTGTCGTAGTAGCCGTCGGGGGATATCCAGAAGATCCAGCCGCCCTGCATCAGGGCGTTGAGGGTGTTGAAAACCATGCCCATGAGGACAATCCCGAGGGGCATCCGGGAGTTTCCGCGCAGGAGCAGCGGGAAGATGAACGATCGCTGGAAGTAGTGAGCCTGGAATAGCAGGAACAGGGCGAGGGGTCCGGCCTGCCACATGCGGTCGGAAGTTGCCCAGAGGATGCACATGAAGATGAAGACGGGCGATTCCATGAGTACCCATCCGATTTTGTTGGGGATCGGGGGGCCGTAGCGTCGGTCGAAGAGGTATCCGTACCCGGCTTCGAAGAAGTGGAGGGCGATGAAAACCACGAGGGCCAGGGAGGCCATGACGATGAGGAAGATGTCGAATGTTTCGCGCATGACGGGCATGGATTCGGTAAAAACGCGATAAAGGTAGCAAAATTTTCGGGTCCTGACAAGACCCGGAACGGGCTTCGGTTGTTCGATTTTTCCTCATCTCTCAGAACCGTCATTCCCTGCATTCATTTTCGTTATTCCCGCATTCTCTTTTGTCATTCCGTTTTTTTGTCATTTCCCGTCAAGCGGGGAATGCCCCTTTAAGAATGGGGGTCTATGGGCGAAGTGATGTTGAAAGGATCGGGAGCGGTGAAGGGGTTCCAATCCGGTTCTGCGCCACGGGCTGTGAAAAAACGACCGTTGGATAAACTCAGGCGGCCGGAAGACAATTATCCCGGGCTGTGATGGAAGAGCGACTTTTGAAGTCCCCTCCGCGGAGGGGATTTAGGAGAGGGTAGAATTGCAACCGCGGCCGGAGGCTGCGAAAAAACGGCCGCCGGATAAACTCCGGCGGCCGGAAGGCAATTATCCCGGGTTGCGATGGAAAGTGCGACTCTTGAAGTCCCCTCCGCGGAGGGGATTTAGGGGAGGGTAGAATTGCAATCGCGGCCGGAGGCTGCGAAAAAACGACCGTCGGATAAATTCCGACGGCCGGTACGCATAACTTACGGTCGTTAACGTAGGTACCGTCAGTGCGTATAGACTTTTCCCTTTTGATGCTCCCGGGCTTCGAACTTGAGCCGCGAAGTGGTGGGGTAGCGGAGCTTCTCGAACTCGGCCACGGCATTGCGGATGTCGCCCAACAGCATGTCGGCCATATCGCGCGACATGCCCTGCCGCACGACGATACGCATGACGATCATCTGCTCGATGTTTTTCGGCATTGTATAGGCCGGGACCATCCAACCGCTCTGCTGGAGTGCGGCCTGCAGATCGAAGAGGGTCCATTTGGCCGATTTTTCGTATTCGGGATCGAGCGACCAGATGAAGAGCGGGTTGACCACCTCTTCGGCGAAATTCCTGAAACACGACATCTTGCCGATTTCGCGGTGGCAGTAGCGTGCGATGTCCATCGAATTCTGTTGGATTTCGCGGTAACCCTCGAATCCGAGGCGGATGAAGTTGTAGTACTGGCCGAGGATCTGGGCTGCGGGGCGCGAGAAGTTGAGCCCTACCTGTGTGATGCTTGCCCCGAGGTAGTTGACCGAGAAGGACATCTCGTCGGGGAGGTACTTCTTGTCCTTCCAGACGACCCACCCCAGACCGGGATAGACCAGCCCGAACTTGTGCCCCGACGTGGAGATCGACAATACCCATTTGAGTCGGAAATCCCACTTCGAGCCGGGGTTGAGGAACGGGAGGATGAAGCCTCCGGATGCGGCGTCGACATGGATCGGGATTTCGTATCCGGTCTTTTGGTTGAAGGCGTCGAGGGCCTTGTCGAGGGCTTCGACGTCGTCGTTGAGTCCGGACCAGGTAACTCCGGCGATGGGGACGATGCAGATGGTGTTTTCGTCGCAGAGTTTCAATGCGGCATCGGTGTCGAGGGTCTTCCGCCCGGGGGTGAGGGGCACGGTGCGGAGTTCGATCTGCCACAGTTGGCAGAACTTCTCCCAGACGACCTGATAGGCGGCGCTCATGACCAGGTTTGGTTTGTCGTAGGGTTTTCCGGCGGCCTTTCGTCGGTTTCGCCAGCGGAGCCAGGCGGCGACGCCTCCCAGCATACAGGCTTCGGATGAGCCGATCCCGACGGCCCCGGCCTTCCATTCGGCCTTTTCGGGGGTGTTCCAGAGGTTTGCGAGGATGTTGATGCAGCGTCCGCACATGACGGCCACGCGGGGATATTCGGTTTCGTCGATGTAGTTGACGTTGATGGCCTCGTTCATGAGGCGTGTGGCGTAGTCATCCATGTAGGTTGTGACGAACGTGGCCAGATTCAATCGCGGTTGGGTCTGGGGATAGGTTTCGTCCTTGACCATCTGGTAGGCGATTTCGGGCGCGGTTTTGCCTTTGGGGATGAATTCGACGGGGGCGGGGGATCGCATCTCCTTCGATCCGAAAATGTCGGCCGAAGTGTCGCCGACGGGTGTGTTCTGGTGTTTCATGGCGTATGCGTTTTATGGTTTACGTCTGCGGAGCGGTGCACGAACTGTGCCAGAGCACGGCAGTCCCCTCCCGAGAAAAAATCGGGAAACAGTTGCTTTTCTCCGGGAGAGTTTCGTATATTTGTGATATCAAAATAATATCAGTTTGACTATGGATAACAAAAACTTCGTCTATCGGGGCTGGCGGGCCAATGGCTTGACGGTTCTGCTGCTGGATCTGCTTCTGCTGGGGGGATTCATCTACCTGATCGTGCTGGGCGCCGCGCGCCTCGATGCCGTGCAGCCGGGCGGCGGATGGATGATTGCGGGCGGATGTGTCGGGATCCTTGCGGCGTTGATCGTGCTGGGGGGCTTCATGCTGCTCGAACCCAACGAGGCGCGAGTGATGCTCTTCTTCGGCAATTACCGGGGCACCTTCTACGAGACGGGTTTCTGGTGGGTCAACCCCTTCCTGACGGCCAAGCCCGTCTCGATGCGGGCGCGCAACCTGAATGTCGACCCGATCAAGGTCAACGACAAGACCGGCAATCCGATCATGATCGGTCTGGTGCTCGTCTGGCGGATCAAGCGCGACGATATCTATAAGGCGGTTTTCGAGATCGATGCCGCTCCGGCAACTCCGGGACAGTCCGTCTCTGCCGCGGCGCGGATGAATATCCTTCAGAACTTCGTGAACGTGCAGAGCGACGCTGCGCTGCGCCAGGTGGCGGGCTGCTACGCCTACGACGATGCGGGCACGCAGTCCGAGGAGCTGACCCTGCGCTCGAACAGCGAGGAGATCAACCGCCGCCTCGAACAGACGCTCAACGAACGCTTGTCGATGGCCGGCATCGAGGTGATGGAGGCGCGGATCAACTACCTGGCCTATGCGCCGGAGATTGCGGCCGTGATGTTGCGGCGCCAGCAGGCCGACGCGGTGATTGCCGCCCGTGAGAAGATCGTCGAGGGGGCCGTGTCGATGGTCCACATGGCGCTTGAACGGATCTCCGACGAGCGGATCGTCGAGCTGGACGAGGAGCGCAAGGCCGCGATGGTTTCGAATCTGCTGGTTGTGCTGTGTGCCGACGAGGCGGCGCAGCCCGTTGTCAACGCCGGAACCCTTCACCATTGATTGGAGATGGCCCGGGAGACCCATACGCGAAGTTTCGTGCTGCGTATCGATGCCGCGACGATGGATGCGCTGGAGGCGTGGGCCGAGGACGAGTTCCGTTCGATCAACGGCCAGCTGCAGTGGATCATCGCCGATGCCCTGCGGCGCAGCGGACGTCTCAGACGGCCGCGTGCGGGCGCATCCGGAGCGACATCGACCGAAGCTGCCGGGACGGACTCCGCCGGAACGAAATCCGCCGGGGCGGACTCCGCCGGAAAGCGGACCGGCCGGGAGACGAAGACCTTGAACTCCGACGGGTAATCTTGTGCGGAAAAACCAGGAACAGGAATGAAATGGAAGATTGATTCCGGCTTCCGGTCGGGAACCCCGGACTGGAGCCGTGAGGGAATAGCCCGCAAGATCGACGAGGCGGCCGAACGCGGCCGGCAGCGGCGGCAGCGGCTGCGTGTGCGTCTGGTGCGGTTCGTTCACACCCGGCTGTGGCTGGGAGTGCCCGTAGTGGCGATTGTCTCGTTTGTCCTCTTTTTTCTGCTGGCCACGATCGGGAATCCGGTGCCGGAAGCACTCTTCCGGGGCGGGCTTGCCGCCGTGCTGATGGTTCTCTGCTGGGGGCTCGGCATCTGGGCCTCGACGGATCTCGACCGGGAGGATGTGACGGAGCAGGCGCAGGAATCGGCAGACTGGATCGATCGATTGAAGCAGTCGGGCGTCTGGGGGCGGATAGCGGCCCGTGTCGTGGCGATTCTGCTGCTTGCGGCGGTGATCGGACTGCTGTGTTACCCGCAGATCGAGGACCTCGTGACGGGCTCGGATTCGCCGGTCAAGAGCCTGACCGGTATTTTGCTCAAGTTGCTGGCCGTCGTTGCCGTCGTGCTGCCCGTCCACCTTGCGCAGCGCCGCAGCTGAGCGCTTGCCGGGCTGCGGCAGTCCCAAGCGCCCAAGCGCCCAAGCGCCCAAACGCCCAAACGCCCAAACGTCCAAAACGTCCAAAACGTCCAAAACGTCCAAAACGTCCGCGTACCCACGCGCCCGCGCGACCGTGTGACCGTGTGACCGCGCGACCGTGCGGGACAGGAGCCCCATCTCAAAAAAGGCCTCTTTCGGGAGGCTTTTTTCGTTTCGGACGGAAAATATCCGTGCGATTTGTGGAAAAGTCCGTATCTTTGGGAGACCTCAAATACTTTTAGCCATGAAGAAGCTCGTGGTTTTCACCGGCGCGGGGATGAGCGCCGACAGCGGTCTGGCGACGTTCCGCGATTCGGACGGTCTGTGGGCCAACTACCGCATCGAGGATGTCTGCACGCCGGAGGCTTTGGCGCGGAACCGGGCGCTGGTCATCGAATTCTATAACAAGCGTCGGCGCGAGATGCTTGCGGCGCGGCCCAATGCGGGTCACGAAGCCATCGCGGCGCTGGAGCGGGATTTTGCGGTGGAGGTTGTGACGCAGAACGTCGACGACCTGCACGAACGGGCCGGATCGACGCACGTGACGCACCTGCACGGCGAACTGCGCAAACTGCGCTCGACGCGCAACCCGGAGCTCATCGTCCCGATCGAGGGGTGGGAGCAGACGTTGGACGCCACGGCGCCGGACGGTTCGCTGCTGCGCCCGCACATCGTCTTTTTCGGCGAATCGGTTCCGATGTTCGAGCGGGCGGCGGAGATCGCTGCGCGGGCCGAGATCATGGTGGTGGTGGGGACGTCGCTGGCGGTCTACCCGGCGGCCTCGCTGGTGCGCTATGCGCAGCCGGGGGTTCCGATCTACCTTGTGGACCCCGGACATCCCGATACGACGGGCATCCGCAACCCGCTGACCGTCATTTCGAAGCGTGCGGCGGAAGGAGTCCCGGAACTGGCGGACCTGCTGCGCCGGACTTTTCTGAACCAGTAGCCTTCTGCTCCGGAAACGATGTCTGTCTATTTTGTTTTGGAAATGCTCGGGACGCTGGCCTTTGCGAT
The DNA here is from genome assembly GCA_944321965.1 of uncultured Alistipes sp. GTDB lineage: Bacteria > Bacteroidota > Bacteroidia > Bacteroidales > Rikenellaceae > Alistipes. Next base: position 17,097 of record CALUNH010000036.1, read on the forward strand.
CAGCGGCATCCGGCTCGCCTCGGCCAAACGGTTCGACTGGTTCGGGGCCTACGTCGTGGGCTTCACGACGGCCATCGGGGGCGGGACGCTCCGCGATCTGATGTTGTCGCAAACTCCCTTCTGGATGCTGGACAGCGTCTATCTTGTCGTCACGGCCATTGCTCTGGGGATCGTCATCCTCTTCGGGCGCTACCTCATCCGGCTGAACAACACCTTCTTCATCTTCGACGCCATCGGACTGGGGCTGTTCACGGTCGTGGGCATCGAGAAGACCCTGGCGGCGGATTTTCCCTTCTGGGTGGCCGTCATCATGGGCACGATGACCGGAGCGGCAGGCGGCGTGCTGCGCGACATCCTGATCAACGAGGAACCGCTGATTTTCCGCAAGGAGATCTATGCTCTGGCGTGTGTTTTCGGCGGAGTGGTCTTCTGGGTCTGCCGCGAGACAGGCATGTCGGGAGCCTCGTTGCAGATCGTAACGGCTTTGGCGGTCATTGCCGCGCGGGTTGTAGCGGTGCGCTTCGGGCTGAAACTCCCGACCCTCAAGTAGGGTCCGGGAGCGCGATTTCATACATATATGATTAAAAACGGACCGCCTGACAGAACGGCCCGTTTTTGCATTTTATAACGGTCGGGAGCGGGTAAAGGCTTCGGAAACCCTACAAAGGCTCCTCCGCCCCTAAAACCCGGCTCTTAGCCGGGCGGGTAAAGGCATCGGAAACCCCGCAAAGGCTCAGCAGCCCATAGAACCCGGCTCTTAGCCGGGCACCTTTTGGTGGCAAAAGGTGCCACCAAAACCATCCGCAAGTCGTTCTCTGCGGCATCGCCTTCCGGATTGTGTTGAGCGGGCGCAGAAAGATCTAGCCTTTTCAGCCTCCCGCTCCGGGCTCACAATCCGAAAGACGATGTGAATCCGCTTCGAACGAGAATGCGGAACCGGGCTAAATGACCGTATTTAGAGGTCCCGGTATGCCCAAAAGGTTCGAAAGCAAATCACCGCTCCCGACGGTCGGTCGTATGCGGATTCACGCTTCGGAAACCGCTAAAGATTCAGCAGCCTATAGACCCCCTTTCTTAAAGGGGCGGCTCTTAACCGGGCGGGTAAAGGCTTTGGAAACCCCAATAAGGCTCAGTAGCCCATAGAACCCGGTTCTTAACCGGGCGCTCCTAAAACCGGCTTTTTAAGCCGGCGTTGAAATAGAGGTCGAGGAGTTCTTTGGCGGCGATGAACGACGAGATCTTGTCGTCGAGGACGCGCTGCTCGTATTCGGCAATCCTGCCCTCGACGGCCGGGTCGCGGTAGAAACTGCTCCGCAGCGCCTCGTTGATCGTCTCGTACATCCAGTATTTGTTCTGGCGGTTGCGGTTGTGCTGGAAGTATCCGTTGCTCTGGATATGGTCGAGGTACTCCTCGACGCCCTTCCAGACCTCCTCCAGCCCGGCCTTCGTCACGGCCGACGAGGTGTAGACCTTGGGTCGCCAGCCCGATTCCGGTACGGGGAACAACCGCAGGGCCCCCTGGAACTGCGTGCGGGCCAGCTCGGCCTTGTGGACATTTTCGCCGTCGGCCTTCGTGATGACCATCAGGTCTGCCATCTCCATGATACCGCGCTTGATGCCCTGCAACTCGTCTCCGGCGCCCGAGATCTGCAACAGCATGAAGAGGTCGACCATCGAGTGCACGGCGGTTTCGGACTGCCCGACACCGACCGTTTCGATGAAGATGACATCGAAACCGGCGGCTTCGCACAATACGATGGTCTCGCGGGTTTTGCGGGCGACGCCTCCGAGCGATCCGGCCGAGGGCGAGGGGCGCACGAAAACCGCGGGGTTGTTGCAGATGCTCTCCATGCGGGTCTTGTCGCCGAGGATCGAGCCGCCGCTGCGCTCCGACGAGGGGTCGATGGCCAGCACGGCGAGCTTGTGGCGCAGCGAGGTGACCATGTTGCCGATGGCCTCGATGAAGGTCGACTTTCCGGCCCCCGGGACGCCCGTGATGCCGATGCGCACCGACTGCCCGGCGTGGGGCAGACAGCGTTCGATGATCTCCTGGGCCTGGGCGTAGTGGTCGGGGTTGGAGGATTCGACGAGCGTAATGGCCTGCGAGAGGGTGGTGATGTTTCCGGCGAGAATGCCCTCGACGTATTCGTCGGTCGAGAGTGCGCGCTTCTTGCGCCGCTTGAAGTAGGGGTTGATGATCGGCTGGTCTTCAACGCCTTCCGTTACGTTCAGCGCCGTATCGTGGTGTGTGTCCGCGTATTCGCGTTCGTAGTGGTCTATCTTGGTAAAGGACATATATGGTCAATCGGTTGCTTGTTCGATAAGTTTTTCGTTGAATTGGAGGCTGTTTCCCATCCAGAGGGCTCGGTTGCGGGCGTCGATCAGCACGCCGAAGGGCACGTAGGTGACCCCGAAGGCCGAGAAACCCCGTTCGGCATGGATCGTGGCCGAGATCCGTCCCGAGAGGTAGGGGCGGAGTATCGGGGCGATTCGTGCGGTGTCCTCGCGGGTGACGACAATTACACGCAGGGGGGATTTGGGTCGAGTTGCGAGTTCCTTCAGCCGTTTGAGCGAGGTGAGGCACGCGGGATTCGAGGAGTGGAAGAATTCGAGGTAGGTGACCGTTGCCGGAGCCGGGTGGCGGTTGTCGATCCACCCCGCAGCCTTGAGCTCGGGGACCTTTTCGCCGAGGAGGATGTTCTGGGCCTCCGTGTCGGAGGGAGCCAGGATCCACGCCGACAGCAGGATAAGCAACGCTTTCTTCATAACGGAGAGTGTCGTTTTGTGAGGTAAAGATAACACCTTTTGGCGGAAGGCGCAAATTTTCGGGCGAAAAGCGTTCGGCGGCGGGAGCGGGTCAGAGGCGTACGGCGGGTCCGCAGAGGAGTTCTGCAAGATGGGAAGAAAGGTTCCTCGGGAGTATCTCTTTTCCCCGAAAAATCCCGTGCCGAGTAGGTTTCATCCTTATCGAATGCCGATTATGACCAAAAAAAGTCCGTTGAATTTTGGGGATTCGCAAAGATTCGCCTATCTTTGTGTTCGCAAAATAACAATGTCTGAAATATTCCGAAAATAATCAACCAAATTTAAATTCCATTTTGCTATGAAAGTTTCTCATATCGAGCATCTTGGCGTCGCCGTGAAGAGCCTTGATGAAGCCATTCCCTACTGGGAGAACGTCCTGGGTCTGAAATGCTATGCCATCGAAGAGGTTGCCGACCAGAAGGTGCGCACGGCGTTCTTCATGCTGGGCCAGACGAAAATCGAACTGCTGGAACCGACCTCGGAGGACTCGACCATTGCCAAGTACATCGAAAACCGCGGCGTGGGGATTCACCACATGGCTCTCGCCTGTGAGAACATCGAGGAGCAGCTGGCCGACGCCGAGGCCCAGGGCATCCGCCTGATCGACAAGACGCCGCGCAAGGGCGCCGAGGGGCTGACGATCGCTTTCCTGCACCCGAAATCGACCCAGGGCATCCTGACCGAACTCTGCGAGAACAAGAACAAGTAGTAAATTACAAACGATTCCGCTCCGGGCGGAATCGTTCCGTGTGTGCGGAACACCTCCCGGGACGGACAATACCAACATTATGAGCCAAATTCAGGAAAAGATCAAACAACTGATCGACAACCGCGAAACGGCCCGTATGGGCGGCGGCCAGAAAGCGATCGACAAACAGCACGACAAGGGCAAGTACACGGCCCGCGAGCGTATCCAGATGCTTCTCGACGAGGGCTCGTTCGAGGAGTTCGACATGTTCGTGACGCACCGCTGCTACGACTTCGGCATGGAGAAGAAACACTTCTTCGGCGACGGCGTGGTGACGGGTTACGGTACGATCGGCGGACGCCTGGTCTATGTTTTTGCCCAGGACTTCACCGTCACGGCCGGTTCGCTCTCGCTCTCGATGTCGGACAAGATCTGCAAGGTCATGGACATGGCCCTGCGCAACGGTGCCCCCTGCATCGGCATGAACGACTCGGGCGGCGCCCGCATCCAGGAGGGTGTCAACGCGCTGGCCGGTTATGCGAACATCTTCCAGCGCAACGTGATGTCGTCGGGTGTCATTCCGCAGATCTCGGCCATTTTCGGTCCCTGCGCCGGAGGTGCGGTCTATTCGCCTGCGCTGACCGACTTCATCATCATGAAGAAGGAGACGTCGAACATGTTCCTCACGGGCCCGAAGGTGGTGAAGACCGTCACGGGCGAGGACGTCACGCAGGAGCAGCTGGGCGGCGCCACGATGCACACCACCAAGTCGGGAGTTGCGCAGTTTGCGGTCGATACCGAGGAGGAGGGTATCGAACTGATCAAGAAACTGATCTCCTACATGCCTCAGAACAACATGGAGGATGCTCCGCTGACGGTCTGCACGGACAAGATCACGCGCCTGGAGGATTCGCTCAACGACATCATCCCCGACAGCGCGAACAAACCCTATGACATGGCCGAGGTGATCCGTGCGATCGTCGACGACGGCGAGTACCTGGAGTCGGCAGCCGGATATGCCAAGAACATCATCACGTGCTTCGCGCGCTTCAACGGTCAGTCGGTGGGCATCATCGCCAACCAGCCGAAGTTCATGGCCGGTGTGCTCGACATCAACGCCAGCCGCAAGGCGGCCCGTTTCGTTCGTTTCTGCGATGCGTTCAACATTCCGCTCGTGACGCTCGTGGACGTGCCGGGCTTCCTGCCGGGCACGACCCAGGAGTACGGCGGCGTGATCACGCACGGCGCGAAACTGCTGTTCGCCTACTGCGAGGCTACGGTTCCGAAGATCACGGTGACGCTGCGCAAGGCTTACGGAGGCGCCTACATCGTGATGTCGTCGAAGCACATCCGCGGCGATATCAACTACGCCTGGCCGACGGCCGAGATCGCCGTGATGGGTGCCAGCGGCGCCGTCGAGGTGCTCTACGGCAAGGAGCTCAAGGAGCTGGCCGACAAACCCGAAGAGAAGGCCGCGTTCATCGCCGAGAAGGAGAAGGAGTACAACGACAAGTTCTCGAATCCCTACAATGCGGCGCGCTACGGCTATATCGACGATGTGATCGAACCGCGCAACACGCGATTCCGGATCATCCGCGCGCTGCAGTCGCTGGCCACGAAGCGCCTGCAGAATCCGCCCAAGAAGCATTCGAACATTCCTCTGTAACCTTGTAAAAATCGGAAATCATGATAATACAGGCAGTAAGTTGGGGCTGGACCGAGATCCTGTGGGTTGCACTCATCGGCTTCGCGCTGGTATTCGTCGTGCTGGTGGCGCTGATCTTCATCATGAAGGGCTTCGGAGCCTGCTTCCGGATGCGGACGGCGACCATCGGCAAGAAGCAGGTGGTTGCACCGCAGCCGATGATCAGCCAGGAGGAGATCGCGGCGATAGCCACGGCCCTGAAGATCTACAAGAGCGTGCTGCACGA
>CALUNH010000037.1 GCA_944321965.1 uncultured Alistipes sp.
GAAAACAAGAATCGCTATATTTGCATATCTGAAGAATCTGAAGGCGCCTGCCCAGACACACTTTTTGAAACACTACCTTTCCACGCCAACCTGCAAGGCAACTCCTTTGCCAACTGGGCCAAGGTCACACCCCGTCAGAATGCCTTCATCCAACGCATTCTCAACTCCTCGTGTCACATCATCTGCACCATGCGCTCCAAGCAGGATTATGTCCTCTCGGACAAGAACGGCAAGATGGTCCCCGAGAAGGTGGGCTTGAAGGCCGTGCAGCGCGACAACGTGGACTATGAGTTCACCGCCGTGCTGGACATCGCCATGAACCACAAGGCCACCACCTCCAAAGACCGAACGGGGCTCTTTACGGGTCATCCCGAGTTCCTCATCACGCCTGCTGTCGGTCAAGCCATCCTCAAATGGTGCAACATGACGCAGACCACGCAATCGAATCCTTCCTCGCAAAACCTCCACAGCCATGCTTCCAGCCTTTCAGCCTGAACCCGAATTTGCCGTAGGGTTGAATCTCCCCGTGGAGGAGGCAACCATTGTAGAGGAGCGTCCCGTAACTCCGATTGTATCGCTCGGAACTGCACCGCGGACCCGTCACTTTATCGAGGCCAACACCAAGCCTGTCGATATGGCCCACCTGAAGAACGATTGTGTCGTTCCCGTATTCAGCAAGGACAACGAGGTGACGATCTCCCACCAGAGTTTTATTGAAACGGTGTTGAAAGCTGCTCATCGGTTGTTTCCACAGGAGAGTATCGACATGCCCGATATTGTTGTTTCGCATATTATCAAGGGGCGGATTCCCGAGGCCATACACAAGCCCGTGAACCAGCTCCTGGAGACGGACAAGACCATCTATTACGAGCGCATGGCCTTCTGCTTTGAGGTTCCCTCGATTTACGAAGAGGTGGCAGGCAATCGGCTCAATCTTTCGATTGGAGGAGTGAGGGCCTATAATCACGAAAACCTCTATTCGAAAAAGACGGTCGAGAAGTTCAAGGTCTTCATCGGCTTCAAGAACCTCGTCTGCTGCAACCTGTGTGTATCGACCGACGGATTCAAGCGGGAGTTGCGGGTGATGAGCGTGCAGGACTTGTTTGAGGCCTCGTTGCAATTGTTTCAGCAGTACGATGCCGAACGGCACATTCGGCAGATGGCAGCCTTACAGCGGCAATCGCTCAGTGAACACCAGTTTGCCCAGTTGATCGGCAAGGCACGGTTGTATCAATACCTGCCCACAGCCGAGAAACGGCAGCTTCCAGCCATGGAGTTTACCGACTGCCACATCAATGCCGTGGCAAAGGCTTACTACACGGACGAGAACTTTTCACGAGGGGACAATCCCGAGATTGACTTGTGGAAGGTCTATAACCTCTTTACAGGAGCCAACAAGTCCAGCTACATCGACACCTTCCTTGACAGGTCGCTGAATGCAACGGAGCTGATTGCAGGAATCGGACGGGCCTTGGAGGGAGATACCGAATACAGTTGGTTTGTGGAGTAACGCTTTACAGAGACGAATACCCTTGCTGTCTTATGACGGCAGGGGTATTTTCTTATGCTCCAAAACAAAGCGTACTAATACATAGTAAGATGGCTATATTATTCACAATCTACGCATTACGATTTGCTGCAAAATCTACAACTTGCGAATATGGAATTTATGCTGACGTAAAGTCGAAATCCGTGGTTTTGAGGATTCTGAAAAGCAGAGTTTCAGGGTTTATGCAGGCGTAAAGTTGAAATCTTTTATCCCAATCTATAAAGAACAAAGTTTTGAATCCATATACTCCACTATTGGAAAGATGCTTTGTTTTCAAGAACTTTGCAACTACAATACCCCAAGAGTGTTGCGTATTGAGAAACATTTCCTAACTTTGTGGTGCTATCTGAACGGGTAGCAACATATTAGTTTAGTGAAAGTGTTTCGCTAATCCTTGAAGATGAAATTTGGCGATTTTAGAGAACAAGGATAGGCAATACAGACACTCATCACCGTGTATAGGCATATATCGTTCTGATATATACTTATTCGGTGTGGGGTATTGTTTATTTGTTCTCGGGCCACGCCAAATGCCTATCTTCAGATAAACGAACAACTCCACACTTTCTTTTTACCCATAACCCACCGCAGCAGGAGTTGGTACGGTACAAATTATTGTGCTATGGCAAGCTATCATTTAGTGGTAAAAACTCAACTGTCTGAAGAGTGGTTGAGAAATTTCAATTCTTTTTATGAAGAGTTGAAAACGACGGGTTGTCAAATTAATCCAGATGGAACGCTGGATGCAACCACCCAAGAAATCAAAAGTGTCATGGATTTGGCAAAAAAGAATCACATTTCAATTTATCTTAATCTCATAAAATTATGAAAAAGCTATTGTTTATCGTGGCAGCCATGTTTGCGGCAGTTTCTTTCTCGTCCTGCGATAAGGATGATGACAATAAGGATGATGACAATGGTGGCGGTAGCGATTTTGCGCGTCCCGCTTTGCCCGATCCCAATGATGTCTGCTCCTGTATGGATGACTTGGTATTCATGCAGTATTGCTATGAGAACTTTGACGTCAATAAAGACGGGAAGGTGTCTAAAACAGAAGCAAATGCTGTAACTAAAATTGATTTAACTAATGCTGATGTTAAAACTCTTACAGGCATCTGTTATTTCCCCAATTTGGAGATCATAAATTGTTACCGCTGTAGAAGATTAACCTCTGTTGATTTAAGTCACAACTTAAAAATTACGGTAATTCAGGAAAAAGCATTTTACCCGTGTGACGATCTAAAAAGCATTATTCTCCCTAATAGTGTCACAACTATTGGAAGTTCTGCATTTTATAACTGCATCAGTTTAACCGATATTACTATCCCTAATAGTGTCACAACTATTGGAAGTTCTGCATTTTATTATTGCAGCAGTTTAACCGATATTACTATCCCTAATAGTGTCACAACTATTGAAGATTCTGCATTTGTTGGATGCACCAGTTTAACCGATATTACTATTCCTAATAGTGTCACAACTATTGGAAGTTCTGCATTTTATAACTGCATCAGTTTAACCGATATTACTATCCCTAATAGTGTCACAACTATTGAAGATTCTGCATTTTATAATTGCAGCAGACTCAAAGAAATATACTGTACCCCAACTAATCCTCCCACATTGGATGGAAATACGGTATTTAGTTTTATAGCTTCTAATGCTGTTTTTTATGTCCCCTCTGCATCTGTAAATAATTATAAAACTGCAAATGTATGGGAAAAATATGCCGATCAAATTGTCGGATATGATTTTTAAGAGATGGCGGATATTCAAACTGTAACAAATTATATTGCATATCATATACACACTCCTAATCAATTTGATTGGAGTATTGGAAAAAGTTATGATACAGCTTTGGTATGCAGACCTGTTTTACCCTGTGGGTTTAAACAATGTATCGAGGATATAGCCGAGCTTACAAGAAAAAATATAAACCCAAACTTACCATCACGAAACCACTGCATATACGTTTCTAAAAAAGAATATGTGCGTTACTGGTATAATTATTTTAAAAAAAGGAACAAACTACAGCCAATTATCTATAAGTTAGAACTTACTGGAAAACTATTTTGGACCTATGCTGATTATTTAAAAGCAGAACGATATTGGTTACCCAATAAAGTTGATAAACCACAAGAACATGAAGGATTGTTTGAAGGGATTTATACCATTGTAGATCAATGTGATATTGCTGTATTCCCTTAATCTTAAATTAAAAAAGGACAGACTTGTGCAGACGGTCTATATTATACCGCTCTGCACAAGTTTGTCCTTTTTATATACTTGCATATTTCATAAATTTTTACTATATTTACATCATAATCAAAGATTTAATCACAATATAAATTTTAGCTATAATGAAAAGAAAAACACCGATAACAGATTGACAAACGGGCACAGAGATATTGAATGATATTGAAATCTCCTATGTTGCCAAATCCATATCCTATTCGTAACCTTGCTTTATTTCTGGTTGCCGACACCCGAACAAGCTATCGAGCGCGTTGCAACACGGGTAAGCAAGGGTGGCCACAATATCCCATCGGATGTAATTCGCCGTCGTTATGCAAACGGACTACGCAACTTGACAATGCTTTACACACCCGTTTGCGATTTTTGGACGATATACGACAATAGTTCGGCAGACACAGAAATTAAAATCATTGCATCGGGAGAGAAAGATGCAACAATTCAAATTGAAGATACGTTATCTTATAAAATCATTACAGACCATGAGCGAGATTGAAATCAAACAAATGCAGGAAAAGATTAATGCAGGGATTTTGCTTGCCCGTAAACGCCTGATTGAAAAAACAAAAAAAGAGGACGGGGAATTGGTGATTGTGCGTGATGGTAAGGTTATACGAATAAAAGCCAAAGACCTCAAATAATCCATGTCTATATTAACGATACATCCTCGGCCATACAGTCGAGGATTTTTGTTTACAGAGACAAAAGCTCTCAATTTTTTCCGAGGACAGACTTTGCAAAGGGGCCTTATATAAACCCCTTTTACAAGGTTTGTCCTCTTTTAATGTCATATCTCATCAATTCACTTATTGTTTAACCAACATTGGATTTACTCGATTGTGTAAACCAACGTGTAAACCGAACGAAACAGCCGCACAGGAAACGGGCGACTGCCGACCGAAGCAACTCTTGTAACTATCTGTCAATCAAGCTACATTTGCACTCGCAATAAAGGAAAGGCGCCGTAGCTTAATTGAATAGAGCATCTGACTACGGATCAGAAGGTTACAGGTTTGAGTCCTGTCGGCGTCACTAAGAGGGGGGGGGTTGAGAGGCCTCTTTCTTGCATTTAGAAAGGTTGTCACGTGTGTGGCAACCTTTTTTTGTGGCTTGTTGCAGGCGGTTTTCAGGGCGAAACCGGGAATTTGTTTAAACCAGTGCGAAACCGGTCATCCGTCATCCCGCCAGGCAAAAAACCGCATCTCGCCCGATCCCCGGCACATCCACCCGACATACAAGCCGCTACCCGCCGTCCCCCTTGCCCCGCTCCCGGGCAGGATTTCCGACGCCGCGGCCCCGCACATAAACCGCTCCCGGGAATCGGAATCCCCCCCCCTCCCCTCCGACTCCTCCGTACCCTCCGTATCCTCCGTACCCTCCGTACCCCGTTCCGACACTCAAAATGGCAACCGGAAAACAGCAACGCAGAAAGAACCGGATTTCCCTCCCCCTCCTCTCCCCCCCCTCCCCCTTCCTTCCCAAAAAAGGCCGCCCCTCCATTCGGAAGGGCGGCCTCGCTATCGCGTCTTTTCAGACAATCAATACTCCATCTTCGAAAGGCGGACGTAGCCGTTGTAACGCCACTTGGCATTCTCCTCGGCGGCCTTGAAGAGCTCCTCAGCCTCGGCCGGGAAGGCCTTCTGCAGCGACGTGTAACGAACCTCCTTCATCAGGAAATCGCGGAACTTCGTCCAGTCGGGCTCCTTCGAATCCAGCACGAACGGATTCTTGCCCTGCTCCTCCAACTGCGGGTTGTAGTGCCACAGGTGCCAGTATCCGCACGCTACGGCCTCCTTGCCCACGGTCTGCGTGCGCGTCATGCCGCCCTTGATACCGTGGTTGATACACGGTGCATAGGCGATCACGAGCGACGGGCCCGGATAAGCCTCGGCCTCCTTCAGCACGTTGAACAGCTGCTGCTGCGAACCGCCGATCGAAACCTGAGCCACATAGACATAACCGTAGGTCATGGCCATCGCGCCGAGGTCCTTCTTGCGGATGCGCTTGCCGCTCGATGCGAACTTCGCAACGGCGCCCACCGGAGTCGACTTCGACGACTGTCCACCCGTATTCGAGTAAACCTCCGTGTCGACAACCAGGATGTTCACGTCCTGACCCGTAGCCAGCACGTGGTCCACGCCGCCGTAACCGATGTCGTAGCCCCAGCCGTCGCCACCGATGATCCACTGCGATTTCTTGATGAGCCAATCCTTGTGCTCCAGGATCTTCTTGCAGTAGTCGCAGCCGCAAGCCTCCATCAGCGGGATCAGGCGTGCCGTCACCTCGGCCGACTTCGACGACGAACCGCGGTTCTCGATCCACTCCTTCATCACGCCCTTCAGCTCGTCCGAGCACTTCGTGCAGTTGGCAATCGCCTCCTCCATAGTCAGCTGGATGCGGTCACGGAGTTTCTCGACTCCCAGGTGCATACCCAGACCGAATTCGGCGTTATCCTCGAACAACGAGTTCGCCCAGGCGGGTCCACGGCCTGCAGCGTCCGTGCAGTAGGGGGTCGACGGAGCCGAGCCCGAGTAGATCGACGTACAGCCCGTAGCGTTGGCAACCATCATCTTGTCGCCGAAGAGCTGCGAAAGAGCCTTGATGTAGGGTGTCTCGCCGCAACCGGCGCAGGCTCCCGAGAACTCGAAGAGCGGCTGTGCGAACTGCAGGTTCTTCACCGACTTGGTCTTGTCGACCACCTGCTTGTAGCCGATATTCTTGGTGATGTAGTCCCAGTTCTTCTGCTGCGGCATCTGCTCCTCCAGCGGGCGCATGACGAGCGCCTTCTCCTTGGCCGGGCAGATATCCACGCAGTTGCCGCAACCCGTACAGTCGAGCGGCGACACCTGGATGCGGAACTTGTACTCCTTGGTTTCGCCCAGGCCCTGCTTCCACTCGACACCCGAAGCCGCAGCCTCGGCCTCCGTCGCCAGGAACGGACGGATCACAGCGTGCGGGCAGACATAGGCGCACTGGTTGCACTGGATACAGTTGGCGATCTTCCACTCCGGCACGTTCACGGCGATACCGCGCTTCTCATAGGCGGCCGTACCGTTCTCCCACGTACCGTCCTCGCGGCCGTTGAAGGCCGAAACCGGCAGGTCATCGCCCTTCAGGCCGTTGATCGGCTCGACGATGTTGCGCACGAATTCCGGATACGAAGCGTGCGACGGGGTTACGAAGCCCTTGTCCTCGATCTGGGCCCACTCGGCCGGCACGTCGATCTTGATGACCTCCTTGCCGCCGGCATCAACGGCTGCGTAGTTCATGTTGACGATATCCTCACCCTTCTTTCCGTAGGATTTCAGGATGGCGTGCTTCATCTCATCGACAGCCTTCTCGAACGGAATCACGTTGGCGATCTTGAAGAAGGCCGACTGCATGATGGTGTTCGTGCGCGATCCGAGGCCGAGTTCGGCGGCGATCTTCGTGGCGTTGATGATGTAGAAGTTGATCTTGTTCTTGGCCATGTAAGCCTTCATGTGGTCGGGCAGCGTGGCGCAGGTCGTCTCGGCGTCGTGCACCGAGTTCAGCAGGAACGAACCGCCGGGTTTCAGGCCCTTCAGCACGTCGTACTTGTCGACATACGACGGAACGTGGCAGGCCACGAAGTCCGGCGTCGTAACGAGGTAGGGCGACGTGATGGGCAGGTCGCCGAAACGCAGGTGCGACGACGTGTAACCGCCCGACTTCTTCGAGTCGTAGGAGAAATAGGCCTGGCAATACTTGTTCGTCGTGCCGCCGATGATCTTGATCGAGTTCTTGTTGGCACCCACCGTACCGTCGGCGCCCAGACCGAAGAAGAGGGCCTCGAACGTGCCGGGCTTGGCCAGCGAGATCTCCTCGCCGACGGGCAGCGAACGGAACGTCACGTCGTCGACGATACCGACGGTGAACTGGTTCTTGGGCTCGGCCATTTTCAGGTTCTCGAAGACGGCCAGCATCTGGGCCGGGGTGGTGTCCTTCGACGAGAGGCCGTAGCGTCCGCCGATGATCAGCGGCATCTCGCCGCACGGTAGCGAGTGGCGGCTCGTGGTGAAGGCCTCGACGACATCCAGGTAGAGCGGATCGCCGTTGGCGCCGGGCTCCTTCGTGCGGTCGAGCACGCAGATGCGTTTCACGCTGGCGGGCAGCACGGCCATCAGGTACTTCACGGCGAACGGGCGGTAGAGGTGTACGGTGATCACACCGACCTTCTCACCCTTGGCGCGCAGGTAGTCGACCGTCTCCTTGATGGTTTCGGTAACGGAGCCCATGGCGATGATGATGTTTTCGGCATCCTCGGCGCCGTAGTAGACGAACGGCTTGTATTCGCGGCCGGTGATCTTCGAGATCTCCTTCATGGTGTCGGCCACCATGTCGGGCACGGCCTCATAGAACTTGTTGGCAGCCTCGCGCGTCTGGAAGTAGATGTCGGGGTTCTGGGCCGTACCGCGCGTAACGGGGTGCTCGGGGTTCAGGGCACGGGCACGGAAGGCCTTCAGGGCGTCGCGGTCGAGCAGGGCCGTCAGCGAAGCCTCGTCGATGAGTTCGATCTTCTGGATCTCGTGCGAGGTACGGAAACCGTCGAAGAAGTGCAGGAACGGAACGCGGGCCTTCAGCGAAACGAGGTGAGCGACACCTGCGAGGTCCATGACCTCCTGCACGGACGAGGTGGCCAGCATGGCGAAACCGGTCTGGCGGGCAGCCATCACGTCCTGGTGGTCACCGAAGATCGAGAGGCACTGTGCAGCCAGGGCGCGGGCCGAGACATGGAAGACGCCCGGGAGCAGCTCGCCGGAGATCTTGTACATGTTGGGGATCATCAGCAGCAGGCCCTGCGAAGCGGTGAACGTCGAGGTCAGGGCGCCGCTCTGCAGCGATCCGTGAACGGCTCCGGCGGCTCCGGCCTCCGACTGCATCTCCACGACCTTCACGGTCTCGCCGAAGATGTTTTTCCGTCCCTGCGCAGCCCACTCGTCCACGAGTTCAGCCATCGTCGACGACGGCGTGATGGGATAGATGGCTGCAACCTCCGAGAACATGTAAGCCACATGGGCCGCAGCGTAGTTACCATCACAGGTGATAAATTTCTTTTCTGCCATTTCAGTTAAATTTTAGATGATATTTGTGTGTCTGTTCACTCTTCACGATCCGGCCCGGGCAAACGGGCGTTGCAAATATACGAATTTCAACCGAAAAACGAAGCCTATTTTTGTTCAAAAAACATGTAAAATTTTACCGTTTTCGATGTTAGGAGAATAACAGCAGGCTGTTATCCGGACAACAACGAAACGGCGGGAAATCATCGAGTTGCGGAACTGGTTAACCAATAACACGTTATCCTGCCCACCCCGATCGGGCCGACAGCCGCCTCCGGCGGGCACCGCCCGGCAGGAACGCAACCTCTCCCCGGCGGGCACCACCCGGCAGACGGGTTGCCGTTCCTGCGGTTTTTTCGTACCTTTGCCCGCATGATTCCCTACACACGAAAAATACTGTCCAACGGACTCGTCGTTGCGGTCAACCGCGACCGGGCGTCGAAACTCGCCGCCGTGAACCTCCTCTACCGGGTCGGGGCCCGCAACGAAGACCCCGCCCGCACGGGATTTGCCCATCTGTTCGAACACCTCATGTTCCGGGGCACGCGCGCCGTCCCGAACTTCGACCTGCCGGTGCAGATGGCCTCGGGCGACAACAACGCCTTCACGAACAACGACTACACGGATTTCTACATCACCCTCCCGAAAGACAACCTCGAAACGGCGCTGTGGCTCGAAAGCGACCGCATGGAGGGGCTCGACATCACGCCCGAAAAACTCGAAACCGAGAAACGGGTTGTCATCGAGGAGTTCCGCCAGCGCTACCTGAACCAGCCCTACGGCGACCAGACGATGCTGCTGCGGGCACTGGCCTACCGTACCCACCCCTACCGCTGGGCCACCATCGGGCTGACCCCCGACCACATCGCCCGGGCAACGCTCGCCGACGTCGAGGCCTTCTACCGGCGCTATTACCACCCGTCGAACGCCATCCTGTCGATCTCGGCCGACCTCGACGAGGAACGGATGCTCGACCTGGCAGAAAAGTGGTTCGGCGCACTCTCCGACACCCCGGCCCCCGCGGAACCGATCCCGCAGGAGCCTCCCCAGACGGAGGCCCGGCGCCAGGAGGTCGAACGCGACGTCCCGGCCACGACCGTTTCGGTGGCCTACCGCATGTGCGCCCGCACCGAACCCGATTTCTACACGGCCGACCTGGTTTCGGACCTGCTGGCCGGAGGCGATTCGGGGCGCCTCTACACCCGGCTGGTCAAGGAGCGCAACCTGCTGTCGAGCGTCAACGCCTACGTCTCGGGCGACGTCGATCCGGGGCTCTTCGTCTTCACGGGGCAGCTGCTCCCCGACACGACCCCCGAAACCGTGGAAGCGGCCTTCCGCGAGGAGATCGAAGCCCTGCAGCGCGATGCCGCCACGGAGTACGAGATCGAAAAGGTCAAGAACAAGTTCGAGGCCAACACGCTCTTCGGCGAACTGAACGTCATGAACAAGGCCATGAACCTCGGTTTCTACGAGATGCTCGGCGACCTGGGGCTCATCAACCGCGAAGTCGACCTCTACCGGGCGGTGACACCCGACGCGATCCGCTCGTTCTGCCGCCGCATCCTCGCCCCCGAGAAGAGTTCCACCCTTATCTACCACGCAAAAAAATGACTCCTCCCCGCATCAACCCTTCGGAAATCGACGTCCAGCAGGCCGAAAAGAGCGTGCTGGCAAACGGCGTCGCGCTCTACACGCTCCCGTCGACGGATTTCGAGGTGCTGCGCATCTCGTTCGTCTTCCGGGCCGGCTCGGCCGTACAGACCGTCCCCTTCTCGGCCTCGGCGGCCGCAAACCTCCTGGCCGAAGGCTCCGACCGCCGGAGCGCGCAGCAGATCGCCGAACAACTCGACTACTACGGTTCGTGGTACGACGTAAACATCGACCGCGACTACGCCTATATCAACTTCGCCACGCTCTCGAAGTTCTTCGACCGGACGCTCGACGTCGCCGCGGAGATCCTGCTCCGCCCGGCCTTCCCCGAGGAGGAGTTGCGGACCTACGCCGCCAAGCGCCGCCAGCGGCTCGCCATCGACCGCACGAAGGTCGACGTCCAGGCCCGCGAAACCTTCGCCCGGGCCCTCTTCGGCCCCCGGCACCCCTACGGCATCTCGTCCGACGAGAGCCTCTACGACACGCTGACGCGCGAGCATGTCGCCTCCTTCTACCGGCGGTTCTACACCGCCGAAAACTGCTTCGTGGTGTGCAGCGGCCGGATCGGCGAACACGAACGCCAGGCCATCGGGGCGCTTGCGGAGCAGCTTCCCCACGGTCCGTCCGGGAACGGAACCGCCGCATTCCCGGCCCCCGAGACCGTCCACGAGGCATTCGTCGAGCACCCCGGGGCCGTGCAGTCGGCATTGCGGCTGGGGCGTCTGCTCTTCCCGCGCCAGCACCCCGATTTCGCAGGGATGCAGGTCGTGGCCACGGCCCTCGGCGGCTACTTCGGGTCGCGGCTGATGCAGAACCTCCGCGAACGCAACGGATATACCTATGGCGTGGTGGCCGCAATGGTCAATTTCGAACGTGCAGGCTACTTCGCCGTGGCCACGCAGGTCGGGACCGACGTCACGCAGGCCGCCCTGCAGGAGATTTACCGCGAAATCGAACGGCTGCGCACGGAACCGATGCCCGACGAGGAGTTGGCGCTGGTGAAAAACATGATGACGGGCGAGATGATGCGGATTCTCGACGGGCCGTTCGGGATTGCGGACGTCACGATCGAGAACATCCTCTGCGGCTTCGACAACACGGTCATCGGGGAGAACATCCGTCGTATCCGGAGCATGACGCCCGCCGATGTGCAGCGCCTGGCCCGGAAATACCTGGCACGCGAGGATCTCGTAACGGTCACCGCCGGTTTAAGAAACCGGTTTTAGGGGCTGCTGAACCTCACGGGGTTTCTGAATCGTGAATCCGTGTCCAGCGTTCGAAGCGCGGAACCGAATCCGAACCTTTCGACATACCATCGCCCCTAAAACGGGCTTTTTAAGCCCGCCACCCAGTTGGTCAGATCGACGAACTCCGCAACCGACAACGTCTCGGCCCGCCGCGTAAAGAAGGGATGTTCCTCGCCGCCGAAATCCCCGAACACAGCCTTCAACGAATTGCGCAGCATCTTGCGCCGCTGTCCGAACGAGGCCTTCACCACCTTGATAAACAGCGCTTCGTCACACGCCAACTGCCGCGTGGCATTCCTCCGCAGGCGGATCACGGCGCTTTTGACCTTCGGAGGCGGGTTGAAGACCGTCTCGTTCACCGTGAAGAGGTATTCGATATCGTACCACGCCTGCAACAGCACCGACAGGATGCCGTACTCCTTCGATCCGGGCGGCTCGGCGATCCGCACGGCCACCTCCTTCTGCACCATTCCCACACACTCGGGCACCAGATCCCGGTTTTCGAGAACCTTGAAAAAAATCTGCGACGAAATGTTGTAGGGGAAGTTGCCGATGATCCGCACCCCCCCGGGGAAGTGCGTGCGGAGGTCCATTTTCAGGAAATCGGTGCCCAGGAGCCGCGGCGCAAAGTCGGGATAATGCGCATGAAGGTATTCGACACTCTCCGTATCGATCTCCACCCCCCAGGTGGTAATGTCGTCGCGCCGCAGCAGGAACTGCGTCAGCACACCCATCCCGCACCCCACTTCCAGGGTGTCGGCAGGGGCTTCGGCCGACACCCCCGAAAGGGCGTCGGCAATCTTGCGCGCGATGTTCAGGTCGGTCAGGAAGTGCTGACCCAATGCCTTTTTGGCCCGGACCTCCGTCATTTCTTCGACCGACGGTTACGTTTTTTCTTTTCATCGCGTTCGCGCTCGCGTTTCTCCCGGGCCGCACGCCGCTGCGTGAGGCGGAACGTATAGAGCAGACCCACAAATCCGATACCCAGCAGCAGAACCCAAAACCAGACGGCTATGCCCCGCTCCATAAATTCCAGCGCGTAGATGATGCCGGCAATGGCCAGAACCATGCCGACCAGGCGCACCACCTGCATGAAATTGAATTTCATCATCACTTCTCCTTTTCAACGGTTTTACGGACCCGATGGTGCAGGGCCCCGAACGTCATCGCCGCCGAAGCCAGCGCCAACAACAAAGGAACATACCACAAGTCCCCACTTTCAGCCACGGAGACTCTCCACCCCGCAATCACGGCTCCAAGAAAAAACACAACGGCCAGCACGGCCATCACACGGTCGATCGTTCGCATCGGTTACGGTATTTTATGAGGATCCACCTCGTCGAGATGCTTGCGCTTCTTTTTGTGAAATTCGTTATAGACCATTCCGGAGGCTGCGGCGACAAACAGAATGCCGATGATGAAATCAAAAGCATGAACACAATTGGAATGGGTAAACTTCCAATAGATATTGGTCCCGAGCCACACCAACGTCAACACTAAAAAAACAAGGGCAAGTGTAAAAGTCTTTTTGTTCATAGGCGTAATCTTTAGGTTTTATCGATTCGGCGCCCGTCCTCCCGTCCCTTGCGGGAACAACCCGGTTCCGATCTTTTCTTCTCGTCCGCTCGTCCGCTCGTCCGCTCGTCTCCTCTCTCCGTTTCCCCTCCCCGGGCAGGGCCTCACGTCCCCTTCTCTTTTCCTCTCTCCCCCCGGTCCTGGCCTCTCACGTCTCCTTCTCTTTTCCTCTCTTCTTTTCTCCTCCCCCCCCCGGTCCGGCCGCGCCGGTCTTCGCAGCACGTCCCCGCCTCAGTTGCCCTGCTCGCAGATGAACTTGATGCGCACGAGGCGGATCTCCTCCTCGGTGTAGTCGGCACCCAGCTCCTCAATGGCCGCATCCAGCGAGTCACTCTCGGCATCCTCCTTGAAATAGAGGTAGATATCCTCGATCTTGTCCTCGTCCATGAACTCCTTCAGGTAATAGGAGATGTCGAGTTTCGTACCGGCATTGACAATGGCCTCGATCTCGGTCAGAAGCTCGTCGAAGTCGAGGTCCTTGGCACGTGCGATGTCCTCGAAATCCATCTTCCGGTCGATGGACTGGATGATGAAAATCTTGTTGCCGGATTTGCTGGCCACGCCCTTGACGACCATGTCCTGCGGACGGATGATCTCCTTCTCCTCGACATAGGCCTTGATGAGCTTGATGAACTCCTCGCCGAACTTGCGGGCCTTGCCCACACCCACGCCCGTGATGTTCTGCATCTCTTCGATGGTAATCGGGTACTGCATGGCCATATCTTCGAGCGAAGGGTCCTGGAAAATCACGAACGGAGGCAGCCCGTGCTGTTTGGCGACCTTCTTGCGCAGGTCCTTGAGCATGGCGAAGAGCTCCTCGTCGGCCGCCCCGCCCTTGCCCATCGGCGCCACGGCTTCGGCCTCCTTCTCCTCCTCGTCGTAGTCGTGGTCGAGGGTCACCGTCACGGGGTAAGGCATGGCGATGTAGTTTTCGCCCTTCCTGTTGATGGAGATGAGTCCGTAGTTTTCGATACTCTTGTCGATCAACCCGAGGATCAGCGCCTGCCGCAGCACGGCGCCCCAGAAGCGGGCATCGTGCTCGACCCCGGCTCCGAACCATTTCGAGGCATTGTGTCCGTAGCTCTTGATAAGGGCCGTATTCTTGCCCACGAGCACGTTGATCAGGTAGTCGGCCTTGAACTTGTCGCCGATGTCGCGCAGGGCCTCCAGGGCCATTTTCAGGGCTGCACGCGCATCGACCTTGGGTTTGGGGTTGCGGCAGTTGTCGCAGTTTCCGCAGTTGTCCTCGGTGTACTCCTCGCCGAAGTAGAGCAGCAGCGTCTTGCGGCGGCACATCGAGCTTTCGGCATAGGAGACCGTTTCGAGCAGGAGCAGTTTCCCGATCTCCTGTTCGGCGACGGGTTTGCCCTGCATGAACTTTTCGAGTTTCTGGATATCCTTATAACTATAGAAGGCCAGGCAATAGCCCTCTCCGCCGTCGCGTCCGGCGCGTCCGGTCTCCTGGTAATATCCTTCGAGCGACTTCGGGATGTCGTAGTGGATGACGTAGCGCACGTCGGGCTTGTCGATGCCCATTCCGAAAGCGATCGTGGCGACGATCACCTCGACGCGCTCCATGAGGAAATCGTCCTGGTTGGCGGCGCGTGTCGCGGCGTCCATACCGGCATGGTAGGCCCGGGCGCGGATGCCGTTGGCGATCAGCAGTTCGGTCAGCTCCTCGACCTTCTTGCGGCTCAGGCAGTAGACGATGCCGCTTTTGCCCTCGTTCTGCTTGATGAAGCGGATGATGTCGTGGTCGACGTTGTGCTTGGCACGGATCTCGTAGTAGAGGTTCGGGCGGTTGAACGACGACTTGAAGACCGAAGCGTCGGACATGCCGAGGTTCTTCTGGATATCCATCTGCACCTTGGGGGTTGCCGTGGCCGTGAGGGCGATCAGCGGGGCCTGTCCGATTTCGTTGATGATCGGGCGGATGCGGCGGTACTCGGGCCGGAAGTCGTGGCCCCATTCCGAGATGCAGTGGGCCTCGTCGATGGCATAGAACGAGATCTTGATCTTGCGCAGGAAGGCGACGTTGTCCTCCTTGGTGAGCGATTCGGGGGCGAAATAGAGCAGTTTGGTCTTGCCGTCGAGCACATCCTGGCGGACCTGCGTCACGGCGGTCTTGTTGAGCGACGAATTCAGGAAGTGCGCGATGCCCGACTCGGCCGAGAAGGTGCGCATGGCATCGACCTGGTTCTTCATCAGGGCGATGAGCGGCGAAATGACGATGGCCACCCCGTCCATCAGGAGTGCAGGCAACTGGTAGCACAGTGATTTGCCCCCGCCCGTAGGCATCAGCACGAAAGTATCCCTGCCCTCCAGCACATTGCGGATCACCGCCTCCTGATTCCCCTTGAATGACGAAAAACCGAAATACTCCTTCAGTTTGTCATGCAAGAGAGAAGAATCGAACTGTTTCATTTCGCCGTTTGTATGCATTAAAAGAAAATTCAACGTAAAGATAAAAAACTTTTCGGAAAAAAGCATAACTTTGTGAAAATTTTATATTGTACATCATGCGCCTTTACACCAGCGAACTGGTCAAGAAATACAAGTCCCGGACGGTCGTCGACCACGTGTCGATCGACGTGAACCAGGGCGAGATCGTCGGACTGCTCGGACCCAACGGCGCGGGCAAGACCACGACCTTCTACATGATCGTCGGCCTGATCAAGCCCAACGAGGGACGGATCTTCCTGGAAAACGACCAGGGGCAGGTGAGCGAACTGACCGGACTGCCGGTCTACCGCCGGGCCCAGCTGGGTGTGGGCTATCTGGCGCAGGAGGCGTCGGTATTCCGCCGCCTGTCGGTCGAGGAGAACATCCGCGCCGTACTGGAGATGACCGACTACTCGAAGGAGTACCAGGCCGAACGTGTCGAGGCGCTGATCGAGGAGTTCCGGCTCCAGAAGGTCCGCAAGAGCCTCGGCATCCAGCTCTCGGGCGGCGAGCGCCGACGGACCGAGATCGCCCGCGCCGTGGCCATCAACCCGGCGTTCATCCTGCTGGACGAACCCTTCGCGGGTGTGGACCCCATCGCCGTGGAGGATATCCAGTCGATCGTGGCGACGCTCAAGCACAAGAACATCGGCGTGATCATCACCGACCACAACGTCGACGAGACGCTGGCCATCACCGACCGCACCTACCTGCTCTACGAGGGCAAGATCCTCAAGACCGGTACGGCCGAGGAGCTGGCCGCCGACCCCATGGTGCGCAAGGTCTACCTCGGACAGCACTTCGAGCTCAAGAAGAGCCACCAGCTGACCCAGGAGATGAAGAACCGCAAGGGTGAGGAGATACGCCAAAGTACGGAGGAGAGCCGGGAATAGCCGGGGCCCCGAACCGGGGGGGGGAAGACGGGAGAAGACAGGAGGAGACGGGAGAAGACAGGGGAAGACGGGAGAAGACAGGAGGAGACGGGAAGAGACTGGAGGAGACTGGAAGAGCTGCGGCCCCGGAAAGAAGGGGGGGGGCGTCCCGGGAGAAAGCAGGCCGCCCAAAAAAGTCAGGTTTAGGTTAGGAAATATGGACAAAACGGTTCCACCGGGCCGCGTCAAAGGCACGCTGACGCCGCCCTGCTCGAAAAGTTATGCACAGCGTGCCCTGGCGGCAGCCCTGCTCTCGGAAGAGCCCACGGTGCTGCGCAATCTGGAATTTTGCGACGACACCCGTTCGGCGCTGCGCTGCATCGAGACGCTCGGCGCCCGGGTCGAACAGGTCGATCCCACGTCGCTCTCGATCAAGGGAGGGCTGAACCCCCGGGGAAGCCGCCTCGATGTCGGGGAATCGGGGCTCTCGACACGCCTGTTCACCCCCGTTGCTTCGCTCTGCCCGACACCCATCACCATCGACGGCCGCGGGTCGCTGCTCAAGCGCCCGATGACGATGATGCTCGACCCGCTGCGGCAGCTGGGCGTCACGGTGCGCGACAACGGCGGATTCCTGCCCATCGAGGTGTGCGGGCCGATCCACGGCGGAGAGGTCGAAGTCGACGGTTCGGTCTCGTCGCAGTTCATCACGGGGCTGCTGCTCTCGCTGCCACGGGCCGAAAGCGACACCACGCTGCACGTCCGCAATGCCGTTTCGACCCCCTATCTGGACATGACGCTCGACACGGCCGAACGCTTCGGCATCGAGATCAACCAACGCGACTACGAGGAGTTCTACATCCCGGGGCGCCAGCACTACGGCGCCACCTACTTCAGCATCGAGGGCGACTGGAGCGCCGCGGCGATGCTGCTGGTGGCGGGCGCCACGGCCGGGGAGATTACCGTTCGCAACGTCTCGACACTCTCGAAACAGGCCGATACGGCCATCTGCACGGCCCTCGTGCGGGCCGGCGCCGCGGTGATCAACGAACCGGATGCCGTGACGGCGGTCCACCGCCCGCTGCACGCCTTCGAGTTCGACGCCACGAACTGTCCCGACCTCTTCCCGGCGCTGGCGGCGCTGGCGGCCGCGGCCGACGGGGTGAGCACGATCCGCGGGACGTCGCGCCTGGAGTACAAGGAGTGCAACCGCGCCGAGGCGATCCGCGAGGAGTATGCCAAACTGGGCATCGAGGTCGACACCTCGGAGGAGGACGTGATGCGGATCCGCGGCGGAGCGATCCACGCCGCCCGGACCCGGAGCCACGGCGACCACCGCATGGCGATGTCGCTGGCCGTTGCGGCGTTGCGCGCAGACGGGGCCGTGGAGATCGAAGGGGCGGAGAGCGTTGCCAAGAGTTATCCGAGTTTCTTCGAGGATCTGGAGCATGTCCGGGTGTAAAGGGGTACGAAAACGAATCGACAATGAACCAATACGGAGAAAATTTCCGGCTCGCCATCTGGGGCGAGTCGCACGGGCCGCAGGTCGGCATCACGATGGACGGCGTTCCGGCGGGCATTCCGCTCGCAGAGGCCGATTTCGAGGCCGACCTGGCGCGCCGCCGCAGCGGAGCCGCGGGCACGACCCCGCGCCGCGAACCCGACCTGCCGACGATCGTCTCGGGGCTCTGGAACGGCCGCACGACCGGCGCGCCGCTAACCGTGACCTTCGCCAATACGAACACCCGCTCGCAGGACTACGCCAATGTCGTGCAGCACTTCCGCCCGTCGCACGCCGACTGGGTGGCCTACCGGAAGTTCAACGGCTGCCACGACCCCCGCGGCGGAGGCCATTTTTCGGCCCGGCTGACCGTGGCGCTGGTCGCCGCGGGGGTCGTGGCCAAGAAGATCCTGCCCGAAGGGGTGCGCTTCACGACGCGCCTCACGGAGATCGGCGGCTGCAGCGACCCGGCGCGCTTCGACGAGGTGGTACGCGCGGCAGCCGCCGACCGCGACTCGGTGGGCGGCGTGGTCGAATGCCGGGTCAAAGGGGTTCCCGCGGGGCTCGGCGAGCCCTTCTTCGATTCGGTCGAGAGCTGTGTGGCCCATCTGCTCTTCTCGATCCCGGCGGTCAAGGGGGTGGAGTTCGGAAGCGGATTCGCCGGAAGCCGGATGCGGGGTTCGGAGAACAACGACCCGATCATCGACGCCGAAGGGCACACCCGGACGAACCATGCCGGAGGGATCAACGGCGGGATCACGAACGGCAACGAGGTGGTGGTGCGTGCGGCGCTGAAGCCCACGCCGAGCATCTCCCGCCCGCAGGAGACCTACAACCTCACGACCGGACGGGTCGAAGCGCTGGAGATCCGCGGACGCCACGACGCCTGTGTGGCGCTGCGGGGTGCGGTGGTCGTCGAGGCCGCCGTGGCCATCGCCCTGGCCGACCTGTTGAAGCGTTGATGTCCTCTTCCGGTTCAGAGACCTCCCCGATCCGCAAAATGCCTGCCGCCCCGAGATGACCTGCCGCGAAACCATCGAATCGATCACCACCCGACTGTCGGACCTCTACGATCTGCGTGAGGCCCGGACCATTGCCCGTGTGCTGGTAAGCGAACGGGCCGGGATTCCGGTCTCGGCGCTGCTGACCGACCCCGGAGCCGAGCTTCGGATCGAAGGGCTGGAGGCGGATGCCGAACGGCTGGCAGGCGGGGTTCCGCTGCAATACGTCGTCGGGACGGCCGAATTCTACGGACGCCGCTTCACGGTGCGCGAAGGGGTGCTGATCCCGCGTCCCGAGACCGAGGAGCTGGTCGACCGCCTCGTGCGCAGCGAACGCAGGGAGCCGGGAGCGACGGTCGGCGAGGTCCCGGGAGCCATCCGCATACTGGACGTAGGGACCGGCAGCGGCTGTATTGCCGCCTCGCTGGCACTGGAACTCCCCGGAGCGGAGGTCTTCGCCGCAGAGATCGCGGACGAGGCGCTGACCGTGGCGGAGGAGAATTTCCGAAGGCTGGGGGCCCATGTGACGCTCCGGCGGGCCGATGCCCTCAACGGTCTGGAGGAGCGGTTCCCCGAAAAATTCGACGTGATCGTCTCGAATCCGCCCTATGTCCCGGCAAGCGACCGGGCGGCGATGCACCCCAACGTCCGCGACCACGAACCGGCCGTAGCGCTGTTCGTCCCGGACGACGATCCGCTGCGCTTCTACCGCGCCATTGCACGCGCCGGGCGGCGGATGCTGCAGCCCGGCGGGCGGCTCTGGTTCGAGATCTACGAACAGGCGGCGGAGGCAATGCGCGAGATGCTCGCCGGGGAGGGCTACACCGATACGATCGTCTACAAGGACCTTTTCGATAAAGACCGGATCACATGCAGCCGACGGAAGTAACGAAAAAACACGAAAAACGCACCAAAACGCCCGAACAGGCCCTTGCGGCGCTAATGCGGCTCTGTGCCCGGGCCGAGAAGTCGGAGAGCGACGCCCGGCGTCTGATGCGCGGCTGGGGGCTCCCGGAAAAGGATGCCGAAGAGGTGCTGGCGCGTCTCGTGCGCGAGCGTTTCATCGACGATGCACGCTATGCCGAAGCCTTCGTGCGCGAAAAGCTGCGGCTGAGCGGCTGGGGCGAGTACAAGATCCGCACGGCCCTCCAACGCAAGGCAATCCGCCGCGAGGCGATCGATGCGGCACTGGCGCAGGCCGACCGGCAGGGAATGGGCGAACGCCTCGCACAGCAGCTTGCCCGCAAGGCCCGGACGGTAAAATACGCCACGCCCTACGAACTGAAAACCAAACTCATCCGATACGGGCTTTCGCTCGGATACGACTACGAGGCGGTGCTGGATGCGGCCTCGTCCTTCGTCAAAGATACGGACTCATGCGACGAATTCTGACCCTTTTCCTGCTGGCGGGCCTCTGGGTTGAGGCTCCGGCCCAGCGGCTCGATCCCGACGACTATATCTACCCGATCCTCCAGGAATCGCGGCTCTGTTCGGCCAACTTCGGCGAACTGCGCCCCGGGCACTTCCACGCCGGGGTGGACATCAAGACCGACGGCGTGGAGGGAAAGCCCCTCGTGGCCGTGGCCGACGGTTATGTCTCGCGGCTGTCGGTCGCGGCGGGCGGTTACGGACGCGCCATCTACCTCACGCTGCGCAACGGCACGACGGCCGTCTACGGCCACCTGCAGCGCTTCCGCGACGACATCGAGGAGCATGTCCGCACGGAGCGCTACGCCCGCCGCTCGAACGGCGTCAGCCTCTGGTTCGAGCCCGGCGTCTGGCCCGTGAAACAGGGCGACGTGATCGGCTACTCGGGCAACAGCGGCTCGTCGGGCGGCCCGCACCTGCACTTCGAGATCCGCGACACCCCGACGCAACGGCTCTACAATGTCGTCCGCGAAGGGGTCATCCGCCCCGAGGACAACCTCCCGCCCCGCATCCTGCGGGTGCACTACGTCGAGGTCGACACCGTGGGCGGCGTTGCGGTCCGCAGTACGCCGGAGAGTTACGCCGTGGTGCGCGACGCCGGGGGAGGCTACCGCCTGACCCGCAGCGAAGCCGTCGGCGTGGGCCGCAAGGGTTATTTCATCGTCGAAGCCTCGGACCGCCGCAACGGCGTCTACAACACCTTCGGGGTATGGCGCGTGACGGCCAGCCTCGACGGGAAACCCTACTTCGAATACCGCATGGACGGCTTCACGCACGATTTGTCGCGCTGCTGCGACGCCGTGAGCTGCTACGCGCTCAAGATCGGCTCGCGCAACGAGGTGATCCGACTGGCCCAACTGGCCGGGGCTCCCGACCTGTTCTATCCGGTGATGGAGGAACGCGGGTTGGTGCGCACGGCGGCAGGCGGGCGGCACCGCCTCCGGATCGAGGCCGAGGACGACAGCGGCAACCGCTCGTCGCTGGAGTTTTCGATCGAAGGACGCGGGGAGACGTTCCGCGCCGAGGCCGATTCGGCTGCCGTGGCGGTTTTCCCGGGTCGGAATTCCGTCGTGAGGGCCGATTCCGGAGCCGAAATCCGCATCCAGCAGGGATCGCTCTACGAACCGCTCTTCCTGCATCCCGAACGTCTCGACACGCCCCAGGGCGGGCCGGGCATCGTCGTGCTCTCCCCGGCCTACCGGTTCCTCGAAGCGACAACCCCGCTGCGGACTCCGGCGCTCGTGACGATCCGCACGCAGGTGCCCCGGGAGTTGCAGCTCCGCACCGTCCTGGCCGGTCGCGGCCGCAAGGGCGGACTCTACCACGTCGGAGGAAGCTACTCGAACGGTGCCGTCACGGCCGTCACCCGCACGACGGGCGATCTGGTCGTCGTGGCCGACACGCTGGCACCTGCGATCCGACCGCTCTTCACCGAAGGGGCGAACCTCGCAGGAGCGGAGGCGTTGCGGTTCCGCGTCTCGGACAACTTTTCGGGGATTGCGGCCTGGGCGCTCCACATCGACGGGGAGTGGGTTCCGTGCGACCG
>CALUNH010000038.1 GCA_944321965.1 uncultured Alistipes sp.
GAAGCGTTCCTCAATCCCCAGACGCTGAAGATCCTGGTGCTGGGTGTGATTGCATTCAGCTTCGGAACGGCGGGCGGCGTTCTGCTGGCCAAGGTGATGAACCTTTTCCTGAAGGAGGGGAACAAGATCAACCCGTTGATCGGATCGGCCGGGGTTTCGGCGGTTCCGATGGCTGCGCGCGTGTCGCAGACCGAGGGTCAGAAGGCCGATCCTTCGAACTTCCTGCTGATGCACGCCATGGGTCCGAACGTGGCCGGCGTGGTCGGTTCGGCGGTAGCTGCGGGTATTCTGCTCTCGTTCCTGGCATAGCCGGGGCGTGAACGGTCATGAAGGCGGGGTCGACGAACGGGTCGGTCCCGTCTTTGTCATGGAGGTCTGTGCCGGAACGACACTCCGGTACGGCCGGGAGTGTTGTTCCCGCGCTCCGTTTCGCCGCTTCAAATTCCTCTTTTCGCTTCGTTCCCGCATCCGATGGCGCCTGTCGCCTTCGGGAAACGGGTTGTGCGAAAAATATTTGCGAAATGATTTTCAACCTGTTTTGCAGAAACAAAACTTTTTCGTACCTTTGCGCACCCGCAAAGTGCGGGAAACGGATTACAATAAGTTAAATTACACGTAATGGATTCTTTAAGCTACAAGACTATCTCGGCGAACGCTGCGACCGTCACCAAGGAATGGGTGGTGATCGACGCGACGAACGAGGTACTGGGACGTCTTGCATCGCAGGTCGCGAAGATCCTCCGAGGCAAGAACAAGCCCTGCTACACGCCTCACGTGGATTGCGGTGACTACGTCATCGTCATCAACGCGGAGAAGGTGAAGCTCACGGGCAACAAGATGACCGACAAGGTCTACACGCGCCACACCGGATATCCCGGGGGCCAGCGTTACGCTACGCCTGCCGACTATCTGGCTAAAAAACCGACGTTCCTCATCGAGAAGGCCGTCAAGGGAATGCTTCCCAAGACCCGCCTGGGTGAGAAACTGCTCACGAACCTGAAGGTTTATGCCGGCCCGGAGCACCCGCACGCCGCTCAGAACCCGAAGACCATTAAATTAAACGAGATTAAGTAAGAGTTATGGAAGTTGTAAACACCGTAGGTCGTCGTAAGGCCGCTGTGGCTCGCGTATTCGTGAAGCCGGGGAATGGTCAGATTACAATCAACCACAAGGAACTCGCCGTTTATTTCCCGCTCGAAATTCTCCAGTTCCAGGTGAAGCAGCCGCTACTCGCCACGAACACTGCCGAGAGTTATGACATCACCATCAACCTCGATGGGGGTGGCATCAAGGGACAGGCCGAGGCCGCTCGTCTGGGTATCGCACGCGCACTGTGCGAGATCGACGCCGAGATGCGCCCGGTGCTGAAGAAGGCCGGATTCCTGACGCGCGATCCCCGCGAGGTTGAGCGTAAGAAGCCCGGACAGCCCGGAGCACGTCGCAAGTTCCAGTTCAGCAAGCGTTAATACGCACGACCGGAATTTCGGCAACGCACGGTGTCGGTTTTCAAATCGGGAGGACTACTTATATATATGTATTACCCTTCGGTTGCCGCGCCGCGGAAAACTCCCGGGATCGACAAGGTCGCTACCCGCCGGAGTTGAAGAAAAGAGAATTAGAATCAATTAACGAAGAGAATTAAAATGTCACGTACAGATTTTAATACATTACTGGAAGCCGGTGCGCACTTCGGTCACCTGAAGCGCAAATGGAACCCGAAAATGGCTCCGTACATCTTCATGGAGAAGAACGGCATCCACATCATCGACCTGCACAAGACGGTGCTGAAGGTCGATGAGGCTGCTGCAGCGCTGAAGCAGATCGCCAAGAGCGGTCGCCGGGTGCTGTTCGTAGCCACGAAGAAACAGGCCAAGGAGATTGTTGCCGAAAAGGTGGCAGCCGTCGGGATGCCCTACGTCACGGAGCGCTGGGCAGGCGGTATGCTGACCAACTTCCCCACCATACGTAAAGCCGTCAAGAAAATGGCCACCATCGACAAGATGACCAACGACGGCACGTTCGATAACTTCTCGAAGCGCGAGAAACTCCAGATTGCCCGTCAGCGTGCGAAACTGGAGAAAAACCTCGGTTCGATTGCCGACCTGACCCGTCTTCCGGCCGCGCTGTTCGTCGTCGACGTACAGAAGGAGGCCAACGCCGTGAAGGAGGCCAAGCGGCTGAGCATCCCCGTCTTTGCAATGGTAGATACTTGTTGTGATCCGACCGACATTGATTACGTAATTCCTGCAAATGACGATGCTGCGAAGTCGATTGCGGTGATTGTGGACGCCATGTGCGCCGCCATCGCCGAGGGCACCGAGGAGCGCAAGCTGGAGAAGGAGAAGGAGGCACAGGAGGCTGAGGCCGAGGGTGCCAAGAAGGAGGGCAAACCCCGCATCAAGAAGGCCGTGAAGGCTTCGATCGACGCCGAAGAGGCAGCCGTAGCGGAGGTTGTTGCCGCCGTAGAGACTCCTTACGAGGAGCCTGCCACGGAGGCTGAGGCTCCCGCCGAGGAGGCCGCTGCAGAAAAGGCAGAGTAATTTCCCTCCGGGGTCCGACCGGGGCCGCAAAGACCGGAGGGGGAGGGCTTCCGCCGGGGCCGATCGGGAAGTTCCCTTTGAAATGGCCGGACCGGGATAATTTGTAAGTAGAAACAATCGAAAAAACAAAAAAGACTATGGAAATCAAAGCTGCTGATGTAATGAAGCTCCGCAAGATGACCGGTGCCGGTATGATGGACTGCAAGAAAGCACTCATCGAGGCAGAAGGCGACTATGCACGGGCTCAGGACATTATCCGCGAGAAGGGCAAGCTCGTCGTGGCAAAGCGTGCGGACCGCACGGCTTCGGAGGGTGTTGTCGTCACGAAGATCGTAGGCCAGAAAGCCTACATTCTCTGCCTGGCCTGTGAAACGGACTTCGTGGCACAGAATGCCGAATACACGGCTTCTGCCGAGGCGATGCTGGAGGTAGCGGTTGCTGCCGACGCTGCCGACCGCGACGCGCTGTTGGCGACGAAGAACGCCGAGGGCCACACCGTCGAGGAGATGGTTACCGAGAAGTCGGGCCAGACGGGTGAGAAGATCGAGCTGGCATACTATGCCCGCATCGAGGCTCCCTACTGCGCTGCCTACGTACACTTCAACAAGAAGCTGGGTACGCTGCTGGGCTTCAACAAGGAGGTTCCGGCCGAGGTTGCCCACACGGTAGCCATGCAGGCTACGGCGATGGCTCCGGTCTCGATTTCGGAGGCCGACTGCCCGGCCGAGGTTGTCGAGCACGAGCGCAAGATCGCCGTGGAGGCCATGAAGCAGGATCCGAAGAACGCCAACAAGCCGGAGGCCATTCTGGAGAAGATTGCCGAGGGCAAGATGCGCAAGTTCTTCGAGGAGAACACGCTGCTGAACCAGGCTGTGGTAGGCGAGAAGGAGACGATCGCCGAGTTCATCCACAAGGCCGACAAGGAGGCTACGGTAATTGCCTACAAGCGTTTCGCGCTGGGCGAGTAATCGTACCGTACATACCGTCAGAGACAGACCGGGGTAGGGAAACCTGCTCCGGCCTGTTTTTTTGTGCAGGCGGGGCAGGGTGTTGGAGGTTTCAGTATCAACAGCCGTCCGGTGGCGGGACAAAACCCGCTCCGGTCTGTTTTTTTGTGCAAGGCGGGGCGGATGTTAGAACCCGCACCGTTTCAGCAGCCACAGGGGGTATCTGCGAAAGGTTCCGAGCCGCATCCAGAACCGCGCCAGCAGCAGGTGGAGGGGGTTGCACGCCACGGCGCCGTAGATTCGTCCGCGGGGGATGG
The DNA here is from genome assembly GCA_944321965.1 of uncultured Alistipes sp. Lineage (GTDB taxonomy): Bacteria > Bacteroidota > Bacteroidia > Bacteroidales > Rikenellaceae > Alistipes. The sequence continues at coordinate 3,805 of CALUNH010000038.1, forward strand.
ATTCGGTGCCGACGGGATTGCCGTCACCCTGGAGGGTGATCCGCTCCGCTCCGACGCGGCGGATCCGATGGATGACGAACCGCCCGGCATCAGTCTGGCCCAGTACGACATGTCCGCGCTGCAGGTCGTCCGGCCGGATCGGATGCAGCCGGATGCGGGCTCCGCTCCGGAAGAAGGGTAGCATACTCCGTCCTTCGATCCGCACGGTGACTTCACGGCCTTCGCCGAGGAGATCGCGGAGCAGTTCGAAACCGGCATGATGGGAAGTTATCTGCATGGTCGGTCGGGATTTTCCGGGCCGGGCCGGAGTGGGGAGAGGGGTGCCCCGAAGAGGGTTTCGCAGGCGAGCCGGGCGGCCTCGGCATCGGGGCGGCACTCTAACCGGTAGACGGGAACCAGCCCGATTACCTGCCCGAGCAGGGTACAGACGGCATCCTGAAGGCGGGTGTCGCGGATGAAGGCGGGGGGCGTCGAGGGAAAGAGTGCGCAGAAAGCCTCGATCGGGGAGAGGCGGCGGATTCGGTTTTCGGGGGCCTGGACGAGCCGCACGATGGCTGCGGCGGGACAGGATCCGTTGCGGTAGCAGGGGACTTTGCCGCTCCAGGGGGATCCCCAGACGCGGACCGTACCGTCCGCAAGCCCGAGAATGGGGCTGTCGTCGTTGAGCAGCGCGGTGCCGGGGATATTTTTGCGCCACAGTCGGCTGTGGGTGCTCTTGCCGGTCCCGGATTCGCCGAGGAAGAGGACCCCGCGGCCTCGGTAACGGATTGCCGAGGCGTGGATAGCCACGGCGTTCCGGTGGAGGGCGGCGAGGTTGAAGAGGATCCAGAGGCCGAATCGGAAGAGGGCGGGATGGTGTGCGGGTGTGAAGTCGCAGCAGGCGTGGAGGCCATGTTCCGGGATCCGGAATCGGGTCGGGAGTGAACCGTCCCGGGGTGACATTTCGAGGAGGAATCCGGCTTTGTCGTATCCGAAACGGCAGCCGGCATCGGCATCCGCGAAGTCGAAACGGTGGAGTTCGTGCCATCCGGCGGCCCGCTGGATACGGGCAGCGGACTCCAGAATCAGCCTCGGTTCGGAGCCGGTTTTCGGGGCGACCTCGACCCCTGCGGCCCTCGCCCGCCCGAATGCCTCTCCCGGGGCGACCTCGACCCTTGCGGCCCTCGCCCGCGCGGCCTCTTCTCTCCCTTCTCCTTCTTCTCTTGCAACTTCCGTTCCCGCAACGGCAAAAGCCTGCAACGCCTCGGCGAAGCGGGGCGGAATCAACGAATCCGGGAGTGAAAGCCGGAGACCGGCAATGATGTATTCCATAAGCGTATTTTTTAATTTCCGAGCTCGATGATCCGCCGACATCCGGCAAGGGAGTGCCCGTTGTGGGCGATTACGAAGAGCGTCATGCGGGGGTTCCGTGCGGCAAGCTTCTCCAGTGAGCGGAGCAGTTCGGCTTCGGTGCGGGGATCGAGCGACGAGGTGGCCTCGTCGAACAGAAGCACGTCAGCATCCCGGTAGAGGGCCCTTGCGATGGCGATCCGCTGCCGCTGCCCGCCCGAAATCCGGGCTCCGGCTTCGCCGATCGGCGTGTCGATACCCCGGGGCAGCGCGGCGGCGAATGCTTCGAGATGTACCGTTCGGATGACCTCCAGGACCCGATCGCGGTCGATATCTTGCGGAGGAACCTCCGGTGCGATATTCTCGGCCAGGGATGCGTTGCGGAGAAAGGCGCGCTGTGAGACATATCCGATCCGTTGCTGCCAGGCCCGGCGGTTGGCGGCGGTGAGCGGTACGCCGTCGATGCGGATCTGGCCCTGCGTGGGTTCGTAGAGCCCCGCCAGCAGATGGAGAAGGGTGGTTTTCCCGACTCCCGAGGCGCCGCGAATGCCGATCCGGTCGCCTTTGCGGAATGTAAAGTCGACGCCGTGCAGCACCTCCCGGCTGCACCCCGGATAGCGGAATGCGAGTTGCCGCACCTCGATCGTCCGCTCGAAGGGCAGAGGCCCGGACTTCTCCGGCGTTGTCGTGCCGGATGCGATGGCGGAGTTCTCGCCGGTTTTTGCTGCGGTTTCCGCCGGGAGGGTTTGTTGCAGGATGTCGAGCGTGTAGCGGTTGTAGCGGATCGAGACCCAGCCGTTCAGAATGGCCCGCACCGCGGGCATCAGGCGCAGGACAGCCACGGCCGACACCCCGAACCACAGTGCGGAACCCTCCTTCCCGAAACTCCCGACAGCCAGCAGGGCCAGCCCGACGGCCAGCGCGGTTTCGACGACAAGCGGCGGCAGACGGTTCAGGTCGGCTTCCCGTGCGCGGGCGCGGATTACCTCGTCGAGCGAACGGTCGAAGGCCCGCAGCATCTCCGGGAATGCGCCGTTGAGTTCGATGTCGGCGTATCCGCGGAAGGTTTCGCCGACGATCCTTGCCTTTTCGCGCAGCGCCCGGTTCTCCGCCGCGCCGTATCGTGCGCAGCGCCTGCGGAAGCAGCGGGTGTACCCCCATCCGACCGGGAGGAATACCGCAAGGGCCAGCAGGACGGCCTGCGGGGCATACGGGAGCAGGACTGCGGCAGTCACTCCCAGCAGGGCGGTTTCGGCGACGATCACGGCGGCGGGGTGCAGGACGCCGGTGGTGAAACTCCGGGTGACGGCGTTCACGTTTCGGACGAGCGTTGCGGAGTCGGAGGCGTCGACGAAGGCCATGCCGCGGTCGTGACAGGCGATGAAGAGCCGCCGGGAGAGCGCCCGGTAGAGGTCGAGCAGGTAGCGGTTCTCGATCCGGGCGAAATGGAAGGCCGCCGCGCCCTTCAGCAGCGTGAAGAGCACGACCCCTCCGCAAACCATCCCGGCGAAGAGCCGGGTTGAAGCGATTCCCGAGAGCCGGTAAGCCGACGCCAGAATCCCTTCGCCCTCGAACGCCGCGGGGTCGAGCAGCAGGGCCAGCAGGGGCAGCAGCAGGGCCAGTCCGGCGAAGTCGAGCACGGCCCGTGCGAGGAGCGTGGCGACCACGCCGCAACTCCGGCGGCGGAAGCCGTCGGGAAGGATGTCGAGGATTTTTTTCAAAGGCTCACGGACTCGATTTTATCGAGGAGGACATACCACAAAAACCCTTCCGTTTTTGTATATCCCATTTCGTGCAGCAGCTGCATGTATTCGCGGATCTGGCGGCGGTATCGTTCGGCGTCTCGTTCTCCGAACTTGTAGTCCACGACGACGGCGTGCCCGTCGTCGCCGAGCATCACGCGGTCGGGACGGCGTGTGGAGGCGCTTCCGGGGAGGATGATCTCCTGTTCGTTGCGCACGCGGCGCCACTTTCCGCCGAACCATTCGCGGGCTTCGGGGTGTTCGAGGGCCCGTGCGATCTTTTGTCTCAGGATTGCGGCCTCGGTCTCCGAGAGTATGCCGTCGGTCTGCATCTGCACGACGGCTTCGTCGATCTGCGTTTCGTTGTCGGCCTGTTCGAAGGCGCGGTGCATCAGGATTCCGAAATCGCGGGGCGAGAGCTCCCCCTCCCCCTCCTCGAAGTAGCGCTGCGAGGGAAGCCGCAGCCGCAGGTCGGCCTGTGCCGTGGGATACTCCTCCAGGACGATGTGCCGGACCTCGGCCTGCTCTTTTTTTTCGGCAGCGGGACCCGCGAACTCCCCGAATGCGAAGTGCTCGCCCGCCTCATCCGCCGAGTATCGGCCTTCGAGGGTGTCGAGCAGGGCCTTGTCGTCCTCGACGCGGATGCTCCGGAGCAGCAGGGCGCCGACCGTCCGGTCGTTTTTCCGGGGGATGAAGAGGTGCAGGGACTCGGCGGCCCGGGTGAGGGCCACGTAGAGGAGGTTGATGTTGTCGACGTGCGAGTAGACCAGTTCGCGGTAGTACTCCGGGGAGAACTCCGAATCGGCCATCGCCTTGCGGTAACGCACCGGGAAGCGTCCGATTGCCTCGGCCTCGCCTTCGCGGGCTTCGGCCCAGACGATATTTCGGATCGAGCCGCTTGTCTTTGGCTCCAGCAGCCACGAGCAGTAGGGGATCACGACGGCGGGTTTTTCGAGACCCTTGGCCTTGTGAATGGTGGTGATTTCGACCGTCGAGCGGCTTTCGTCGACGCTCAGCGAGCGGTTGCAGCCCGTTTCGTCCCACCAGCGCAGGAAGAGTTCGATATCGGCGATCTTCGTTGCGCAGAAGGCGATGATCTGTTCGTGAATGGCCTGGAGATAGGCCGTCTGGGAGCGGTCGCCCTGGAGGTTGAACGCCATGACGATCCGCTCGAAGGCCTCTTCGGGCGAGAGCAGGCGGATCGCACGGAAGAATTCGTTTTCGGGATCGCTCAGCGGTTGGTCGAAATCGCGGTGGAGGTAGTGGTTGAACTGGGCCCGGGCGAGGGATTCGTCGGGATTCAGGGCGAGCCGGAGCGCTGCGGCGATGAATGCACTGACGGGGGCATTTCCCACGATGAGGGCCTCCTGGGTCATGACGTCGAAGCGGTAGCGGGGATCGGTGTTGCGGCGTTTGAAGTCGAGGAGTTCGGCGGCGATGCGTGCGCCGTCCGATGCGCTGCGCACGAGGATCAGGATGTCGCAGGGCCGGAATCCGCGGTCGAGCAGTGCGCAGATGCGCTCCACGACGGGCGGGCGTTCGTCGAAGGTCTCGACCGAGACGTATCCCGGATGTTCGGCTTTCCGGCGTGAGGTCTGGGCATGGTCGCGGTAGGCTGCGGCGAGCGTGCCGCGCAGGGTGTCGGCCTCGGCGGGAGCGATTCCGTGCTTTTCGACCGCCTGGTCGAGGGCGGTGTCGAGTGCGCGGTCGTCGGTTTCGACGATCCGGGCGATGATGCGGTTGTTGAACTCCACGATCCGGGGGAGGCTTCGCCAGTTTTCGCGCAGGACCTCCACCTGGGTCTCGGTGGGCCCCAGGGCCTGCCGGGCCTGCTCGTGGAGGATCCGCCAGTCGCCGCCGCGCCAGCGGTAGATCGACTGCTTGATGTCGCCGACAATCAGGACGGCCGTCTGTTGCTCCTCGGTCTGGGCCATGGCGTTGCGGAGCAGCGGGAGGAAGTTCTCCCACTCCTTGGCCGAGGTGTCCTGGAACTCGTCGATCATGAATCGGTCGAAGCGGTTCCCGACCTTTTCGTAGATGAACGGCGCGTCGTTGTGGTCGATGAACTCCGCGAGGATGTATTTGGTTTCGGAGAGCAGCATGAGGTTCTGCTCCTCGCAGAGCTGCTGCACGCGGGCGTAGAGGTCGGCGAGCAGCGCGAAGCTGCGGTAGTTTTCGCGCAGCAGGTCGCAGGTGTTCCAGTGTCGGAGGTTCGCGTCGTAGATGTCGCGCATTCGCTGCAGCAGGGGTCTCAGCTGCGGGGCGAGGCTGCGGGAGGGCGAACCCTTTTTGCCCCATTTGTCGTCCGAGTCGGCGGCCTCCGCGACGCGGGTTTTGTAGGGTTCGAGCGAACCTTCGGCCGCGGTGTAGAACCACTTGGCGAATCCCGTTGCCTTGTAGGGGAAGTCGTCGAGGGAGAGTCCCGCGGCGTCGATGATCCCGAGGGCCTGGCGGGCGGTATCGCGGAGCTCCTTTTTGGAGGCTTCGGCGAGGTGTGTGGCGCGGGCGACGATGCGTCCCAGCTCTTCTCGGGAGCGAGCGTCGGTCAGTGCCGACTTGTTCTTCTCCTTGAAGATCTCGCCCGCGAGGGAGAGGATTCCGTCGCGGACATCCCATTTGAGTCCGTCGTCGATGCGCTCCTGGACGAACTCCGAGAGCCAGCGCTGGAGGTCGCGGTCGACGGTGATCTGTTCGATCAGGGCGTCGGCGCCCTTCGAGAGCACCGGCGAGGTTTCGATCTCGACGTTGTAGTTCAGGTCGATTCCCAGCTCCTTGATGAAGGCGCGGAGGATGCGCTGGAAGAAGGTGTCGATGGTGAGGACCGTGAAGCGCGAATAGTCGTGGAGGATCTTTGCGCGGACTTCGGCGGCGCGTTTCCGGATGGTTTGTTCGTCGAGGGCGAGTTCTTTCGAGAGTTGCGTCAGATAGGAGCTGTCGTTTCCGGCCGCGAGGTTGTGAATCTCCTTGAGGATGCGGGATTTCATCTCCTCGGTGGCCTTGTTGGTGAAGGTCACGGCGAGGATATGCCTGTAAAGTTCGGGCTCCTCGATCACGTCGCGGACGTACTGGAAGGCCAGTTGGTAGGTTTTTCCGGAGCCGGCGCTGGCATTCAGGATCTTCGCTCTCTTCGTTTGCACTGTTCGGAAATTCTTTTTGGAAGGTAAAAATACGAAACAAAACCCGAATTTCGCAAGAAATTCGTAAATTAGCCGGACAAAACAGAACCGAGACATGAAAAAAATGCTTTTTAGTCTGCTGCTGCTGACGGTTTTCGGAGCGCTGCAGGCCCAGACTCCGGCGGACGGCGGAGCGCAACGCGAATGGCTCACCTCGTTTACGGCCGTGGAGGTTACGGCACCGCTCGACATCCGTTTCATCCGGGTTCCCGACAGCGAGGCTCCGAAGATCATCTACGATACGAAAGGCTCCTATACGACCCGTTTCCGGTTTGAAGTCCGGGACAAGGTGCTCCGGATCACGGAGCGGCCCGATTCGCGGCGTCCGGAGCGCACGCAGGTCGAGGTTTACTACAATTCGCTGGAGCGTATTGCCGTGGCGGATGCGGTTGCGACGTTCGACAGCACGCTGGTGTCGACGGTCCTCGACCTCACGGTCGGGGGTATGGCCCAGGTGACGGCATCGCTTGACGTGAAGGATCTCCAGTTGGAGCTGACGGGCAAGAGCAGTGCGACGCTGACGGGTTCTGCGCGTTATCTTTCGCTGTTTGTTTCGGCGGGGACGCTCGAAGCTTCGGCGCTGGAGGTGATGTCCGCGGAGGTGAACGTGACGGGTTCGGGTTCGGCCTCGCTGTGGGTGACCGACCGTTTCGAGGGGAAGACCTCGACGGGCGGCAAGATCACCTACAAGGGAACCCCGACGGTGATCCGCGGGGGCACGAAATTCATGGGCGGCGACATCACCCGCACCGGGGAGTAGAAGCCCGCACCGGGGCGTAAGGACCTGTGGAGAGTAGGGGCCTGTACCGGGAGGCGTAAAAACCTGCGGCGGGAAGGTGAAAGCCCGCATTCCTGCGGCGGGTCGTATTGCGAATCCCGCCCGGCGACCCTCTTCCGCCACATAACCTGCCATTCAATGAAGAGTTTCCTTTACGAAGTTGCTGCGGACCTTTATGCCCGCTACGGGGAGGGATTGTCGGAATGTTCCGTTCTCTTCCCGTCGCGTCGTGCGCGGCTGTTCTTCATCGACGCGCTGTCGCAGATTGCCGGGCGTCCGATGTGGCAGCCGACGTGGGCGACGATCGACAGCCTGATGGAAGAGATCTCGGGTCTGCACCCCGGGGACCGTGTGCGGCTCATCACGGAACTCTACAAAATCTATTCGCAATACCACGCCGAACCGTTCGACCGGTTCTACTTCTGGGGCGACATGCTCCTGACGGACTTCGACACGATCGACAAATACGGCGTGAATGCCGACCAGCTTTTCCGCAACATTTCGGATATCAAGGAGTTGGAGGCCGACATTTCGTATCTCACGCCGCGTCAGCTGCAGATCGTAAAGGCCTTCTGGTCGACGTTGGGCGACGAGTCCGACCTTTCGGCCGAGAAGCGGCGGTTCCTGGCGATCTGGAAGACCCTGGGACCGATCTACCATCGGCTGCGGGAGCGCCTTTCCGAGCTGGGCATCGCCTACAACGGCATGATCCAGCGTGCGGCGGCCGACCGGCTGCGTGCGGGCGGCTACTCGTTTCCGGAGCCGCGGCGTTACGTCGTGGCGGGCTTCAACGCCCTGTCGGAGTGTGAGAAGCAGCTTTTCCGCTTTTTGTCGACGGCTGCCGAGACCGATTTCTACTGGGATTACGATACTTATTACAAGGATGCCCCGGAACAGGAGGCGGGGATGTTCGTGCGCGAGAATACCGTGCAGTTCCCGGCGCGGAGCGCCATCTCCCACGACAACATGGCCCGGGAGAAGGAGTTGACGGCCGTGGCTGCGGTTTCGAATGCCGTGCAGTGCAAGGCTGCGGCGGGGATCCTGCGCGAACTGGCTGCCGCGGGTCCGCTCGACAAGCGCACGGCCGTGGTGCTGACCGACGAAAACCTGCTGCTGCCGCTGCTCTACGCGCTGCCGCCGGAGATCGGGCGGGTGAACGTCACGATGGGCTATCCGCTGCGCACGACCCTGGCCTATACGTTTGTCGAACGCCTCGTGGCGTTGCAGTCGCACCGCCGCCGGAAGGGGGAGGGGTGGAGTTTCTACCACGCCGACGTGGTGGGGATCCTCGCACACCCATATGTTTCGGAGAGCGATTCCGCGGAGACCCGCCGGATGCAGGAGGAGATTGTCCGCGAACGGCGTATTTCGGTCGATGCCGCGTGGCTCGGGTGCAACGACCTGCTGCGGCAGATCTTCTCGGCGGCCGAGTCGTGGCGCGACCTTTCGGAGTGGCTGCTGCGGGTGGTCGGGGCCGTGGCCCGCATCCCCTACGAGGGGACGGATGCGCGTCAGCGGGTGGAGTTCCTGGCCGTCATTGCGGGGGAGCTGACCAAACTGCGCAACTCGCTCGAAGCGTGCGACATCGCGCTGACGCCCGAGATCTACGCTTCGCTTTTGCGGCGCCACCTCCAGACGCTGCGCATCCCCTATGAGGGCGAACCGCTCGAAGGGCTTCAGGTCATGGGGATCCTCGAAACGCGCAACCTCGATTTCGACAACGTGATCCTGCTGTCGATGAACGACGACAACTTTCCGGGCAACCACATGGCGCAGGCGTCGTTCATTCCCTACAACCTGCGGGCGGCCTACGGGCTTCCGACGCCCGAGCACCACGAAGGGGTCTATGCCTACTATTTCTACCGGCTGCTGCAACGGGCGCGGCGGGTGTGGATGCTCTACTGCTCGCACGCCGACGACAAGTCGACGGGCGAACCGAGCCGCTATATCTACCAGCTGGATTACGAGAGCGGTTTTGCGGTCCGGCGGGTGGAGGTGGGCGTGGACGTGAACCTCGCGGAGACGGCTCCGATCGAGGTGGCGAAGGACGAGCGGGTGCTGCGGAGCCTGGAACGCTTCACCGATCCCGCCTCTCCGGCGACGCTCTCGCCGACGGCCTTTTTCCGGTATGTGGCGTGTCCGCTCCGCTTCTATTTCCACTCGGTGGCGCGCCTGGAGAGCGACGACGAGATTTCGGAGGAGGTCGACGCTCCGATGTTCGGCACGATCCTCCACGCCGCGGTGCAGAAACTCTACGCGCGGATTGCCGGGGAGCACCGCCCGGGCGAGACCCTGCGGGCGCTGCTCCGCACGGGCGAGGTCGCGGCGGCCGTGGAGGCTTCGATCAACGAGAACTACCTGAACGATGCGTCGGCCACGCCGGAAGACTATACGGGCAACCTGCTGCTGGTCCGCGACATCGTGACGCGCTACCTGCGCGGCGGGGTGATCCCCTATGATGCGGCGCACGACGGCTTCACGGTCGAGGGGCTGGAGGATTCGGTGGCTTACGGGTTCGATTTCCGCACGGCGGACGGGACGCTTCGCCGCATGAAGTTTGCGGGGATCGCCGACCGCATCGACCGGCTGGACGACGGGCCGCTGCGCGTGGTGGACTACAAGACCGGGGCTCCGCACCTGGAGTTTGCGGGGATCGAGTCGCTCTTCCGCGGCGAGGGCAAACAGCGCCTTTCGAACATCCTGCAGACGCTGCTCTATGCGATGATGCTCTACCATACGCGGGGTGTGGATGCCGAGCCGACGCTCTACTACGTGCGAGCGATGAACCGCCCGGACTACGATCCGCGGCTTTTCGACCGCGAACTGGACCTGCGCGGGGGGCGCTATACGCACTACGCCGGACGCTTCGAGGAGCTGGTCGGCGAGACGCTGGCGGAGCTGTACGACCCCGCCACTCCGTTCCGGCAGTGTGCCGATGCCGATACCTGCAAGTATTGCGACTTCAACGTTCTGTGCCGCCGGTAGCCTGAAGATACCCGAAAAAACGTCCCGTTTACCGGCAGGCGGCCGGTTCTGGATTTGGCAATACGGCAAATTGCATTATCTTTGTAGTGGAATCGATGGGAATTCCCTAAAACACCTCACCCGCGATGAAAACACGAAGAATCTGGAATGTATGCCTGCTCGTCACGGCCCTGTTGATGCTCTCTTCCTGTGGCGTGCACCGGCCTCCCGGGCCTCGGCCGCCGCGCCGTCCGCCCCATGAGGCTCCGCCTCCTCCGGGCCACGGACCTCACCGTCCGAAACCCCCGAAACCCCCGAAGAAGCAAAAACCGCCCAAACCCCCGAAGGATCGACCGCGTTCGCACCGGATGCCCGATGCACCGGGCAATCCGCCCCAGGGCCCCGAATCGCCGCGGGACCCGCAGCCGCCGATGGACCGTCCGTCGCGGTAGGGGATTCGGCATTCCGTGTCAGGCGCCCCGGACTTACGGTCCGGGGCGCCTGGTTTGTACGGTCCGAGTTGCGGGGCGCGGCTGCGGATCAGAGTTTGACGACGAAATAGGAGGCGCCGCTTCGGCGTGCGGCCTCGATGCCGATGGGTGAGTCCTCGAAGATGAGGGTTTCGCGCGGCGAACATCCCTCGCGGCGCATGGCCTCCAGGAAACAGTCGGGATAGGGTTTTGCGCGGGGGATGTCGGGCCCGGCGAGGATGCCGTCGACCCTTCCGAGCGGCGCTTCGGCCTGCGCTTCCGGACTTCCCGCTCCGCCGTTCGCCGCTTCCTCTACGGGTCCTCCGATTCCGAGGTGGTGCATGACGTTGTCGATATTGGCGCGGCTGCCGGTCGAGACGACCCACACGCGCCCGCCTTGAGCCTGGAACTGGCGGCAGAACTCCCAGAGCGGACGGTTCAGCCGCACGGAGTCGAAGAACGCGGGGTAGAGCTCGATTTTTCGCAGCCGCAGGCGTTCGCGCTCCGCGGGGTCGGCGATCCCGAGGCGGGTGAGGAACTCCTCGCAGCGCATTCCGAAGTAATTGGCCTCGTACTCCTGCTCGGTGAGGGGATACCCGGCCTCGGTGAGTGCTGCGACGTAGGCCCGCGTATTGGCGCGGCGGGTATCGGCCAGGGTGCCGTCGAAATCGAGCAGGATGAGCCGGATGCGGGTGTTTTCGGAAGTTTCCATACCTTAATCGAAGGATTGCATTCCGGCCTGGGCGATGCGCATGAGCCGCTGGTACTCGCCGGGGGAGAGTTCCATGAAGAAGTAGTGGACGGGATCTACGCGCATACCGTCCTTGCGGACCTCGTAGTGGAGGTGCGGGGATAGCGAGAGCCCCGTGTCGCCCGAAAGGGCGATGATGTCGCCGCGGCGGACCTGCTGGCCCTTGCGGACGTTGATTTTCGAGAGGTGGCTGTAGGAGGTTTCGTAACCGTTCCCGTGGTCGATGACGACGGTGCGGCCCTGGGTGGAGCTGCGCAAGGAGACGTCGCGGACCACGCCGTCGGCCGTTGCGAAGACGCGGGAGCCTTCGGGAATGGTGTAGTCGACGCCCTGATGGGCCTGGAGGGTCTTGAAGAAGGGGTGGATGCGCATTCCGTAGGATGCGGTCAGCAGGGTGAGCTGCTTGTTGATGACGGGTTGGATCGAGGGGATGTTGTTGCACCCGCGGCCCACGGTGTCGATCCGCTCCTGGAGGCGGAGGTAGGAGTCTCCGAGTTCCACGAGGCGGTTCTCCATCTCCAGCACGCCCTCCTTGAGTTCGCGTTTGAGCTGGCGAGTGGAGCGTCCTACGATCTTCTCGTAGGTGGCGGCCTGCCTTTGTTCGACTTCGGCGTCGAAGTCGTAGGGTTCCGATTCGAAGAGGATCCGGAAGACGTTGCGGTCGCGTTCGGAGAGGTTGTCGAGGACCATGGCCAGGGAGTCGTAGCGTTGTGCGAGCCGGTCGTACTCCTGGCGGAGCCGGTCGGTGGAGTGCTTCATCTGGTATTCGAACGGGGTGTCGAAGAAGATCGAGAAGCCGATGTAGTAGATCACGGCGACCCCGAACCATACGAAGAGGTGTACGGTTGCGCGGATGATCTGCTGTTTGCGGCGTTTGCGCCTGCGGAGGCGTTCGAGGTCCTTTTTCCCGGCCATGGCATCAATACTTTTCGAAGTTGGTTTCGCGCAGGTTCTCCATCAGTCGTTCGTACTCTTCGGCGGTCATGTCGCGGTTGAAGTAGTTGATCGGGTTGACGGGCACGCCCCGGTGGATCACCTCGTAGTGGAGGTGGGGTCCCGTGGATCGTCCGGTGTTTCCGGTCCGGGCGATGATCTGGCCTCGTGAGACCGTATCTCCGGGTTTGACGAGGATGTCGCTCAGGTGGGCGTATCGGGTTTTGTAGCCGAATTCGTGGTTGAGCAGGACCTGGTGTCCGTATCCTCCGTTGTATCCGGCGGGTTGTGCGAGTTCGACGACGGCGTCGCCCGTGGCGTAGACGGGGGTGCCGCGGTCGCAGCCGAAATCGACTCCGGTGTGTGCGACCACGCGGTGCAGCACGGGGTGGAAACGCCGCGGGTTGAAAGCGCCGATATGGTTGTTGTGCAGGGCCTTGCGGTCGATGGGCCAGATGGCGGGTACGGCCGTAGCGAGTTGTTCCTTGTTGCGGGAGAGTTGCTGGAGTTCGTCCATCGAGACCGATTCGAGGTAGAGCGTGCGGGCCAGGGCGTCGATCTGTCGCCAGGTTCCGATCATCAGGGGGGCGTATCGGTCGTCGGCCATCGGGGCGTATTTCGAATCGGGGTATGGGTTCCAGACGCCGGGGATCGAGATCGTGTCGGTGGAGAAGAGTGCGCGGTAGACGTAGCTGTCGCGGTGCCGGATTTCGTCGACGCGGCGCTGTGCGGCGCGGATGCGGTCCTGGAGGATGCGGTATCGGATTTCGGTTTCGCGGTTTTCCTGGAGGATGCGGTACATCTTGGGGGTGTAGAAGAAGTAGGAGAAGAGGACGTTTGCGATCGACACGAGGATGAAACCGATGAGGATCTTTCGGATCAGGCGGTAGGTTTTGAGCCGGAAGGGTGCAGCCATGACGTCGCGCGTGAGGACCTGGGCCTCGTGCGAGAGTTCGCCAGCTCCGGCGCGGATCGTCCCGGTATCGAATCGGTGTCGTTTTTTGCTCATTGCGGAAAAAACTCTTACTGCGAGATGCAAATTTAGTTTAAAATGTGTAATTTTGCAACCCGAATCAGGAACGTGAAAATAGGATAAATCGATATATGATGGAGTCAAATAAAATCAGACAGGCCTTTCTGGACTTTTTCGAGTCGAAGGGCCACACGATCGTCCCTTCGGCGCCGATGGTGGTGAAGGGCGACCCGACGTTGATGTTCACCAATGCGGGCATGAACCAGTTCAAGGACATCTTCCTGGGGAATGCGCCGCGGAAGTATCCGCGGGCAGCGGATACGCAGAAGTGCCTGCGCGTGTCGGGCAAGCACAACGACCTGGAGGAGGTCGGGCACGACACCTACCACCACACGATGTTCGAGATGCTGGGCAACTGGTCCTACGGCGATTACTTCAAGAAGGAGGCGATCGAGTGGGCCTGGGAGTTGCTCCACGACGTCTACCGGCTGCCTGCCGATCGGATGTACGCGACGGTTTTCGAGGGCTCGGAGGAGGACGGGGTTCCGTTCGACCGGGAGGCTTATGACTACTGGAAACGTTTCCTGCCCGAGGACCACATCATCCGCGGCAACAAGCACGACAACTTCTGGGAGATGGGCGAGACGGGACCGTGCGGTCCCTGCTCGGAGATCCACTTCGACCTGCGCGACGAGGCGGAGATCGCCGCCAAACCGGGCCGGGAAATGGTCAATGCCGGCCACCCGCAGGTGATCGAGATCTGGAACCTGGTCTTCATGCAGTTCAACCGCAAGGCCAACGGCTCGTTGGAGGAGCTTCCGGCACGCAACGTCGATACGGGCATGGGCTTCGAGCGCCTCTGCATGATCCTGCAGGGCAAGAAATCGAACTACGATACGGATGTCTTCCAGCCGACGATCTCGCGCATCGCGGCCCTTTCGGGCAAGCGCTACGGCGAGGATGAGAAGTCGGATGTGGCCATGCGCGTGATTGCCGACCACCTGCGTGCCATCGCCTTCTCGATTGCCGACGGACAGCTTCCGTCGAACGTCAAGGCGGGCTACGTCATCCGCCGCATCCTGCGCCGTGCGGTTCGCTACGGCTACACCTACCTCGGTTTCACGGAGCCGACGCTCTGCCGCCTGGTTCCGGGACTCGTGGAGCAGATGGGGGGCCAGTTCCCGGAGCTGAAGGCGCAGCAGACCCTGATCGAGAGGGTGATCGAGGAGGAGGAGGCATCGTTCCTGCGGACGCTGGCCACGGGTATCAACCTGCTGGACGGCGTGATCGCCCGCACGAAGAAGGAGGGCGGCAGCCGCATTTCGGGCAAGGACGCCTTCGAGTTGTACGATACGTTCGGCTTCCCGATCGACCTGACGGAGCTGATTGCCCGCGAACAGGGCGTGGAGGTGGACCTTGCGGCCTTCGAGAAGGAGCTGCAGGCCCAGAAGGAGCGCTCGCGGAACGCCGCGGCCGTCGATACGGACGACTGGGTGGAGCTCTTCCCGATCAAGGAGAGCGTTTTCACGGGCTACGACACGCTGACCGAACAGGTCCGCATCGCGCGTTACCGCCGGGTGACGACGAAGGGCAAGACGTCGTACCAGCTGGTCTTCGACCGCACGCCGTTCTACGGCAATTCGGGCGGTCAGATCGGTGACATCGGCGTGATCGAGAGCGCGAACGAGCGGATCCCGGTTGTTGCCACCGAGAAGGAGAACGGCCTGATCATCCATATCGTGAACCAGCTGCCGGAGAACCCCGCTGCGGAATTCACCGCAAAGGTCGATCCGGAGAAGCGCCAGAACGCCGCGAACAACCATACGGCGACGCACCTCATGCACGAGGCGCTGCGCAAGGTGCTGGGCACGCACGTCGAGCAGAAGGGTTCGCTCGTCACGCCGGAGATGCTGCGTTTCGACTTTTCGCACTTCCAGAAGGTGACTCCGGAGCAGCTGCGCGAGGTGGAGATGCTGGTCAACCGGTCGATCCGCGCCGACTACCCGCTCGTCGAAAACCGCGAGGCGACGAAGGAGGAGGCTGCGGCTGCCGGGGCGATGATGCTTTTCGGCGAGAAGTACGGCGACCGGGTGCGCATGGTTCGCTTCGGGACGTCGGTGGAGCTGTGCGGCGGAACCCATACCCGCGCCACGGGTACGATCGGCCTCTTCAAGATCCTCTCGGAGAGCGCCATTTCGGCGGGTGTGCGGCGTATCGAGGCCGTCACGGGCGAGCAGGCCGAGAAGATGCTCTATGCGGCGGAGGATACGATGCGCAACGTGGCCGAATACCTGAACAACCCGCAGGTTGTGCAGGCCGTGAAGAAGATGCTCGAAAGCAACGAGGCCCTCTCGAAGGAGGTCGAGACGATGCGCCGCGAACAGGTGTCGCAGTGGGCGGACAAGATCGCCACGTCGACGCCCGAGCGGGGCGGGATGCAGCTCTTCGCCACACAGACGGACCGTCGTCCGGACTTCGTGAAGGATCTGGCCTACAATTTGCGGCAGCGGATGCCGCGGCTGGTGCTGGTTGTCGGATCGCTCTTTGAGGGCAAGCCGACGCTGACGGTGATGCTGGGCGAGGAGATTACGGCCCAGGGTGTGAATGCCGGGGCGGTGGTCCGCGAGGCGGCGAAGCTGATGCAGGGCGGCGGCGGAGGCCAGAACTTCTTCGCCACGGCGGGCGGCAAGAATGCCGACGGTCTGCAGGCGGCGATCGACAAGGCCGTGGAGCTGATCTCGGCACAGATGAAGTAACAATCAAAAACAGAGTGAGATATGAGCAACAAGGTATTATTGATGATCCTCGACGGCTGGGGCAACGGCCACCACGACAAGGCGGATGTCATTTCGACGGTTCACCCGGCCTACATTTCGGCGATGACCGGGAAATACCCGCACGCCGAGCTGCGCACCGACGGTGAGAATGTCGGTCTGCCCGACGGCCAGATGGGCAACTCGGAGGTGGGTCACCTCAATATCGGTGCGGGGCGTGTGGTTTACCAGGATCTGGTGAAGATCAACCGGGCGTGCCGCGACAACTCGATCCTGAAGAACCCCGAGATCGTCAAGGCGTTCGAATATGCGAAGTCCAACGGTGTCGGCGTGCACTTCATGGGTCTGACGTCGGACGGCGGTGTACACTCGTCGTTCGAGCACCTCTTCAAGCTGTGCGACATCGCGCAGGAGTACGGCGTTTCGGAGCGCACCTACGTGCACTGCTTCATGGACGGCCGCGATACGGACCCGCACAGCGGCAAGGGCTTCATCGCGCAACTGGAGGAGCACCTCTCGAAGACGGGGGGCAAGATCGCTACGGTGATCGGCCGCTACTATGCGATGGACCGCGACAAGCGCTGGGAGCGCGTGAAGGTGGCCTACGACGCCCTGGTGGAGGGCATCGGCGAGCACGATACGGACATGGTTGCCGCTGTTCAGAAGTCGTATGATGCCGACGTGACGGACGAGTTCATCAAGCCGATCGTGCATGTCGACGCTGCCGGGCAGCCGATGGGTCTGATCCGTGCGAACGACGTGGTGATCTTCTTCAACTACCGCAACGACCGCGCCAAGGAGCTGACGATCGTGCTGACGCAGCAGGATATGCCCGAAGCGGGGATGCACACCCTGCCGCTGTACTACTGCTGCATGACGCCCTACGACGCGAAGTTCACGGGGCTGCACATCCTCTTCGACAAGGCCGACGTGCCCGACACGATCGGCGAGTGGGTTTCGAAACAGGGCCTGAAGCAGTTGCGTATTGCCGAGACGGAGAAATACGCGCACGTGACGTTCTTCCTGAACGGCGGCCGCGAGGAGAAGTTCGAGGGTGAGGAGCGCATCCTGGTCGCTTCGCCGAAGGTGGCGACGTATGACCTGCAACCCGAGATGTCGGCCCCGGAAGTGGCTGACAAGCTGGTTGCCGCCTTGAACGAGCGGAAGTTTGACTTCATCTGCCTGAACTTTGCGAACGGCGACATGGTGGGCCACACGGGCGTCTACGATGCGATCGTGAAAGCGGTGAAGGCCGTAGACGGATGCGTCGAGAAGGTCGTTGAGGCTGCGAAGGCCAACGGCTACGAGGTGGTGATGATTGCCGACCACGGGAACGCCGACAATGCGATCAATCCGGACGGCACGCCCAACACGGCGCACTCGCTGAATCCGGTGCCCATCGTGGTGGTTTCGGACCGCGTGAAGGCCGTGCATAACGGCATTTTGGCCGACGTCGCCCCGACGGTGCTGAAGTTGATGGGACTTCCGCAGCCTGCGGAGATGACCGGCAAGGTTCTCGTCGAGATGAAATGAAAAATTCTTGCTTTAAGT
>CALUNH010000039.1 GCA_944321965.1 uncultured Alistipes sp.
TGCGCCGCGGGCGGCGACTACTTCGATGCCATCCATTTGAGCGATCTGGCGCTCAAAGGCGAGGGCTTCTATGCCGAGGGCGGTGCGAAGAACATCGCGCGCCGCGACGGCATGGCCTGCACGGTGCTGTCGGCCGTCACGACCATCGGCCGCATTCCGGACTACTATTTCCAGGCCGTGGGCAGCGGTACGGGTGCCATTGCGGCCTGGGAGGCCAACCAGCGGCTGATCGAGGACGGGCGTTTCGGCAGGAACCTCATGAAGCTGATGGTTTCGCAGAATGCGCCGTTTGTTCCGATGTACGATGCCTGGCAGGCTTCGTCGCGGGCCCTGCTTCCGTATGACAGCGACAAGGCGCGGCGCGATGCGGAGATCATCGATGCGAAGGTGCTCTCGAACCGCAAGCCGCCTTACAGCCTGGCGGGCGGTCTGTACGACGCACTGAAGGCCACCGACGGAGAGATGTTCGCCGTGACGAATGCCATGGCGCGCAAGGCCCGCAAACTCTTCAAGGAGCTGGAGGGTGTGGATATCTACTCGGCTGCTGGCGTGGCGCTGGCCTCGCTCATCAACGCGGTGAATGCCGGGAAGATCGCCCGGGACGCCACGGTGATGCTGAACATCACGGGCGGTGGCGAGGAGTATTTCAAGGAGACGAAGGAGCTTTGGTACCTGAAGCCGAGCCTGGTTTTCCCGCTGGATCCCGACACCGACGAGGTGGTCTCGAAGGTCGAAGCGCTCTTTGCCGAGTAAGGCGGCGAGCCCCGGTTCCGGAGCCATCCAACCGAATTGAGAAAAAAGCGACCTACGGGCCGCTTTTTTATTTTCCCGAAATGCTTACCTTTGCCGACGGTTCCGTCCGGGGCGAAGCAGCCGGACCCGGCGGGGCCACGGACACATTTTATTAACCCAAATTCTTTTACCATTATGGAACACATCCAAGCACGGATGCTCCCCGCGGGGACGCGCTGGCGGCGTTGGAACCGCAAGGGCTGGTCGGCCTTTGCGAGTCTGCGCCGGAGCGTGACGATCGGGGTGCTCGCTGTGGGGATGTCGATCCTGCTGCTTGCGACGCAAGGCGCATCGGCGCAGACCTCCGACACGACCGCGGTCCTGAAGACCCTGCGGATCCGGGAAGTGGGGGTCACGGGGAGCCAGACGGCCCCCACGCGCAACGCCCAGTCGCACACTCCGCTTTTCGACCGGAAAGCCCAGGCCGCGGCGCCTGTCCAGACGCTGGAATCCGCCCTGCGCCTCACGCCTTCGGTCGACATCCGCGAACGCGGGGGGAGGGGAGCGCAGGCCGACATCTACATCCGCGGCGGCTCATTTGACCAAACCATGATTCTGCTCAACGGCATCGACTTCACGGATGCCCGCACGGGACATCAGTCCCATTCGCTGCCGGTCGATCTCGACTGCATTTCGTCCGTCGAGCTCATCGACGGAGTTCCGGGCGTGGGGGCCTACGCCGGGGCGGTGAACATCCGCACGGCGCCCCTGCGCCCGACCTATGTCCGCTTTGAGGGTTCGGGCGGCCAGTACGGCTACGGCAACCTCTCGGGCGCGGTGACATCGGGCCGCTTCTCGGTACTGGGCGCGGCGTCGTACCGCCGCAGCGACGGCTACCGGCACAACACCGACTTCACGAACTGGAACGCCTTCGTGCGTGCGACCTGCGACGGCGGTCGGGCGGGGTTCTTCGACTTCCAGGCCGGGTGGCAGGACCGCGCGTTCGGCTCGAACGGCTTCTATGCGGCCTATAACCCCGACCAGTGGGAGCATACGGGCACAGCCTTGACGTCGCTGCGCTGGACGAAGCGTGCGGGGCGTTTCTCGCTGGGTGCGGCGGTGAGCTACCGCTGGAACCGCGACCGCTATGACTGGACGCGCGGCACGGCGCTCAACCGCCACCGCACGGACAACGCCGGGGCGAAGCTGTGGGCCGACTGCGACTGGCGGTGGGGTACGACGACCGTGGGGGGCGACTGGGCCTTCAACCACCTGTACAGTACGAACCTCGGCGAACTGCTCCCGAAGCCGCACGGCGACTACACCCGCGCCAAGGCGCGCCATACGGGGAACGTGTGGCTGCGGCACGCGCGGAGCTGGCGGCAGTTCGATGTGGCGTTGTCGGGCGGTGTGAGCCTGACGCCCTACGGGACTTCGGCGCTGTGGAGCCTTTCGGCGGGCTATGTGCCGACGGAGGGGTTGCGGATCGAGGCGGGGGCGTGGCAGTCGATGCGGCTGCCGACCTTCACCGACCTCTACTACAGCTCCCCGGCGCAGATCAACAACCTCGACCTGACGCCGGAACGCGCTGTCACATACCGCCTCGGCGCGAGTTATCTGAAGCGTTGCTGGAACCTCTCGGGGCAACTCTACTACCGCCTCGGGCGCGACATCATCGACTGGGTCTGGTACGAGGATTCGGACGAGAACCCTGCCGCCTGGCGCGGGAAGTGGCACTCCGAACAGTCGAGCCGCTTGAATACCTTCGGGGCCGAACTCTCGGGCGGCTATGCCGTTTCGGAAGGGTTCCTGCGGCGCGTGACGCTCTCCTACGGCTACATCACCAACGACCGCCGCTCGGACCTCATCGCCAGGAGCGCCATGGACTTCATGCGCCACAAGGCGGCCCTCTCCGTCGGGGTGCATTTCCTGCGGCGGATGTCGCTGACGCTGACCGGATCGGTTTACGACCGCAACGGCAGCTACACGGCCTATCCCGTCACGGGGAACTCGACGATTACCGAGGTGCGCGATTATAAACCCTATTTCCTGCTGGACGGACGTCTCGCGTGGGAGAAGGGGTGGTGCCGCCTCTATGTCGACGCCGCGAACCTCACCGACACCCGTTATTGCGACCTCGGGGGCATCCCGCTGCCGGGCATCTGGTGCACGGGCGGTGTGGTGCTGACCTTCGGCAGGTGATTTCTTCGGGGAAGTGGGTCCCGTCCGTCGGATTCTGCGATGGCGGCGGGCTTCCCGCATCCCGTTTCCGGCTGCAATTCCGGGCCGTCCGAGACAATCGGGTGGCCTTTCTGTTTTTTAGTAAATCCGCGGATTTTGCTATATCGTTTTACGAATTCTCTCGAAAATTTTGTATATTTGAAGCAAAGAACCCCAAATATCCCAACTTATGCAGAATCGTATCGTGGAGTGCGTGCCCAATTTCAGCGAGGGCCGCGACAAGGAGATCATCCGACAAATCGTGACGGCCATCGAGTCGTCGGGCGGTGTGAAGGTCCTCGACGTGGACCCGGGCGAGGCGACCAACCGCACGGTGGTGACCTTTGTCGGCGATCCCGAATCGGTTGTCGGAGCGGCCTTTGCCGGGGTGAAACGCGCCGCGGAGCTGATCGACATGCGCCGCCACAAGGGGGCGCACCCGCGCATGGGCGCCACGGACGTCCTGCCGCTGATCCCGATTGCGGGAATCACCCTGGAAGAGTGCGCGGCGCTGGCCCGCGACCTGGCGAAACGCATTGCCGACGAACTGCACGTCCCGACCTACTGCTATGAGGCGGCGGCCTTCCGTCCCGAACGGAAGAACCTGGCGGTCTGCCGCGCCGGGGAGTACGAGGCGCTGCCCGAGAAGCTGGCCCGTGCGGAGACGGCGCCCGATTTCGGGGCGCGGCCCTACGACGAAGGGGTGGCCCGCACGGGCGCCACGACCGTCGGGGCGCGGGATTTTCTGATTGCCGTGAACTTCAACCTCAATACGACCTCCACGCGGCGGGCCAACGCCATTGCGTTCGACGTGCGCGAGAAGGGGCGCCCGGTGCGTGAGGGGAATCCCATCACGGGCAAGGTGGTGAAGGATGCCGCGGGCAATCCCGTGATGCAGCCCGGCACCCTGAAGGCCACGAAGGCGATCGGATGGTTCATCGAAGAGTACGGCATCGCGCAGGTCTCGATGAACATCACGGACATTTCGGTCACGCCGCTGCATGTGGCTTTCGACGAGGTGTGCCGTCGGGCCGATGCGCGGGGCGTGCGCGTCACGGGCACGGAGATCGTGGGGCTGGTCCCGAAACGGGCGCTGGTCGAGGCAGGGAAATACTTCCTGCGCAAGCAGCACCGCTCGGTGGGGATCTCCGAGGAGGAGATCGTGCGGCTGGCTGTGAAGTCGATGGGCCTGGACGACCTGAAACCCTTCAAACCCGAGGAGAAGGTGATCGAATACCTGCTTGAAGCGCAGGTTGAGAAGAAACGCCTTATCGATATGACCTGCAAAGGCTTTGCCGATGAGACGGCAAGCGAATCCCCGGCTCCGGGCGGCGGCTCGATTTCGGCCTACATGGGGGCGTTGGGCGCCGCGCTCGGAACGATGGTGGCGAACCTCTCGTCGCACAAGGCGGGGTGGGACGACCGCTGGGAGGAGTTTTCCGACTGGGCCGAGCGGGGACAGACGGTGATGCAGGAGTTGCTGCACCTCGTGGATGAGGATACCGCGGCCTTCAACCGCATCATGGCGGTCTTTGCCATGCCGAAATCGACCGACGAGGAGAAGGCGGCCCGCAGTGCGGCGTTGCAGGAGGCGACGCTCTACGCGACGGAGGTGCCGCTGCGCACGATGCGGGCGGCGCTGGCGGTCTTCCCGATTGTGCGGGCGATGGCCGAAGAGGGAAATCCCAATTCGGTGTCGGATGCCGGAGTCGGGGCGTTGGCGGCGCGGAGTGCGGTCTTCGGGGCGCGGCTGAACGTACGGATCAACGCCGCCGGGCTGAAGGACCGTGCGAAGGCCGACGTACTGGTGGCCGAGGCCGATGCCATTGCCGCCGAAGCCGAACGGCTCGAAAAGGAGGTTCTGGAGATCGTCGAACGGAAAATAGGGTAGTGCCCTTGAACAACTCACGAAAAATTACGAAAAACACGAAAAATATGACACGGGAAGAGTTTCAGAATGATATTCGCGCGGGAATTCCGGATCGGCTGCCCGCCGCGAAACCCTATGACAAACAGATCAACCATGCCCCGAAGCGCAAGGAGATCCTTACGGACGAGGAGAAGGTCCTGGCGCTGAAGAACGCCCTGCGTTACTTCCCGGCCAAACACCACGCCGTGCTGGCGAAGGAGTTCGCCGAGGAGCTGCGCCGCTACGGCCGGATCTACATGTACCGGCTGCGTCCCGACTACGAGATGTATGCGCGTCCGATCGACGAATACCCGGCACGGTGCCGTCAGGCGGCGGCCATCATGCTGATGATCCAGAACAACCTCGATCCGCGCGTGGCGCAGCATCCCCACGAACTGATCACCTACGGCGGCAACGGTGCCGTGTTCCAGAACTGGGCGCAGTATCGGCTGACGATGAAATACCTCTCGGAGATGACCGACCATCAGACGCTCGTGATGTATTCGGGACACCCGCTGGGGTTGTTCCCGTCGCACCCGTGGGCGCCGCGCGTCGTGGTGACCAACGGCATGGTGATTCCCAACTATTCGAAGCCCGACGACTGGGAGCGCATGAACGCCATGGGGGTCTCGCAGTACGGGCAGATGACCGCCGGGTCGTACATGTACATCGGTCCGCAGGGCATCGTCCACGGCACGACCATCACGGTGATGAACGCCGCGCGCAAGCGTTTCGCCCCGGGGCAGACGGATGCCCGGGGGATGTTGTTCGTCTCGTCGGGGCTCGGCGGCATGTCGGGGGCCCAGCCCAAGGCGGGCAACATCTCGCAGGTGGTGTCCGTCATCGCCGAGATCAACCCCAAGGCCGCGCAGAAGCGTTATGAGCAGGGATGGGTCGATGAACTGCATGAATCGCTGGATGAATTGATCCCGCGTATCCGTCGGGCAGTCAAGGAGAAAGAGGTCGTCTCGCTGGCTTATGTCGGCAACATCGTCGACCTCTGGGAGCGGCTCGCCGCCGAGGAGATTCCGGTCGATCTGGGGTCGGATCAGACCTCGCTCCACAACCCCTGGGCCGGCGGCTACTATCCCGTCGGGCTGAGCTACGAAGCCTCGAACAAGATGATGGCCGAAGAGCCGGTGCGCTTCCGTGAGTGTGTGCAGGAGTCGCTGCGCCGCCAGGTCGACGCCATCAACAAGCTGACCGCGCGCGGCATGTACTTCTTCGATTACGGCAACGCCTTCCTGCTGGAAGCTTCGCGGGCCGGAGCCGCGGTTATGGGGCGCGAGGGACGGTTCCGCTACCCCTCCTACGTGCAGGATATTATGGGGCCGATGTTCTTCGACTACGGATTCGGGCCCTTCCGCTGGGTCTGCACCTCGGGCCGCGAGGAGGACCTCGCCCTGACCGACCAACTGGCTGCCGAGGTGCTCGAAGAGATTCGCAAAACCGCCCCGGACGACATCTGCGGGCAGTTGGACGACAACATCCACTGGATCCGTGAGGCCGGGCGCAACCATCTGGTTGTCGGGTCGCAGGCCCGGATCCTTTATGCCGACTGCGAGGGGCGCACGAAGATCGCCCTGGCGTTCAACCGTGCCGTGGCTGACGGACGTCTGTCGGCACCCGTGGTGTTGGGGCGCGACCACCACGACGTCTCGGGAACCGACTCGCCCTACCGCGAGACGGCCAACATCTACGACGGTTCGAACCGTACGGCCGACATGGCCGTGCAGAATGTCATCGGCGACTCGTTCCGCGGCGCCACGTGGGTCTCGATCCACAACGGAGGCGGCGTAGGCTGGGGCGAGGTGATCAACGGCGGTTTCGGCATGGTGGTCGACGGTACGGAGGAGGCCGAGCGGCGGATCCGCGAGATGCTCTTCTGGGATGTCAACAACGGCATTGCCCGCCGCAGTTGGGCCCGCAACGACGGAGCCCGGGCCGCCATTCTCCGCGAGATGGAGCGTACGCCCGAACTGCGGGTGACGATGCCTCATGCAGCCGATGATGAACTGGTGCGCAAGGCTTTGAACAAGAACGAATAACAACGATCACTTCACATGGAATATCATCATATCTCGGCGGAGCGGCTGACCATTGCCCGCGTCCGCGAAATCCTCGAACGCCACCTGCCGATCGCCCTGAGCGACGACGCCAAACGGCGCATCGTCCGCTGCCGCGAATACCTCGACCGCAAGATGGAGAACCCCGACCGCCCGATCTACGGCATCACGACCGGCTTCGGGTCGTTGTGCGACATCTCGATCGGCCGCGGGGACCTCGCGCAGCTGCAGCGCAATCTGGTCATGTCCCATGCCTGCGGGACCGGCGAAAGGGCCCCCTCGGAGATCGTGAGGCTGATCCTCCTCTTCAAGATCCAGTCGCTGGCATACGGCTATTCGGGTGTCCAGCTGGCCACGGTCGAACGTCTCGTGGAGTTCTTCAACCGCGGCATCCTGCCCGTCGTCTACCAGCAGGGATCGCTCGGGGCTTCGGGCGACCTGGCTCCGCTGGCCCACCTGAGCCTGCCGCTGCTGGGGCTCGGCGAGGTCGAATACAAGGGTGAGGTCCGTCCCGCGGGCGAGGTCCTCGACGAATTGGGCTGGCAGCCCATCGAGCTGCAGTCGAAAGCCGGGCTGGCGCTGCTGAACGGTACGCAGTTCATGAGCGCCTACGGCGTCTGGTCGGTGATCGCCGCACAGCGCCTGAGCGGGTGGGCCGACCGTATCGGCGCCCTCTCGCTCGACGCCTTCGACGGACGCATCGAGCCCTTCTGCGACGAAGTACACCGCGTCCGTCCCCACAAGGGGCAGCGCGAGACCGCACGGGTGATCCGCACACTGCTCGAAGGCAGCAAACTGATCGCCCGTCCGAAGAAACACGTGCAGGATCCCTATTCGTTCCGCTGCATCCCGCAGGTGCACGGCGCCTCGAAGGATACGATCGACTACGTGGCCGGGGTGCTCGAAACCGAAATCAACTCCCCGACGGACAACCCCACGGTCTTCCCCGAGGAGGACATGGTCGTCTCGGCCGGGAATTTCCACGGCCAGCCCATTGCCCTGGCGATGGATTTCCTGGCCATCGCGCTGGCCGAGCTGGGCAACATCTCCGAACGGCGGACCTATCAGCTGATCTCCGGGACCCGCGAACTGCCGAAATTCCTTGTCGCCAATCCCGGGCTGAACAGCGGCTTCATGATCCCGCAGTACACCGCGGCGTCGATCGTCAGCCAGACCAAGGGGTTGTGTATGCCTGCGTCGGTCGACTCGATCCCTTCGTCGCAGGGGCAGGAGGATCATGTCAGCATGGGCTCCAATGCCGCTACGAAGCTCTGGCGCGTGGTCGGCAACACGGAGCGCGTCCTGGCCATCGAACTCTTCAACGCCGCACAGGCCCTCGAATTCCGCCGCCCGGCCCGCACGTCGCCCGCGCTGGAGCGTCTGGTTACCGAGTACCGCCAACGGGTCCCCTTTATCGACAACGACCAGGTGATGTATCCCCACATCGCCGCGTCGGTGGAATTTCTGCGTGAACAACGATGAAACGGCTGCTGGTTAAAAACATCGGCCGCATCGTCGGCATCCAGCCCGAAGGGCGTCTGCGCATTTGCGGCGCGGAGATGGACCGTCTGGAGACGCTCGATGACGCCTGGCTGCTCGCCGACGGCCAGCGGATCGCCGCATTCGGACGCATGGAGTCGCTCGACGGCGTGACGGCCGACGAGGTAGTCGATGCCGGGGGCGGGATGCTCTTCCCGTCGTTCTGCGACTCGCACACCCATCTGGTCTATGCCGGGAGCCGCGAACAGGAGTTTCTGGACAAGATCAACGGGCTCTCCTACGAGGAGATCGCCCGTCGTGGCGGCGGGATTCTGAACTCCGCCGACCGGCTGCACGAAACCTCCGGGGAGGAGCTCTACCGCCAGGCCATGGAGCGTATTGCGGAGATCGTGGCGATGGGTACCGGGTGTGTCGAGATCAAGAGCGGTTACGGCCTCTCGACCGAAGACGAGCTGAAGATGCTGCGCGTGATCCGCCGTATTCGTGAGACTGCGCCGCTGGAGGTGCGGGCCACCTTCCTCGGCGCCCATGCCGTCGCACGGGCCTATCGCGGGCGGCAGGCGGAATATGTCGATCTGGTCTGCCGCGAGATGATCCCCGCCGTGGCCCGCGAAGGGTTGGCCGATTTCGTCGACGTCTTCTGCGACGAGGGGTTCTTCACCGTTGACGAGACGCGCCGCATCCTCGATGTGGGGCGGCAGCATGGCCTGCGGGCGAAGATTCACGCCGATGAACTGGCTGTTTCGGGAGGTGTGGAGGTCGGCGTCGCGTGCGGGGCCCTCTCGGTCGACCACCTCGAACGCGCCGGGGAGGCCCAGATCGAAGCCTTGCGCGGCTCGGAGACGATGCCCACGCTGCTGCCCGGCGCCGCCTTCTTCCTCGGGATGAGTTATCCCCCGGCCCGGGCGATGATCTCCGCAGGGCTGCCCGTGGCGCTCGCTTCGGACTACAATCCCGGCTCGTCGCCCTCGGGAAACATGCGCATGGTCGTCTCCCTGGCCTCTATCCGCATGAAAATGACCCCCGCCGAGGCCATTCATGCCGCAACGCTCAACGGCGCCTGTGCCATGGGGTTGAGCGCCGACTTCGGAAGCATTACCCCCGGAAAGGTCGCCAACTTCTTCCTGACGCGCCCCATGCCTTCCGTCGAGTTCTTCTCCTACGCTTACCAGACACCCCTCATCCGGCAGATCTTCCTCCGGGCCAAAAGGCAGGTTTTGTAAGTTGCGGAGACTGTCTCTGGAACGCGGGATAATCTCCCCGAAACGCTCGCATGTCGCCTCCCGGTCCGCGGGGGAAGGTCCGCCAGGGCTGTTGCGAACGGAAGGTGGCCTGTCGTCTCGGCTACACCCGGCGGCTCTGAAACGCTGCCGGGCGGTTGGTACGATGGTTTGTCTGTCGGGCGGGAAAGAGCCCCCGGACTGGCATACCCTCGGAATGCACCCTCGGGAGAACTCCCGGAGTGTTGCCGGTGGGTCTACCGTCGGGCGGAAGGATTATCGGCCGAATCGGCGGAGGGTTTGGCTCAGCCGCGTAAGCCCCTCGTTCAGCGTGCTTCGCGGGCAGGCGATGTTCAGCCGCAGGAACCCTTCGCCCGCCTTGCCGTAGATCGATCCGCTGTTCACCCGCAGGTGCCCTTCGTCGAGCAGCCGGGCCGTCAACTCATCCGACGAAAGACCCGTATGGCGGCAGTCGATCCACATCAGATAGGTCCCTTCCAGAGGCAGCACCCGGTACGAAGGGAGTTCCCGTGCCAGATATTCCCGCACGAAGCGGGCATTCTCCGAAAGATAGGTGTTCAGGGCATCGAGCCACTCGTCGCCTCCGGTGTAGGCGGCCGTCAGTGCATCGATGGCGAAGGGGCTGATCATCCCCGTCTCGGCAATCTCCAGCGCCCGGGCAATGCGCGACCGGATTCCCGGATCGCCGACGAAGATGTTGGCCACCTGAAGTCCTGCGAGGTTGAAGGCCTTGCTCGGAGAACAGCAGGTCACGCTCCGCAGTGCGAATTCGTCGGAAAGCGAGGCGAAGGGCGTGTAGCGGAAGCCCGGCATCACCAGCTCGCAGTGGATCTCGTCGGCCACGACGAAAACCTCGTGCCGCAGGCAGATCTCCCCGATACGCCGTAGCTCTCCGGCACTCCAGACCCGGCCCGCCGGGTTGTGCGGATTGCAGAGCAACAGCACCTTCACGCGCGGATCGGAGGCCCGGCGTTCCAGATCGTCGAAATCGATCCGGCAGGTGTTGTCGCACAGCAGCAGCGGACTCTCTTCGGCCGTGCAACCGGCATTCTTCACCGAGATGAAGAAGTGGTTGTAGACCGGGGTCTGCAGCAGAATCCGGTCACCCGGACGGGTGAGGGCCCGCAGAATGGCCGCAAGGGCCGGGATGACGCCCGTCGTGGGGAGAATCCACTCCCGGGCCGGAGCCCAGCCGTGGCGCCGGGAAAACCACTCCCGGATAGAGTCGTAGTAGCTTTGCGGGGGCAGGGCGTAGCCGAAAATGCCATGCCCGACGCGCCGGGCGAGCGCCGCAAGAATGCACGGGGCCGTGCGGAAGTCCATGTCGGCGACCCACATCGGAAGAAGATCCTCCCGCGGATCGTCATCCCATTTCAGTGAGGCGGTGCCCCGGCGCGGGACGGGTTCGTCGAAATCGTAGGGTTTCATCGTTGGGTCTTTTGGTGGTAAAGATACGAAAAAATCGACGTTTCCGCTACTTGCTCGAACGGTAGGCCGTGGGCGTAATGCCCGTGTGCTGTTTGAAATACTTCCCGAAAAACGACTGGTTCGAAAAGTTCAGGTAGTAGGCGATCTCCTGGATGTTCATCGGCGAGTGTTTCAGCAGATTCTTCGCCTCCAGCACCACGTATTCGTCGATCCACTCCGTTGCCGTGCGTCCGGTCGTCGTGCGCAGGAGCGTCGTCAGGTACTTCGGCGTCAGATGCAGCCGCTCGGCGTAGAATCCCACGTTGCGGGCGTGCATGTAGTGCTTCGACAACTCCTCGATAAAGGCGTTGAAATAGGCGTTGTTGCGGTTGCGCGTCGGATCGTTCTCCGCCTCGGCGCGTTGCTGCCCCTCCCCGATCCGGTTGTCGATGAGCCGGCAGAGCCGGTAGGCCAGCGTCCGGAGCAGGGTGCGCAGAATCTCCTGCGACAACGGGTCCCGGCGTCCGCTCCGCCACTCGGCCTCAATCTCCGACTGGCTCCGGATAATCTCGTCCCGCTCCTCGCAGCTCAGTGGCAGGCACGGATTCTCCCGGACCGCCATGAAAAGGTGCATCATCTGTTTCAGGTCGATCTGTATCCGGCCCAGGAACTCCTCCTCGCAGAGTATGAAGTGGATCGAGGCCTCCTCCTGGGACTCCACCTGGACGATCGTTCGCGGCGGACAGACGAACAACGTCTGGGCCCCGATGACGCAATGTTTCAGATTCGAGGTGACCGTCACCGAACCTTTGGAACAAAATACCGCCCCGAAAGCATTGACCCGGGTCGGAAACCGGAACAGACTCATCGCCATCTCCGTATCCAGAACCTCCCGGTGCCCCAGAATGCAGCCGTTGTAGTAGAGATCCTCCGGCTGCGGCGGGTAAATGGCAATCAGCGAGGCCAGTGAGAAACTTGAAATTTCCTTTTCGTTCATTTTTGCGGTCTATTTTTCAGCAAATATAGGGATTTCTCCAGCTTTTTTTGTCAAAAAGTACGAAATCGAACTTTTCGGCGAATTCGTCCGACGGCAGGGCCTTTCCCGCCGACGCCGAAAAAGGGATATTTGCACCGGAAAACAAACGAAAATCCGATCCGATATGAAACGTATGCTTTTTGCCGCCGCACTCCTGTTGGCAGGCGGCTGTTCCTCCTCCGGAACCTCTTCCGCTCCGGCCGGTCCCCTGAGCGTCGGGACCCTTGTCGTCGAGCCGCGGGCCGATATCGATGCCGGACGCTATGTCGGGGTGATCGAGGAGACGGAGGCCGCGGCCCTCAGCTTCCCGACTCCCGGGACCATTCTCCGCATGTCGGCCGATGAGGGCGGCAGGGTCCGTCGCGGCGACCTGATCGCTGAACTCGACCCGACGTCGGCCCGCCAGACCTTCGAGGCCGCCGGAGCGGCCCTGAAACAGGCCCGCGATGCCTGCGCACGCCTGCAGCAGCTCCACGATGCCAACAGCCTGCCCGAAATCCAGTGGGTCGAGGCCCAAACCCGCCTCCGGCAGGCCGAAGCGGCTTTCGAAATCGCCCGGAAAAACCTCGATGACTGCAAACTCTACGCCCCGTTCTCCGGAGTCATCGGGAAGAAACGGGCGGCAGTCGGTGAAACCGCCATGCCCGGCGTGCCGGTCGTGACCCTTCTGGAGATCGGCTCCGTGAAGGTGCGCTTTGCGGTTCCCGAGCAGGAGATTGCCGCCCTGACCGCCGACAGCCGGGTCACCCTGCGCGTCCCGGCACTGGGCGATTCGCTCTTTACGGCCGGGCCTGTCGAGAAGGGTGCCGTGGCCAATCCCGCCGCCCATACCTATGACGTCCGGGCCTCGCTGCCCAACCCCGGGGCGAAACTCCTTCCCGGGATGGTCTGCCACGTGACGGTCGTACCCGCCGGGGCCGTTGAGCAGATTGCCGTACCGGCCCGTGCCGTACAGCAGGCCGGTGACGGACGGCGCTTCGTCTGGCGTGTCGAGGGCGATTCGGTCGTCCGCGCCGTGGTCCGCACCGGCCGCTTTGTCGGAAACGAGGTCGTGATTACAGAAGGCCTCCGCCCCGGGGAGCGGATCGTCACGGACGGAATGCAGAAAATAGGGCAGGGTTCCAAAGTCTCGCTGCGATGAAAGCCTCGAACAACATCATTGCCTGGTCCATGCGGAATTTCCGCATCACCTTCCTGATCATCGGCTGCCTCTTCGCCTTCGGGGTCTATGCCCTGGTGCACATCCCCAAGCAGGAGTTCCCCGAATACACCATCCGGCAGGGCGTCGTCGTCGGGGTCTATCCCGGCGCCACGACCGAAGAGGTCGAGGAGCAGTTGGCAAAGCCCCTCGAACAGTTCCTGATGACCTACAAGGAGGTCAAGCGCCGCAAGACCACCTCCACGTCGCAGAACGGCATGTGTTACGTCATGGTCGAGCTGAACGACAACGTGGACAACAAGGACGAGGTGTGGTCGAAGATCAAGCACGGATTGGTCTCCTTCAAGGCACAGTTGCCCGCCGGGGTGGTCGCCCTGGTGGCCAACGACGACTTCGGGGATACCTCGGCACTGCTCATCACCCTGCAGTCCGATACGCGCTCCTACCGCGAACTCAAGGAGTACATGGATGAACTGAGCGACCGTCTGCGCCGCATCGAGTCGGTCTCGAACCTCCACCACTACGGCGTGCAGCAGGAGCAGATCTCGGTCTACGTCGACCGCGAACGCCTCGCGGCCTACGGAATCGGCGAGAAGGTCGTCTCCTCGGCCCTGGCCGCGCAGGGACTCACCCCGCTGGGCGGTGCGGTGGGCAACGCCGAGACCGAAACCCCGATCCACCTCGCACCCTCGCTCGCCGGGGAACGCGAAGTCGCCGAGCAGATCGTCTGGTCGGATCCCGACGGCCATGTCCTCCGCGTGAAGGACGTGGCGCGCGTCGTGCGCGAATACGACGATCCGGACAGCTACATCCGCAACAACGGGCACCGCTGCGTGCTGCTCTCGATGGAGATGCAGGCCGGGAACAACATCGTCGAGTATGGCGAGGAGGTCGACGAGGTGCTGCGGACGTTCGTCGAGGAGGTCCTCCCCGCGGATGTCTCCGTCGAGCGCATCGCCGACCAGGCCAAGGTCGTCGGCGACTCCGTGCACTCGTTCCTGAGGGACCTCTTCATCTCGATGGCCATCATCATCGTCGTGATGATGATCCTCTTCCCGCTCCGTTCGGCACTCGTCGCCGCCATCACCATCCCCGTCTCGACGTTCATCTCCGTCGGGGTGATGTACCTTTGCGGCATCCCGCTCAATACGGTGACCCTCGCCGCGCTGATCGTCGTCCTCGGCATGATCGTCGACAACTCGATCGTCGTCATCGACGGATATCTCGACTGCCTCGGACGCGGCCATTCGCGCTGGTATGCCGCCGTCGAGAGCGCCCGCGAATTCTTCCCCTCGCTGCTGCTGGCCACGGTCTGCATCTGCATGATCTTCTACCCGCTGCTCTTCACCATGACGGGCATGTTCCGCGACTTCCTGAACTTCTTCCCCTGGACCATTACGATCAACCTGATGGTCTCGCTGCTGTTGGCCGTGCTGGTGATTCCCTTCCTGGAGGTGCTCATCATCCCCGCCGTACAGCCCCGCAGGGAGGGAAAAGTCGCCTTCACGGACCGCGTGCAGAACCTCTACCGCCGTGTCCTGGCCTGGACCTTCCGCCACGGATGGCTCACCATCTCGATGGGCGTCGCTTCGGTCATTATCGCCCTGGCCATCGTCCCGCTGCTCAAAATCCGTATCCTCCCCTTCGCCGACCGCGACCAGTTCGCCGTGGAGATCTACCTCCGGCCCGACGCCCCCGTCGAACGGACGGCCGAGGTCGCCGATTCGGTCTACCGCGTACTGCGGGCCGACGGGCGCGTGAAGTCCGTCACCTCGTTCGTCGGCTGCTCGTCGCCCCGTTTCCAGATGAGCTATGCCCCGCAGATCGCCGGCAAGAACTATGCGCAGTTCATTGTCAACACCACGTCGATCGACGATACCGAGGCCATTCTCGACGAATACACCGACGCCTGGGCAGACCGTTTCCCCGAGGCCTATGTCAAGTTCAAGCAGCTCGACTACCAGCCCGTTCCCTCGCTCGAATTCCGCTTCTACGGCGATGACCTCGATTCGCTGCACGTGGCCGCCGACCGGCTGATGGAACGGATGCGCGAGATGCCCGAACTGATGTGGGTGCACTCCGACTTCGAGGATCCGCGGATGATCGCCGAGGTGACGCTCGATCCCGTAACTGCCCCGCAGTTGGGCATTACCCGCGCCCTGACGACCGCCAACCTGGCCCTTGCGGCCGGAGATGTCACCGTAGGAAGCATCTGGGAGGGCGACTACAACCTCCCCGTCGTGCTGAAGAACGACGCCCGCCGCGGCGAACGCTCGCTGTCCGACATTGGCGATACGTATGTCTCGTCGCTTGTTCCGGGGGTCAGCGTCCCCCTGCGGCAGATCGCCACGGTCGAGCCCCGCTGGAGCGAGACGAAGATCATCCACCGCAACGGAATGCGCTGCATCACCGTTTCGGCCGACCTCAGACGGGGCGTGAATGCCATGCGCATGACCTCCGAGATCCGAAAGGTGATCGACAACGAGCTGCGTCTGCCGGTCGGCATCACCTCCGAGATCGGCGGCGCCCGCGAGAACAACGGGGAGACCCTCCCGCCGATCATCTACGGACTGGCCATCTCGCTCGTCATTATCTTCTTCTTCATCCTCACGAATTTCCGCAAGTTCGGCATCTCGCTGGTCATCATGGCTGCCATGTCGCTCTGCCTGTTCGGCGCGATGGTGGGGCTCTGGGTCTCGAACTATACGATCGGCCTGACCTCGGTGATGGGATTCATCACCCTGCTCGGCATGATCGTGCGCAACGTCATCCTCATGTACCAGCACGCCGAGGACAAACACAAGACCTGCCACTGGTCGGCACGCCTGGCCGCCTACGATGCCGGAAAACGGCGCATGGTCCCCATCTTCCTCACCACGGCAACGACCGCCGTAGGTGTCGTGCCCATGATGCTCGGCGGAAGCTCCTTCTGGGCGCCGGTCGGGATTACGATCTTCGCCGGAGGCATCGGGTCGCTGATCCTCGTGGTGACGATTCTCCCGGTCCTCTATTCCAAAATCTACAAGTGATGAAAACACCGTTCAAATATCTCATCCTGCTGGCGGGGCTTCTCCCCGTTCTTCCGGCCGGAGCCCGGCCCCTCACCCTTGAGGAGTGCCGCGAGGCTGCCGCGGAGCACAACCGCACGCTGCAAAACAGCCGCTTCGATCTGCAGGCCGCACTCCAGACCCGGCGTGAAGCCTTCACGAACTATTTCCCGCAGATCTCCGCCTCGGGCGGCGTGTTCCAGGCCCAGCACGGGCTGGTACAGGCCGATTTCGGGGTGACGATCCCCCAGATGGGGACGATGAATCTCCCGATCTCGATGGTCAAGCGCGGCGCGTTCGGCAGCATCACGGCCGTGCAGCCCGTGTTCGCCGGACTGAAGATCGTCAACGGCAACAAACTCGCCCGTCTGGGCGAGGAGGTCGGCCAGCTCCAGGTGCGGAAAACCGAGGCCGAGGTCCGCGAACAGACCGATACCTATTTCTGGCAGATCGTCTCGCTGAAGGAGAACCTCTCGACGCTCGATGCCGTCGAGCGGCAGCTGGAGGAAATCCACCGCCAGGTCGAACTCTCGGTCAAGGCGGGGCTCGTGACGGCGAACGATCTGCTGCGGGTCGAGTTGCGGCGCCAGGAGATCGCTTCCGACCGGCTGAAGGTCGAGAACGGGCTGAAGGTCTCGAAACTCCTCCTGGCCCAGCATATCGGCGTCGACTGGCACGGTTTCGACATCGAGATGCCCGTGCTGGCCGAGCCCGAAGCCCCGGAGCGTTTCTACGTCCCGGTGGAGGAGGCTCTCGACCGCAGGGCCGAGTACCTGCTGGCCGAAAAGAACGTCGAGGCGCAGAAGTATCAGAAGCGCATGGAGCGAGGCAAACGCCTGCCGACGGTCGGCGTCGGGGCCGGGTATCTCTACTACAACATGACGGAGAAGGATGTCGATGACGGGATGGTTTTTGCGCAGGTGTCGGTGCCGATCTCCGAGTGGTGGGGCGGGGCCCACGCCCTGAAGAAGGCCCGCATCCGCGAGCAGCAGGCCGAGAATGACCGCCTGCAGGCCCGCGAAATGCTGGTCGTGGAGATCGAGAAGACCTGGAGCGAGGTCCAGGAGTCCTATGCCCAGATCCTGCTGGCCCGTCGTTCGGTAACCTCCGCCACGGAGAACCTGCGCCAGAACCGCAACTTCTACGAGGCCGGTACCGCTCCGCTGACCGATCTGCTCGATGCCGAAACGCTCTATACCCAAAGCTGCAACGACCTGACGTCGGCCTGTGCCGCCTATCGCACGTCGCTGGCCCGCTACATGCGGGTCACCGGACGGTAGGGGAGCCGCGCGCGGAGTGCCGGATGCGGAGGGACGGCCCGGAGCCGCACCTCCGCATCTTTTTATTTCGGGTGCGATTTCGTATCTTTGCCGCGGGTATGCTGCTGCGCATCAAAAATATGGTTTGCGACCGTTGCGTAATGGTTGTCCGCACCGAGTTGGAGCGGGCGGGGTGCCGCGTGCTTGCCGTCCGCCTGGGCGAGGCCGAGGTCGAGGGCGGATTGTCGCCCGGGGAGAAGGCCCGGCTGGCCGAAAGGCTCGAAGCCCTGGGGTTCGAACTCCTCGAAGACCGCCGTGCCCGGATGATCGAGGCCGTCAAGCGGGCCGTGATCGAACTCGTCCGCGCGGAGGAGGTGATGCCCGACGTGCGCCTCTCGGAATACCTGCAGGAACGCCTGCGGGTCGATTACCGGCAGATCAGTACGCTCTTTTCCGAAACCGAGGGCCGGACCGTAGAGAAGTATTTCATCGCCCAGAAGATCGAACGTGTGAAGGAACTGCTCGTCTACGACGAGCTCTCGCTCGGCGAGATCGCCTTCCGGCTCGGCTACTCCAGCGTGGCGCATCTCAGCGCCCAGTTCAAGCAGGTGACCGGGATGACCCCCAGCCGTTACAAACTCATGGGGTCGGCCGGCCGCCGCACCATCGACTCCGTATAGTTCCCGGGGCGGGGCCTGTGCCGATTCGGTCCCTGTTCTTCCTCCGCTCTCCCGTCTGCGCCGTCCGGCTTTCCCGTTTCGGGCCGTTCGCACGCCACACCCCTCCCGCCCCGGGTGCTTGCGCCGTTTCCCCGCCCCTCATCCCTGAAAAATCCTGTAACGGAAACCGAAAAATCTGTAACGCCGAAGCCCTCCCCGCGCGCTACCTTTGCAGCAGAAAAACCGATCTGTCATGCAGGAGTATATCATGCCGTTCGTCGGGCTGCTCAACGAAATGTCGCCCTATCTGTTGTTGGGATTTCTGATCGCCGGGGTATTGCACGCCTTCGTGCCGGGCCGTTTCTATGCCCGCTATCTGTCCCGCAACGACTTCCGTTCCGTGGCGTGTGCCGCACTCTTCGGCGTGCCGCTGCCGCTCTGCTCCTGCGGCGTCATCCCCACGGCCATGGCCATGCGCCGCGAGGGAGCTTCGCGGGCCGCCACAGTCTCGTTCCTGATCGCCACGCCCCAGACCGGTGTCGACTCCATCCTGGCAACCGCCGCACTGCTCGGCCTGCCCTTCGCCCTGATCCGTCCCGTCGCGGCTTTCGTGACGGCGTTGTTCGGCGGGATGCTGGTCGGACGGGTCGTGCGCCGAAGCGAAGCGGTGGCTGAAAGCACGGCTGCGGAGTCCGAAAGTTTCCGACGGCCGTTCCTCGAAAAGTGCCGGGAGGTATTCCGTTACGGGTTCTCCGAGATGATGCAGGACATCGGCCGCTGGCTCCTTGTCGGACTGCTGCTCGCCGGGGCCATTACGATCTTCGTTCCCGACGACTTCTTCGCCGTCACGGGACAACATCCCCTGTTGGAGATGCTGCTCGTACTCGGGCTTTCGATCCCGATGTACCTCTGCGCTACGGGGTCGGTGCCCATTGCCGCGGCGCTGATGCTGAAGGGGCTCTCGCCCGGGGCCGCTTTCGTGCTGCTGATGGCCGGGCCCGCCACCAATATCGCCGCCATACTCGTCGTCGGGAAGGTCCTCGGGCGCAGAACCCTGTGGCTCTATCTCGCCGCCATCATCGTCGGAGCCGTGGGTTTCGGATTGGCAATCGATACGCTGCTCCCCGCCGGGTGGTTCCAGCCCCGGGCGTTTGCCGCCAGTGCGGGACACTGCACCGATGCGGTTGTCCCCTGGTGGAAGGCGGCATCGAGCGTGCTCTTTCTGCTGCTGCTCACTGCGGCGCTTGTCCGCCGGTACGGGAAATCCTCAAACGACAAACTCGTTAAACCTATGGAAAAACGTTTCAGAATCGAAGGCATGATGTGCAACCACTGCAAGGCCCATGTCGAACGCGCCCTGTCCCGGGTCGAAGGGGTGACGGCCGTGGAGGTCGATCTCGCGGCGGGTACCGCCCGTGTCGAGGGAAAGTTCGAGACCGAAAGGATCCTATCCGCGGTTCGTGAACTGGGATACGGATGTTCGGAACAGGGGACGGTCAACGCACGATAATCTCGTCGGTGAAGTGCGGGTTCGGTTTTCGGCGGGGACAACGCCCCGAAACAAAGATACGAATTTTCACCACCATACCGTAAGCATCCCGGATAATTTCGAGCGATTGGAGGCAAAAGGCAACAGCCCGGCTCCCTGTAATTCGGAGTCTCTTTTCCCGGAGCCGGTTCCGGATCCTACAAAAAAAACGGATGCAGGGATACATCCGTTTTCAGCAGAAAATCGCCGTTCGCTTCGGATTTGTGGCGCGTTTGCCCTCGGCACCGAGGCATGGTGTCAGAAAATGATCTCGTCGTCGATCGATCCCTGGTTGCCCCAGCCCTCGATCACCAGCCCCGAAAGGGTGATTTTCCCCTCCTGGACCGTGAGGTTCACCGTCACCTGCTTGCCGCCTTCCAGCTCCGGATAGGGAAAGTCCGTCTGCGAGAGCTTCCAGGTTTTGGTCATGCCCCCGGCATGGATCTCCAGCGACACGTTCTCCGTCGGCTGCGGAAGCACCAGGAAACTGACCTCGCTGCCCGTTGCTGTGAAGGTCTTCTCCGTGTCGCCCGGTTTGATCCGGCCTTCGGACAACTCGACCCGGGCCGTTGCAATGGCCGTGCAGCGCGTTTCGATCCTGGAGGCATCGACCGACGTATCCTCGACCGTGTACTTCACCGCCAGCCTGTGCAGGGCATGGCGGAACGTCAGGGCTACGGGCTGTTCCGTCCCGACATGCACGTCCGCCGCCGAGGCCCAAAGCAGGTCACCCGCCGCATCCTGGGTCGTCGTGAAATCGAAACCGCCCTCCGAAAGGCGCTGTTTCGGGTAGCAGGCCGCAAAATGAACCTTGCCGCCCTCCGCGGCGAAGGT
>CALUNH010000040.1 GCA_944321965.1 uncultured Alistipes sp.
TTTTCTAATGCTTGTAACTTATTGATGTTTAATAATTAAAACATTGTCGGAGAATTTTTCTCCGGACACTAGTGATAGTTTTTACAATTTTGTTGCAAGAATCCAAAAGTATTGTTTCCAGGCGAACTTTTTGACTTCGTCCGGTAAAATTGTCGATTTGAGTCTGTATATGCATGAGTCCAGATTCAGGATGTACTTGTGGCGTAGAGATAGCGGTTCCCCAGTGGGCGACACATATGGGGTCCGTCGCCACTAATCTGGCATTTCTATACAAACCAGCTCCAGAGTACCACCGGGATGATTCCGGTTTATTCTCCAATCGAACCAGAATTACATTGCTCCCATTGTAGTTCCACTTATCGGACAGGTCGAAAGCAAAAGAGACATATCCATAAGGCTGTTCTCCAATGTATTCTCCATTCAGAAAAACTTTTGCCAGACTCATGGCTCCATCAAATTCTATCCGAATCCTTTTTCCTTGCATTTCTGGTGTTGAATCAATCTCGATATGATAATATCCAACTCCAAAGATGGGTAAAGCTCCGGTACGTCCAGTTCTCAATTTGGGAACCAAATCTCCATCCTCAAGGACTTGAACCATTTGCATGTCTAAACGCAAATCAAAAGGTTGGTCGATAGCCCAGTCGTGGGGAATACAAACCGAGGTCCATTGTATAGCTTGTAAATCTTTCAGTTTACATTGCTCAATCTCTCCCAAATGGAATTTCCAATGATCAAGAGATAAGACCGTACGAGCAATTGTTATGGGACTATTGGTCAGTAATAATAGTAATAAGATGAATCTTAACATTTCAATTATGGGTTTTTATTTACAAATTTATTCCTCTCAACGGAATGCAGGGTTTCTTATATTATCAATTTTGTGCACGGATTCGACAGGTTATTATAATGGGCAAGAAATTGATGGCCTTTTAGGGGACATGATTGTCCGAGCTGTGTAGATGATAGCTATAGGACGATATTTGTGAGGAATGAATTCAGTAAGATCAAGTTTTATGAGATAGAGATGGTGACGATAATGTGAACTTCTATTGGATGAGTAGACTTGGTATTATTTGTGAAAAGTGTCGATGTACTTGCATGGGAAAGGAAATGACCACCATGAGTCGGAGTTGTCTCAATCTGATTAGCAAGGATTGCGGATTGAATTCTGGAGGAGCATTATGATTTGACTAGGTTCAAAATGAGGGTTAGTCCCAGTGATACTCAAGAGATGGTGTGATCTGTTTATGAGAGAAGTGGGCACGACTATTAGAGCAGCATGTTATTTGCATGGACGAGTGAGGATATCTCCCTTAATGATCTCTTCCTTGGAGGGAGATAAACTGAGTATTCGAACTATTTTAGTTGCAGATTCCGAAAAATATTCGTAAGTTTGTGATAAACAAGTGAGTTAAAGGGAAAATAGCTGCAAACATGTTGTGGCCTATTCGGTGTATTTTGAGTAAGTGGGAGCTTTAATATATTGATATATTGAGTGATACTGAGCAGGTTCAGTTTCCTCACTTTCCGCCAGCCCCCCCCCTCCAACTGGACGAGGGGTGACAAACCGATGGATTTTCTGAAAAATCCGTCGGGTTTTGTTTTTCCGGGCCGTTTCCCGGAATGAATTTCGTACACGGCCCGGAAAACCTCCGGCAAGAATGCCCCTCTAAAAAATCACACGCAGCAGATCCCCAAACCCGGAATCGGCTGGCGTTGACGACCCTTGCAGACTCCGCTCCCGAACCCTCTTCGTGCCGCGAAAAAGTTCCGATTGAAAAAAAAGTGTTATATTTGCCCGAATTTTTAAACCAAAATACGATGGGATACAACTTACTGAAAGGAAAGAAGGGACTTATTTTCGGAGCCCTGAACGAGCAGTCCATAGCCT
Organism: uncultured Alistipes sp.; assembly: GCA_944321965.1. Taxonomy (GTDB): domain Bacteria; phylum Bacteroidota; class Bacteroidia; order Bacteroidales; family Rikenellaceae; genus Alistipes. The sequence continues at coordinate 1,895 of CALUNH010000040.1, forward strand.
GGAAAGTGGCCGAACGCGCCGTGGAAGAGGGTGCCGAAATCGTCCTCACCAATACCGCCGTATCGATCCGCATGGGAACCATCAGCCAACTGGCTGAAAAATGCAATACGATCGTCGTCCCGGCAGACGCTACCAGCGTCGAGGACCTCGAAAACCTCATCGACAAGACCATGGAGCACTTCGGAGGCAAGTTCGACTTCATGCTCCACTCGATCGGCATGTCGCCCAACGTCCGCAAGGGCCGCACCTACGACGACCTCGACTACGACTACCTGGCCAAAACACTCGATATCTCGGCCATTTCGTTCCACAAGGCCATTCAGGTTGCCCGCAAGAAGGATGCCATCAACGAATGGGGTTCGATCGTTGCGCTCTCCTACATCGCCGCACAGCGTACCCTCTACGGATACAACGATATGGCCGATGCCAAGGCCCTGCTGGAGTCGATCGCCCGCAGTTTCGGATACATCTACGGCCGTGAGAAGCACGTGCGCATCAATACCGTCTCGCAGTCCCCGACGCAGACCACCGCGGGAAGCGGCGTGCTCGGACTGGGCGACCTGATGTCCTTCGCCGAGAGCATGTCCCCGCTGGGCAATGCCACAGCCGGGGATTGCGCCGATTACGTGCTGACGCTCTTCTCCGACCTCACGCGCAAGGTCACCATGCAGAACCTCTACCACGACGGCGGTTTCTCGTCGATGGGTATGTCGCGCCGCGCCATGCGCACCTATGAAAAGGGTATGCGTTTCGATGACGTGCACGATCACCAGTATCCCTTCGGCGGCGGTCCTGCCGAGGAGGGTAAATAATCCGGCAGGAAGGGGAAGCGAAGATCCCCGGAATTCGGACCAACAGGGTGCGGAGAGCAAAACTCCGCACCTTTTTTGTGATGAGGTGCGTCCGGACCGAGCCGGGCCGGGGCGGGCCGGGGCGGTCCAGGGTGGTTCGGACCGGTCCGGGAACGTGCCGGGGTGGGGCGGGGCGGCTCAGAGCGGTTCGGAACGAGGCGGAGCGCCGCAATCGGAGCGTCGCAACCGGGATGCTGCAACTGAAGCGCCGCAATCGGAACGCCGCAATCGCACTGCAACCGGGACTCCCTAACCGGGATGCTGTAACCGGGGCCCCGCAACCGGGATGCTGCGGTACGTTTTCGGACGAACGGAGCTTTTTTCACCGGATTTTGCTACTTTTGCATCCGGAAAGGTTGGAATGTTTTTGAGACGAATATGGAAACGAACTCCCGGAAATTGCCTTCGCCCTGGATCTCGGCCATCCCGCTGGTTGTCCTGACGGCCCTGCTCTACGTTGTGATCCGTGCCTTCGGCGGCGATGCCATCAACGGCGGAAGCCAGATTGCCCTGCTGTCGGCCACGTCGGTCTGCGTGATGCTCTCGATCGGTATCTACCGCTGCCGCTGGGCCGTGCTCGAAGAGTCCATCATCGACAACATCCGCGCTTCGGCGTCGGCCATCCTGATCCTGCTGCTCATCGGCGCCATCGCCGGAACGTGGATGGTCTCGGGCGTCGTCCCCACGTTGATCTACTACGGACTGCAGGTCCTGCATCCGTCGTTTTTCCTCGTTGCCTCGTGTGCCATCTGCGCCGTCGTGTCGCTCATGACCGGCAGCTCGTGGACCACCATCGCCACCATCGGCGTGGCGCTGATGGGCATCGGACGCGCCATGGGGTTCCCCGAAGGGTGGGTTGCCGGAGCGATCATCTCCGGAGCCTATTTCGGCGACAAGCTCTCGCTGTTGTCCGACACCACGGTGCTCGCCTCCTCGACCGTCGGTGTCAACGTCTTCACCCACATCCGCTACATGCTCTATACCACGGTGCCGTCGATGCTCATAGCCCTCGGGGTCTTCACCGTCGCCGGGCTGACCCTCGACCACGGCGCCGCCACCCACGCCGAACTCTACGCCGAAACGCTGGCTTCGACGTTCCATATCTCGCCGTGGCTGCTGCTCGTGCCGCTGGCCACCGGGATCCTGATCGCCCGCAAGCTCCCGGCCATCGTGACCCTGTTCTGTGCCGTGGTCTTCGCCTGCGTGGCGATGCTGGCGGCCCAGCCCGACCTGGTGGCGCAGGTGGCCGGAGAAGCGGAACTCGACGCCATGACCGCCTTCCGCGGGGTGCTCACGACCTGCTTCGGGCCCACGGCCATCTCGACCGGAACGCCCCAGTTGGACGAACTTGTCGCCACGCGCGGCATGGCCGGAATGCTCAATACGGTGTGGCTGATCATCTGCGCCATGTGTTTCGGCGGTGTGATGACCGGCAGCGGGATGCTGCGTTCGCTTACGGAGATCTTCCTGCGCTGGGTGCGCCGGACCTTCTCGGCCGTGGCCTCCACGGTCGGCGCCGGGATCTTCTTCAACCTCTGCACCGCCGACCAGTACATCTCGATTATCCTCTCGGGGCGCCTGTTCCGCGACCTCTATGCCGAACGCGGGCTGGAACCGCGTCTGCTGAGCCGTTCGGTCGAGGATTCGGCCACGGTATGCTCCGTGCTGATCCCCTGGAACTCCTGCGGCATGACCCAGGCCACGGTCCTCGGCGTCTCGACCTTCGTCTACATGCCTTACTGTATTTTCAATATCGTTTCGCCGTTGATGTCGCTCCTGGTGGCGGCCGTCGGCTGGAAGATCAAAAAGGGAAAATGAATACCGAACTCGTCATCTTCGACCTCGACGGCACGCTGCTCGATACGATCGGCGACCTGGCCGTCGCCTGCAATGCCGTGCTGGCCGTGCGGGGCCTTCCGCAGCACTCCTACGAGGAGTATTGCCACTTCGTCGGAAACGGCATCCTGCGGCTCGTGGAGCGGGCGCTGCCCGAACCGCTGCGCACGCCGGAGAACGTTGCGCTCGTGCGGGCCGACTTCGTGAAGTATTACACCGAACACATCGACCGCTATACGAAACCCTATGCGGGGATTCCGGAGGTGGTGGCCGAGCTTGCCCGCCGCGGCGTGCGCATGGCCGTGGCGTCGAACAAGTTCCAGGCCGGGACCGAAAAGCTCATCCGTCTGTTTTTCCCGGAGGTGGAGTTCGCGGCGGTCTTCGGACAGCGGCCGGGCGTGGCGCTGAAGCCCGATCCGGCCGTCGTGGAGGAGATTCTGGCCTGCACCGGAACCCCGAAGGAACGGGTGCTCTATGTCGGCGATTCGGGCGTGGACATGCAGACCGCGGCGGCGGCCGGGGTGCGTTCCGTCGGGGTAACCTGGGGATTCCGCGAGCGGGCCGAGCTGGCGGAGTCCGGGGCCCGGCACCTGATCGACCGTCCCGAAGAGCTGCTGGATCTGCTGTAATCCCGCTGCGGCCTCGGCCTTCGGCCCGGGGCGGTGTTCGGGGCGGGAGACAATGGTGTTCGGGGGGCGGGAGACAATGGTTTTCGGGGTCTGTCCGGGCGAGCGGCGGTGTTCGGGGCGAAAATCCCCCGAAAAGGCCTCTGCGCAACGGCAGGCCTCAACAGTAGGCCTTCACATCCTCGGCGGTGATGGTGCCGCCCGAGAGGACCATAAGCCGTTCGATTACGTTCCTCAGCTCGCGGATGTTGCCCGTCCACGGCATCTGCTGCAGGGCCGCGAGCGCTTCGGGTGCAATCGGTTTCGGCGGCGTGCCGTATTCGGCGGCAATCGTGCGGATGAAGTGCTCCACGAGCGACGGAATGTCGTCCGGATGCTCCCTGAGGGCCGGGACCCGCACGACGATCACCGCCAGCCGGTGGTAAAGGTCCTCGCGGAAATTCCCCTTGCGGATCTCCTCGCGCAGGTCCTTGTTCGTGGCTGCGACCACCCGCACGTCCACCTCGATCTCCCGGTCGCCGCCCACGCGGCTGATGCGGCTCTCCTGCAGCGCCCGCAGCACCTTGGCCTGCGCGGCGAGCGACATGTCGCCGATCTCGTCCATGAAGAGCGTTCCGCCGTCGGCCTGTTCAAATTTCCCCTTGCGCTGCTTGACCGCCGAGGTGAAGGCCCCGCGTTCGTGGCCGAAAAGCTCGCTTTCGATCAGTTCGGAGGGGATGGCCGCGCAGTTCACCTCGACGAACGGCGCCCCGGCCCGCGGGCTCTTCGCATGGAGCCACCGCGCCACGAGTTCCTTGCCCGTGCCGTTCTCTCCGGTGATCAGCACCCGGGCCTCGCACGGCGCCACCTTGTCGATGAGTTGCCGCACGTGTTCGATTTCGGGCGACAAACCGATGATCTCCTCGGCCCGGGCGGGGTGTGCCCGGCGGCTCCGGCGGACCGGCACCGGGCCCGAACCCGGAATCGGAATCGCCGGGGCCGGAGCGGGCTGGTCGATGGTCCGGTGCAGCGACTGCAGCAGGCGGTTCATGTCCACGGGTTTGGTCAGGAAATCCCGGGCGCCGTTGCGCACCGCCGCTACGGCCGTGTCGATCGACGGATCCGCCGAAAGCACGATGAGCGGAATCCCCGCGTCGGGAACCCGGCACTCCGTATCCGAGATGATCACGTCGAAGGGGATGCGCCCGCACAACTCCGACGCCTGGGCTTCGTCCTCGGCGGCCTCGGCCGAAAAACCTTCGTATTCCAACCGCTCGCGCAGCACGTTTCGCACGCTTTTTGATCGGTCCAGAATTAAAACTTTTGCCATAGCTTGTTTTTCCTGAAATTTTACTACTTTTGCCGAAGACAAACTCCGGTCAAGCCTCTGTTTTGCACGGCTTCCGATCCCAAAGGTAGGGCTTTCTGCGGCGTAAAACCAATTTCAGGGAGAGGGGCGGAGAGGCGGGGTTCCGGATGAAAACATCTTGAATCGGTCCATTGCGAGAGGCCGCCCGGACACTCCGGCGGACGATTTGAAACAGCACACCGGACCGTACATACACTATGAAAAAGAACTATAACTACACACGACGCAAGTTGTATCTGCCCGAGTACGGGCGCCATATCCAGGAGATGATCGACTCGCTCATGGAGATCGAGGACCGGCACGAACGCAACCGGCAGGCCCGGGCCGTAATCGCCGTCATGGGCAACCTCAACCCGCTGCTGCGCGATACCGCGGACTTCACCCACAAACTCTGGGATCATCTCTTCATCATGTCTGATTTCCAGCTGGATGTGGATTCGCCCTATCCGCGGCCCACACGCCAGGAGCTGACCGTGGCCCCGAACCGGATGCCCTATACCCAGGGTCGCATCACCTACAAGCACTACGGAAAATACGTCGAGCGGATGATCGGCAGCCTGGCTTCGGTGCAGAATCCCCGGGCCGTGGCCGCCGCCGTGGACAACCTGGCCCGCTACATGCGCACGAAAAGCTACGAGTACAACCAGGAACACCCCAACAACGAGGTAATCGTAAAGGACATCAAACGCATGTCCGGAGGGAGTATCGAGATCGACGAAGTGGCCTTGAATAATCTCCGAAGCGACTACAAACAGCCCTTTTCGGCACGTCCCCAGAAAAACGGACAGCAGCACCGCCCGCAACAGCATCAGCAGCGGCAGCAGAAAAACCGCAACCAGCAGCAGCACCGTGCCTTCGTGAAAAATAACGGTGCACACCGCAATTCTTCGAAATAAGCGGTACGCATTTGCGGAAAAATCGCTATCTTTACCTCCATTAACCGCGAAAACAACCATACATGAATAAGCAAACGCTTTTCGGAACGTTCCTGGCGGCGGCGCTGATGTGCGGCTGCCAGTCGTCGAAAGTGAAGATTTCGGGACGCTTCGTCGGCAACGACGCCCGGGAGGTCTATCTCGAACAGCTCGCACCCCTCTCGCCGTCGGTGATCGACTCGGCCCGTCTGGCCGAGGACGGGAGTTACGAATTCCGGCTCAAGGAGGTTCCCCCGACCCCGGTTCTCTACAACATCATCTACAACGGCGAACGCATTCCGCTGCTGCTGGCCGGAGGAGACCGCCTGACGGTCAGCTCCGTGGGGAGCGTCGTGCGCAACTATACGGTCGAAGGGTCCGTCGAGTCGGATCTGCTGCGGCAGTTCTACCAGGCGTTCGTGAGCGGCGCCCAGCAACTGGACGACCTCGCTGCCCGGTTCGCCGAACCGGACCTTACGGACGAGGCGCGCAGGAACCTCGCCTCGGAGTACACCGCCGAATACTACCGCATCCGCCGCGAACAGTTGCGCTTCATCATCGAAAACAAGTCCTCGCTGGCCGCCGTCTATGCCCTGTACCAGCGGCTGCCCGGGGATACCTACCTCTTCAACGGTGACAGCGACGTGGTCTACTACCGCACGGTGGCCGAGGCCCTGGAGCAGAGCCATCCCGATTCGCCCTATCTGCAGACCCTGCTGGCCGAGATTACCCGCATGGAAGCCCGTCTGAGCCTCTCGTCACGCATCACCGAGTCGGAGTATCCCGATCTGGAACTGATGGATATCTACGGCAAGAAGATCCGCCTCTCGTCGCTGGCCGGAAAGGTCATCCTGCTGGACTTCTGGTCCGCGGAACTGGGGTCGAGCAATACGCTCAATGCCGACCTGAAGGAGATCTACCGCAAGTATGCCGACTCGCCCGTGGGATTCGAGGTCTACCAGGTGGCCATCGATACCTCGAAAGCCGTCTGGATCACCGCCGTGCAGGAGCAGCAGCTGCCCTGGGTGTCGGTGAGCGACCTGCGCGGCCGCGGCTCCGCGGCCCTGGGGCTTTATAACGTGCAGAAACTCCCGACCAACTTCCTCATCGATAGGAACGGCACGATCGTCGCCCGCGACATCTACGGCGAGAAACTGGAACGGAAACTCGACGAACTGACCCGATGATGATCTATTTCGCGTCCGACGTGCACCTCGGGGCGGGCGGCGACGCTGCGGCCCGGGAGACCGAACGGCGGTTCGTGGCGTGGCTTGATGCCGCGGCCCGCGATGCGGAGGCGATCTTTCTCGTGGGAGACATCTTCGACTTCTGGTTCGAATACCGGCGCGTGGTGCCCAAGGGGTTCGTCCGCACGCTGGGCAAGCTCGCCGAACTGACCGACCGCGGCATCCGCGTGGTCTTCTTTACGGGGAATCACGACATGTGGGTCGGCGACTACCTCACGCGCGAGTGCGGCATGGAGATCTACACCTCGCCGCAGCTGCTGACGCTCCACGGCCGACAGGTCTTCGTGGCCCACGGCGACAACATGAAGATCGACGGACAGCCGCTGCTGAAACTGCTGAACAGCGGGTTCCGCTCGCGGACGCTGAAGTGGCTCTTCTCGTGGGGCGTGCACCCCGACTGGGCGCTGAAGTTCGGACACTGGTGGAGCGGAAAGTCGCGAAAAGGACACAATGACGCCGATGCGAAGGCCCGGCGCGAGGGTACGGGAGGCGGTTTCGACGCCTCGCTCACCGAACCGCTCATCGCCTATGCCCGGGAGTATGCCGCCGGGCACGATGTCGACCATTTCGTCTTCGGGCACATGCACTTCCCACGCGATTTCCGCGACGGGGCGCTGCACGTCGTGAACCTCGGGGGATGGGAGAAGGATCCCGCCTATGCCGTGCTGGACGACCGGGGAGAGATGACGCTGAAATACCTGGATGCCTGAACCTCTCCTTCGCCCCGCCTGCGTCTCCGGAGCAGGATTCGGATACGTCGCGTGCGGCGGCCGGGAGAAAGGATGACCTGACGTTGAAACATCTGCAATCATGAAACAATACCTCGATCTGCTGCATCGGATCATGACTGAAGGCGTCGTGCGCGGCGACCGCACCGGAACCGGAACCAAAGGGGTCTTCGGACACCAGATGCGCTTCGATCTGGAGGCGGGCTTCCCGCTGCTGACCACCAAGCGGGTCTTCCTGAAGGGGGTGATCCACGAACTGCTGTGGTTCCTCCGGGGCGACACCAATATCAAATATCTGGTTGAGAATGGTGTGCACATCTGGGACAACGACGCTTTCCGCTACTACAACGAGCTTTGCATAAGGAACGGGGTGCTGCCGCTCGACCGTGAGGCTTTCCTGGCCGCGGCGGGCGAGGAGTCGCCCGTCGACGGATACCGCTTCGGGGATCTGAACCATGTTTACGGCTACCAGTGGCGTTCGTGGCCGCGTCCCGACGGCGGGGTGGTGGACCAGATCGCCCGGGCCGAGGAGCTGATCCGCACGAACCCCGAGTCGCGGAGGATCCTGGTCTCGGCCTGGAACGTCCCGGAGATCGAGCAGATGGCCCTGCCGCCGTGCCACGTGCTGTTCCAGTTCTACGTAGCCGGGGGGCGGTTGTCGTGCCAGCTCTATCAGCGGAGTGCCGACACGTTCCTCGGAGTACCCTTCAACATCGCCTCCTATGCGCTGCTGACGATGATGATGGCCCGGACGTGCGGCCTGCGGCCCGGGGAGTTCATCCATACGCTGGGCGACACGCACCTCTATCTGAACCATCTGGAGCAGGCTGCCGAACAGTTGCGGCGCGAACCGCGTCCGCTGCCGACGATGCGGCTGAATCCCGACGTCAAGTCGGTATTCGATTTCCGCTACGAGGATTTCTCGCTCGAAGGCTACGACCCCTGGCCCGCGATCAAGGCACCGATGTCGTTTTGACTAATTGAAAATGGAGAATGGAGAATTGAAAATGGGAAATTAAGGGGTTGTTGTCTCCTTTGTTTTTCCGGTCTCCTTTTGCCATTTTCTGCATGATCGGGGATTCGGAACACCGGGAATGGCGGCCGGAAGCGATCCGGTGCCGATAAAATACGAACGGACTTATATATTGTACGCTTTTCATGCTTTCATTGATCGTAGCCGTTGCCCAAAACGGCGTTATCGGCGACAGGAATACGCTGCTGTGGCATATTTCCGAGGACCTGAAGCACTTCAGGGCCCTCACGACCGGACATCCCGTCGTCATGGGCCGCAAGACCTTCGAGTCGCTCGGACGACCCCTTCCGAACCGTACCAATGTCGTTATCTCGCGGCAGGAGATGGAGATTCCCGGCTGCCGGGTTGTCCATTCGCTCGACGAGGCCCTGGCCCTGTTCCCCGACGGGGAGGAGGTTTTCGTCATCGGCGGGGCCCAGATCTATGCCGAGGCGCTGCCCCGGGCCCAAAGGTTCTATCTGACGCGCGTATTCCGCGCCTACGAGGGCGATACGCACTTCCCGGAGTGGGACGAAGCCGAGTGGCGTCTGGTGGAGTCCGAAGCGTTCCCCCGCGGCAGGGAGTACCCCTGGCCCTTCACCTTCGAGCGCTGGGAGCGGCGTTAAAGGGCGGCCGGGCGGGGACCGGGCTGTGGAACAGCTGAATGGGGCTGCTGAACGGTTGCGAGGCTGCTGGACGGACCGCTGGGCTGCAGAAGGCGGCCGGGCGGTGCCTCCCCGGAGCCGGACCGCGGTCATCCTGGAAAATTACGCATTTATACCACCCCGCGGGCCGCGCGGATTGCCTACCTTTGCAGTGCAAAGGTTTTTTTGTTTCATAGAAGGTATGGGAAAGTATTTCGACATGCTCATGGAGGACGTGCGGATGCGCGAAGGTCTGCACGCCTGCATGAACTGCGGCGTCTGTACGGGCGTCTGCCCCGCGGCCGAGTTCTACAACTACGACCCGCGGCAGATCGTCTCGATCGTCCAGACCCGCGACGACGACGCCATCGAGGCCCTTCTGAAGAGCGATACGATCTGGTATTGCGGCGAGTGCATGTCGTGCCGTCCGCGCTGCCCGCGCGGCAATACGCCGGGCTACGTCATCCAGGCGCTGCGCACCCTGTCGCAGAAACTCGGCTTCTTCGTCGAGAGCGAGAAGGGCCGCCAGCAGCTCGCCCTGAAACGCATCATCGGCGAGAATATCCTCCGCACGGGCTACTGCCTCGTGCCGCGGCTCATCAAACCCGAACTCCACCCCGAACAGGGAACCGTCTGGCAGTGGATCTACGACAACGACCGTGAGGTTTACGGGCAGTTCTCGCCCGTCTACATGCGTCACGGGGCCGGGGCGCTGCGGCGTATCGACGAGGAGTCGCTCGACGAAATCCGCCGCATCTTCGATGTCAGCGGCGGCAGCGAGATGTTCGAAACCATCGAGAAACACTCCGACCGCAAGGCCCGCGAAATGGGCTACGAGGAGGGCGCCGATCAGCAGTACATGATGGACGTCTTCTGCAACAACAGCAACGAGCACTATTAAGAGTAGAGAGATGATGAAACGCAGAAGCTGGCAGGAGTACCAGAAGGAGATTGCCGACGACCGTTACTACTACGCCCGCAGCTGCATCCGGCAGAACTTCTTCCCGGGCAGCGAAAAGGCCTTTATCGATATTCTGCAGAACGACCTGGGCAAGGAACTGCTCGACGATCCGAAACACTCCTCCTGCACCGGAATCGGCTATCACTCGGATATCGTGCCCCTGGAGACGATCATGACGGTCGTGGCGCGGCAGTTCTCGCTGATGAACGAGGCGGGGTATGAAAACTTCGTTACGTCGTGCATCACCTCGTTCGGCATCTACTGCGAGGTGCTCTCCACCTGGAACGAGTTCCCCGAAACGGAGGAGAAGACCCGCGAGAATCTGCTGAAGGCTACCGGGCGCGAATTCCGCAAACCGGCCAGCCTGGCCCACACCTCGGATGTGATGTTCCACTTCCGCGACCAGATCGCCGCCCGGGCCAAACATCGGCTGGTCAATGCCGTGACGGGCGAACCCCTGAAGGTCGTCGAGCACATCGGCTGCCATTACGCCAAGATATTTCCGAAATCCGGGATCGGAGGTTCGGAATTCCCCTACGTGCTGGCCGGGATGATCGAGTCGTGGGGCGGCGAGGTGGTCGATTACCCCGAGCGTCGCCACTGCTGCGGCTTCGGGTTCCGCAACTACCTCGTGCAGGCCAACCGCGGCTACTCGATCGCCAATTCGCACAAGAAACTCGAAAGCATGGCCCCCTACAAACCCGACTTCATCGTGGCCAACTGCCCGGGGTGTGCGATGTTCCTGGACAAGTGGCAGTACACCATCGCCGAGATGGAGGGCACGACCTACGGACAGAACGGGCACGGAATCCCGGTCCTGACCTACGAGGAGATGGCCGGGCTGGTGCTGGGTTACGATCCCTGGGCCCTGGGCCTTCAGATGCACCAGGTCGACGTCGAACCCCTGCTGGACAAGATGGGCATCGAATACGACCCCGCGGCCAAATACCTCGGCCGCAACGGCAAATACATCGGAAAACCCGCGTCGGCAGTGGTCAACTGCTGTCCGACGGACACGATTTACGACATCAGAGAGTAATGAAGAAACGCATCATCGTCATAGGCGGCGGCGTCGCCGGAATGCAGACGGCCCTGCGGCTGGCCGAACAGGGCGTGGAGCCCGTGATCGTCGAGAAGGAGCCCGAACTGGGCGGCAAACTCCGGGGCTGGCACGTACTCTTCCCGTCGTTCACGCCCGCCGAGGAGGTCCTGACGGCCCTGCGGCGCCGCGTCAACGAATCCGGGATCGAAGTGCTGACCTCCGCGGAGGTCGTGGGGCTGGAGCCCCGGAGCGTGCGGCTCGCCGACGGTCGTGAACTGCACGGCGACTCGGTGGTCGTCGCGACGGGATTCACGCTCTTCGACGCCTCGATCAAGGAGGAGTACGGATACGGCATCTACGACAACGTCCTCACGTCGGCCGATCTGGAACGGATGTTCAACGAGGGCCGGGTGGCCAGGGCCGACGGTACGGCTCCCCGCCGCATCGCCTTTCTGCACTGCGTGGGTTCGCGCGACGAGAAGGTCTGCCAGCAGCACTGCTCGAAGGTGTGCTGCATCACGGGCGTGAAGCAGGCCATGGAGATGAAGAAGCTCTTCCCCGAAGCCGACGTCTTCAACTTCTACATGGATATCCGCATGTTCGGCCCCGGGTACGAGGAGATGTACCGCGAGGCGCAGCAGAAGTACAACATCCACTTCGTGCGCGGGCGGATCTCGGAGGCGGCGCCCACGATCGACGGGCGCGTGCAGATCAAGGCCGAGGATACCCTGACGGGACGTCCGCTGCGCATGAGTGTCGACATGCTTGTGCTGCTCATCGGGATGCGGGCCAACGACGACAATGCCCGGCTGGCCGAAGGCGCCGGGCTGAACCGTGCGTCGAGCGGCTTTATGGCTCCGCGCGACCTCTTCCTGGGGAATGTCTGCAGCAATGTCGGGGGGATCTTCTACGCCGGGGCCGTGACCGCCCCCAAGAGCATCGGCGAGACGTTGAACGAAGCGACCGCGGCGGCCGATGCCGCGGCAAAATACGCGGAGGCATAGCCATGGCAGCGATCCATTTCGGATATACGATCTCGAAGCCCCGGGCCATCGACCTGGACCGCAACAACCTGCGCAAGAGCGACGAAATCCTGCGCGAGATGCCCGAACTGCAGACCTGCATCGGCTGCGGGGCCTGCACGGCGATCTGTACGGCGGGCAACCTTACGTCGTTCAACTTCCGCAAGGTCCACACGCTCGTGCGCCGCGGCGAATACCAGGGCGCCTACGAGGAGATGAACAAATGTATGCTGTGCGGCAAATGCCGTCTGGTCTGCCCCCGCGGAATCAACACCCGGGGGGTGGTGATGCTGATCAAACGTAAACTGGGAGATTTCTGACGATGACTTTCTACGCACCCTTCTGTCTGCCGTTCATCCTCGGCGCCGCGCTGATGTTCCTCATCGTGGCGTGGAAGTGGGGGAAATGGCTCTGGCTCCTGCCGCACGAGGACAAGATGCGGATTCTGCGCGGCCTGCCTACGCGCCGCACCGTCGCGGCGATCGGCGAGGTCGTCAGCGAATCGCTGCTGCACCGCCGGATCTTCCGCGTCAACCCCCTGCTGGGCTACATGCACATGTCGCTGGCCTTCGGGTGGTTCCTGCTGATCCTGACCGGCTGGATCGAGACCGTCGCCCACATCGGATTCCGCTACGTTCCCCTGCAGGGCCACGTCTTCTTCAAATACTTCGCCACCGGGCTCGAACACAAACCCGTGTTCGATTTCCTGATGGACCTTTTCCTGCTTTTCGTCCTCTCGGGCGTGGCGCTGGCCTGGGGCAAGCGCTTCTACTCCCGGGCCATGGGAATGCACCGCACCACGAAGCATGTCCTCGGCGACCGCATCGCCCTGTCGGCCCTGTGGTTCATCTTCCCGGCGCGCCTGCTGGCTGAAAGCACCACCTGCGCCCTCTACGGCGGGGGCAGTTTCCTCACCGGAAGCCTCGGCGGGTGGATGGCGGAGCATATCGGCGTCATGCCCCTCATGACGCTCGAATCCGTGGCCTGGTGGTTCTACTCCTCGTGCCTCGGGCTCTTCTTCGTGGCGTTGCCCTTCTCGCGCTACATGCACATCTTCACGGAGATCCCGCTCATCTTCCTGCGCCGCTACGGCGTGCGTTCCTCGGAGAAGGAGTCGTCCTACGACCGTTTCCAGGTCGAGGCCTGTTCGCGCTGCGGCATCTGCATCGACCCCTGTCAGCTGCAGAGCGTGCTGGGAATCAACGATGTACAGTCGGTCTACTTCCTGCGTGACCGCCGCTACGGTCATCTGCGGTTGCAGGTCGCCGACAACTGCCTGATGTGCGGGCGCTGTGTGGAGCGCTGCCCGGTGAACATCGACCTCAACACGCTGCGGCTCAATTCGCGCGACCGGATGCGCAACGTCCCCGACGAACGCCGTTACGGCTATTTCAAGGGGCTGGACCGTTCGTCGGGTGAGGGCAAGGTGGGTTATTTCGCGGGGTGCATGACGCTGCTCACGCCCCGGACCCTGACGGCCATGTCGACGATCTTCGAGGCCGCGGGCGAGGAGGTCTGGTGGGCCGACCGTGAGGGCGGTGTCTGCTGCGGGCGTCCGCTCAAGCTCGCCGGGGAGACCGACTCCGCGCGCAAGATGATGAAATACAACGCCGATCTCTTCCGCAAGCATGGCATCACGACGCTCGTGACGTCGTGCCCGATCTGTCTGAAGGTCTTCCGCGAGGATTACGACCTGCCGGGCGTGGAGGTGCTCCACCATTCGGAGTACATCCTGCGGTTGATCCGGGCCGGGCGCCTGACGCCGGAGCGGGGAACGACGCGCTTCACCTACCACGATCCCTGCGAACTGGGGCGCGGCAGCGGGATTTACGACGAACCCCGGGCCGTGATCGAGGCGGTGGGCCAGCTGCTCGAACCGGCTTCGACGCGCGAGAATGCCCTTTGCTGCGGATCTTCGGTGGCCAATACGGCGATTTCGGACGGTCAGCAGGTGCAGATTGCTCGGGCCGTGGCCGGGGAACTGGAGGCTACGGGGGCCGATGTGATCGTCACGGCCTGCCCGCTCTGCAAGAAGGCCATCGGCCGCGGAACGAAGGGTGAAGTACGCGATCTGGCGGAGATTGTCGCCGGGGCCCTGAAATAATTTTTTCGGTGTAAGCGTCTGATAAAAAGGACATATGCTCCTCTGGACCGGTCTTCGGACGGATTTTGATTTGGAAGAAAGAAATATTTGACTTATCTTTGCACACGCAAAAGCGATAAAGGGGCCCGATGAGGCTGGCTGGCTTGGGAAGCGGTGATTGGCTTCGGAGAGACGGTTGGAAGAGGGCACGGAAGATATATCGCGGGATGGAGCAGTTGGTAGCTCGTCGGGCTCATAACCCGAAGGCCGGAGGTTCGAGTCCTCCTCCCGCTACCAAAAGGGGTTAAACAGCAATGTTTAACCTCTTTTTTCATATCCCACAAACAAGCAAATACCTAATAATCAGCAGATAATAAAACCCACTATATTTAAAATATTTTAATATTAGGGCATAGAATCGGGATATTCAGGGGGTTCGTTGGAATACAAGTCGCATTTAAGGAAAAATTGTATTCCAGACTTGTAAAAGAAGGTATTTCAACAAGTTACAAAACAGTCTGTAAACTATGATCGAAATACTGCGAATCACTTACTATCTCTACGAATTTAAAAAGAATCGAAGGGGTACAGCCCCGATCTACTGTAAATTAACAACAGACGGCACGGGACGTCAGCAGTTCTCAACAGGTCTTTATGTCGTCCCCGGATTGTGGGATAAAGAGGCTCAATGCGTTCGGGGCACATCAGAAGATGCCGTACTGATAAATCGTCGTCTGCAAGACATCACGATTGAACTTAAAGGAATCGAGCGCAGATTATATGAAGCAGACGGCAACGTATCACTTGGAGAGATCTATGCCCTTTATAAACAAAAAACAGTAGAAAATCATACGTTGTGCGGGATTTTCCGGGAACGTCTGGACAAAATGTCACAACTCATAGGCAAAGAATATTCACCTGCGACATGGCAGAAATTCCGAGAAGTATTTGCCCATGTTGAACGATATATACAGACTACATATGGCTTACAAGATATTCCGATTCGAAATGTGGACTACCGGTTCATAAAGCAGTTTGAAGAAGCACTCATGGAACGAGGGCTGAAAGCCATCACCATCAACAAGATCATGCAAAGAGTGCGTCAGATGGTCAATTATGCGTTCCGCTGCAATTATATCCAGCAAGACCCGTTCGTCGAATACAAGCCTCTAAAAGAGCGAAAAAGACTGGTCTTTCTCACCCAGGAAGAACTCCACAAGTTGGAAGATTTTCATTTCGTACAGATGCGGCTGGAAACAGTCAAGAACATTTATCTTTTCTCGGTCTATACGGGATTAGCCTACCATGAAGCACAGGCTCTGCAACCAAAACATATCGCAAAAGGATTTGACGGCAGGAACTGGATAGCACTGATTCGTCAGAAAACAGATCGTGAAATTTCAATTCCTTTGCTCCCACAAGCGGAACAATTGATCGTTTGGTTCCGGGAACATTGCCAAGTAGGCAATTATGTTCAACCTCGAATCTCCAATCAAAAGATCAACTCTTACTTGCGGGAAATCGCAGACATCGTAGGTATCGATAAAAAATTAACGCATCATACAGCCCGCAAAACTTTTGCTACAACCATCTTGCTGTACAATGATGTCCCCATAGAAGTTGTAAGCAAGTTGCTGGGGCATTCCGACATATCGGTCACACAACGTTCATATGCGCAGGTTCTGAATAAAAATATCAGCAATCACATCGGACGACTGGAAAATCAACTTCTACATAAAAACGCTGATTTACAACAAAATAATCATTAAAATATTTGGATTTTATAAAAATTTTGCTTATCTTGTATATATCTAAAAAGGGACCAAACATGGTTCTTCTATCCTGATCTTGATTAAATCAAGACAGTTTGAGTATTGAGATTGTCTGCGGTGAGAGCACAGACAATCTTTTCTAACCGTTCCGAGAGAGGAGGGAGAGCTCGGAACATAATTTTTCATATATGGAAGCAAGAAAAACTATCGTTCTTTGCATGCTGGCAAATGAAGCCAGACAGATAGACGATCCTCGTTACCAATTTGAAACGGAGGAGAAAGATCATGTTGTTGTAAAATGCATAATCAACAATGCAGAAGTCTTGGATGTTCCCGGTATCGAATACCGCCTGCACCCTAATAAAACCACAGAAAACAGGCTGGATTCCCTGGAAGTTCTCATCAAAGATAACACCAAAAGGTTTAGCGATGTATTTCGCCAACTCCCATATGGTATAATCAAAAAAAACGTTACAGGCATCGGGGCTACCACTCTGGCTTTAACAGCAGAAAATAATTGTATCGTAGTCTGCCCTACCAGAAGTTTGGCTTATGAAAAATATCGAAAAGGGATAGCTCCCGATGGAACAGAAAAGTATCTCTATGTAGGCAGCGCAATAGGTAATATACAGAAAGTATCTGCGGAAAAGATTCGAGCCTATTTAAGCAACACGGAGATTCCACACAAAAAAATTCTGGTCGTGGCAGACAGTTTACCCAGATTAATGGAGTATTTACCCCTTAATTTGGAAAAATGGCATATCATGATTGACGAAATCGATTCCTATCAAACAGATGGCGTATATCGACCGGCATTAGAGGATGTTATCGACTACTTCTTTCGATTCCCGGAACGGAATCGTTGTCTGGTTTCTGCAACAATTCGACCATTTTCCGACCCTCGATTAGCTGATTTACCTTTAATCGATGTAAAATACGAGCAATTCATCCGTCGTCCTATCCACATGATACGAACATTGAATATTGCAGGCTCGGTGGCTAAAACATTGAAACAAATCACACGACAATATCCGGAAGACAAAATCGTCGTAGCCTACAATTCAGTATCCTCCATGCGCGTAATCATTGAGTTATTACCGGATGAGTTGAAAGGTCAATGCGAAATATGGTGCAGTAGCCAGAGCGAACAACAGGCGGGTGAATATTATCCACAAAAAGAAATAGGAACTCATTTAAACAAACAAATAACCTTTTTAAGTTGTACCTTTTTCACAGGCATAGACATCGAAGATAGATACCACCTCATATCCGTATCGGATACAAGATATCTTTATACGCTATTGTCTCCCGAGAAATTATTACAGATAGCCGGCAGATGCCGCCATAAAGATGGATTGTTGAGCGAGCGGTTCATTTATGATATCCGCGCCAGACAAACAGGCGAAAAGAAATTTGACAAACAACATAATATAGCCTGCGCAGAGTGGATCATCAAACTTTTTGATTTAATGAACCTCGGGATAGCAAATTATAACGATGTACTACATGCCAATGCCGTCCGATCCGTTGTCAATCAAGTTTCAGGATGGAAAGTTTCATATGGAGGCAGTGTCCCGATTTCATTAGTACGCTATAACATAGAGGAAAAATTGACTATCTCGTATCTCAATTTAGATGCTCTTGAAGAATTTATTCGACTCCGGTCTCAATTGTACTTTGATGCAAGAGCTATTATAACAGCCCTGGAACAAGATTGCGAGATTCTTGAAATTACTAATGATGAAGAGCCATATTCCAATAAACAACAGGCTATTGAGATTGCGGTAAGTGATGAACTAAAAGCAATTCAAAATGCAAATATCGACGAATGTGCACGACTCTTGAAAGACCGTATCGCAGACGGAACTATGAGTAAAAATCTGATGGCACAAGCCAAAAGGATCGCTTCAAGAGAGCTAAAAGTTTTTATTTCCCGCTTTTATCAATTAATGGATTATGCACCCCATGAATACCTTGTTGACATATTGTCAGAGGCGAGAGATAAAGACAATAAATGGTTTCGGGGATTTTACAATGCGGTGTTGTTCAACGCGCTGGATCAAGAACATCCATTTCGAACTCTTATACAGAGTTATTTTAAACCAGGAGAACGGTATTCCACAGAAAAGATCTACGAACACATGGTTGCAATCTTCAATGCATCGGGTTTGAAAATCATTAAGAAACCTGCTATTGCTGTAAGCTATTTACAAAGTTTCTGCACTCTTAAAAGAGGCAAGAATTGCGGCACAGGAAAGAATTATTATCGCGTAGAAGATTATCAATCGCAAAAATATTTAGGCAAGAATCATGTCGAGATTCCTCATATCATTGACAAATTTAAACTGGCCGGGAGTGTTATGAAATTAAAGTAACTCATATTGCTTTAATATTATATATCACTAGTGTCCGGTAAAAAATCATGAAAGTTCTTTGAAAATATTGAAGGTTAGGAATTTACAGAGA
>CALUNH010000041.1 GCA_944321965.1 uncultured Alistipes sp.
ACCTTTCCGTAGTTGGGATCGGTGTAGGCGGCCCAGTTCTTGGCGTAGACGAAATCGGCGCCTTCGAGGGCCTTGCGCTGGTCGTACTCGACGCGGGCTCCGCCGACGAACTGCGGGTCGAGTTCGTAGCCTTCGGGATGGGTGATGACGAAATCATAGCCGGCGGCGTTCATCCACTCGGCGAAGGAGTTGGGCACGGCCTGCGGCAGGGCGTTGGGGTGGGGCGCCCAGGTCATGACGACCTTCGGGCGCTCGGTGGTCTTGTGCTCCTCGATGGTGATCAGGTCGGCGAAGCTCTGCAGCGGGTGACGGGTCGCGGCCTCCATCGAGAAGACCGGACGTCCCGAGTAGCGGATGAACTGCTCCAGGACGCGCTCCTCGTAATCCTCGGCCTTGTCCTGGAAACGGGCGAAGGATCGCACGCCGATCACGTCGCAGTAGGATCCCATGACGGGGATTGCTTCGAGCAGGTGTTCGGCCTTGTCGCCGTCCATCACGACGCCGCGCTCGGTTTCGAGTTTCCAGGCGCCCTGGTTGACGTCGAGGACCATGACGTTCATGCCGAGGTTCATGGCGGCCTTCTGGGTTGAGAGGCGGGTGCGGAGGCTCGAATTGAAGAAGAGCATCAGCAGGGTTTTGTTGCGGCCCAATCCGGTGAACTGGAATCGGTTGCGTTTGATTTCGAAGGCTTCGGCGACGGCAGCCCTGAGGTCGCCGATATCCTGTACGCAGGTGAATTTTTTCATTTCTTGTGCATGTTTTGGGGTGCCGGGGTCTTTGCGGGGGCTCCGACGCCGCGGCGACGTTTGCCGCCGCACCCCGGAGCCCGTCCCGAACGGGGTTAATTGTTTCGCAGCGTGTCGCGGAAAGCTTCGAGGAATCGCGTGGCGAGTTCGTGCGAGAGACACAGTGCGGGCAGCAGCCGGACGACGGATGCTCCGGCGCCTCCGGTGAAGATGTGCTTTTCGAAGAGGAGCCGCTTGCGGAGTTCCGATCCCGATCCGTCGATCTCGATACCGATCATCAGCCCGCGTCCGCGCACCTCCTTCAACCCCTCCATGGCGTGCAGCTCATCGAGGAGGTATTTCCCGACCGAGGCGGCATTTTCGACGAGTCCTTCGCGCTCGATGACCTTCAGGACGGCAATGGCCGCGGCACAGGCGAGGTGGTTGCCTCCGAAGGTGGTTCCGAGCATCCCGGGCCGGGCCTCGAAGTGGGGGGCGATCAACACGCCGCCGATCGGGAAACCGTTGGCCATTCCTTTGGCGGTGGTGATCAGGTCGGGGCGAATCCCGGCCTGCTGATGGGCGAAGAAGCGCCCCGTGCGTCCGTATCCCGACTGAATCTCGTCGAGGATGAGCTGCGTTCCGGTCTCCGTGGCCGCCTCGCGCAGCCCGCGGAGGAACTCGTCCGTGGGGCAGTGGATGCCCGACACGCCCTGAATGCCTTCGACGATGACGGCGGCATACTCGCGAGAGGCGAGCTTCGTGCGGGCGGCTTCGAGGTCGTTCAGCGGGGTGAATTCGACGTTGGGCGTGCGGTTGAAGGGCGACGAGATGGCAGCATTGTCCGTGACGGCCACGGCTCCGGAGGTACGTCCGTGAAACGCCTTGTCGATGGCCAGGACCTTGCTGCGCCCGGTGTGGAACGATGCCAGCTTGATGGCATTCTCATTGGCTTCGGCGCCGGAGTTGCAGAGGAAGAGCCGGTAGTCGTCATAACCCGACACGCGGCCGAGTCGCTGTGCCAGCTCGACCTGCAGCGAGTTCATGACCGAATTGGAGTAAAAACCGAGTTTTCCGACCTGCTCCGAAACGGCCTTCACGTAGTCGGGCTGCGCGTGTCCGATCGAGATGACGGCGTGTCCGCCGTAGAGGTCGAGGTACTCGGTTCCGGCCTCGTCGTAGACGAAGCACCCCTTTCCCCGCACGGGTTCGATCGGATAGAGTGAATATACGTTGAAAAGTTCCATGGATCCGTTTTTTTTGTTTTGCCGTTCCGCGACGGAACGGCTCTCTGCTTGTTAAAATGCGGAGGCCTTGAGCCGCAGTCCCTCTTTTTCGTCGAACCCGAACATCAGGTTCATGTTCTGCACGGCCTGGCCCGAGGCTCCTTTCAGGAGGTTGTCGATCACCGAGACGACGTGGAGTTTCGATCCGTGTTTGGCCCCATGGACCAGCGCCTTGTTGGTGTTCACGACCTGTTTGAGATCGACCCCGCGCTCCGCCACATGGGTGAAGGCGGCTTCGGCATAGTAGTCTGCGTAGAGTTTCCGGGCCGCTTCCTCGTCGAGTTCACACGTTGTGTAGACGCTGGCGAGGATGCCGCGGGTGAAGTCGCCGCGCATGGGCACGAAGTTGATCTCGCTCCCGAATGCGGGCTCCAGCAGGCGGATGTTGCGGCCGATCTCCAGGAGGTGCTGATGCGTGAAGGCCTTGTAGACCGAGAGGTTCGCGGCTCGCCAGCTGAAATGGGTCGTGGGCGAGGGTTTCACGCCGGCGCCGGTCGAACCCGTGACGGCCGTGACGTGCACCTCGTCCTGCAGCAGCCCTGCGGCGGCCAGCGGCAGCAGGGCCAGCTGAATGGCCGTTGCGAAACAGCCCGGATTGGCGACGCGGCGGGCGCAGCGGATGCGCTCGCGGTTCATTTCGGGCAGCCCGTAGACGAACCCTTCGGACTCGTCGCGGAAGTCCTGCGCGAGGTCGATGATCCGCAGTCCTTCGGGCAGCTGTTGCTCCGCGAGCCACGTGCGGCTCTGGCCGTGTGCCGAACAGAGGAAGACCACGTCGACCGCCGCGAGGTCATACGCCTCGCAGAAGCGCATCGACGTCTCACCATCCAGTCCGCCGTGAACTTCCGTGAGGAGATTCCCGGCGTTGGAGGTGCTGTGTACGAAGGCGATCTCGACCTGCGGGTGGTTCACCAGCAGTCGGATCAGTTCTCCGGCCGTGTATCCGGCTCCTCCGATGATTCCCGCGCGGATCATTTTTCGGGTTTTTCGTTGCGTTTCTGGACGTTGTAGTAGATCTTGATCTGGTTGCCGAGGATCTTCGTGAATCCCTTCACGTCGTCGGCGGTCCAGGCCTTGTTGACCTCTCCGTACTCGCCGAAGTCGGTCTTCATGAGGTCGTACGACGAGTCGACGCCGACGAGCGTGTAGTTCCGCGGGCGGAGGATCAACTCGACGGTACCCGTTACGTTTCGCTGCGAGGAGAGGAGCATGGCCTCGATGTCGCGCATGACGGGTTCGAGGTACTGCGCCTCGTGGAGGAACATGCCGTACCACGTGGCGACCTGATCCTTCCAGTAGATCTGCCACTTGGTGAGGGTGTGCTTTTCGAGCATCTTGTGAGCGGCGATGATGAGCATCGGGGCTGCGGCCTCGAATCCGACGCGGCCCTTGATGCCGATGATCGTGTCTCCGATGTGCATGTCGCGTCCGATACCGAACTTCGAGCCGATGGCCTCGACGGCGCGGATGGCCTCGACCTTGTCGGCGTAGGGCTGCCCGTTCACGGCGCAGAGCTCGCCCTTTTCGAACGAGAGCTTGAGATGCTCCTCACCTTCGGCCGTGATCTGGCTGGGGTAGGCCTCTTCGGGGAGTGTCTGCTCCGAATGGAGGGTCTCCTTGCCGCCGATCGAGGTACCCCAGAGGCCCTTGTTGATCGAGTATTCCATCTTCTTGTAGTCGGCCGTGATGCCGTGCTTGCGCAGGTAGTCGATTTCGTATTCGCGCGTGAGGGTCATGTCACGGGTCGGGGTGATGATCTCGATTCCGGGCGCGAGGATCTGGAACGTGAGGTCGAAACGCACCTGGTCGTTTCCGGCGCCGGTCGAACCGTGCGCCACGGCATCTGCGCCGATCTGCTTGGCGTACTCGATGATGGCGATGGCCTGGAAGATGCGCTCGGAACTGACCGAAATGGGATAGGTTCCGTTTCGGAGGATGTTTCCGAAGACCATGTAGCGGATGCTCTTCTCGTAGTACTCCTGTTCGATGTCGAGTGTGGCGTGCTTGACGGCCCCGAGTTCCATGGCGCGTTTTTCGATGCGTTCGAGTTCGGGTTTGGAGAAGCCTCCGGTATTGGCGATGGCCGTATAGACATCGTAACCCTTCTCTTCGGAGAGGTACTTCACGCAGAACGAGGTATCCAGCCCACCGCTGAATGCCAGCACGACTTTTTTCTTGGTATCCATGGCTTTATGTCTTGTTTTTTATTTCAGGTGAAAGAGTTTTTTGATTTTGTTCCTGAGGAACATGGCGTAGGGAGCGAAACGGGAATGCTTCTGGGGCGGCTCCTTGGCGGGGTCGTAGAGCATTCCGGTGCAGAGACACATGCGGCGGTTGTTTCGCTGGAGGATGTCGTAGTTGCAGCAGCCTTCGCACCCCTTCCAGAACTCCTCGTCCTCGGTCAGCTCGGAGAAGGTGACGGGGACGTATCCCATGCGTGAATTGAGCTTCATGACGGGGAGCGACGTAGTGATACTGAATAACTTGGCATACGGGAATCGTCGTCGGGCCAGTTCGAAGGTTCGTCGTTTGATCTGCTCCGCGAGTCCCATGTGCCGGTACTCGGGGTCGACGATCAGACCGGAGGTTGCGACGAAGTCGCCATGCCCCCAGCACTCGATGTAGCTGAACCCGACCAGTTTTTCACCGTCCAGCGCCACGACGGCCTTGCCACCGGTCATTTTTGCGGCGATGTACTCCGGGGATCGTTTTGCGATCCCGGTTCCCCGCTGCAATGCGGACTCGTAGATCAGCTGGCAGATACGCGGGGCGTAGTGCGCGTGCGACGAGTCGGCAAAAACGACGCTGATAGAGCTGTTATTCATTGATCGATAGTGTGGGTAAAAAGTGTTTTCGAATCAGTTGATGCGGTAGGCGCGCTGTACGCCCTTGATGCGCATGATCTGGTGGATGAGCGTATCGACGACGGCCGTTCCGGGGACCTCGACGGCGACGGTTCCGGCGATGCACCCGTTCCCTGCCGCGGCGAAGTTGATCGAGCGGATGTTGAGTTTCAGGTCGCGGATGATGACCTCGGTGATGTGGTTTGCCATGCCGGTGGTATCGGCTGCGACGATGCGGATCGAGACGCGGAAGGCTCCCTCGGCGGACTGCCGCCAGCGGGCCTCGACGACGCGGTATGGGTAGTTTTCGCGCATACGCTTGGCATTGGGGCAGTCGCAGCGGTGAATGGTGATCCCGGAGTTGATCGTCACGAATCCGAAGACGTCGTCGCCCTTGATGGGGTTGCAGCACTTGGCCAGTTTGTACTGGATCTTGGAGATGTCGTCATCGATCACCAGGGCATCCTGCGGAGCGGCCTTCTCCTGTGCGGCGTGCATGGCGGCCTTCTGCCGTTCGACCTCGGCGGCCGCGGCGCGCCGCTCTTCGGCGGCTTCGCCGGAGAGGTGGCGGGAGAGCAGCTCCTTGATGGTCCCGAAGTCGAGCTTCTGGGTGGCGATCAGCCCGTACACGTCGCTTCCGAGGCGGAGCTTGAAGTGACGGGCGAGATAGGCCACGGCCTCGTCGATCGAGATGGCCATCTTCCAGTTCTTGAGTTTTCGTTCCAGTTCTTCGCGGCCCATGCGGGTATGCTTGGCCTGCTCTTCGCGGAGGAACGACTTGATCTTGTTGCGGGCCTTGGAGGTGACGACGACGTTCAGCCAGTCGGACTTCGGGGTCTGGTTCTTCTGGGTCTGAATTTCGACGATGTCTCCGTTCTTGAGGGTTTCGCGGATCGAGACGGCGCGGTTGTTGACCTTTCCGCCGACGCAGGTCGATCCGAGGTTCGTATGAATATCGAAGGCGAAGTCGAGCAGCGTAGCCCCTTCGGGCAATTTGCGCAGGTCGCCGTTGGGGGTGAATACGAAGATCTCGCCCGAAGCGGGTTTGGCGTCGAAACGCTGTGCCAGCGAGTGTGTGGTATCCTCCATCAGTTCGCGCAGGCGGCTCAGCCACTGTTCGCTGGTCTGTGCGCCCTGTGCGACGCCCTTGTAGCGCCAGTGTGCGGCGATACCGCGCTCGGCGACGGCATCCATGCGTTCGGTGCGGATCTGCACCTCGACCCAGCGGCTTTCGGCCGAGACGGTCGTATGGAGCGACTCGTAGCCGTTCGACTTGGGGATCGAGATCCAGTCACGCATCCGGTTGGGGTTTGGGGTGTAGAAGTCCGTGACCACGGAGTAGGCGGTCCAGCAGAGCTGTTTTTCCTGCTCCTGGGGGCAGTCGATGATGATGCGGATGGCGAAGATGTCGTAGACGCCCTCGAAGGGTACGTGCTGTTTCTGCATCTTGTTCCAGATGGAGAAGATCGACTTGGTTCGGCTCTTGATGTGGTAGTGGATGCCGAGCTGGTTGAGCCGCTGCTCGATGGGCACGAGGAAGCGTGCGATGAAGGCGCGGCGTTCGTCGGCGCTCTCTTCGAGTTTGGTGACGATATGTTCGTAATCCTTCGGTTCGAGATACTTCAGGGCGATATCCTCCAGTTCGCTCTTGATCGAGTATAGGCCGAGTTTGTGAGCGATCTGGGCATAGAGGTTCATGGACTCCCAGCTCTTCTTGCGCCACTTTTCGCGGGGGAAGATGTCGAGCGAGCGCATGACTTCGAGACGGTCGGCGAGTTTGATGAGGATCACGCGGGGGTCCTCGGAGTAGCTGACGATCAGGTCGCGGAAGTTGTCGGCCTGCTCTTTGGCGACCTTGAGGCGGAGTTCGGAGATGTTCGAGAGCCCCATGGTGATTCCGACGACCTGTTCTCCGAACCGGTTCTGGATGTCGGCGGTCAGGGCGAGGAACTCCTCAGCGGGGAGTTGCTTGTGGGCGATGCGGACGACGTCGTGGAGGATCGACGAGAGGGTCGAGTTTCTTCCGAGTCCGATTTCGGAGATGACGATTTCGGCGACGGCGACACCGTGGTCGATCAGGGGCGTGCCGTCATAGCGCACGAGACCGCCGAGTTTTTCTTCGGCATATTCAAGTACCTCATCGACCAGACGTTGCGTCTGCTCCGAGAAGTTCGTCCGCACGAGAGAGCGGAGATTTTCGTAGCGCGAAAAGTCCATTTTACCTAACCGTATACCTATTGCTGGCAAAGATATGAAAAAAAATTATAAATTTGGCACGTTGAATCAAATGGTTGCGTTATGGAGAGAAAAAAGGGGATTTACATTCCGACTTTGGGCGAGGAGGTTGCCAATTCGGTGTCTCACGGGGTGATGTCGTTTTTGTCGCTGGTGTCGCTGCCGTTTGCTGCGGTTTGGGCCTATGTTCACGATTCCGAGGGGGTTCTGGCTTCGGTTTCGGTTTCGGTTTTCGTGATTTCGATCTTCCTGATGTTCCTGGCCTCGACGCTCTACCACTCGATGAATCCGGCCTCGCGGCACAAGGAGGTGTTCCACATCCTGGATCACATTTTCATCTACGTGGCCATTGCGGGGAGCTATACGCCGATAGCTTTGTCGGTGATCGGGGGCTGGCAGGGTCTTTTCATTACAATCCTGCAATGGACGATGGTGGTTTTCGGGGTTTTCTACAAGTCGCTGTCGCGGCGGTCGATTCCGGCGGTGAGCCTGACGATCTACCTGGTGATGGGCTGGACGATCCTCTTTTTCCTGCCGTTGTTCATCCGTCACGCCTCGACGCAGCTGCTGTGGCTGATTGCGGCGGGCGGGGTGCTCTATACGCTGGGAGCGTGGTTCTACGCGCGCAAGGGGTTCCGGTACCACCACATGGTTTGGCACCTGCTGATCAACCTGGCGGTGGTGTGCCACTTCATCGGAATCGTCTTCTATCTCTACTGACTCTGTTGAACGCGGCAAACACCCACGGAAAAGCCTCTCCGGACCTTGCGGGTGCGGGGAGGCTGTTTCGTGCGGAGGTCGCGACGTCAGTATTTGTACACCACGTAGATATGGTCTTCGGGGAGGGCGTAGCGGAGCCGCTCCGCGTCGGGGAGCGCGGCGGCGTAGTCGATGTCGGCGGCCTCGAAACCCGCCTCGCGCAGGCG
Organism: uncultured Alistipes sp.; assembly: GCA_944321965.1. Classification (GTDB taxonomy): domain Bacteria; phylum Bacteroidota; class Bacteroidia; order Bacteroidales; family Rikenellaceae; genus Alistipes. The sequence goes on from CALUNH010000041.1 coordinate 8,016, forward strand.
GTCGATGTAATCCTGCCCGTAGATGCGCCGGTGGTCGTATTGCCCGAAGATGCGGGTACGTTCGTCGGGATCGACGATCGAATCGTCCTCGAAGGTCTGCTCGTAGTCGCGGTCGACGGGTGAGAGGAGGATTCCCCAGCCGCCGGGCTTGAGGATGCGGTGCAGTTCGCGCAGGGCTTTGCGGTCGTCGGCGACGTGTTCGAGGATGTGGTTGCAGAGCACGACATCCACGGAGTTGTCCTCCAGCGGAATCTGCTGCACGTCGAAATGGAGGTCGGCCAGCGGGCTTTCGAGATCGGCCGTCAGGTACTGCCCGGGCCGGGACTTGAAGTGGGACTTCAGGTGACGCATGATACACACCTCGGGAGCAATGTGCAGCGTGCGCGGGAAGGCGGTCAGCAGATCGGTTTCGCGTGTCAGATAGAGCCACAGCAGCCGGTGGCGCTCCAGCGACAGACACTTCGGACAGAGGGCGTTGGCGCGCGACCGCACATACCCGTAGGGGAGGAATTTCCGGTATTTCGAACCGCAGAGGGGACACTCCACGCCGCGCCCGCGGTAGAACAACCCCATGACGGGCACGGTCCACGAGGCCATGCGCTGCAGCACGGGCCGCGGGATGTGGTTCAGGGCCCAGCGAATCAGCCTTTTCATGCTTCGAGAATTTTGTTCACCTCCTCTTCGGCCTTTTGGAGTTTGGCCTTGCAGACGGCGATGAGTTCCGTGGCGCGCCGGACTTCGGCGGCGAGGCTGTCCACATCCATCTCTTCGCTGCGGAAGCGGCCGAGAATGCGTTCGATCTCGGCAATCGCCTCGGTGTAACTCGGTTCCTGCTGTTGTTTCTTTGCCATAATCTTTGGGGCCGGGCCGACCCGGCTCTGGTTTTGTGTTATTTTTCGGATCTCTTTTCGGCCTTTACCTCGGCGGAGAAGCGCCCGTCGGCGACATTGATCGTGAGCCGTTCGCCGGCCGCCACTTGCCGGACCGACGTTACGGCCCGGCCGCCGCTGCGCACCACGGCAAATCCCATGCGAAGGATGTGCCGCGGCGAACGGCTCTCGACCAGTTCGCCCGTTGCGGCAAGCTGCTGCCTCTGCTGACGGAGGAAACTCCCGACGGCCTGCCGGAAAACCTCCTCACGACTCCCCAACTCAAGCCCGCGCTGCCGGAGCAGCCCGAGCGAGAGGTGCCGCACGTCGCCCGCCAGCTCTTCGAGCCGCACCTGCTGCGTGCGGGACAGGCGCAGCACGCCGTCGTGCAGCTGCAGCGCGGCGGCATCGAGCCATCCGCAAATGCGGTCCATCCGCTCGACGAGCCATCCGGCCACGGCCGTCGGGGTCTTCAGGGCGGTGTGGGCCACCATGTCGGCGACGCTTGTATCCTTGTCGTGCCCGATTCCCGTGATGAGCGGCAGGGGGAACTGTGCCACGTAGGAGCAGAGGCGGTAGGCGTTGAAGCAGTTCAGGTCGCTGCGCGAGCCGCCGCCGCGGATGATCACCACGGCATCGAACTCCTCCAACCGGTCGGCCACGCGGCACAGGGCGTCGATGATCGACCCTTCGGCGGCCTCGCCCTGCATGAAGGCGTCGAAGAGCTCCACCTCGAACCGGTAGGGGCTCTTTGCCAGCTCCTTGCAGAAATCCTGATACCCGGCGGCCTGGGCGCTCGACACGACGGCCACGCGCTGCACGACCGTCGGCATCGGCACCCCGCGGTTCATCTCCCAGACGCCGTCCTGCTGCAGCTGCGCAATGGTCTGCTGTCGCTGACGCTCCAGGTCGCCCAGTGTGAACGAAGGGTCCACGTCGGTGATCTGCAGCGAGAACCCGTACAGTTCGTGGTACGAAACCAGCACTTTGGCCAGGATCTTCAACCCCGGGACGAGGCGCTGACCCGTTTCGGCCTCGAAGTATGCGGCGATGCGGGGGAAGTGCGATTTCCAGATCACGGCCCGGGCCTGGGCCGTGGGGACTCCGTTGTCGCCCCCTTTTTCGGCCTTTTCGACGAGTTCCAGATAACAGTGGCCCGAGTAGTTGACCTTGATGTCGGAGATCTCGGCACTCACCCAGAGGGGCAGGGCGAAGGCCCCTTCGAGCACCGACTTCACGCGGCGCTGGAGTTCCCGCAGGGTAATATGTGGATTTTCAGCCATCAGCCGAGCAGAATTCCAATTGTCAGGAGCGCCCCGAAGAGCATGATGTTCCGGGCCGTCTCGCCGAGACAGATGTTGAGTTGGTCGCCGTGGTCGATGCGGACCATCTTGCGCCAGGTGGCGATGTGCCCTGCGAGGTAGAGGAGCGGCAGCAGCGCGGCCCAGGTGCGGCCTCCGGCCAGCAGCGACAGGCACAGCACCGCGGCGGCGGCTCCGAGCCCGAAGTAGCTCCAGCTTCCGAATTTCGCTCCGAGGCAGACGACCACGGTGCGTTTTCCGCAGCGGGCATCCTCCTCGCGGTCGCGGAAGTTGTTGACCATGAGCATGGTGTCGATCACCAGTCCGCAGGCCAGGGCCGTGACGATCGTCTCCCAGTTCCACATGCCGGTCTGGACGTAGTAGGTAAACCCGACGGGTACGAGGCCGAAGAAGAGGATGACGGCCACGTCACCCAGTCCGTGATAGGCCAGGGGCCACGGTCCCGCGGTGTAGAAGTAGGCGAAGAGGATGCAGGCGGCACCGACGGCGACGAGTTCCCAGCCGCCCCAGGCCAGCATGTCGTGGCGCAGGGCCCAGCCGAGGATGCCGATTCCGGCGGCTGCCGATGCGACGGTGAAGGCTGCGATTCCGGCCTTCATGGCGCGGGGGGTGATGTATCCCTTGGCGAAGGCGCGGTCGGGTCCCAGCCGGTCGGGCTGGTCGGCGCCTTTGAGGAAGTCCCACAGGTCGTTGACCAGATTGGCCGTGCACTGCATCAGCACGGCGAATACGAGGCACAGCAGTGCCGGAAGCCAGTGGAACGATCCGTCGGTCCAGGCGAGGGCTGACCCCACAAGGATCAGAATGACGGCATTGCCCAGGCTGTAGGGGCGGACTGCCACGATCCAGGCAGCAAAGGAGTTGGTCTTCATAAGTCTCCGGTTTTTAAGGTGATGGATAGGTGAAATGCGGGTGCGGGCATGGGAGTTGTCTCCCGACCCTTTTTCTTGCTCTTCAGTTCTGTACTCACGGTTCGCTCGCGTTTCGACTTCGGCCTTCGGGACCTGGTCTCCTTGATTCCGTTCTTTATTCTGTTGCCGCTTTCCGGCTTCTTGTTTTCGTGGTATTCGGCCCCCCCCCTCTGTCTCTCTGCCTCCTCTGTCTCTCAGCTTCCTCTGCCCCCCCCCTGCTCTTTCGGCTCCGGGGTTCCGGCCTTCACTCTTTCGGTCTCTGGCTTCTACTTTCCCTTCTTCTGTCCTTCTCTCCCCCCCCCTCCCGGCTTTGTCAGCGGTAGACCAACTCCACCTGTCGCGGCATCCGCCGCCCTTCGGGAAGCTGGATGCTCAGGATTCCTTCGCTGGAGACCGGTTGCCCGTTCTTCCGGGCCGGCTGCCAGCGCGGAGACTCCTCCACGGCCTTCAGGACCCGGCGTTTGAGGCGGTTGTCGGTGGATTCCAGCGTTTCGTCGACCCGGACGATGCCCTCCGGCGTGACCGTATAGCGCAGGACAACCCGCGCGACGGGATCGTCGTTTTCCCAGCGGATCTGCCGGGCGATGTAGCTTCCGAAGGTCGTGTCGGCCGGGAACGAGGCCGGTTCATCGTAGCGCAGCGTGATGAGGATCACGCCGTGCGCGGCGCGTTCTCCGTAGCGGGCGATGGTCTCCTCGTCGGCCGGAAGCGTCTCGACCCGTTCGATCTCTTCGGGCGGGATTTGCTGGATCTCATCCATCACCTTGCCGTTGACGATGTAGAGCGGCCGGGGTTTCGGCACGGCAGCTCCGGCCGTGCCCGCAACGAGCACGCCCGCCAGCAACAGCAGCATGGTCAGTCGTTTCATCATACCGGAAATTTCCTGTAAAACGTCCCTGCGCCCCGGAATATTGCCCGCCGGGCGGGATCAGAGTTCGCTCTCCTTCAGGCGCTCGGCATTTTCCGCGACGATCAGGTGGTCGATGCAGTCCTGGATGTCGCCGTCCATGAAGGCCGCGAGGTTGTAGATCGTGTAGTTGATGCGGTGGTCGGTGATGCGCCCCTGCGGGTAGTTGTAGGTGCGGATCTTGGCCGAGCGGTCGCCCGTCGAGACCATCGTCTTGCGTTTCGAGGCGATTTCGTCGAGGTATTTCGAGTATTCGAGGTTGAAGACCCGCGTGCGGAGCTCCTCGAAGGCCTTGTCGAAGTTCTTCAGCTGCGACTTCTGGTCCTGGCACTGCACGACGATACCCGTGGGGATGTGCGTAAGGCGGATGGCCGAATAGGTCGTGTTGACCGACTGCCCGCCGGGTCCCGAGGCGCAGAAGATATCCTTGCGGATGTCGTTCATCGAGATCTCGACATCGAACTCCTCGGCTTCGGGCAGCACCGCAACCGATGCGGCCGAGGTGTGGACGCGGCCCTGGGTTTCGGTCTGCGGCACGCGCTGCACGCGGTGCACGCCCGACTCGTACTTGAGCGTTCCGTAGACGTTCTGCCCGGTAACCTTCATGACGACCTCCTTGTAGCCGCCTGCGGCACCCTCGGACGAGGAGGTGATTTCGTATTTCCAGCCCTTCGACTCGATGTACTTGGTGTACATGCGCAGGAGGTCTCCGGCGAAGATCGCGGCCTCGTCGCCGCCCGTACCGCCGCGGATCTCCACGATGGCGTTCTTCGAATCCTGCGGGTCCTTGGGGATCAGCAGCAGTTTGATCTCCTCCTCCAGTTGTGCGATCTGGGGTTCCAGTTCGGTGATCATTTCACGCGCCATTTCGCGCATCTCCTCGTCCTTGTCGTTGGCGTAGGTGTCCTTGGCCTCGGCGAGGTTCGCGAGGGCCGTGCGGTAGCGCTCCGAGGTCTCGATGATGGGTTCGAGCTCCTTGTACTCCTTGTTGAGCTGCACGAACTGCTTGACGTCGGCGATCACTTCGGGGTCTGTGAGCTTCTGCCCGATCTCCTCGTACTTGAGCTTCAGCCCGTCGAGACGGGTCAGTATGGTGTTGTCTGCCATAAAAAATGTATCGTATCTTGTTCAAACGACAAAGATACGATACATTCTCAAGAATGAAAAATCCGGGATCAAAATTTCGGTCCTGGAACTTCGAAAATCTTCTTCCGCTCAGGCTATTCCGAAACGCGGGCAAAAATGAATCCGTGTTCGTCTCCGGACTCGTAACGACACAACTTTAATCTTGTATCGGTCAGCTCCTCGATCGTGTAGGTGGAGACGCTCGGGAGGTCGGGATCATGACGGACGGTGAAGTTGAGGATATTTCCCTCGATCTCATAGGGACAGACGTTCGGCGGGTAGGACATGTCCGGGTCTTTGTCATACCAGTGGAGTACGTCGTCGAAAAACTCGACCACGAACAGATTGTTGGGCTCGCTGAGCCATTGGCCGTTCGTATAGGTCAGGTATTCGACCGACTTCCAGCGACCGATGAGCCTGGAAGCTTCGATTGCCCCGGCGTCGGAATTCCCGGGCTTGTCGGACGTCTGGTCGTCCGATGAACAACCTGCGAAGGCGAGTATGCCGGTCATGCAGATAATCAGGATGTGAAGGATACGGGTCATGAGTTTGGTGTTGATCGTGTTTTATTTGTCTCGGTTCGATGAACGGTGGCGGCTCCCTTCGGGCCGCTCCTGTCCGTCGGGCGGCTACCGTGCGAAATCCGCTATCCAGTCGAGCAGGGCCTGCTGCCACTGGGCCTTGTAGCGGAAATCGTCCCGAAAACCCCAGCCGTGGCCGCCCGTCGGGTAGATGTGCATCGAGGCAGCGATTCCATTCTCCTTCAGGGCGTTGTAGTAGCGGGCGCTGCTCACCGGCGGCACCGTCCTGTCGTCGTCCGAAAGCAGCAGCAGCGCCGGGGGCGTCTGCGCCGTCACCTGATTCTCCAGCGAATAGCGGGCATCGCTCTCCGCCGTGCGCCGCTCCTTGCCGATCAGGTTGTTGAACGATCCCTGATGCCCCGGGTTTGCCGTGATGACCGGGTAGAACAGCAGCGAAAAGTCGGGACGTACAGCCCCCATTGTCGAGACGTAGGCCGCCAGATGGCCGCCGGCCGAGAACCCCATGATCCCCACCTTGTCGCAGCGGCAGATTTCGGCGCCCGGGACGTCGCCCCGCAGCATCCGCAGCGCCTGTTCGGCATCTTCGAGCGGGACCTCCGGATGTCCGTTCGGCATCCGGTATTTCAGCACGGCGGCCGTAATGCCGTTCGCCGCCAGCCATTGGGCTACCTGGAATCCCTCGTGGGCGATGGCCAGGCGGGCATAGCCCCCGCCCGGGCAGATCACCACCCCCAGCCCCGTACCGGGCGTCCGGGTCGTATCGGCCGGATAGAGATAGAGTTCCGCCGTCGAGGTGTTGGCAATCCGGTAGGGTTCCGGTTCCTCTTCGGGCGAGGTGATTCCGTTGCTGTGGGGCGCCGAGGCGTTGTCCCAGATGCGGACCGTGGCAGCCTGCCCATAGTCCTGTGCCGATACGGCGGCGGTCATAAGCAGAAAAGAGAAGATGAATAGGACGGTTCGTTTCATGGTCAGCAGTTTTTCAGGGTATGTTGGCGTGTATTGGTTTTGAGGTTTCGGGAGGTTCGGGCTTCCGGGTTGTTTCCGGAGAATGTGAATGTGGCGTTACGGCTCTCGCTCCCGGGAAGTTCAACATTCCGGATTCCCCGAAAACGGTCTCCATAAAGCCCCTGCCTGAGGCGGGGGCTTGGGGGTGGGTCAGATTTGGATACGGCGCCGCAGGCGGCGGTCAAGCGGCGGTTGCCTTTTTGTCCGCGACTCCTCGTTCCCGCGGATTCCGACATTCCGGATTTCCCGAAACCGGTCTCCATAAAGCCCCTGCCTGAGGCGGGGGTTTGGGGGTGGGTCAGATTTGGATACGACGCCAAAGGCGGCGGGTTGAGACGGTCGGACCTTCTCAACCGACCGTCACCCCCCCCTCCGGATCAAATCACGATATTGATAATCTTGCCCGGGACGACGATCACCTTCTTCGGGGTTTTGCCTTCGATCCACTTCTGCGCCTCGGGAGCCGTGACGACATCCGCCTGAATCTCCGCCGGGGTCATCGACGTGGCGTACTCCTTCTTGAAACGCAGCTTTCCGTTGATTGAAACCGGATACTCGAACGAACTCTGCACGAGGTGCTTCTCGTCGTAAACCGGATACTGTGCATCGCATACCGAGCCGCTCTTGCCCAGCGCCTCCCACAACTCCTCGGCGATATGCGGCGCAAAGGGTGCGATCAGCACGACCAGCGGTTCGAGCACTTCGCGCTTCGAGCAGTCGCCCAACTCGTTGAGGCAGATCATGAAGGCCGCCACCGAGGTGTTGAACGAGAAGTTTTCGATATCTTCCGTTACCTTCTTGATCGTTTTGTGGAGGGTGCGGAGCTCCTTTTCGGTGGCCTTTTCGTCCGTGACGCAGAAACGCCCGTCGCGGTCGTAGAAGAGCCGCCAGAAGCGCCGCAGGAACTTGTGCACGCCGTCGATGCCGTTCGTGTCCCACGGTTTGGACTGCTCCAGCGGCCCGAGGAACATCTCGTACATGCGCAGCGTGTCGGCACCGTAGGTCTCGACGATGTAGTCGGGGTTCACGACGTTGTACATCGACTTGGACATCTTCTCCACGGCCCAGCCGCAGACGTACTTGCCGTCCTCAAGGATGAACTCCGCGTCGTGGAACTCCGGCCGCCAGGCCCGGAAGGCGTCGAGGTCGAGGATGTCATTGCGGACGATGTTCACGTCGACGTGGATCTCCTGCGTCTCGTACTGGTCGCGGAGCCCGAGCGAGACGAACCGGTTCGTCCCCACGACGCGGTAGACGAAGTTCGAACGCCCCTGGATCATGCCCTGGTTGACGAGTTTCTTGAAAGGCTCCTCCTCACAGACGTAGCCCAGGTCGTAGAGGAACATGTTCCAGAAGCGCGAGTACATCAGGTGCCCCGTGGCGTGCTCGATGCCGCCGACGTAGAGATCGACATTGCGCCAGTACTCATCGGCCTCGCGGCTGACGAGCGCCCGGTCGTTGTGCGGGTCCATGTAGCGCAGGTAGTAGGCCGACGATCCGGCGAATCCGGGCATGGTGGACAGCTCGTAGGGATACCCCTCCGGCGTCTGCCATCCCTTGACGCGGGCCAGGGGCGGTTCACCCTGCTCCGTAGGCCCGAAATTCTCGATCGGAGGCAGCTCCAGCGGCAGTTTGTCTGCCGACAGCGGGTAGGCCGTGTCGTCCTTGTAGTAGATCGGGAAGGGCTCGCCCCAGTAGCGTTGGCGCGAGAAAATGGCATCCCGGAGACGGTAGTTCACGAGTTTCTTGCCCAATCCGCGTCGCTCGACTTCATCAAACATCACCCGGATCGCCTCCTTTACATCCATGCCGTTGAGGAAATCCGAGTTGATTACTTTGCCCGATTTGGCGTCATAGGACTCCTTCGAAAGGTCGCCGCCCTCGACCACCGGGATGATCTCCAGCCCGAAGTGGCGGGCAAAGGCGTAGTCGCGCGAGTCGTGTGCCGGGACGGCCATGATGGCGCCGGTTCCGTAACCCGCGAGCACGTAGTCGGAGATGTAGATCGGAATGGCCCGCCCGGTGAAGGGGTTGATGGCGTAGGAGCCCGTCGCCACGCCGCTCACGCGCTTCGTGTCGGCAATGCGGTCGCGCTCCGAACGCTTCTTCGTCTGCTCGATGTATTCGGCCACGGCGGCGCGGTTCTCCGGGGTCGTCAGCTCGTCGACCCACTCATGCTCGGGGGCGATGACCATGAACGTCACGCCGAAGATCGTATCGGGACGGGTCGTGAAGATCTCCAGCTTCTTCTCCGAACCCTGGATGTCGAAGAAGACCTGGGCACCCTCCGAACGGCCGATCCAGTTGCGCTGGATCTCCTTCAGCGAGTCGCTCCACTGCAGCTTGTCGAGTCCGTCCAGCATCCGCTGGGCATAGGCCGTCACGCGCAGCAGCCACTGTTTCATGCGCTTCTGCTCGACCGGATAGCCGCCGCGCACCGAAAGTCCGTCATGCACTTCGTCGTTGGCCAGCACCGTTCCGAGTTTCGGACACCAGTTGACCATCGTGTCGGCGCGGAACGCCAGGCGGTAGTTCTGCAGTACCTGTTCGCGGCGCTTCCCGTCCCACGAGTTCCACTCGTCGGCCGTGAAGTGCAGCTCCTGGGTGCAGGCTGCGTCGATCCCTTCGGTGCCCGATTTCGCAAGGGCTGCCTGCAACTCCTCGATGGGCCGCGCCTGCTGCCGGTGTTTGTCATAGTAGTGGGAGAACATTTCGAGAAAGGCCCACTGCGTCCACTTGTAATAGGCGGGGTCACATGTGCGCACCTCGCGGTCCCAGTCGAACGAAAAACCGATCTTGTCCAGCTGCTCGCGGTAGCGGTCGATATTCTGTTCGGTCGTCACGGCCGGGTGCTGGCCCGTCTGGATGGCATACTGCTCGGCCGGAAGCCCGAAGGCGTCGTAACCCATCGGATGCAGGACGTTGAAGCCCTTGAGCCGCTTGTAGCGCGAATAGATGTCCGAGGCGATGTAGCCCAGCGGGTGGCCGACGTGCAGCCCCGCCCCCGACGGGTAGGGGAACATGTCCAGGACATAGAATTTCGGACGCGAGGGGTCCGTCTCGACCTTGTAGGTCTTCCGTTCGCGCCAGCGCTGCTGCCACTTCGGCTCGATCTCCTTGAAATTGTACTCCATATCTGATTTTGATTGTTTTTCGATTTTGCCGACAAAAATAGTAAAAGTTTTTCAGATTGAACCTTTTTCGGCGATTCTTTGCATGGTCCGGGGCCGGGCGGCTCTGCGGAAGGGGCGAAAAAAACGACACGGCCCGGAAAAGGCCGTGTCGGGTCGGGTGTAATCGGACGTCGCGGGATCGGGCGTTGCGGGATCGAGTGTCGCAGGGTCGGGCGTCGCGGGGGCAGGGTAGTTGCAGGGCCGGATGTTGCAGGGCCGGGTGTTATTCGCCCTCGGAGGCATAGTGCGGGACGACGTACATCGCATAGGCTTCGCCCCGCCCCAGGTTGTAGAGCTGTTCGGCTCCCTGCCAGACAACGGCGTGGCGGCCGTTGCCGAAGAGCGTTCCGGCGGTGAAGACCGTTTCGCCCCACGCCGCAATGGAATAGGGCATACTTCCGCCCGCCGTGCCGTTCGAAAGCGTGTAGAGCCGGGTTCCGTTTTGCCAGACGACGGCCTGCTCCTCGAAATTCGACGTCGTGTAGTAGCCTGCCGTGTAGAGCGTCCCGTCGGTCATCCAGAGCGACATCGCCTCGGCCGACGAACTCCCGTCGGTCAACGTGTAGAGCTGCGCGTCGTCCCGCCAGACGACGGCCTGCTCGCCGAGGTGCCCCGCTGCGTAGAGCGTATTTCCGTCGAGGCAGAGCCCGCGGATGTCGCCCGGTGTGGTCCCGTCGCTCAGCGTGTAGAGGGCATCGGCATCCCTCCAGACTTGGGCAACCTGCTGCGTTCCGCCCGTTTGGAGGTTCCCTGCGGCATAGAGGCTGCCGCCCGAAAGGAGGACGGCCCGGGCCTGCGACGTCGCCGGGCTTACGGAGTAGGTGTGCAGGAGGCTGCCGTTCTCCCATACGGTCGCCGTCAGCGAACCCCCGACGGTCGAGCTGCCCGCCGTGTAGAGGCTGCCGCCCGAGGCGGTGACAGCCATTGCGTAGGAGTTGCTGCCGGAGGCGCCGAGCGTGTATTTCAGCGTCGCGTTCTCCCAGAGTACGGCGACGATGTGGCCCTCCTGCTCTTCGTAACCCACGGTGCAGACCGTGCCGTTGTCGACGCAGATGCCGTAGGCCCAGGCGTCCGACGTGCCGTCGGTCAGGGCGTAGAGTTCCGAGCCGTTCTTCCAGACCGTCGCCACGGCCTTCGAGTTGACGGTCTTGTAGCCTGCGACGTAGATGTCGTAGGAGACGGGTTGCGGGGCGGGCGGATTGTCGGGCGTGTCGCCGGACGAATCGTCCGAACTGCACGAGGCGTTCCAGAGCAGAACTGCCAGAAGCGGTGCAAGGAGTGTGAACATGTTGTGTTTCATGGTGTTGGTTGCTGGTGTGTTTTCGGTGTCGGAGCGGCTTCTCGGGCCTTCCTCCCGACGGCTTCTCTTCGCAAAGTCCGTGCCGGGAAAGACGCGGGTGAAGGGGCGCAGCTTTCCGCCCCGGAGGGCTTTGTGCGCGGGAAAACCGATTCCCGGCGGGCTCGGAACGGCGAATTCTCGGATTCTTCCGGGACGGATGGTCAATCCGCTGGCAAACAGATGTTTGTTTGTTCAATAATAAGCAAAACAATATAGTTTTTAAAAAACGATCAGTAAAAAGAATCACAAAAGGCGCAAATTCCTGAAAAAAGGCCAAAAAAGATGGGCTTATATATTGTATTTCCAAAAAAATGCGTACCTTTGCAGTCCATTTTGGACAATGGAAATAGATTTTTAAACAAACTAAAGGACAGTTTTACAATGCCAACTATTCAACAGTTAGTGAGAAACGGCCGCCTGTCGCTGGAGGACAAATCCAAGTCCCCCGCCCTGGCCGCTTGTCCCCAGCGCCGTGGCGTCTGCACCCGTGTGTACACCACGACCCCCAAGAAGCCTAACTCGGCTATGCGTAAGGTGGCTCGTGTGCGCCTGACCAACGGCAAGGAGGTCAACGCCTACATCCCCGGAGAAGGCCACAACCTCCAGGAGCACTCCATCGTACTGGTCCGCGGCGGCCGTGTCAAGGACCTCCCCGGTGTACGTTACCACCTCGTGCGCGGTGCCCTCGACTCCGCAGGTGTCGACGGACGTCGCCAGCGTCGTTCCAAGTACGGAGCAAAACGCCCCAAGGCAGGCAAATAACCCGAAACTCACCCGAGAAACATTTTTTTAGACAGTAAATAGCAATGAGAAAAGCTAAGCCAAGAAAGCGAATTCTACTTCCGGATCCGAAGTTCGGAGACGTGGCCGTGACCCGTTTCGTGAACAACCTTATGCTGGATGGTAAGAAGAGTATTGCCTACACGATTTTCTACGACTCGCTGGAAATCGTCGGCAAGAAGATGAAGGATGCTGATAAATCTCCGCTGGAAATCTGGAAACAGGCCCTGGAGAACATCACGCCCCAAGTCGAAGTGAAATCGAAGCGTATCGGTGGCGCAACGTTCCAGGTTCCTATGGAGGTTCGTCCGGAGCGCAAGATTTCTATTTCCATGAAAAACCTTGTCCTCTATTCCCGCAAGCGCGCCGGCAAAACCATGGCTGACAA
>CALUNH010000042.1 GCA_944321965.1 uncultured Alistipes sp.
GCCTACGGAGATGCCAACGGTTGAAGCGCGGGATCGGATCGGAACCCCTTCACTCGCCCATCGCCCCTAAAACCCTCCTCTTAGGAGGGCACTCAACCCGTCGGCAACTTCCGCTGCAGGCGACGTGCGGCTGGTTTTGGTGGTACCTTTTGCCACCAAAAGGTCCCCCTTTAAGAAAGGGGGTTTGTGGGCTACTGAACCTTTCGCGGGGTTTCCGAAGCCTTTACCCGCCCGGCTAAGAGCCGGGTTTTGTGGGCGGCGGAGTGAGTGAATGGTTTCCGAATCAGTTCTGCGCTTCGACCGTTGGACGCGGATTCACGCTGCGGAAACCGCTAAAGGCCCAGCAGCCCATAGAACCCGGCTCTTAGCCGGGCGGGTCATTCCCAGAAACCGTGGAAATGGTGCACCGGACCGTGCCCGTGGCCGATCGCATACGACGCCCCCGCCTCGATCGCCGAGGCAATATACGCCTTCGCCCGTGTTGCCGCATCGCTCAACCCGAATCCCCGAGCCAGAAACGCCGCCAGCGCCGATGACAACGTACAGCCCGTGCCGTGCGTGTTGACGGTCTGAACCCGCCGCGAACGCAACGGAAGAACCTCGTCCGTCTCGGCATTGTAGAAGATGTCGACGAGTTCCTCGTCGGTGAGGTGCCCCGCCTTCAGGAAAACAGATACCCGTCCCCCGCATGACAAGGCCCGGGCCGCATCGGGAAGTTGCGACTGCCGGTCGATCAGCTGCCCCAGGAGCAGTTCCGCTTCGGGGATGTTCGGCGTGATGACCCGCACTGTGGGGATCAACTCGTCGCGCAGCGTCGCAACGGCCTCCTCCTGCAGCAGGGCGTCGCCCGATGTGGCCACCATCACCGGGTCGAGGACCACGTTGCGCAGTCCGTATGGCGCCAGTGTGTCGCGCACGGCACGGATCAACTCCGAAGAGTGCAGCATCCCGATCTTCACGGCGTCGGTGCCGATGTCGTCCAGCACCGAGCGGATCTGTCCCGTGACAAACTCCACCGGGATGGGGTGAACGCCTGTAACTCCCACCGTATTCTCGTCCACAACGGCCACAATGGCCGACGTCCCGAAGCATCCGCACGCTGAAAAGGTCTTCAGGTCGGCCTGGATGCCTGCGCCGCCGCTCGGGTCGCTCCCCGCGATGGTCAGCGCGCGTTTGTAGTGTTTTTTCGTTTCGTTGCTCATATTTTCCAGTTTTCGAGATTCCAGGCGCTATCCCAGAAGAGCCACTCCATGCGGGTGCAGCGCACGAAAAGTTCGGTCATCCGGCTGCGGGTCTCCGCTCCGGCGGCAGCGGCCAGCTCGTCGCAGATCCGTGTGGCCAGCTCCGAAGAGGCCGCGAAGTCCGGGTCGGCATAGGTCTCGATCCACGCCCGGTAGGGATTTTCGGGAAGCGGGATGGGGCGCTGCTCTCCGCTGTTCGGGTTTGCTCCGGCGGCCGTGCTGCCGTTATGGCCCGGGCCGGGCCTGTTCTCCGCAGCGCCCGGATCCTTTGCGGCGGGGGTGTCGGCACGGTCTGGGTTCTCCGCGGCCCGGGCCCGTGCGAGGATTGCCTCGCCGACCCGCTGGTAGACCACGAAGCACGGCAGCACGGCCGCCGCTTCGACCTCCACGGGTGCCGTGGCCTGCGCCTCCAGCACCGAGGTGTACAGCAGGCACGTCGGGCTCATCTCCCCGGGCGTCGGCCGTTCGCCCGCAAGGAACTGCGCGTGAAGGGCCCGCTCGACGGCAATGCCGTCCAGGGCGAAGTGCAGGAAGGCCTCCGTCTGCTCCTTGCGGGGCAGTCGTGCGGCCACGTGTGCCAGCCGTCGGGCGTAGCCGTCCAGGTAGAGGGCGTCCTGGCGGATGTAGAACCGGAAGCGTTCCGCCGGAAGCGTCCCGGCGGCCAGCGTCCCGACGAACGGGTGGCTGAGAATCTTTTCGAAGGTCGGGAGGGCTGCCTCCCACGCTTCGTCGCTCCAGTGTTTCATCGTTGCGGACATTCAGCGTTTATAGGCCGTGACGGCGACGTAGTCGCCCTTGCCGTACCCCTCCGAGGGTTGTTCCTCCTCGTCGTTCGACGTCAGCGGGTGCGAGGTCAGCGTCTGCGCAAACTCCAGGTCGGTGAAGCCCGCTTCGCGGAGCAGCGCGACCTTCTCGGCCGTCGTGCGCCAGGCAGCCACCTCGACGAACTCGATCGGGTAGGGGTTCGGCGGGTAGCACCCTTCGAGCAGCGGGTGGTCCCACGTCCCGACCGCCTTGGCCAGGTTGTAGAGCAGTCCGTAGGAGCTCTCCTTCGGGACGTCGATCAGGATGATCCGGCCCCCGGCGGGCAGCGCCGCGTAGGCCTTGTGCACGACCCCTCTGAGGTCGCCGATATAGCTCGGGGTGCCGTTGAAGAGCAGCGTGTCGTAGTCGCCGTTGCCGAAATCGGCCGCCTCGGCCGTCGTGACGGTGACGTTCATGCCCCGTTTGCGGGCGATGGAGGCCATTCCCTCCGAAGGCTCGATGCCGTCGGTGACGGTGATGCCGTATTCGTCGCGCAGGATCTTCTCGAAGAGGCCGCTGCCGCAGCCCACCGAGAGCACCCGCCCCGCATCCTTGAGTGTCGAGGCCACGAGGTTGACCTCCGAATAGAGTACGTTCCGGTTGTCGAGGAACCACGCATCGTAGGCCGATGCGTACTGGTCGAAACCTTTTCCCATATTTTTCGTGTTAAAATTCGATCGTTTCGGTTTGCATGGTTTTCAGGTCGAGGGTCAGCAGCCGCCCGTCGAGCGGTTCGCCGAAGCCCACGAGCCATTTGATCGCCTCGGCGGCTTCGAGGGCCCCGATGACCCCCGGGGTCGGCCCGATGACCCCCGAAGCGGCGGGCGGCAGGGCGCACAGCGCTTCGCGGTCGGGGTAGAGATCCGTGTAGCGGCGCCCGCCGGGCCCGTTGAAGAGGCTCACCTGCCCGTGGAACGCCCCGATCGAGCCGTAGACCCACGGCCGACCCACGGCCGCACACGTCTCGTCGAGGAGGTAGCGCGTCGCGAAGTTGTCGCAGCAGTCCACCACCAGGTCGCAGGCCGCGACCAGTTCGCGGGCATTTGCGGCGGTCAGCCCCTCGGGGTAGAGGTCGAAGCGCGTCGATGACGACAGGGCCGCCAATCGTTCGCGGGCCGCCTCCGGCTTCGGACGTCCGAGCTGCGATTCGGTGTAGAGCGTCTGGCGCGGGAGGTTGCTCGCCGAAACCCGGTCGGGATCGGCCAGCCCGAGGCGGCCCACGCCGGCTCCCGCCAGGCAGGGCGCCACGGCCGAACCCAGCCCCCCGAGCCCGACGATCAGTACCGATGAGGCGGCCAGCCGCCGCTGCCCCTCCTCGCCGATCTCCGGCAGCATGGTCTGCCGTGCGTAGCGTTCGTTGCGGGAGACCATCAGTCGAAGATTTTGTCCCAGTCCTTCCAGACCACCTCGTAGCCTTCGCGGCGGATGGCCGCCTCGACCTCCGAGGGGGTGCGCTCGTCGCTCACGGCGAACTGTTCGAGCGACTGCGGATAGACCCTGTAGCCTCCCGGGTCGGTTTTCGATCCGGCGCTCATCGACGTCACGCCCAGCGTCGCCATGTGGTTGCGGAACTCGGCCCGTTCGCGCGTCGAGTACGAAATGTCGACGTCGTGGTCGAAGATCCGGAAGGCGAAGGTCACCTGCGCCAGCTCGCGGTCGCTCATCACGACGTTGGGCTGGAAATGACCCTCCGAGGGGCGCATCCGCGGGAAGTTGACGCTGTAGCGCGTCTTCCAGTAGCGGCGGCGCAGGTATTGCAGGTGCAGGGCCATCATCGTGACATCCGTGCGCCACTCTTCGAGTCCGATCAGCACGCCCATGCCGATCTTGTGCACCCCGGCCTGGCCCATGCGGTCGAAGCCGTTCACCCGCCACTCGAATTTCGACTTCATGCCCGCCGGGTGGTAGATGTTGTAGTTCTTGCGGTTGTAGGTCTCCTGGAAGCAGACCACGCCGTTCAGACCCGCGTGGGTCAGCCGTTCGTACTCCTCGGCGGCAAGCGGCATCACCTCGATGGTGAGGTTGTTGAAGTACGGGCGGCACGTGTGCAGCGCCTGCTCGATGTAGTCGACGCCCGCGGCCCGCGGGTTCTCGCCCGTCACGAGCAGCAGGTTCTCGAACGGCCCCAGCTCGCGGATCGCCCGGCACTCCTCCTCGATCTGCTCCTGGGTGAGGATCACGCGCGGAATGGCGTTGTGGCGGTTGAATCCGCAGTAGACGCACGAATTCGTGCAGGAGTTGGTGATGTACATCGGAACGTACATCGAGACGGTTTTGCCGAAGCGCTCCTGCGTGTAGCGGCGGCTCAACTGTGCCATCGGCTCCAGGTAGGGTGCCGCCGCGGGCGAGACGAGCGCCATGAAGTCGTCGAGCGTCAGGTGCTCCTTGCCGAGGACTGTCTCCACGTCGGCAGCCGTTTTGGAGAGGATCCGCGCGGTGGTCTCCTCCCAGTCGTATTTCGCTAATTCCTCTGAAAACATCTCCGTGTGCGATTAATCGAGGAACGAGGTCAGCGGGCTGCTCGCCTCGGCGTGGCGCGCCGTGGCCCCCAGTCCCGATTCGTAGGCTTCGCGCCCCGCCTCGACGGCCCGCGCGAAGGCCCGGGCCATCCGCTCGGGATCGCCCGCCACGGCAATCGCCGTATTGACCAGCACGGCGTCGGCTCCCAGCTCCATGGCCGCCGCGGCGTGCGACGGAGCCCCCAGTCCGGCATCCACCACCACGGGGACGTTGCTCTGCTCGATGATGATTTCGAGCATCTCGCGCGTGACGAGCCCCTTGTTGGTGCCGATCGGCGCCGCGAGCGGCATGACGGTGGCGGCACCGGCCTCTTCGAGGCGTTTGCACAGCACCGGGTCCGCCTGGATGTAGGGCAGCACCACGAAGCCCAGCCGGGCCAGCTCCTCCGTGGCGCGCAGCGTCTCGACGGGGTCCGGCAGCAGGTATTTCGGGTCGGGGTGGATCTCCAGCTTGATGAAGTTCGTGCCGAAGGCCTCGCGGGCGAGCTGCGCCGCCAGCACGGCCTCCTCGGCATTGCGCACGCCCGAGGTGTTGGGCAGCAGCTGGATGCCCGGACGGCGGATGTGGGCCAGCAGGTCATCCTGCGGGTTCTCCATGTCGACCCGTTTCATGGCCACGGTGACCATCTCGGTCTCCGAGGCGGCGATGGCACGCGACATCAGCTCGTTGGAGCTGAACTTGCCCGTGCCGACGAACAGACGCGAACGGAACGTCCGTCCGCCGATTACCAATTCGTTCATAGTTTGTGATGATTTAGGATTTGCATGATTTTGCGGGTCTCCTCCGCCGGGTCTTCGGCCCCGAGGAGCGCGCCCGAGAGGGCGATGCCCGTGGCCCCTGCGGCGAGGATCGGCGCTACATCCGCGGCCGTGATCCCCCCGATGGCCACCACCGGGAGCGTGATCCCCGCCGCGCGGCACCGCTCGAAGATCGCCCGGTAGCCCTCCAGCCCGAGGATTGGGCTCAGGTTGCGTTTGGTCTCGGTGAAGCGGTAGGGGCCCAGCCCGATGTAGTCGGCCCCGGCCGCTGCGGCCCGCGCGATGTCCTCGAACGTATTGGCCGTTGCGCCGATGATCGTCCCGGCGGGCAGCAGCCGGCGGGCTTCCGCTACGGGCATGTCGTGTTTGCCGAGGTGCACGCCGTCGGCCCCGAGCTCGGCGACCAGATGCACGCGGTCGTCCACGAGAAACGTCGCGCCGTACTCCCGGCACAGCCGTCCCACCTCGCGCCCCACGCGCAGGAACTCCGCGTCCGGGGCATCCTTCATGCGGAGCTGCACCCAGCGGCAGCCCCCTTCCAGTACGGCGCGTGTCCCGGAGATCTCGTCGTAACGGTCGTTACGGTGTGTGATAAATTGAAGCATGGTGTTATTCCTTTCTGTATTTGTCGATCTCCGCCAGCGTGCGCCGCAGTCCCGCCGCCGAGGTGTCGCGCCAGATGCAGCCCAGCAGCGCCGCACCGCCGAATCCCCACGCCCGGACCTGTGGCAGGCGGGAGGGGCTGACACCCCCGAGCGCCAGCGTCCGCGTGTCGATGACGCCCCGTGCCGCGGCATCCCGCAGGCCGGTTTCCGAAAAGGCCGCGCGGTAGCCGCTCTTCGAGATGCTGTCGAAAATCGGGCTCAGAAAACGGTAGTCGGTCGTCGGGGCCGCGGCTTCGAGCTCCGCCAGCGAGTGGCACGAACGGCTGACCAGCCCCCGGAACCCTTCGGGCGGCATCGGATTGCGGCCGTTGAGGTGCACGCCTCCGAGCCCGTACTCCGCGGCCAGCGGCAGGTGGTCGTGGAGGCTCAGGTGCGGGTAGCACGCCGCGGGCAGCGACTCGACGAGCCGCCGCATCTCCGGTTCCGTGGCTGCGGGTTTGCGCAGGTGGATACGGTCGATCCCTCCCTCCAGCAGGCGGAGGATCGTCTCCGGCTCCTCGGCCGTAAACTCCTCCCGGGTGATGACGACGAGCCGCATCATCCCCCGCAGACGGCTCGGATGACGGTGATCTTCATGCCCTCCTCGACGGGTGTCGCGGCCCACTCGCCGCGCGGCACCACGCGGTTGTTCACCGCCACGGCGACCCCTTCCGCCGGGATTCCCTCCCGTGCCAGCAGCTCGCCAAGGCTCATCGGGGCCTCGACCCCGACCGGTTTGCGATTGATGAATACTTCCATACGGATTCCGTAATTTGCAGAGATGTGCCCGTGAGAAATTACGGTCTATGAACAAGTCCTTTCGTCGGTGTTGCCCGCATCAAGTTCATAGGGTATGATCTCAGCCTCTTCGTGGGACGGTCCGATTCCCGGACCGTTGTGCGATCACCGGCTTGCGTGTCGGTTGGCTTTTCCCCAAGGCACCCCTCTTGTGTTGCGCAAATATAGGGAAAAAATGATTCCGATGCACCGCCGTCGTGAAAAAACACGCGGCCGGGTGCCGCGATCCGTAATTTTGGTTGGAAAATCCGGAATCCGGGGTCTTGAAGTGCGGAATCTTCTTCCGACCTTTGTATCGGTGGAACGGGGCATTGCCTCCCGTCCCGAAAACGAGATCGAAACCTTGAAAATGAACGAATGATGAAACGAATCCTTATCTTTGTCTTACTTTTCATATCGATAGCCATGAATACCATGCAAGCTCAGGAAAATGACCGGACCTTTGCCCTGAGCGAACGGGTCTCGGTCGAGCGCGTCCATTTCCGCACCCGTTTCGGCACGACCCTCGCCGGAGACCTCTACAAACCCAAAAATGCCGTCGGGAAACTCCCCGCTCTGGCCGTCTGCGGACCTTTCGGGGCCGTCAAGGAGCAGGCTTCGGGGTTCTACGCCCAGGCGATGGCCGAACGCGGATTCCTCGCCGTGGCCTTCGATCCCTCGTTTACCGGCGAAAGTAGCGGCGAACCCCGCTACGTGGCGTCGCCCGACATCAATACCGAGGATTTCTCCGCCGCGGCCGATTTCCTCGTGTTGCGCGATGACGTCGATCCCGAACGCATCGGCATCATCGGCATCTGCGGATGGGGCGGCCTGGCGCTCAACGTGGCGGCCCTCGATACGCGGATCAAGGCCACCGTGGCGGTGACGATGTACGACATGAGCCGCGTGACGGCCCGCGGTTACTTCGACGCGCTGGATGCCGACGGCCGTTACGAACTCCGCCGCCAGCTCAACGCCCAGCGCACCGAGGACGCCCGCACGGGCAGTTATGCCCTGGCCGGCGGGGTGGTGGACCCGCTTCCGGAGGATGCCCCGCAGTTTGTCCGGGACTACTACGACTACTACAAGACCCCGCGCGGATACCATCCCCGCTCGCTCAACTCCAACGGCGGCTGGAACCGCACGTCGGCCCTCTCGTTCCTCAATACGCCGCTGCTGGCCTATGCCGGGGAGATCCGTTCGGCGGTGCTGGTGATCCACGGCGAGAAGGCCCATTCGCGCTACTTCAGCGAGGATGCCTTCAAGCTCCTCCGGGGCGACAACAAGGAACTGATGATCATCCCCGGGGCCAGCCATGTCGACCTCTACGACCGCATGGAGATCATCCCCTTCGACCGGATCGAGACGTTCTTCCGTGAAAATCTGCGTTAGCCATGACCCTCGAAGCCTTTCTGGAACACGTCGCGGCACGTCGGCCTCTCGGCACGCCGGAGATCGGGGCCTTCATGAATGAAATGAGTGACCGGGCGCGCCGCATCACCTGCGCGATGAACGGCGCTTACCATACGCAGGAGGAGCTGCGCGAACTGATGGGGGAGTTGTTCGGCCGTCCGGTCGACCCGACGTTCCGGCTTTTCCCGCCCTTCCACACCGATTTCGGGTGCAATATCCGCCTCGGCCGCAACGTCTTCATCAATGCCGGGTGTCATTTCCAGGACCACGGCGGCGTGACGCTGGGCGACGGAACGCTGGTGGGTCACAACGTGGTTTTCGCCACGCTGAACCATGATCTCGATCCGGAGCGCCGGGCGGCAATGACTCCGGCTCCGATTGTCGTGGGACGGAATGTCTGGATCGGCTCCAACGCCACGATTCTGCAGGGTGTGACGATCGGCGACGGGGCCGTGGTGGCTGCCGGGGCCGTTGTCACGCGGGACGTTCCCATGAATACGGTCGTCGGAGGGGTCCCGGCCCGTATGATCCGGCGGATCGGGGACCCTCCGGCGGAGGAGTAAGCCTCCTTCCTCGCTCCGCACGGATGCCGCGAGGTGTCAGAATTTGAAGATTTCCGATTCCGTGCGGGCCGATTGCATGATTGCGGCGATTTTTTCAACGACCTCCGGATATTGTTCCGCCACGTTGTGGTCTTCGTGCAGGTCGGTGCTCAAATCGTACAATTCGATCGGAGCGTCCGGATCCATCTTCACGCCCTGCCTTATGCCCTTCCATTTCCCCTGACGCACGGCCTGCTTGCCGCCCGCCTCGTGGAACTCCCAGTACAGGTAGTCATGCTCCGGCTGGCGGCCTTTCCCCGTGAGCGCCGGGACGATCGAGATGCCGTCCTGCGCCACCGTATCGGGAAGCTCCGCACTGACAATCTCCGCAAAGGTAGGCAGCATGTCCCAGAACGCACAGATATGATCACTGGTGCTTTGGGCCTCGATGCGCCCTGGAGCCCATGCGATCAGCGGCAGGCGGATCCCGCCCTCATACAGGTCGCGCTTGACGCCCCGGAACGGTCCATAGCTGTTGAAGAAGTCCGGATCGGCTCCGCCCTCCCGGTGGGGCCCGTTGTCACTCGTGAACAGAACCAGCGTGTTCTTGTCCAGCCCGAGCTCCTCCAACTCCGCGAACACCTCTCCGACGTATTGGTCCAGCCGGGTGACCATCGCCGCAAACGTGGCATAAGGCTCCGGCTGGGAGCAATAACCCGCAACGGTCGTGTGCGGACCGTAGTCGCCACTCCGGTTGACATGGGGCTTCTCCTCGAATTTCCCCCGATAGGACCGGATGATCTCATCGTCGGGAACCAGCAGTTCGGCATGGGGGAGCGTAACGGGCAGGAACAGAAAGAACGGCTTGTCGCGGTTCTCGCGGATGAAGCGCAGCGCTTCGGCCTGGATCAGATCCGGGGCATACGAACCGCAGGCGCCGTTGCGGTTCTTTTCGAGCTCGACCCGTTCGAGGTTGCTCCACAGATGGGTTGGATAGTAGCGGTGGGATTCGCGCTGGCAGTTATATCCGTAAAAACGGTCGAATCCCTGATATACGGGATCGCCTTCCGAGCCGGGATACCCGAGTCCCCACTTGCCGAAAGCCCCCGTGACATAGCCGACTTGCCGGAACATCTGTCCCAGCGTATAGGTCCCGGCCGGAAGCGGAGCCTGGCCTTCGCCCTCCATTTCGCGGTTGCCGCGGATCGGGGTGTGGCCCGTGTGCTGGCCGGTCATCAGGACCGAACGCGACGGTGCACTGACCGTGCAGCCCGAATAATGCTGCGTGAAGAGCATACCCTCGGCGCGCATCCGGTCGATGTTGGGCGTCAGAATCTTCGTGTTGCCCGTGCATCCGAGGTCGCCGTAGCCGAGGTCGTCGGCCAGGATGTAGATGACGTTCATGTGTTGCAGGGGGTGCTCTGCCTGCTGGGTGCACGACGCCGCTCCCGCGGAGACTACGGCCAGCGCCAGGCCTTTGTTCAGTGCGTGTTTCATGAATGGGTGTTGTTTTCGTGTTTGTCAATGTCCCGTTCCCGGGTCGGAGGGAGCCTGCGGCGGAGACCTCCGGACGGCAGGAGCGCCTGCGTTTTCCGAATTCCTCCTCCGATGGGGTATCCTGTCCGGGCCTTGCTTTCATCTCTCCGGCAAGGCTCCGGATAATCATACGATAATTTCGCGAGAAAGTTTCATGTCGAGGTCATGCTCCCTGCATTCAGAACTCGTTCAGTGCGCATCCCACGATCCGCTTGACATCCGGCTCATGTGTTGCGGGTACTGGAGTCTCGATTTGGACACTGGAATTTGTCGGAATTGGCTTTCCGGTGTCCGAAAATGGCTGAATCCAGAAATGAAAAAGCCTCGCAAAAGCAGTGTTTTGCGAGGCTTGGCGGATTTTTGTCCGGAGTTGCCCGGATTTGGAGTGAACCTGCTGGGGTTGCAACCGTTAGCTATAATTAACCCGCTTACAGTGCTTTATTGGTTTGGTCTTGTGGATCAGTTATGATTAGGACACTCGTTTGTGTCGTCATCTGTCTGATATTTGTCCGCCAAATCTAATATTTCAAAGATAACTATTTTCTATGCAATAAAAAACTTTTCGAATGTGTTTTATAATGCTATTTTGTTTATCTCTGCGTGATGTTTATCATAGGCTGAACTCTTTATGTGGAGCCCGTATTTGGATCGGAGACAAGCCCCGGAAAGTGCTGAGAGGTCTCAATTCGGTCGAACCTGGCCTTGTTTTGCAGCTCGTGATCTTTTGCATGAAACGCATGTCATTGGATCAGCTTCATCTCTTTTGCCAACCGGCAGGCCTCGATTGAATTTTTTACCTGTAATCGGGCTAAAATCTCCTGCCGGTGTCGGCTGACCGTATGGATGCTGATCGAGAGCATCTGCGCAATCTCCTTGCTTCGCAGTCCCCGGTCGATCAGGCGCAGGATCTGCCTCTCCCGGGCGGAGAGGATCTGTATGTCGCTCTGCTTCGCCAGTTCGGCCATCTGTCCATCGGAGGAGTCCACGATCAGGCATTGGGCCTGAAAATCAAACAGCAGCGGGCTGTAAAGACACAACGCCAGCCAAAGAGACCCGTCGACGGAGGCCGGAATATAAAACATCCGGTGCAGGATGGGAATGTAGCTGTTTGCACGGCTTCTGATGCGGAGTTTGCTCGTCAGATAATAATCATTGCGTTTATTCCTGGGTTGTCGTTTGACAAAATGGAAGAAACAGAGCTCCTGCCGGTGCTTTTCCGCCAGGTCGTCCGGGTGAATGAGCCCGAAGATCTCCTCTTCCCAGATGGACGAAACAATCTCTTCTCGGTTGCCTTTGTCCATTCCCAGCGTTTGCGCGAACCTGCCATAATACAGGTAGCTGGTATTGCTGCGCAGGTCGCTCAATACGGCAATGGCATTTTCCATGCTGGCATAATTACGGGCAATCAGCCGGTAACGGTCCAACATCTCCGCACAGGGCGGCATTTCGTGGAAGTCCTGGGCGGAGAATTCCTTATTCAGGATCTTTATCGTGTCCATCTGTCAACAGAAATGGTTATTTATAAGCATTGTGCAGTATCTGACAATACCTTACCTTTGCAAAGGTAAATAAAATAGATGGTTATTTCTCTCTTTTTTCGGAGGGAAAGGGAGAAACCGTCGGAATGACGTGTAAACGGCAGAATGCCAATAAAAGAATATGATGATGAAAAAGTTGTTATTCAGTACAATGATGGTAGCCTCTTCCTTGACCTGTATGTCGCAATCCCTGGAAAAGATGCAGTGGTTCAATGAACCGGAGCAGTGGGAAATCAGAGACGGCGCGCTTGCAATGCAGGTTACGCCCCAAACCGACTACTGGCGCATCTCCCATTATGGATTTACCGTGGACGATGCACCGTTCCTCTACACGTTGCGGGGCGGGGAGTTTGAAGTGAAGGTGAAAATCTCGGGCGACTACAAGACCCGTTTCGACCAGTCGGGTCTGATGCTGCGTATCGACCACGAGAACTACATCAAGACCGGGATCGAGTTCGTGGACGGGAAATACAACCTCAGCACCGTTGTGACCCATCACACGAGCGATTGGAGCATCATTCCCCTGGACGAGCCCGTATCGCATGTCTGGATCAAGGCCGTGCGGCGTCTGGATGCCGTGGAGATCTTCTATTCGTTCGATGACCAGGAGTACACGATGATGCGCAATGCCTGGCTGCAGGACAATCACCCGGTCATGGTCGGCGTCATGGGAGCCAGTCCGGACGGCGACGGTTTCGAGGCGAAGTTTGAGAATTTCTCCATCAAACATCTGCCCGACCAGCGCCGGCTTCAGTGGTTGGAGAAGAACAGCGCCGACAACGATTGACCGCCTGTTTCGGATACGGACAGAATCCCGGACAATATGAAACGAACGGTTCTCCAGCGAGAACCGTTCGTTTTTTTATAGTTCCGGATGTTTCAGCTATTTTGCAGCCTTTTGCTTGAAAAACTCGATCATCCGTGTAAAAGTATCCTTGTTCATCGTTTTAGGCCCGTGGCCGCCGTCGGGAACGATGACAAGATCGTACAGTTTATCGTACATTTTGAGCTTTTGGGCGAAGTTGATGCTTTGGCATACGGAAACGGTCTTGTCCGCATCTCCGTGAATGACCAGAAAGTCGGGATCCTGGGCATCGAGAAAATAGGCGGGATTCATCAGATTGCACATATCCGCCATGTCGGCAGGATTGCCGCCCAGTAATTGCCCTTCGGGACTCCGCTCGGGTTTGAATCCGCTGCAATTGTCAGCCATCGTTGACATGTCAAGCGGTCCGTACCAGTCTACGCAGGCGTCCACCCTGCTGCTGTAATCGGGGTAGTTGCCGAGATCGCCCTCGATGTTGATCTCCACATCCCCGCTCCGGGCGAACCTGACGCCGTTCGTTGCGGCGCAAAGCGACGAGAGGTGTCCGCCCGAGGAATATCCCGTAATACCGATGAATGAGGTGTCGAGACCGTATTGTCCGGCATGGGCCCGGATATAGCGGATGGCGGCCTTTACATCGTGGATTTGGGCGGGATAATGAGCCTCCCCGCTGGAACGGTGGTTTATCGATACGACGGCAAACCCGCTGTTCAGCAGCGCCTTGCCGACAACATTGAATCCCGTGCCTTTGGCATTGTCCGAACGCCATCCCGAACCGTAGATCACAACGATGACTTTGGCCTTTCCGACCGGGTTCGCAGGTAGGAAAATATCCAGTTTGTGGCCCGTAAGGCTGTCGCCGACATAATCCAGATCGGCCCATGTGGGGGTGATCTCCGGGGGTTGAGGTCCGCGGCGTCGTTGTTGTGCCGAAGCGCCGATGCTTGCACAAAGCAGCAGTATAAGGATGATTTTTTTCATATCCTGTTTATTTGTAAGAAATGATGATTTTGTCTTTTCCTTTCAGCGCCGGGTCTGACGATACGAGCCGGATCCGGTAGATGCGCTCGCCCCAGGTCTGGCGCAGACGACGGTCCGTGAGTTCGCGTTCGTCGATCTCGACCTTGAATTTCCGGGCGTCATAACGAATCACTCCGTTTGAAACCTTGCCCCGGAACTCCCCGGAGAGTCGGATCTCGCCGGCTTTCTCAACCGATGGCTTCAAGTGCGTCAGCAGGTTTTGTTCGTGAGGTTTTTCGCTCTTTGTCAGGCTGTAATCATCCTCGACGGTCACATTCCGGCCCCGGTTCAGCGTGATGGTCCGTTGCCAGGACCTGACCCCGGCCTCCGGGGGGTAGGCCTTGGAAATATCCAGGGAGAAGACGCTGCCACGTGCATGGTTGCTGATATGGACATCCTGCGCTGCATAGTCGATACCCGCGCCCTGCATCGTTCCGTTTACCGTTGGGGTGTTGTGCCATGCCGACTGCGTTGTCCAGATCGTATAACGCTGTGAACTGAACGTCTTGCTGTTGTAGGCCTCGGCCCCGGCGTCGATAATGAGCGGGGAGCCATCATATGCGACCACGAAATTGCCTGCGTCGTTGTGGTTGTGGCTCTCGGCATTGTGTCCGCCCTGTGCTGCGAGAAAGAGACCGGCGGTCTCGCCTTCGGAGTCCCGGGCCGTCATGATTTGCAGATCGGGAAAGGCCGCGTATTCCGGAAGCGGATTCCCGGGTGTAATATCCTCCAGCCCTTTCAGCGCCGTTACGATATGATAATAATCCTTGATGGAGGCACTGCCCAATCGTTTTTCGAGGTTGTCGAACTGCATACGGTATGCGGCATACCGTTTCAACGTCTCATCCTGCAAATAGTCTCCCCAAAGGTAAATCACCTCTGCGGAGGGGGATAGCAGGGGCGAACAGTCGGCAAAATTGACGAAGAAACGGCCGTTGATCTCCATTTTGTAGATATAGGAGACCATGTTGTGCAGGAGCGGTTCCCGGCTCATCGAGGACATGGCTTCCGGAGCGGTTTCTGTCAGCAGCTCCACGATCGTATAGTAGGCCGAGGGCGAGGCTCCCCAATATCCGGCACCTTCGTCGCAACCTCCGTCGGCGGGATACCAGTTGGTGTAGTTGTCGATGCTGCGGATCAGGCGGTCCATCGATTTGAGGAACGTCGGCTCATCCACATAGTCGGCGAGCATCAGTACCGTTAACCAGTTTTTGTTGATCCAGGGATTCCAGTTGTTGCCGGGCGTCTTGTCAAGTCCCATGCGATGAAAATCGACCGTCAGGTTGGGTTGAATGATACGGCGGTTCAGTTCGTATCGGATGCGGTCGGGGACGACCACCGAGATCTTCTTTAATTCGTCTTCCAGCAGAAACAGGGTCCATGCCATGATTGCCGCGGTGTCGCCAGCGAAGATGTCTACGATCTGTTCTCCCGGGAGGGGCAGCCCCGCAGCCTTGGCCGCTCCGCGCAAATGGGCGGGCTGGCACCAGGTTGTGACCTCGGAAAGCGCCCATATGCCATCCATCAGCTTGCGGGAGAAACGACCTTTCCCCTCCATCAGTTCTGCCATCGCAAGGGTGCTTACGGCGTTGCGCAGGGCCCGATTTGCCGCTTCGTAGCCCTCTCTGCCCCCTTTGTCCTTATAGTGGAGGAATTCCGATGCCGACAACGAGACGAACGGTTTGTCGAGTAAGGCCTCGCCTTGTGCGATCAGTTCCTGCTTGTACTCTTCGGGGACCGACCTGAAGGCGGCATATACGGCTTCCCGCTTTTGAGCCCGCCATTGGGGCAGGCGCTGGTAGATTTCGACCAGTTGGGCCTCTCCCAGCCGGGAGCCGATAAGGTTGCGCTCGACATAGAGGCCTTGAGGCCCCTCGGCCGGTGTCGCCGTTAGCGACATCAGCACCAGAGGGAGTAGCAGCAAGAATTTTTTCATTGGATTTAAGGTTTTAGGTATTGTGATATCCGGGCCTTGACGGTGGCAGCCCTGTTCCAGGTCAAATATCCGAAAAGAATTTTTCAAGGAATAACAAAAGCGTTCAAAATAAAAAATGGACGCTTTTGATATTCCTGCATTATCCGAGTTCTTATCTTTACGGAAAATTCCGCCGAATATCCCAAACACCATATTTAACCTAAAACATTACACTATCATGAAACTGAAATTATTGTTGCTTGCCGCGGCTTTCGGCCTTGCCTGCCCGACCTTTTCCCAAACCTCCGATTCCCAGCGTGCGCCCCGCGGACCCCGAGCCGAGGGACCGCAGCGTGCACCCCGGGCCCCTCGTGCTCCGCAGGAGCCGGATGCCGCATGCAATGTGGTCAGTGATATCGAGTTTGCAAAGGTCGTGAATGTCAAGGGCGAGACCGAAACCCTGAAACTGGATGTCTATTCTCCGCTTGAAAAAGTATCGACGCCCCGGCCCACGGTTGTTTTGATTCATGGAGGCGGGTTCCACCCGGGTAATGACAAGACGCAGCGCTATATCGTAACGCTTTGCCGCGAGCTGGCATCCAAGGGTTGTATCTGCATATCGCCGGACTATCGGGTACGTGCCAATACGCGCTATCCGTTTGAAGGGACCATCCAGGATGCCGTCGACGATGGCGTACAGGTTCTGGAGTGGGTCGTGGAACATGCCGCCGAGTATCATATCGACCTGAACAACCTCTATATCGGAGGCGGTTCGGCGGGCGGTGTGCTCTCGCTGAACCTGCTGACCGTATATCCTGAATTGTGCAAGACGCATAAACTTCCGGAATTCCGGGCTTTCCTCTGCCTGTGGGGAACGATGGTCGAGGAGAACCTTCTGGCCCCGCTTCACGCAGACTTCCCTCCCTGCTGCTTTATCCATGGCACCGAGGACCGGACGATCGCCTATTCGGTATCGGTCGGTATTGAGAAGCGGCTCCGCGAGTTGAATGTGGATACGGAGATTCATCCCGTAGAGGGCGGCGGCCATACTCCCATGAGGGCCAAGAAAGAGATTGTGAACTGGATGGAAAAGATGATCGCCAGGACCTATGTGCCGAATACGGAAGACAAGGCGGCTTGCCAGGAGATGAAGGATCTTTTCTGGATGCAGAAATAACATCCATCCCGAATGGGGAACTGAATTCTGACTTCTTTAAGTTTTTTCCGGAGGGTTGTTTCTGCGGATGCAGAACAACCCTCTCCCTATTAACAATCAGATGATGAAAAAGATACTGCTGATAATCGTTTTGTCGCTGTTTGTCGCGACAAACACACAGGCCCGGAGATTCGTCCATCCCGGCATGTCGCATACCCGGGCGGACCTGGAATTTCTTAAATCCAGGGTTAAGGCCGGCGAAGGAGTCTGGATCGAAGAGTGGAACCGGTTTCTTGCGGCCGGGACTTCGCAGTCCGACTATACGCCCAGGCCGCGGGCACATGTAGCCCGCGGCTACTACAACCGGCCCGATATTGGAGCGACCGACTTTCTCAATGACGGGTATGCAGCCTATGCTTTGGCCTTGAAGTGGTATGTCGACGATGATACGGTTGCCGCTGAAAAGTCGATTGAGATTCTGAACGGCTGGTCGCAGACGTTGGATTCGATAACCATGGGCGATCAGAAACTGCTGATCGGTATGGCCGGAATCCACTACCTGAATGCCGCCGAGATTCTCAAACATACCTATTCCGGTTGGAAGGCCGGGGATCGCAGGACCTTTGAGAACATGGTGCTGAATATCTGGTATAAGGACATCAAGGGCTTTCTTCCGAAGAAGAACGGCAACTGGGATGCTGCCATGTGTCAGACGATGCTCTGTATCGGGATCTTCACCGATCGCCGGGACATTTTCGAAGAGGCGTGCAACCACCTGCTCAAGGGCCGGACCAATGCCGCCATCAACCATTATTTTTACGCCAACGGGCAGTGCCAGGAGAGCGGCCGCGACCAGGTTCATGTGCAGATGGGGTTGAGTTTCCTGACGGCGGCCTGTCAGGTGGCGTGGAACCAGGGGGTAGACATCTATTCGGCCTGCGACAACCGCCTCTGTGCAGGATACGAATATACGGCCAAATATCTTTTGGGCGAGGAGGTGCCATACGAGCAGTATGTCACTTGCTGGGGGAAGAAGGTTTTCGGACCCGAAATATCATCGCGGGGGCGTGACAATATCTTCCCCATGTACGCTTTGGCCTATCGCCACTATCACGACCGGATGGGAATCGAGATGCCCTGTACCGAACGGCTTATCCGGCAAAGCAATCAGTCTTACAGGAGCGGGACATTGCCTTGGAGCCGTCTGCTCAATGAAGGATACGATACCTGCGGCAGATCCGATAAGCGGACTTCCTCCTCCAGATAGATTTGTTTTTGCCCGGACTTATTGGTATATTTGTAGAATAACAGCGAAAGTAACCCTTTCTTAAACCGGAAACAGTCATGCGTTTGTGGCGTGTTGTAGTGGCTTCTGTATTGTGTGTTGTCGGTGCCGTGTCGGGTTATGCCGAGACCCGAGACATTCAGTTGCGTTTTCTCGATACCCGGAACGGCCTTTCGCATCAGTCGGTCACTTGTTTCTGCGAGGATGAATTCGGCTTTATATGGATCGGGACCCAGAATGGTCTGAATCGCTTCGATGGCAGTTCGGTTGATTCCTTTTTGCCCGATAACACGCCCGGGTCCATAAAAAGCAACAATATACGGAAACTCGTCAGCGACCGCAAGGGCAGCATCTACATCTCGTCGATCAACCATGTCGAACGTTATGACCTGCGATTGGGGCGGTTTGAACCCATATATGAGGGACAGGTCAGTTCGATCTGCCTGTACCGGGACCAGCTCTGTATTGCGGCGAACGACGTGATTCTGCGTTATGATGCGGCATCCGCATCCGGCAAGACATCCCCGGCCTTCCGTCTCGACACGCTTTATCGGTTTGGGGAATCATCATTTGCCGATCTGAAATCGGTGAACAATATGGTGTCGCGGGGCGATTCGCTGCTTCTGACCTCCGCCCAATACGGGCTTATCGGCATAAGGCAGGGGGAGATGTTCCTGCACCGCCCGATGGGACCTGTCAATTCACTGATGATCGACGACGACGGCGCGATCTGGGTTGCATTCCGTCAACAGGGTCTCGGCCGACTCTCCACGGATGGCACCTGGCGCAGCTTTACGCACGATGCGAAAGATGATTCGTCACTCATCGACAACAATGTCCGTTCGATACAGGCCGTAGGGGATCATTTTTATTATGTCGGCACCTATTCGGGACTCCAATTGCTTGACATGCGTACCGGACGCTTTACCACCTGCTCATACGATCCGGGCATTGACGGTTTCAACGTGCGATCGATCGTTGCGATGCTTTACGACGATCACGAAACGCTGTGGATGGGAACTTTCCACCGGGGAGTCCAGTATTACAACCTGGGCAACGATGTTTTCCGTTTCTACCGTACCTCGGGCAATCCGCAAGGCGGGTTTGCGTCGTCGCTTGTCAGCGCAATCGATGAGGACGGCGAGGGGAATATCTGGTTCTCCACGGAGAGCAGTTCGGTCTCCTGCGGACTCTTCTGCTATAATACGCAGACTGAAACATTCTCGCCCTGTGCGGGCCTGTCATCCAAAATCGTAAAATCCATCCTCTATCGCTCCGATGACAATTCGCTGTGGGCAGCCACGCTGTTCAACGGCATGAACCGTATCGATCTGTATACGGGCCGGGTTCAACATGTTTCCGATAAAATCTATGACCGGGATGGGGTGGTGCAGGCTACGATGATCAATCCGGTGAAGATGGTTCAGGATGAGGACCGGAATCTCCTGTTGGCCTCCAATATCGGCGTCGTGAGGTTGAATTGCCGGAGGATGCGTTTGGAGATTGCGGACGATCTGCCGCAGGAGGGCCGTTATGGCCAGGTGTGGGATTTGGCCCGTTCCGGCAAATCGTTGTGGATCGCCACCTCCTACGGATTGTTCCGTGCGGATGAAGGGGTGGATTCGCTGCGCCAATACACCTTTGCCGAGATCTCCGGCATGAAGGCGAATTATTATATAAAGCATATCACTAGTGTCCGGAGAAAAATTCTCCGACAATGTTTTAATTATTAAACATCAATAAGTTACAAGCATTAGAAA
>CALUNH010000043.1 GCA_944321965.1 uncultured Alistipes sp.
GACTTGACCATCTTGATGCACTTGGTGAACTGTTTGCCGGTACCGGTTTTCAGCGTTGCGACTACTTTCTTTGCCATAGGACTGTTCTAACTATTTGATTTCACGGTGTACGGTTACACGCTTCAGGAACGGGTTGTACTTTCTGCGTTCGAGACGTTCGGGCGTGTTTTTCTTGTTTTTGGTCGTGATGTAACGGGACATTCCTGCCACGCCGCTCTCTTTCTGCTCGGTGCATTCGAGGATTACCTGCACTCTGTTACCTTTCTTAGCCATGGATTAGGATTTTAGTAGACGTTTTTGGGAGCGACAGCTTCGCGCATAGCGACAGCGAGCCCTTTCTTGTTGATGGTTTTCATGCCGGCAGCCGACACCTTGAGGGTGATCCAGCGACCTTCCTGCTCGGACCAGAAACGCTTTGTTTTCAGATTGGGGCTGAATTTGCGTTTGGTCTTGTGGTGGGAGTGGGAGACGTTGTTGCCCACGACGGCCACCTTGCCTGTGATTTCGCAAACTTTCATGGTTCTTGATATTTTTGTTAAAGCCTCTTTAGGGCCTGCAAATATACAATCTTTTCGTCAAAACGCAAAAGGCCCCGGTTTTTTTTCGCATCGGGGATTTTAATTCCCGTTGTGGAGGGCATCGCGGAGCATGGCGATGGCAAAGGCACTTGCGCGGTCGATGACCTGGCTGCGGTCGGCGCCGCACTGTTTGCACAGGGCGATTGTTCCGCGGGGTGTGGCGACGGCGATCCAGACGGTTCCGACGGGTTTTTCGGGGCTTCCGCCCGAGGGGCCTGCGATTCCGGAGGTCGCGACGGCGTAATCGGCGCGGGCGACGCGGCGTACGCCTTCGGCCATCTGTCGGACGACCTGCTCGCTCACGGCCCCGTAACGGGCGATGTCGGCGGCGTCGACGCCGAGGATGTCGGCTTTCGCCTCGTTGCTGTAGGCGACCACGCCGCCGCGGAAGTAGGCCGAAGCTCCGGGCATGGCGGTGAAGCGTGCGGCGATGACGCCTCCGGTGCAGCTTTCGGCCGTGGCGAGGGTCAGCCTGCGTTCGGTGAGGATGCCGTGGACGAGCTCCTGGATCGAGGCGGTTTCGAATCCGATGAAGTATTCGGGGATGAGTTTGCGCAGGGCTTCGAACTGGCGGTCGATCTCCCGGGCGACGCTTTCGCCCTCGACCTCGTAGGCCGAGAGGCGCAGGCGCACGGCTCCCGGGTTGGGCAGATAGGCGAGTTTGAGGTAGGGCGGGAGGGCGTTCTCCCAGTTTTCGATGCGTTTGGCGAGCATCGATTCGGCCAGTCCGGCGGTGATCATCGTGCGGTGGACGATCTGCCGCAGCGAGAAGTGGGCCTTGAGCCGGGGCATGACTTCGTCCTGCATGAGGTGCTCCATCTCGTAGGGGACCCCGGGGAGCGAGACGACGACGTGTCCGTCGTGTTCGAACCACATGCCGGGCGCGGTTCCGTAGGCGTTGAAGAGCACGGTGCAGCACGTCGGGACGAGGGCCTGCGAGCGGTTCAGGTCGTTGAATTCGATGCCGCGGGCGGTGAGCATCTTCTCGACGTGTGCGGCGACGGTTTCGTCGTAGCGCATGTCGCTGTGGAAGAGTTCCGCGAGGGTCTTTTTGGTGATGTCGTCCTTCGTGGGTCCGAGTCCGCCGGTAATGACCGTCACCTGGGCGTTCTCCATGGACCGCGTGACGGTTTCGACGATCTGCGAACGGTCGTCGCCGATGGAGATCTTCTCGCGCACGACGATGCCCGCCGAATTGAGGTGCTTGGCAATGGATACCGAATTGGTGTCCACGATCTGGCCGATGAGAATCTCATCGCCGATGGTAATGATCGATGCTTTCATGGATTTATGCCTGTTTTCCGGGGTGTTCCGGGGCGTTTCCCGCCGGGATGGCGGGTTCTCCGGAGGTTCCGGACGCTGTTTCCGGGGATTTTTCCGAATGTCCGGCGGGGATGTCGCCGCAGCCGGAAACTCCGTCGGCGGATTTTGCGTTTCCGGCTCCTTCCGCGGTTCCGTTCCCGGCATTTGTCCCGCTTCCGGCTGCGGCCTCCGGCGACGGGAGCGGGGTCCCGGGTGCTGCGTCGGCGGTTTTGGAGGGTGCGGTGTCGGAGGCTTCGGCGGGTGCTGCGGCAGCGGCAGCTTTTGCTTCGGCTTCGGCTTTTGCCGCCTCGGCCCGACGCCGCTCCTCATCGGCGATCAGGGCGCGGCAGATCTCGCCGACCAGCCCCGGGCCTTCGTAAATGTATCCGGTGTATAGCTGTACGAGATCGGCGCCGGCGTCGAGCATCGCGCGCACGTCGTCGGGGGTCATCAGTCCGCCCACGCCGATGATGGGGAACGTCCCGCCCGAACGGGTGTGGATGCGCCGGACGATCTCCACGGCGCGGCGCGTCAGCGGGGCACCTCCGAGTCGGCCGTTTCCGATCTCTTCGAGGGCTTCGCGGCTGGTCTGCAGTCCCTCGCGGCAGTAGGTGCCGTTGGTGGCGACGATTCCGTCGAGCGGGGTTTCGAGGAGGATGTCGGCCACGCGGTCGACCACCTCGTCGGGCATGTCGGGCGAAACCTTGAGCATGACGGGCCGGTACTGGTTCTGTCCGCGGCGGAAGTCGAACAGGGGTTCGAGGATGCGGAGAATCTGCTCCCGGGTATGGGTCGATCCGTCGCGGCAGGCGTTGTCGCAGCTGATGTTTACGGTGAAGTAGTCCGCATACTGGTAGAGGTTGCGGAAGAGTTTGAGATAGTCCGCGGGGGCGTTTTCTGCGGGTGTGGCGGCATTTTTCCCGATGTTGCAGCCGACGATTACGCCGTCATGGGGTTTGCGCAGGTGGCGGATCGATGTTTCGAGTCCGCGGTTTGCGAGTCCGATGCGGTGGATGATGGCGCGGTCCCTGGGGAGTCGGAAGACGCGGGGGCGGGGGTTTCCCGACTGGGGCTGCGGGGTGATGGTTCCGATCTCCACGAATCCGAAGCCCATTGCGGCCAGTTCCCGAAAAGCCTCGCCGTTGCGGTCGAATCCGGCTGCGACGCCCACGGGATTGGCGAAACGGATGCCGAAAACCTCGCGTTCGAGGGCGGGGTGCTCCACGGCGTAGCATTTGTGCAGCAGCCAGCGGCCCCCGGGGATCAGTCCGATGATGCGCAGGAGGAGGATGACGGCCCGGTGAGCCCGCTCGATGGAGAGCGAGAAGAGCAAGGGCTTTATGATCTTACGGTACATATTCGCGCGCAAAGGTAATGAAAAAAAGCCAATTGTGTACTTTTTGCCGGTCGGAGGGGCCGGACCTGCCGCAGGATCGGGCCTGCAGATTCGTTCCGCCGCGGTTCCGGCTTCCTTGCGCTTCCGGTTTTTGCGGTTCCGGGGCTTTTGCGGTTCCGGCTTCTTTGCGGCCCCGGCTTTGCGGCGGGTTTGGCTTCCTTGCGGCCCCGGCGCCCCGGCGGTCCCGGCCGTTGTCCCTCCCGGTTTTCCGGGGGCCCCGACACCCCTGCGGTCCCGGCTTTGCGGCGGTTCCGGCTTTTACCCCTCTTGCCCCTCTTGCTCCTCCGGCCCCCCCCCTAAAAGTATTCGCGGCGGTATTCGTAGTGGTCCCGCAGGGCCTCGAAGCGGGAGACGTCCGCCTTCAGGCGGAGGCTTTCGGCCTCGATGTCGTAGACTTCCGGAATGGTTTTGCAGAGCTCCTGCCACGAAATCGGACGCGGCACGGCGGGCGTCACTTCGGACGGATACCACCCTTCGAGCGGGAGTCCGAACCGGCGGGCGAGGGCCGCAACGGCGAGGGCCGTGGCATTGGCCTTTCCCTGGAGGGAGTACCCGGCGATGTGGGGGGTTGCGAGGAGAGCCTTTTCAAGCAGTGCGGGGTCGAGCGTCGGTTCGTGCTCCCAGACGTCGAGCACCCACTGCATCGGGCTTCGGAGCAGGGCGTCGCCGTCGACGACCTCCCCGCGCGAGGAGTTGATGATGACGGCTCCGGGCTTCATCTCCCGGAAGAGGCGTTCGCAGGCCATGTGGCGGGTCGAGTCGTCGAGCGGGGTGTGGAAGGTTATCAGGTCGGCCTCCTGCGCCACCGCGTCGAGCGGGAGGAACCCGCAGTGCTCGCGCTCCTCGCGCGGGGGGTCGCAGCAGAGGACGCGGAATCCCCACGCTTCGGCGTAGCTTTTGACGAGCGATCCGACGTGTCCGACGCCGACGATCCCGAGGGTCCGCTCCCGGGGTTCCCAGCCCTGTGTGCGGGCCAGGCGGACGAGCACCGCGGCGACCCATTGCAGGACGCCCCGGGCGTTGCATCCGGCGGCCGTGGCGACCTCGATTCCGTTCCGGTCGCACCACGCCAGGTCGATGTGGTCGAATCCGATGGTGGCCGTGGCGATCATCCGCACGCGCGATCCGGCCAGGAGCCGTTCGTCGCAGCGTGTCCGGGTCCGGATGACGAGGGCGTCGGCGTCGCGCACCTCCTCGGGACGGATCTCCCGGCCGGGGAGATAGCGCATTTCGGCAAAGGGTTCGAGGACTCCTTGCAGGAAGGGAATGGCATTATCGGCTATAATCTTCATGATTATCGGAACTATCCTGTTGTAATCTTCGTGCAGATGCGCAAATATAGGCAAAAATTAGTACCTTTGTCTCTCAAAAGCGTGCTATGGAACAGAAAACCTTCGATCCGGACGGCGTAGGGGTTGCTACGGGAACCTATTTCGGGCTTCCGTTTGCCCCCGAGGAGTCGGCCCTGGT
This sequence comes from uncultured Alistipes sp., assembly GCA_944321965.1. Classification (GTDB taxonomy): domain Bacteria; phylum Bacteroidota; class Bacteroidia; order Bacteroidales; family Rikenellaceae; genus Alistipes. Next base: position 4,747 of record CALUNH010000043.1, read on the forward strand.
GCTGATTTCGGCGCCGTGGGACGTGACGGTCTCCTACGGAGCCGGGACGGCCTACGCTCCGGATGCCATCATCGAGGCGTCGACGCAACTGGATTTCCACGATCCCCTGGCCCCGGGCGCCTGGCGGCAGGGCATCGCCACGGCCGACGTGGACTATACGCTGCTGGAGCTCTCGCAGCGCCTGCGGAGCGATGCCGAACGGGTGATCGACCACCTCGAAGGGGGCGGAAGCCTCGATGACGACTATGTGGTGCGGAAGGTCCGCCGGGTGAACGAAGGGAGCCGGACCCTGAACGCCAACATCGAGGCCCAGGCCGCCGGGTGGCTCGATGCGGGGAAGATCGTGGGGCTGGTCGGCGGCGACCATTCGACGCCCTACGGGCTGATCCGGGCCCTGGGATCCCGCCACGCCTCGTTCGGGATCCTGCACATCGACGCCCACTGCGATCTGCGCGAAGCCTACGAGGGGTTCGAATACTCCCATGCCTCGATCATGTACAACGTGCTGCGCGACATCCCGCAGGTCTCGCGCCTGGTGCAGGTCGCCGTCCGGGACTTCAGCGCCACGGAGGCGGCGCTGGCCGCCTCGTCGGAGCGGGTCGAGACCTTCGACGACCTGTCGCTGTCCGAGGACCGGTTCCGGGGCGAGACGTGGGATGCACAGTGCCGGGAGATCGTCGGACGGCTCCCGGAGGAGGTCTACGTGAGCTTCGACATCGACGGCCTGACGTTCGAGAACTGCCCCCATACGGGAACCCCGGTGTGCGGGGGCCTGAGTTTCAACGAGGCGGTCTGGCTGCTCGACACGCTGGCACGTTCGGGCCGCCGAATCATAGGATTCGATATCGTGGAGGTCACACCGTCCCCGGAGGGGCGCATCGACGCCATTACGGGAGCCCGCATGTTGTGGAAGCTGTGCGGTCTGACCCTCAAATCCAATAATCAACTAAATCAGAAATAGATGCGACTCTTTTCCATGTACCGCTGGGTACGCAGCCGACACGCGCTCGGCCTTCGCGGACGCAACTTCATCGAGGCCCCCTGGGCGGGAGGTGTTGTCCTGGTCGTCTGCGTCCTTATCGCCATGTTGCTGGCGAACCTTCCATTGACGAAAGACTACTACCGCGATCTGCTCGAAACGGATCTTTCGCTGGTCATCCAGTCCCCGGAGGGGTTGATCAACTGGGTCTTCCCGCGCGGGATGAACGTCGAGACGTTCGTCAACGACTGCCTGATGGTGATCTTTTTCTTTACGGTGGGTCTCGAAATCAAGCGTGAGATCGTCAACGGACAGCTTTCGAGCGTGCGGCGGGCGATCCTTCCGGTACTGGCCGCAGCGGGCGGAATGCTGGCCCCGGCCGTGATCTTCACGCTGTTCAACCACGGAACGGCGGCCGCCAACGGATGGGGAATCCCCACGGCCACCGACATCGCGTTTGCCATCGGCATCATGTCGATCCTCGGCGACCGGGTTCCGGTATCGCTGAAAATCTTCCTTACGGCCCTGGCCGTGGCGGACGACCTGGGGGCGATTCTGGTCATCGCGCTCTTCTACGGCGGGAAGGTGCAGCTGGATCTGCTGCTGCTGGCCGTGGCCATCATGGTGGTGGTCTACTTCATGAACAAGATGGGCGAGAAGCGGATGATCTTCTACCTGGTTCCCGCCATCGTGGTCTGGGGGCTGTTCTACTATTCGGGCGTCCATTCGACGATCTCGGGCGTGGCCATGGCGATGCTCATCCCGATGGAGCCCCGCTACAGCAAGGAGTACTATACGCACAAGATGAGCTGGCTGAAGACGCGGATGCTGCAGGCCGAGAACGAGGAACCCTTCCCCAACGAGGAGCAGCGCTTCTACCTGCGCCGGATGAACAGCCTGACGGCAAACTCGATGGGCATGAGCTACCGCCTTGAAAATGCCCTGTCGCCGTATGTGACGTTCCTGATCATGCCGATTTTCGCGCTGGCGAACGCCGGGGTGGAGATCACCTCGCTGGAGTACATCAACATTTTCCACTACTCGGCGGAGATCGGATCGGTGGGCATGGGCGTCTTCTTCGGCCTCTTGATCGGCAAGCCGCTGGGGATCTTCCTGGCGAGCTGGGCTGCGGTCCGTTCGGGCCTTGCCGAGATGCCGCTGGGGTCTAACTGGCGGATGCTCTTTGCCGTAGCGTGCCTGGGCGGTATCGGTTTCACGATGTCGCTGTTCGTGGATTCGCTGGCCTATACGGATCCGGACCTGATCGACCGGGGCAAGATCGCCATCCTGATGGGGTCGGTTGCCGCGGCGATTTTCGGAAGCCTGCTGATCCTGTTCATTTCGCGTAAGAGCCAGAAGTCATGAAACGGGTCCTGCTGTTTGCGGCGATGCTGCTGGCCGTCGGGTGTTCGAAAAAATCGACGAACGGCGTGAAACTGAAATCCGACCTCGATTCGGTGGCGTATGTCATCGGCATGAATGTGGGCCTGAACCTGCAGCGCATGGATTCGACGCTCAACGTGTCGGCGGTCTGCGAGGGAATCCGGGACATTTTCGAGGGAGACCCGCGCATGACGGTCGAGGCGGCGGAGACCTTCTACCTGAGCTACGTGAACTACGCGCTCCCGGAGAAGGCCCGGGCCTACGAGGAGCAGTTCCTGGCCGACATCGCGAAGTCGAACCGTTCGTATGCGCGGACGTCGTCGGGCGTGACCTACACGGTCGAGGAGGTCGGGGACCAGGACCGGATCCCGACATCGGACCGGGACAGCGTGGCGCTGCGCTGGGTGATCCGCACGGCCGATGGAAAGGATGTCGTCTCCTCCTACGAGCGGGGTGATACGGTGCGGTCGGCGCTCCGGAATCTGCCCCGCGGCGTGCAGGAGAGTCTGAAACTGATCGGTGCGGGGGGCAGGATCCAGGCATGGATGCCCGCCGCCATGGCCTACGGTGCCGGGGGCGACGAGGCGCTGGGCATCGGCCCGAATGCCACGCTCTACTACGAGATCGAGTTGCTGGATGTGGATAAATATGCGAATCGGTTCCGCCGCAGATAATTTACGGAAATAAAATCGACCGATCATACAATATTTTACTATCTTTGCGCGTGCGAAACAAAGGCAAACATCAAAACAATAGTCAAACGATCATGAAAAAAGTCTTTTTTGTTGCGGCACTTGCGGGTGCGGCACTGCTCGCCTCCTGCGGGGGCAACAAGACCGGAGTTCAGATGGGCAGCCTGTCGAAATTCGACTCGCTGTCGTATGCGCTGGGCGCGAACATCGGTTATGGCATCAGTTATGAGATGAAGGATATTCCGTTCGACTTCAAGGCTGTGGACGAGGGTATCCGGGAAGGCGCCCTGGGCAAGGCTTCGCAGCCGCACGAGGATGCGCTGAAGATGCTGCAGGAATATTTCATATCGAAGCGCGGGATGCGCGCTCAGGCCATCGCCAAGAAGCGTGCCGAGGCGGACAGCATCCGTCTTGCAGGGGGTGATTCCACGAAGGTGGAGTATCCGGCCGCCGATCCGGAGATGTTCGAGTCGGAGGAGGAGCGCACCGATCTGTCGTATGCCTTCGGCAGCGATATCGGCTACAACATCGCCCAGAGCGGTATGCCGATCCAGCTGGTATGGATTGTCGAGGCGATGCAGAACGTCCGCGACAACAACGCCAAGATGGATGAGGATGCCGTGAACCAGTACCTGCAGTACTACTTCATGGTAAAACGCCCCGCAGAGAACGCTGCCGCTTCGAAGGCGTGGCTGGAGAAGATCGAGAAGAAATCGGGTGTGAAGAAGACCGAATCGGGCCTGCTCTACAAGGTGAACAACATGGGCGACACGACGGTGATGGCCAAGGATCCGCGCGACGTGGTGAAGGTCCACTATACGGGCCGCACCCGTGAGGGCAAGGTTTTCGATACGTCGAAATTCGCAAACCGCCCGAAGGAGCAGCAGGAGATGCTCAAGCAGCGCCGTCCGGACGACTACGACAAGGACGAGCCTGTGGAGTTCCCGCTGAACCGCGTCATCCCGGGCTGGACCGAGGGTATGCAGCTTGTGGGCAAGGGTGGAACGATCACGCTGTGGATCCCCTCCGACCTGGCTTATGGACCGCGCGGTGCCGGTCGTGACATCGGCCCGAACGAGGCGCTGGAGTTCGAGGTCGAGCTGATCGACGTGACTCCGTATGAGGAACCGACGCCTGCCGATTCGACGGCAACGGCCGAGACGCCTGCCGTAGAGCCCGCGAAATAATTTCCACTCCGCTCCTCCGGGAAGGGGGGGGGAGAAGAGGCATGGAAAGCCCGACGTATCGAATACGTCGGGCTTTCTGTTGTGAGGGGAGGAGCCCCGAACGGTTTTCCCCCCCCCTGATGCGTGGCGGATGGAACCCACCGCCTTACTTTCTCCTGAAACGTGAAAAAACGGCAACCCGTCATGAAGCGGGTTGCCGTTTTGGGTTGGTTGCCCTACTCCGGGCCTTAGAATGGCAGGTCGTCGACCTCCTGGGCGGGTGCGGAGGCATAGGCCGGCTCCTCGACGATCGGCGGCATCTCCGGCATCGGAGCTGCAGCCTCCTGCTGTTTGGGCTGAATGCGCCAGGCGCGAATATCGGTGTACCAGCGGCCGTTGTACTCCCGCGACTCGATGTTCACCGAGACGTGGTAGGCAGCGCCCTCCTTCAGCCGGGCTACCTCGTCGGGCTTGTTGAAGAAGGTGACGCAGATCTTGCGCGTGAACGAACCTTCGTTCATCTCGAAAACGACATCCTGACGCTGCCACTCCCCGCGGGCCGACGTGCCCTTCGTGACCGGCATTATCTTGTAGACGGTTCCTTCGAATTCCATAATGATTATTGTTTTGGTTTCTATGCGATTAACGGCTTGTTTCCGGATCGGGCGGTCCGTTTTCCGCCGTGCTCCCGTGCAAAGATAGGGAATTTTCGGGGATTTCGGGACGCCGCGACCCTGAAAATCATTCCGGTCACAACCCCTTTTTCCGTCTCCGTCATCCCGTTCCGCTCCTTTGATCCGGGGGCACGCTCCGGGTTCCGGCCCTATCCGGCCGCCTCGTCCCCGGCCCCCTTTTCATCATCCGTTGCCGCCGCTGTCTCCGCTTCCCGGAGCCGCTTGCGCTCGATGCGCGCGGCGAGGCGGATGCTCAATTCGTAGAGCCCGTAGAGCGGTACGACCACAAGGATCAGACTGAAGATGTCGGGCGGGGTGATGATTGCCGAGATGACGAGCAGGATGACGAACGCATGACGGCGGTAGCGTTTCAGGAATGCCGCGGAGACGATCCCCATGCGGGTGAGGAAGTAGATCAGCAGCGGCAGTTCGAAGAGGAAGGCGCAGGCCATCGATACGACGATCACGGTCGAGAGGTAGTCGCCGATGTCGATCATGTTGGTGATTTCGGGGCTGACCTGGTAGTTGGCGAAGAAGTTGATCGAGAGGGGGACCATGATGAAGTACCCGAAGAGCAGCCCGGCGAAGAAGCATCCCGATACGGAAGCCACGAACCAGCGAGTTCCGGCGATTTCGCGGGGTGTGAGGGCCGGTCGGACGAAGCGCCAGAACTCCCACAGCACGTAAGGCATGGCCAGGGCGATTCCGGCGACGAGCGAGATCTTCATGTGGAGGTTGAACTGCCCGGCCAGCGAGGTGTTGATGACCGAGAAGCGGTCCGCGGCGATCTCGAAGGCCGCGACGTCGGTGTCGAACGAGGTCCCGAGGGTCGTGTTGAGCCATGCGGCGAGGTGCGCCCACTCGGTGCCGATCCACGACAACATGCGGTTGGTGGGGAATTCGGCGCTTTTGGGCCCGAAGAGGACGGTGTCGATGATGAAGTGCTTGCAGAAGAATGCCACAATGCCGACGAGCACAATGGCCAACGCCCCTCGCACCAGATGGGGGCGGAGGGCGTCGATGTGCTCGAAGAAGGTCATCTCCGAGGGATCCGATTCGGGTCGTTTCATGCTGCGAAGGGCGGGCGGGGCGCCGGGCGGATCGTCCGGGCGTTACTTCTCCGGCTCTTTTTCGACGGATTCCTGTTTGCGGGCGGGCTTTTCGGCCGGGGCATTGTCCTCGGCGGTGTAGTCCTTGTTGACGGCATCCTTGAACTCCTTGACGCCGCGGCCCAGGCCGCGCATCAACTCGGGGATCTTGCGCCCTCCGAAGAGCAGGATGACTACTAATACGATGATAAGGATTTGTCCGTAACCGACTGCACAGGGTGTGAACATGTTTTTCTCTGTTTAGGTGTTTTTCCGGTTGGGGCCGCCCGCTCCGCCCGAAAACCGGATCGGGGCGGACGTCGGCCGTTCGTTGCAAAGATAGCATTAATTTGCACAAAAACGGACGTTCCGGCGGCAAAACTTGCGGGTTTTCACAGGCGGAAAGTCCGTTTCTATGCGATCCCGGGAGACTGTACAGCGGGCCATGCGGCCTTCCGGGGGTGTTGCGGGGTTTTCGAGGGCTGCTTCTTGCCCCTCCCTCTCCTTTTGTTCTTCTCTTGCTTCTTTCGGTCTTTTCCGGTCTCTTCCGGCCCGGGTCAGGAGTGGCGGCGGGCCAGTTCTCGTTCGAGGTCGGCGATCGTGCAGCCGGTGGCTTCGAGCAGCACGAGCAGGTGGTAGATGAGGTCCGAAGCCTCGTAAATCATGGCGTCGCGGTTCCCGGCCACGGCTTCGATAACCGTCTCGACGGCCTCCTCGCCGACCTTCTGGGCGATCTTGTTCACGCCGCGCGTGAAGAGCTTCGAGGTGTAGGAGCCTTCGGGCATCTCGGCATGGCGCCCCTGGATGACGCTCTGCAGGTAGCGGATGAAGCCTTCGGTCTCGGGCACGGCCTCCCCGAAGCAGGTTTTCGATCCGGTGTGGCAGGTGGGGCCGTGGGGGATGACCCGCACGAGCAGCGTGTCGGCATCGCAGTCGGCGGCTACCGAAACGATGTCGAGCCAGTGGCCGCTGGTCTCGCCCTTGGTCCAGAGGCATTGCCGCGAACGGCTGTAGAAGGTGACGCGCCCTTCGGCGAGGCTCTTCTCGTAGGCTTCGCGGTTCATGTAGCCCAGCATCAGCACCTGCAGGGTGCGGGCATCCTGGATGACGGCCGGAACAAGTCCGTCGGGGAGTTTTTCGAGGTTGAGTTCCGAGAACGGAACGGCTTGGATTTTCATGGGATTTTCGTGTTTTTCGTGATTTTTGTATCGGTTTGCTTCAAAGTCGGACGGGGATGCCCCGTTGGTTCAACGCGCGCTTCAGGACGGGGATCGGAATTTCGTCGTAATGGAAGATGCTGGCGGCCAGTGCGGCGTCGGCCTGTCCGCGGGTGAGGACCTCGGCGATGTGGTCGACGGTCCCGGCACCGCCCGAGGCGATGATCGGCACGGGCAGCTCGGCCAGCCGCGCGAAGGTCTCGCAGGGGTAGCCGTTCTTCGTGCCGTCGTGGTCCATCGAGGTGAAGAGAATCTCCCCGGCCCCGCGTTCGACGGTCTCCCGGGCCCACGTGAAGAGTTCGCGGTCGGTGGGGCGTTTGCCGCCGTGGGTCGTCACGACCCAGCGTCCGTCGACCTGCCGCGCGTCGATCGCCGCCACGACGAACTGCGATCCGTACTTGGCCGCAATGGCGTCGATCAATGCCGGGTTGCGCACGGCGGCGCTGTTGACCGTCACCTTGTCGGCCCCGGCGTCGAGCAGCCGCCCGGCATCCTCCACCGAGGCGATACCGCCCCCGACGGTGAAGGGGATGTCGATGCGGGCCGCGATGCGGGTGACCAGCTCGGTGAAGGTCCGGCGCCCCTCCTCCGAGGCGCTGATGTCGAGGTAGACCAGTTCGTCGGCCCCCTGTGCGGCGTACTTCGCGCCCAGCTCCACGGGGTCGCCGACCTGCCGCAGCCCCTCGAAGTGGATCCCCTTGACGGTCTGACCGTCGCGGATGTCCAGGCAGGGAATTATCCGTTTTGCAAGCATCGTTCGAGTTCTTCAAGGGTGATACGTCCTTCGTAGAGCGCCTTGCCGACGATGACGCTCCGCAGGCCTTTTTCGTCGAGCCGGAAGATGTCGTCCAGCGACGAGATGCCCCCGCTGACGGTGATTTCGACCGTCGGGAACTGTTGCTGCAGGGCGGCATAGAACTCCGCCGAGGGGCCGCAGAGCATTCCGTCACGTGAAATGTCGGTGCAGATAACCTGCGCAACGCCCTGAGGCAGAAATCCTTCAATCAGCTCGGCGGCAGTTGTCGAGGCGGTTTCGAGCCACCCCTGCACGGCCACCTTTCCGTCGCGGATGTCGGCCCCGAGGATCAGCCGTTCAGGTCCGAACTCCGTGAGCCACTGCGCGAAAAGCTCCGGCCGTCGCACGGCGATACTCCCGCAGATGGCCCGCCGCGCCCCGGCATTGAAGACGCTGTCGAGCGCTTCGCGGCTCTTGATGCCGCCGCCGTACTGCACTTCGAGCGAGGTGCGTGTCGCCACGCGCTCCAGGACCCGGAGGTTGCGCGGTTCGGAGGCTTTCGCGCCGTCGAGGTCGACCATGTGCAGGCGGCGGATCCCCGCCTGCTCGAAGCGCAGGGCCGCATCGAGCGGATCGCGGTAGTAGGTCTTCCGGCTGGCGTAGTCGCCCTGCGTCAGCCGCACGCACTGACCGTCGATCAGGTCCGTAGCGGGTATGATGGTGATATTCATGGTTGGAGGTATTTTTGATAAATCGGTTTTTTATCTTGTTTCCGGCCTGTTTACATGCTTTGCTTCCGCGGACTTCGCCGCCGAAGGCGTCGTCTCCAAATCCGGCCCCGTCCCAAACCCCTCCCTCGGGAGGGGCTTATGGAAATGCTTCGGGAGGTGCGGAACGAGTTGTCGGGCGCAATCGGGGCGCGCAACGGCGTGGAACGGGTGGTTCAACGCAGCGTCAGGAAGTTCTGAATGATCCTTGCTCCCGCCGCTCCGCTCTTCTCCGGGTGGAACTGCGTGCCGTAGAAGTTGTCGCGCGCCAGCGCCGCACTGAACCGCCGCCCGTACTCCGTTGCGGCGATCGTCGACGCACAGGGATCCGCGGCATAGGAGTGTACGTAATAGACGTAGCTCTCCTCCGGAAGCCCAGCAAAGAGCGGCGTGCGCAGCGCCGAGATCGTATCCCACCCCACGTGGGGCACCTTCAGTCGGGAATTTCCCGGAAGGCACTCCGGAGCGTCCGTGCTTCGGCCCGCGCCGGGGGATTCCGGAAAAACGGCGTGGACGGAGGCGGAGTCCGGATCGGCGGAGAGGCGGCGCACCCGCGTGGGGAAGATCCCCAGGCAGGCGGCATCCCCCTCCTCGCTCGAAAGGCACATCAGCTGCATCCCGATGCAGATCCCCAGCACCGGGCACGTCAGCGTCGGAATGACCCGGTCCAGACCCCGTTCACGCAGCTTCGCCATGGCACTCGACGCCTCGCCGACACCCGGCAGGATCACCCGGTCGGCTGCCCGCAGCAGTGCGGGTGCCGCCGTAAGCGTGAATTCCGCCCCGGCCCGCCGGAGCGCATCGGCAACCGAACGCAGGTTGCCCGTATCGTAATCGACAACGGCTATCATAGGACTCCTTTGCTGCTGGGTATGTCGTATCCGAAACCTTGCCGTTGTACGGCCATGCGAAGCGCCCGGGCGAAGGCCTTGAAGATCGCTTCGGCCTTGTGGTGGTCGTTCTCGCCCCGGGCCGCGATCTGCAGGTTGCAGCGCGCGGCGCAGCACAGCGACTGGAAGAAGTGGCGGAACAGCTCCGTGGGAACGTCGCCCACCCGTTCGCGGTGGAACTCCGCCTCCCACTCGAAGTCGATCCGGCCCCCGAAGTCGAGCAGCACCAGCGCCCGGCAGTCGTCCATCGGCAGCGCGAAGCCGTAGCGCGCGATCCCGGCCTTCGAGCCCAGCGCGCGGTCGATGGCTTCGCCCAGCGTGATGGCCACATCCTCCACGGTGTGGTGTTCGTCGATGTCGAGGTCGCCGTGCGCCTCCACCGCCAGCGAGACCCCGCCGTGGTGGGCGATCTGCGAAAGCATGTGGTCCAGGAAGCGCAGCCCCGTCGAGATGCGGTCGTTGAAGTCCCCCCGGCCGTCGAGGTCCAGCTGCACGCGGATCTGCGTCTCGCGCGTGTTGCGCTGCACCTCCACGCGCCGCTCCCCGCGGCGGATGAACTCCGCGATCTCGGCCCACGAGTCGGTCGCCAGCACGCAGGCGTCCGCAACCCCCGCCTCCTCGACCATCCGCCGGCCCTCGGCCGCCGGGCGGAGCAGGATGCCCCGCGCCCCGAGGTTGCGGGCCAGCAGGATATCCGTCACCCGGTCGCCGATGACGTAACTTGCCGACAGGTCGTAACTCCCGTCGAGGTATCGGGAAAACATGCCCGTGCGGGGTTTGCGCGTCGGGGCGTTGTCGCGCTCGAAGGTGCGGTCGATGAGCGCGTCGTCGAAACGGACGCCTTCGCCGCCGAGCGTTGCGAGCATCTTTTCGTGTGCAGGCCGGAAGGTCGCCTCCGGGAAGGAGTCGGTCCCCAGGCCGTCCTGGTTCGTGGCCAGCACCAGTTCGAAATCCAGCCCCGCGAGGGCCTTGAGTCCCGAAATGGCCCCCGGAACGAACGCCAGTTTTTCGAGGCTGTCGATCTGTTCGTCGGCAGGTTCCGCGATGATCGTGCCGTCGCGGTCGATGAAGAGGGCTTTTTTCAGCGTGTTCATGGACGGAAGTTTTGGACGGTTTGCAACAGAAGGTCGTTCTCCTCCGGGCGTCCGATCGTCATGCGAAGGCATCCGGCGCAGCCCGGGATCCGCGAGCGGTTGCGGACGATCACCCCCGCGGCGATCAGCACATCGTAGAGCCGGTCGGGTGCCGCCGTGCGCACCAGCAGGAAGTTCGCATCCGAAGGGTAGACCCGTTCGACGGCCGGGCAGGCGGCAAGGGCCTGCGCCATGCGGCTGCGTTCGGAGCGCAGTTCGGCCACCTGCGGCGCGATGTCCGCCGAGAGGCGTTCGGCGACCGTCCGCTGCGTGGGGCCGTTGATGTTGTAGGGGTACTTCACCCGGGCGAAGAGCTCCGCGACGGGCTCCGCGGCGAAGGCCATGCCGAGGCGGATCCCCGCCATGCCCCACGCCTTCGAGAAGGTCTGCAGGATGATCAGGTTCGGAAATTCGTCGAGGCGCCCGAGAAAGCCCGGTTCCGCGGCAAAGTCGATATAGGCTTCGTCCAGGACCACCATCCCCGCGAATTCGCGCAGCAGCCGTTCGATCTCACGGCTCGGAAAGGCGTTGCCCGTGGGGTTGTTCGGCGAGCAGAGCCACAGCAGTTTCGTGCGCTCGTCGGCTGCCGCCAGCAGCGCGTCGGTCGGCAGCGAGAAGTCGGCGCCGAGCGCCACCTCGCGCATCTCCACGTCGTTCGTGTCGGCCGCCACGCGGTACATGCCGTAGGTCGGGGCGATCGAGACCGCGTTGTCCCGGCCCGGACGGCAGAAGATCCGGTACGCGAGGTCGATCGCCTCGTCGCTGCCGTTGCCGAGGAAAACCTGGCTCTCTCGCACCCCCTTCAGCGCGGCGATCCGCCGCTTCAGCTCCCGCTGGTGCGGGTCCGGGTAGCGGTTCAGCCCGTTGTCGTAGGGATTTTCATTGGCGTCGAGCCACGTCGTGATCTCCCCGCCGGCGTACTCGTCACGCGCCGTGGAGTAGGGTTTCAGGGCCCGGATGTTCGGCCGGACCAGCTCTTCAAGGGATTTCATGGGTCGTTTGTTTCTGCGTTGTGGAATCATGCGGAGGGTTTATTCGGCCTTCGGGGCCGTGGAGCCGGAGGCGTTCAGCCGAAGCCGCACCGCCGCGGCGTGGGCGTCCAGCCCCTCGGCCTCGGCCATCGTCTCGATCGTCGGCGCAAGCCCCGCGAGACCCTCGCGCGTCAGCTCCTGGAAGGTGATCTTCCGCAGGAACGAATCGGTGTTCACCCCGCTGTACGAGCGGGCCCAGCCCCCCGTCGGCAGTGTGTGGTTCGTCCCCGAGGCGTAGTCCCCGGCACTCTCCGGAGACCACGGCCCGATGAAGACGCTCCCGGCATCGGTGATCTGTGCGGCCGCTCCCCACGGATCCTCCATCGAGAGGATCAGGTGCTCCGGGGCGTAGGCGTTCGAGAAGGCGATCCGTTCGTCGCGGTCGTCCAGGATGATGATCCGGCTCTGCTGCAGCGCCTCGCGGATGATCTCCCCGCGGCGGCGCTCCCGCAACTGCTCCTCGACGGCCCGCTGCGTCGCCAGCGCGAACTCCATCGAGGCGCAGACCAGCACCGCCTGGCTGTCCCCGCCGTGTTCGGCCTGCGAGAGCAGGTCCGCGGCGGCAAATGCCGGAGAAGCCCCGTCGTCGGCCAGCACCAGCACCTCCGAAGGCCCCGCCGGGAGGTCCACCGCCACGACGTTCGCGCCGGTCAACTGCTTGGCCTTCGTGACGTAGCGGTTCCCCGGGCCGAAGATCTTGTCCACGCGCGGAATGCTCTCCGTACCGTAGGCCATCGCCGCGACGGCCTGCGCCCCGCCCACGGCAAAGACGCGGTCCACACCGCACAACCATGCGGCGTAGCGGATCTCCGGGGCGATCGTTCCGTCGGGACGCGCCGGGGTGCAGAGGATCACCTCCCGGCACCCCGCCACCCGTGCCGGGACGGCCAGCATCAGCACCGTCGAGAAGAGCGGCGCCTTCCCGCCCGGGATGTAGAGCCCCACGCGCCGGATCGGGACCGCACGCTGGAGGCACGTCACTCCCGGCTGCGTCTCCGTCCGCACCTCCCGCGGAAGCTGCGCCCGGTGGAAAGCCTCGATATTCGCCTTGGCCGCAGCCAGCGCCTCCTTCAATTCGGCGTCGAGCTCCTTTTCGGCCGCCTGCAGCTCCCCGGCCGGAACTTCGAAACGCTCCGCCGTGCGGCCCTCGATGCGTTGCGTGATCGCACGTAGCGCCCGGTCGCCCCCGCTGCGCACCTCGCCGAGAATCGCCGCAACCTGTTCGGTGATCTCCTCCTCGCGGCGCGTACAGCGTTCGGTCAGGGCCGCCCATTCGGCCCGGGCCGGATTATTGTAAATGGTCAGTCGTTCCATCGTTTGTCATTTTAGCGGATCATGTTTTCCAGATTCAGAACCAGGATGCCTTCCGCACCGATCTCCTTCAGCCGCTCGATGCGCTCCCAGAGCTGCTCCTGTGCAATCACGGCGTGGATCGAACACCACCCCTCCTGCGCCAGCGGCAGGACCGTCGGACTCCGCATCCCGGGCAGGATCCGGATCGCCTCCTGCAGCCGCTCCTTCGGGAGGTTCATCAGCACGTATTTCATCCCCCGGCTCTCCAGAATCGAGTTCAGCCGGAAGGTCAGCTGCCCGACCTCCCGCCGCTTCCCGGCATCCAGACCCGGGTGGGCGATCAGCACCGCCTCCGAGAAGAAGACCTTCTCGACCTCCACGAGCCCGTTCGAGATGAGCGTCCCGCCCGACGACACGATGTCGAAAATCGCATCCGACATCCCCACCGCCGGGGCAATCTCCACCGAACCCTCGATGCGGTGGATCTCAGCCTCGATCTCCCGCTCGGCGAAGTAGCGCGTCAGGATGTTCGGGTAGGAGGTCGCGATGCGCTTGCCCCGGAAAAACTCCGGGCCCGTGTACTCCGTCCCCTTCGGGACCGCCAGCGAAATGCGGCAGCCCCCGAACCCGAGGTCCATGAGCTGCTCCACCGGAAAGCCTTTCTCCGCCACCTCGTTCAGCCCCACGATCCCCAGATCCGCAACGCCCATCGAAACCGCCTGCGGAATGTCGTCGTCGCGCAGGTATAGCACCTCCAGCGGAAAACCTTCGGCCTGCGAAATCAGCTTGCGCTTGCTCTCGGCGACCTGGATGCCCGCCTCCGCAAGCAGGCTCGTACTCTGTTCATTCAATCGGCCCTTGGCCTGAATCGCTATTCTCAGCATCTCTATTCTGTTTTTTGGTTGTCGTTCCCTTTGCGGAAACTCTCCCTTGCGGCCGTGCCAAACAAAAAGCCCACCCCGCAAGGGGTGAGCTTCATGTTTACCGGTATGCTTGTCCGTTTTCCATCCTGTCCATACATGATCGTCTACCCCTCGGTGAAGTGGCTGCGGTGATGATGGATATGGTTGAAAATCGTCATGTCTTCGTTTCGTTGGGGACAAATATAGCCTTTTTCCGCCGAAATGCAAAATGTCAGGGCGTTTTTTTGCCTGCAAACTCCGGGAAATCGACCTTCCGTGAACTTCCCGAAACGATTTTCTGGGATTTTAAAATTTTTTGCTTATATTTACAACCTGTTGCCGTCGGGTTAGGGCGGCAATCTCATCCCAAAACGGAAAAAATATGTGTGACGATCCCATTCTGTCGATTGCAACCCGATTGCGCGGGCTGCGCGAAGTCCTCGATCTATCCGAACAGGAGGTGGCCGACAGTTGCCATATCTCCCTCGAACAGTACCGCGAACTCGAAAGCGGGAAGACCGATATCTCGGTCAATCTCCTGCAGACCAT
>CALUNH010000044.1 GCA_944321965.1 uncultured Alistipes sp.
TTCCCTATACAAATCTAAAAAATCTGTAGACTTTTTTATTTACCCCACCCTAGACACACTATTTGAAACAGTATCTCTACATCAAACCACAACAGTTTCAGCATCAAATGCACGCAGGAAAATGTTGTATCTTATAGAGATTCTACATCAAACCACAACACCTCTCAGAATTTTGCGAAGATCGTTGGTGTTGTATCTTATAGAGATTCTACATCAAACCACAACCGTGCAGGTGTCCGTCTCCCTGAGTGGCTGTTGTATCTTATAGAGATTCTACATCAAACCACAACTCCGAGGTCCATGGAGAAATGCGGACCACTGTTGTATCTTATAGAGATTCTACATCAAACCACAACACCGCGAGTGGCTCCAACCGATACGGTAGGTTGTATCTTATAGAGATTCTACATCAAACCACAACAAGGTAGTGTAATTGTTTCGTGCGGCTTCCGTTGTATCTTATAGAGATTCTACATCAAACCACAACTTTTGCGTTTGCTATAGAATTCATCGCTTCGTTGTATCTTATAGAGATTCTACATCAAACCACAACATAAGAGAGTGAGTGAAACTCACTCCATTGTTGTATCTTATAGAGATTCTACATCAAACCACAACACTTACGTGTTACATCCCTTCGTGGTCTGAGTTGTATCTTATAGAGATTCTACATCAAACCACAACTAAACAAAATCAAACATTAGAAGCTTTAAGTTGTATCTTATAGAGATTCTACATCAAACCACAACAAACAGACATTCATCTCTCATGTCGTTAATGTTGTATCTTATAGAGATTCTACATCAAACCACAACTCTTGGCTCCGTGTCTCTAATCGGCAGCTCGTTGTATCTTATAGAGATTCTACATCAAACCACAACAAGAAAGACATTGACGAATGCACGGAAGAAGTTGTATCTTATAGAGATTCTACATCAAACCACAACCATCCGTGTTATTGTTCATCAATTCACCTTGTTGTATCTTATAGAGATTCTACATCAAACCACAACCTTTGAATTGTGTAGACGTAGGTGTTTCCGTTGTATCTTATAGAGATTCTACATCAAACCACAACGCGGGTGTGGACAATAAAAAACGCATCCCCGTTGTATCTTATAGAGATTCTACATCAAACCACAACTAAACAAAATCAAACATTAGAAGCTTTAAGTTGTATCTTATAGAGATTCTACATCAAACCACAACAAACAGACATTCATCTCTCATGTCGTTAATGTTGTATCTTATAGAGATTCTACATCAAACCACAACTCTTGGCTCCGTGTCTCTAATCGGCAGCTCGTTGTATCTTATAGAGATTCTACATCAAACCACAACAAGAAAGACATTGACGAATGCACGGAAGAAGTTGTATCTTATAGAGATTCTACATCAAACCACAACGGATCGGATCGGCGGAATATAAACGGGAAAGTTGTATCTTATAGAGATTCTACATCAAACCACAACGCAATCACAAGGCGGGACACCTTCTCCGTGTTGTATCTTATAGAGATTCTACATCAAACCACAACTTATAACTTTAGGCCCGTGAAAAGTTACGAGTTGTATCTTATAGAGATTCTACATCAAACCACAACATTTTGGCGGCGTCAGAATTGGCCGACATGGTTGTATCTTATAGAGATTCTACATCAAACCACAACCGTGCGCGGACCCCTTGTTCACGAGTGCGTGTTGTATCTTATAGAGATTCTACATCAAACCACAACCCTACCCGGATTTTGCCCTTCCTGTTTGTTGTTGTATCTTATAGAGATTCTACATCAAACCACAACCCTACCCGGATTTTGCCCTTCCTGTTTGTTGTTGTATCTTATAGAGATTCTACATCAAACCACAACAGGTTCAGTACCCGTCCGGCCTCGTTGACCGTTGTATCTTATAGAGATTCTACATCAAACCACAACCTTTATTCTTCTCGAACCCCGCATGTAGGCGTTGTATCTTATAGAGATTCTACATCAAACCACAACTGGACTTTGAAGCGTTCTTTTACTGATTAGTTGTATCTTATAGAGATTCTACATCAAACCACAACTGTGTGTTTACATTTGTAAACTTGATTACTGTTGTATCTTATAGAGATTCTACATCAAACCACAACTCTACTCTCAAGGCAATATCTGAAGAAGCCGTTGTATCTTATAGAGATTCTACATCAAACCACAACGTAAACTTGATTACTCTGAAATTGAACATAGTTGTATCTTATAGAGATTCTACATCAAACCACAACAAAGAACGTTACGAAAAGCGTAAAAACTAGTTGTATCTTATAGAGATTCTACATCAAACCACAACGTCGGGCCTCATATTGGCTGATAAAGTGCGGCTTACGGGCCGTTTGCCACTGTAAAAATACGATTGGGCGTTCCGGCGAAGTCGGTTTGATGCGTTTTTCCCGTATTTCAAAGAACGAAGATAACAAATTGTCAGAAAAATTCCAACTGTTGCGGTGTTTCCGGTTTGGCACGTTCGCTTTTGCCCCAGAAGTTCAGTATATCGCCATACTGTTTGTCCGTTACGGCGAGAATACTTGTGAATCCGGATGGCGGCATGGAGCGCCGAACCCGCTTGATGTGGACCTGCATATTCTCCTTCGAGGCACAATGGCGCACATAAACCGAGTATTGCATCATCGTGAAGCCGTCCTTTTCCAACGCCTTGCGGAATTGTGCCGCATGACGTCGTTCCGTCTTGGTGTTGGTTGGCAGATCGAAAAAGACAAACAGCCACATGATTCGATAGGCATTCAAACGTACTTCCGACATTCGACTACTCCAATAAGGGAAATGCGATTTTTTTCTGGGTTCCGGCGAAGCATCTGGCCAGGGACGAGGCTGAAAACGTAAGTCCCACTTCGAGCGGTCGTACCACCTTGTCGAACCGGGTGTCGGCAAACAGAACCCGCAGCAGTTCACCTTTCACCTCCTTGGTCAGTTGTGCATGACCGTCGGCGTGAAGCCGATGGACCAGTTCGTCGACATACGGCCGATAGGGTTCCATCAGATCGTCGGCCAGCGGAAAGGCGTTGTAGCGATTCCGATGGAAGATCCCGAATGCCGGGAAGAGTCCCGAACCCATGATTGCGCGGGCGACGGCGGCCCGCAGAATCGTATAGCCGTAATTGAGCAGGCTGTTGGGCGGCGGGCCTTCGCGGGAGCGGTAAAATTCGCTGCCGAACAGTTCCGACCAGTAAATTTTGGCCGCAATACCCTCCCGGTTGTCGGCATCGGCGCTTTTGACATTCATGTAGCAGGGTTTCAGTTTGTCGCCGTCACGGCCCAGTTTCCGCAGCAAGGCTGCCTGGTTGCGGATCTTCGCTTCGACGATCTGCTTCCAGAGCCCTTTTTTCAGCGGTTCGCTGGCTTCGATCTGGGCCCGGTAGTTTTCTCCTTGCGTTTTGTTTGAATCCAGATTCGACAGCATGGCGTTCGGCATCCGGTTCTCGCCGCAGAAAATCACGGCGACATTGTTGTCCGACAGCGCATTGAGCAGCGGCAGCGTGATGGTTGTCTGCTGATCCTCCAGCACCACGAAGCCGATATCCTCGATCGGAATGCTTTTCCGCGTGTCGGGTGCTTCGCGCGTGTGGACGATCATCTGTCCGTTGCGCAGGCTCAGACAGTAGGGAGTCGAAAAAAACAGGGCTCGTTTCAGCATGGCAGTTCGCGTTTGAATTTTATTTCACCCGTTACGGTCAGTTCGAAGTCGTAGCCTTCGACATAAGCGTTGAGTTGGGTATGTAATAAGGTGATAACGGGTCTGTACTCTTCGTTTGTTGTCCATACTCCATTCTTTGCCTTCAATTCACCCGCTGGTCGGGCTTCTTGATGATGTTTCAGGGAGAGAGTTCCATATTTGTATTTTTGTTGCAGGGTCAACGTGCTCATTCCCGTCACCTTGTAGAGCCGTTTGGCCAACTCCCTGCGCGAGCAGTCGTAAAGCTCCGCCGGTGAGTTTTCGTAAAACAGGACCATGGTTCCCGTCTTCAAGGTGTATTTTAGGGGGAATCCGTTTGCATCGGCCAGCGGTACCAGGTCGGGGCAGGCTTCCCGGTCGTTACTGGCCTTGAAATATTTTGCCGCATCGAGATTGTTGATCAGTTCAAAGGTGCGTTTCGGCTTGCCCTTTTTGTCCTGACCCTCGTAGATGGCCATACAATAGTTTCCGTCGTTTGCGACATGATAATCGCGTTTATACTCTTTTTCGGAGAGATCACGCTGTTTTTTCAGCGCAATCGGCTGTGTGACGCCGGGTGTGAAGATCCGCACCTTGCGGATGGGGATTCTCTTTTCGCGGTTCATCCAGATCGTGTATTCATCCGGATTGATTGCCGTCTTGAATCCGACCTCGGCGATTGCCTCCCGCACGCGATTCCGGACTGCATCGTCGACGATCTTGTCTATGTCGCCGGGTTGCAGCAGGGCGAGTGATTTGCGCACGACATACCGAACCTCGCCTTCCCGCTCGATGGCTCCGTAGAAGGTTTCCTGATGCAGTCGGCACCGGGCCGAGTCGCCCTGAATGTAGATCGGCTTTCCGGAATCGTCGAGTTTTATTCGTCCACGGACCCGCATTTTTTTGCGAGTCTGTTTGGCCATGTTGTCGGGGGTATGGTGTGCCACGAGCAATTCGTCGGCCACGGCCTTGACATCCTCGGTAAAGGTCGGCCAGGGTTTTTCGAAGCGGGGTTTGGCACTTTCGCCGTAGTTGTACTGCTCCTCTTCGGCGGCATACTGCGCCCAGCGGTCATACTCCTTGCGGCCGATGCAGGCGATCGTGATGGCATCGATGCAATGGTGCACATGATTCACGCGCTCCTTTTGGGTGTACTCCTCCTGCAGCCCCCACATCTTGCGGAAGGCCGCGGTTGTGGAACCCTTGACCGGATGGATCCTGTCAAAGACTGATTTCAGATAATGCCGCGCATATTTCCCGATAATGCCGATATCGACACCCTGCCGGTTGCTGAAACCTTCGGGGACCTCGGTCATGGTGAAGCGTTCGTACTTTCCGCGCCAGTAGTCGAGCTGCAGTTTCAGATAGTGACGGCGTTGGATGGTGCTGTCCTTTTTCTCTTTCGGCAATCCGCTTGTTTGTTTGGTTTTTTCGATCTGTTTCTGCAGGGTCTCGATTTTTTCCCGCCAGCCGAACGATTCGATCCGTTCCATGATCTCGGCATGATTGGACAATTCTGTCGGCAGTTTTGCCCGTTTTGTCTCCCGGTTGAAGCGGTTTTTGCAGAGCGTCTTGTTCATCTGCGAATCGTCGCCGCCGCGGGCGCGCGGAAGTGTGTGCTCGATGTCGAAATCCGGGGCCGAGCCGACGAAATCCGAAATGCGGATCTGCCGCCCGGTGTAGGGGCAGACGTGCTGCTGCTCCTCCCAGAGTCGGTATTTCAGTACTTCGTCGTCCGAGGGTTTTATTTCGCGGCCGGTTTCGGCGGCATACTGACGGCTGATCTCTTCGGCATATTTCCGGTTCTCGGCTTCGCGTTCGCGCTGGTATTGTTCGATGGCTTTCCGGCGGTTCGCATCATTGAGCCTGCGGGCGAACTCGATGCGGATCTTCGTGTCGCGGTCGATCCTGCCTTCGCGCAGCAGCGTGTTGATCAGATTGCGCAGCCGGAACAGCGCCCGCATGGCCATCGGGTTGCGGATAGCCGGAGTGCGTGGCGAGCCGAGTTGCAGAATGCCTTTCGCATCGGGCACCGCATCCGGATAGGTTTCGATCTTCGAGGGGTGGTAAAGCCGCTCCAGGCGAGAGGTGTCGAGCCCGTGGTCGCTGAAGTAGTCGGCGATGCGGCGCTCCTTCGAGTCGAATTTGTCATACGTATTCCGTTTGTAGTCAAGCAGCAGCGAGGCGATGTCCCGTTCGATTCCGTGCCGTCGCGCCTCGTCCGCATAGACCTCCTTCGGCAGCGCCGCCTGCAGGTTGGCCAGGAAGACCGCCTCGTCATACCGATAGCCGCAACGCAGATAGGGAAGAATCTTGTTGAGGGCATTCAGACTCAAAGCCGCATAATCCTGCGGAAGCCGGATGCCCGCGAAAGTTTTGGCCTGTTCCTCGGTGAGCTGCAGTTTCTCGCGGGCCCAGTCCCGGAGCCGCTCCTCGTCCGAGAACGAGAAAAGCGCGTGCCAGATGTCGTTCAGCACCTGTTCGTCGGTTTTCCCGTCGCCGAGCAGGTAAAGCGTGCGGATCTCCCGGAGCCAGTCGTCGCCGAAGAGGGCCATGAGCGATGCCGTGACGGGGCAGCCCGATACGGTGGCCGTGCGGGCGAAATTGAAACGGTAGGGAGCTTCGATCCGATCCTCCTTGCAGGCGTATTTCCCCTTTCCGGCGATCTTGCGGGCGATTTCTTCGAAATCGAAGTAAGGCTTGCTTTTTCGGAAGAAGAGCGGCCGGATGGTTTCGAACTCCTCCCGTGTCAGCGGGCGTGGGGCGTTGTCGCCCGGTCCCGTAATCCGGATGTTGTTGACGAACGACAGCATCCGGAACTCCTCGAAACGCGGGTGTGAAACGGGGCATCGGCTCTTTGTCGGTTCGAAGGTGCATCGGCCGACCGATCCCTTCTGAGACTTGAGGTCGCGCTGGAAAAAGATCGCCCGATGCAACGCCTTGCGCCACTCGTCGGGCAGCTGCTGCCGGTCGCAGATGGCATTGAACTCGGCCAGGTAATGTTCGTTGCGGGAGGTGTATTTGCCGCGGATCCGCTCCTTGTGCTGGTAGAGTCCGTAGAAGTATGCTCCGAGATACCGACACCCTGCCGCCTCCATCTCGGCCGACAGGTTCTTGATACTCTCCTTGACCGTTCCCTCCTCCTTTTCCTCCCCGGCCTCCTTGCGGTTGCTGAGGAATCCGCGCCGTTGTGCCAGATGATAAAGCGCCCGGCCCAGCAGCCATCGTTGTGTACGGTTTCCGAGATCGAGCCGTTCGGTCAGCGCCACGTAACGGTCGTGATAGGGGTTCCGGTCCGCATTGTCGTCGGTCCGCTGCCAGCGGAGGAACTCCCCGTCGAGGGGATATTGCTTTTTCCGGCGCCATAGGGCAAGCTGCTCTTCGGTCAGCGGCGGACAAAGGTCGTAGCGGAGGAGCACCTTGAGCAGTTCGATCTTCCGCAGCCGCCGCCGGAAATAGTGGCGGCGCAGAGCCCGGGCATTTGTCCGGTCCTGGACGGCCGGTTTTTCATTGTTTTTGTCGCGGGCAACGCCCTCCTGGAAGATGTCGACACCTTTGTCGATCAGCGTATATCCGCTTTCGGATTCTTCGACGACGGCCCACCCTATCGAGTTGGTGCCGAGATCCAGTCCCAATACTTTTGCCATAAGAAAAAAATGTTTTCTGTAAAATTAAATAAAAAGTTGCAGGAATCCATCTTTTTTATGTATATTTGTGCTGTAAGAGTTCTACATCTTACCACAATAAGGCTACATGCCGAAGGTTTTCAACCTGTTGTCTCCGCGTACTCCGTGGAGACTTTTTTATGTCTGCATATCTGACGTCACGCTGGTGGACGTCACGACCGTTACCTGGCAGACGGCTGTTGATGCCATGAACACCGCCATCGGAGCGTGGAATGTCGGCCATTCCGACAATCCGTGCGACTGGACGTTCCGGGTCAATTCCGGCCCGGCCCGGATCCCGCGGATGTGCTGTTGATCCTCAAACCGTGGAACCGACATGAATCCTCAATTTTCCATTTTACATTTTCCATTGATGAATCGTTGCCGGGTCACCCCCTTGCCTTCGGGCGGGGTGACGTTTTTCCGGACAAAACCTGCCGGAAAATTTGCCGAAGCGCCCGAAATGTGCTAACTTTACACATTGTCGCAACCCGTGATCCATGGAAGAAACTCCGGATATACAGCCTGCCCCCTGCCGTTTCGAGGAGGTTTATGACAGATACAGGGCCTATTTCATTCAGATTGCCCTGTCGTATGTCCGCGACCGCATGGTGGCCGAGGATCTCGTGACGGATGCCTTTCTCAAGGTCTGGGAGAACCGTGCGGAGATTACGCCCCACAACCTGCCGGCCTATCTGCTGACGGCGCTGCGCCGGAAATGTCTGGACTGGCTGCGTAACCGCACCATCCACCTCAAGGCGCAGCAGCTCCTGCATCAAACCGAACGCCGGATCATCGAGGAACGGATTGCACGGCTCGAATCCGAAACGTCGCATCCGCTGATGATCTCCGAGGCCCTGGCCATTATCGAGCGGGAGTTGCAGCGGATGCCGGAGCAGCGTCGGCGGGTCTTTGTGGCGCATCGTTTCGAGGAGATGTCCTACCGGGAGATTGCGGCTGTTTACCACCTTTCGGAGGGGCAGGTGACCTATGAACTGCGGATGGCGCGCGAGTCGTTGAAAATGGCGTTGAAGGATTATCTGCCGTTGGTTGCGCTGATTGTGGAGGGAGGTTCCCGCCTGACGTGAGTGGCATTCGGCCCGAGCCTCGCCCGGCCGCTGCCCTCCCCCGCCCTTGTTTTGTCCCGTTCAATCCTGCCGCTTTTTCGGGCCGGTTTTCCTCCGTTTGGACCCGCTCGCTCCTTGGCTTTTTCGGCCCTGCCGCCCTGTTTGGCCCCGGCTTTTCGACCTTCATCCGACCTTCATCCGTCCCTCATCCGTCCCTCGCTCCAACCCCCCCCCTCAAAAAAACGCCCGCTTTCGGCTCCGGTCCCGCTACCCCGCTGCTGCCCTCCCCCGCCAATCGATTTTACCGCCACTTGCTGCCTCGCCCGGTTTCGGCCTCGCCCGTCCGTTCATTTGCGCTTCGTTCCCCGCTTCCCTCCCCACCCCGGTCGCAGCCTCGCCTCCTCACAAAAAAGCCGGGCTGCCCGATAATCATACATCACTGATTACCAGTCTGTTTTATTCTTAAAAATATTTATTTGCAGGATCTGCCCGTTTTTTCCGCAAATCCGGCCCTGCCATGCGTCTATATAACGTCAAACCCGATTGCAGATATGGAAAAAGAGACCCTGTACCGTTATATAAAATGCCAGGCCACGCCCGAGGAGGAGCTGGCCGTTCTCGAATGGCTCGACCGTGATCCGGCCCACGGGCGCGAACTGTCGGAAATCCAGCGCCAGTACGATCTGGTGGCGTTGAGCGGCCCGCTGATCGACAAATACCACGAACAGCACCGTACCGCCCGGTGGAGTTTCCGGCTCCGCCGCTGGAGTGCGGTTGCCGCGATGGTTGCGCTGGTGCTCTTCGGGGGGTACCACTTCCGGCAATCCCGTCGCATGGCGCACCTCTCGGAACGGATGCTGGCCATCGAAGTCCCCTATGGGCAGCATCTGAAGATGACCCTGCAGGACGGGACGTCGGTCTGGCTGAATGCCGGGTCGACCCTGCGTTATCCGGCGCTCTTCGCCGGGGATGAGCGGCGTGTGGAGATCGAGGGCGAGGCCCGTTTCGAGGTGGTCCGCGACGCACAGCGCCCGTTCGTGGTGGAGACCTACGCCTGCGATCTGGAGGTGCTGGGCACGAAATTCAACGTCCTGGCCGAATCCGGGAGCCGTCGTTTCTCCGCGGCGCTTTTCGAGGGGAGCGTGGCGGTGACCAACCGCCTGGTTGCGGATGAGCGGGTCGTGCTCTCTCCGAACCGGATGGTCACGCTCTGCGGCGGCCATCTCCGGGTCGGGGATGTCGTCGATGCCGACGAGTACCGCTGGACGGAGGGGATCATCAACCTCACGGGCCGGAGTTTCCCCGAATTGATGGCGCGTTTCGAGAAGGCTTTCGGGGTGACGATCCGCCTCGAACGGGTCCCGTCGATCCACATCGGACAGGGCAAGATCCGGCAGTCGATCGGCATCGACAACGCCCTGCAGGTGCTGCAGCAGTTCGCCGACTTCAGCTACGACAAGGATGAACAGACCAATACGGTCACCATCCGATAGAGAACCGATCCGAATAACAACCTTGAAATACCTGCTGCCTATGATTTGAACCCAACGACCTGCAACCTGCTGAAACTACCTTGCCGAACCCCCCCCCAAAAATGGCCTGCGGGATGTGCGACCATCCGTGCAGGCCCCGGTTCGAGCATTTAAAGCCTACTCTAACCTTAATTCACAAATTTATGAATAAAAAGTTTATTCGACAAGCGAAACGTCTGTTTACTTTTTTTGTTCATGCTCGGGTCATGCCTGCTGCTGTCCCCGCACGCGGGAGCGCAGGAGAGCCGGAAGGTTCACGTTACGATTCATCTGGACGGGGTTCCGATGACGACGGTCATGGCCGAAATCGAACGACAAACCAAATATCTTTTTGTTACGAGTGCGGAGGTCGAGACCTCCCGGCTCGTGCGAGTCGACGTCACGGAGGCTCCGCTGACCGACGCATTGGATCAGATGGTCCGTGGCACCGATATCCGCTACGACATCCGGTCGTTGAGCATTTCGCTCTCGGTGCGGAAAGGGGAAGCTCCGGCGGAAGTTTCGGGGCGGGTGACCGATGCTTCGGGGCGTCCGATCGTGGGGGCCACGGTGCTGGTCCGCGGGACGACGAACGGCGTCTCGACCGACGCGAGCGGCCGTTTTTCGCTGACGGTTGCCGCGCCCTCCTCGGCGGTTCTGGAGGTGAGCTACCTGGGGTATGAATCCTGTACGCTGGCCGTGGGCAGCCGGACCTCCTTCGACATCACGCTTCGGGAGCAGGTTTCCGAGATTGAGAGCGTCGTGGTGACGGCCCTGGGCATCAGGCGTTCCGAGAAGGCCCTTGCCTATAATGTCTCGGAGGTGAGCTCCGAGGAGATCACGATGGTCCGGGATGCGAACTTCATGAATGCCCTGGCGGGCAAGGTGGCCGGACTGCAGATCAACTCCTCGTCGTCGGGTGTGGGCGGTGCGGCCAAGGTGGTGCTGCGCGGCCAGAAGTCCATTTCGCAGAACAACAACGCCCTGTATGTGATCGACGGTATCCCGATGAACAACTACGGCGGGGGCGGCGGTACGGAATTCGACTCGAAGGGTGCCACGGATGCCATTGCGGACCTGAATCCCGACGACATCGAGAGTATCAGCGTGCTGAACGGCGCTGCGGCCGCGGCCCTTTACGGATCGAATGCCGCGAACGGTGCGATCATGATCACGACCCGCCAGGGTGAAGCGGGGCGTCTGCGCGTGGGCTTCTCCACGAACAACGAATTTCTGCGTCCGTTCGTGATGCCGGAGTTCCAGAACCGCTACGGCACGGGTTCGAACGGCACGCGGGAGGGCTCTCCGATCCAGAGCTGGGGGCCGAAACTGCTTCCGGCAGCCCGCACGGGATATACGCCGGATGATTTTCTCCAGACCGGCTACGTCTCCTCGAATTCGGTGACGTTGTCGGGCGGTACGGAGCGGAACCGGACCTTCTTCTCGGCGGCTTCGGTGAATTCCGAGGGGATCATCCCCAACAACTACTACGACCGTTACAACTTCACGTTCCGGAACAGCTCCTATTTCCTGCAGGACCGGCTGCGGCTGGATGTTGGGGCAAGTTACATCGTCCAGAAGGACCGGAACATGATCAACCAGGGGGTCTATTCGAATCCGCTGGTTTCGGTCTATCTCTTTCCGCGTGGCGAGGATTTCTCGCTGGCCCGGAATTTCGAGCGCTACAACCCGGCGCGGGGGATCTACGAGCAGTACTGGCCCTACGGCGAAGGCGGTGACCTCAGGATGCAGAACCCCTACTGGATCGCCTACCGCAACCTGCGGGACAACGACCGGAACCGCTACATGCTGTCGGCCTCGCTGTCGTACGACATCACCGACTGGCTGAACGTCTCCGGGCGGGTTCGGGTCGACAATTCGAACAACCTCTACACGCAGAAGCTCTACGCCTCGACGAACGCCACGCTGCTCGAAGGCAGCACGCAGGGTTTTTACGGCGAGTCGCGGCGCTACGACAAGCAGACCTACGGCGACCTGATGGTCAATATCGACAAGACGTTCGGGGAGGACTGGTCGCTCCACGCCAATGTCGGCGCCTCGATCAACGACACGCGCTCGGACGGGCTGACCTACCAGGGTCCGCTCTCCAACGACGGCATTCCGAATGTCTTTTCGGTCTTCGATCTCGACATCGAGAAGCGCCGGGCCTCCAAGGAGGGCTGGCGGGAGCAGACGCAGTCGCTCTTTGCCTCGGTGGAGGTAGGCTGGCGGCAGATGCTCTACCTGACCCTGACGGGCCGCAACGACTGGGCTTCGCAGCTGGCCGAATCGCCCGAATCGTCGTTCTTCTACCCGTCGGTGGGTTTGTCGTGGATTCCGAGTGCGACGTTCGACCTTCCCGCGGCGTTCAGCTACCTGAAGGTGCGGGGATCGTTCTCGTCGGTGGGTATTCCCTTCCCGCGTCACCTGACGATCCCGACCTACGAGTACGACAATACGAACCACGCCTGGAAACCCAAGACCCACTACCCGATCGGCGAGCTGCACCCGGAGCGGACGAAGACCTGGGAAGCCGGTCTCGACCTGCGGCTGTGGCGTCACCTGAGTCTTTCGGCCTCGTGGTACCGGGCCGACACCTACAACCAGACGTTCGATCCGCAGATTTCGGTATCGTCGGGCTATTCGACGATCTACCTCCAGACGGGCCATGTCCGCAATACGGGTGTGGAGCTCTCGGCGGGATATGACAACCGTTGGGGCGATTTCCGCTGGGGGACGAACTTCACCTTCTCGTGGAACCGCAACGAGATCGTCGAGCTGGTCCACAACTACACCCACCCGGAGACCGGGGAGCTGATCACCAAGGACCGGCTGGAGATCAAGGGCCTGGGCAAGGCGAAATATATCCTCAAACCGGGCGGCACGATGGGCGACCTCTATACGAATTCGAACCTGAAGTACAGCGAAAAGGGATACGTCGAGTTCGATGACCGGGGCAACGTGACGATTCTGGACAACTGTCCGGACATCCTGCTCGGGTCGGTGCTTCCGGATGCGAATCTGGCCTGGCGCAACGATTTTTC
Organism: uncultured Alistipes sp.; assembly: GCA_944321965.1. Lineage (GTDB taxonomy): Bacteria > Bacteroidota > Bacteroidia > Bacteroidales > Rikenellaceae > Alistipes. The sequence goes on from CALUNH010000044.1 coordinate 12,996, forward strand.
GTGGAAGGGTGTGAATCTCGGCGTGCTCTTCACGGTGCGTCTGGGCGGCATCTGCTACTCGGCGACCCAGGCGTGGATGGATCAGTTCGGTGTTTCGGAGGCCACGGCGGCAGCCCGGGATGCGGGCGGCGCGCTGGTCAACGGCCGTTCGATGGCCGATCCGCAGAAGTGGTACCAGGCGATATCGGCGCAGTCGGGACTTCCGCAATACTACACCTATTCGGCCACGAACGTGCGTCTGCAGGAGTTGTCGCTCGGTTACGAGCTTCCGCGGCGGTGGTTCGGCGATGTCTGCTCGGTGGAGGTTTCGCTCGTGGGTCGCAACCTGTGGATGATCTACTGCAAGGCGCCGTTCGACCCCGAGGCCGTGGCATCGACGGGGACCTTCTACCAGGGGATCGACTATTTCATGATGCCGTCGTTGCGCAGCATCGGCTTCAATGTAAAACTAACCTTTTAAACGACAGCCATGAAAACGGAAAAAAATAAGACATGGAGTCTCCGGATCCTGTTGCTTTCCTGTGCCGTGTATGCTGCGGCGGGGTGTACGGGCGAGTTTGCGGAGATCAACCGCAATCCCAACGAGGTGACCGAGGAGGAGATCCAGCGTGAGAACTACAAGACGGGCGCCAACATCAAGGGTCTTCTCAGCCTGGTGGTTCCGGTTGAGGAGCACATCTACCAGTTCAACGAGCTGCTGGTCGGGGGCTCCTATGCGGGATATGTCGAGGGGACGCTCGACGGTTGGGACAACAAGTTTTCGACCTTCAATCCGACGGCCGACTGGTTGAAGTGGCCGTTCGTGAACGTGCTTTCGGAGACCTACCCCTACTACCGGGGGATCGTCAATGCGACGGACAATGCGGTGATGCTGGCCCTGGCGGACGTGCTTCGGGTTGCGATCATGCACCGGGTGACCGACACCTACGGTCCGATTCCCTACTCCGAGGTGGTCGAGAACCGCAAGGAGTCGCTGGCCGTGGGTTACGACACGCAGGAGGAGGTCTACATGAAGATGTTCGAGGAGCTGGACGCGGCGATCGACGTGCTGAAGGCCAACGTCCAGCTTTCGACCGAGGCTTTCGGGAAGTTCGACAACGTCTACGGCGGCGACGTCTCGAAATGGGTGAAGTACGCCAATTCGCTGAAGCTGCGCATGGCGATGCGTCTGTCATATGTGGCGGAGGATGTTGCGCGGGAGCGGGCTTCGGAGGCGATCGCCTCGGGGGTCATCGTGTCGAATGCCGACAATGCGCAGCTGACGCTTTCGGAGAACCGGGCGGTGCTGTGCTGGGTCGACTGGGGTGACCACCGGGTTGGTGCGGACATCATTTCGCTGATGAACGGCTACAACGATCCGCGGCGTGAGACGATGTTCACGCAGGTGACTGTCGGCCAGGGCGACGATGCCGTTCCGGGTTATGCGGGGATCCGCATCGGGGTTATTCCGGCGAGTACGGATCTGGCGAAGGCGGGTTATTCGAACGTGATCATCGATTCGAAATCGCCCTATCTGTGGTTCAATGCTGCGGAGGCGACGTTCCTGCGAGCGGAGTACGAGTTGCGCTGGGGTTCGGAATCGGAGGCGAAATCGCTTTACGAGGCTGCGATCCGGCTGTCGTTCGAGGAGCGCGGGGTGCAGGGTGCGGATGCGTACCTGGCGCAGGCGGATGCTGTTCCGGCGAACTACGTGGACAACGTGGGTACGGACAACATGGCGGCGTTGAGCAAGATCACGATTCCGTGGGAGTCGGGAGCCGGGAATACGGAGTCCAATCTGGAGCGGATCATCACGCAGAAGTACATTGCGATTTTCCCGTTGGGGACCGAGGCGTGGGCGGAGTACCGCCGCACGGGATATCCGCGGTTGTTCCCGACGGTGAACAACAAGAGCGGCGGGACGGTGACTTCGGAGCACGGGGCTCGTCGTCTGAACTACCCGTCGGAGGAGTATTCGGAGAATCCCGTTCATGTTGCGGAGGCTGTGAATCTGCTTGGGGGGCCCGACACGCCGGGGACCCGGCTGTGGTGGGATGTAAAACCATATAACGAATGAAGCCATGAAAATAAGAGGAATCATAGGTATTTTATCCGTGTTCGGGCTGTTTGGGGTGTTTGTTTCGTGCAGTGAGTGGACCGACCCGGAGGTAATGGAACAGAAGGTTGTACGTCCGGACGGTCAGGATCCGGCCGCGTGGGCGGAGTACGTATCGGACGTGACGGCCTACAAGCGTTCGGAGCATCTGCTGGCGTATGCGTGCCTGATGAATGCGCCGGAGACATCGACTTCGGAGCGGGATTTTCTGCGGTCGCTGCCCGATTCGCTGGACATTGTGAGCCTGCAGCGCACGCCGTCGGCGGGCGATCTGGAGGATCTGCCGCGGATGCACGAACTGGGCACGCGGGTGCTCTGTCCGCTGTTTCCGGGCGAGGATGCGGCGGCCGTTGGGAACCGGGCCCGCAAGCAGGGTTTCGACGGTGTGGCTTTGCAGGCGTGGACGGCGCCGTTTGCGGACCTCGGGGCGACGCTCGCGGCGCTGGGCGAGGTTGGGATGGTGGTCTACGAGGGGGATCCTTTGCAGGCCGACCCGACGTATTTCGATGCTTTCGATCTGGTTGTGCTTCCGTCGTGGTCTCTGGTTTTCCAGGCGGACATTGAGTTGCTGCGCGACGAGGCGCTGCGGGCGGGGGTTCCGGCCGACCGGCTGCTGCTGAGTGCGGTTCCCGGGGGTTCGTGGCGGGATTTCCGTAGCACGAAGGCCGATGCGCTGACGCTGGGCCTGCGGTTGAGTCTTCCCTCCGGGCTGCCGGGTTTTGTGCTTTACGACATCGGGCAGGACTACTACCACGCTTCGGGGGTGAACTATGAGATTTCCAGGGCGTTTATCACCCGGCTGGCCCTCACACCTAAAAACTGACGAACGATGAAACGTATATTTTTGATTTTGACGGTTTTTGCGGTTGCGGCGACGTCGTGCGACCGCGACGAATACGACGGGAAGAGTCCGGTATCTGCGGCGCTTTATCTGGATGCGGCGCAGGACCGGAGTGACATCCAGGTTTTCTTCAAGCGGGAGGTTTCCACGCAGGAGAAGACGCTTGCGGCGACGCTGAGTGCGCCGACGGACCATGCGGTGACGGCGGTGCTGGCGGTCGATGCCGACGCGGTTGCACGCTATAACGAGCGCCACGGCACGGACTACGCGCTGCTTGACGCCGCGCACTACGAGTTGTCGGTGCGGACGCTGTCGATCGGGGCCGGGGATGTTGTTTCGGAGCCTGCGACGGTTCTTTTCAAGGATCTGACGGTGCTTCCGGCGGATGAGACGTACCTGCTTCCGGTTTCGGTATCGAGTTCGGACATCGGGTTGCTGGAGGCATCGGCGACGGTGTGGTACCTGGTTCGGCAGACGAGTGCCATCACGACGGTGGCCGATCTGACCGACAACTGGATCTCCTTCCCGACGCTCGACAAGGCGGGTCCTCAGAGCGAGATTTTCAACGGGCTGAAGGCCGTGACCTACGAGATCATCGTCCGGGTGAAGAGTTTCGATCAGTCGGCGAGCATCTCCTCGGTGATGGGCGTCGAGCAGTACCTGCTGCTTCGCTTCGGCGATACGGGTTTTCCGCGCCAGCAGCTGCAGGTCCAGGCCGGGGCCAACAAGTTCCCCGATGCGGACGACGTGCTGTCGCTCGAAGCGGGCGAATGGTACCATCTGGCGCTGACCTACGATGCGCTGAGCGGTCAGATGCAGATTCTGGTCAACGGTCAGGTGCAGAGTACGGGCACGGTCAAGTGGTCGGGCGGCGTGATCAACCTGGCGATGCGGGCGATGTACGATGCCGATCCGGTGGGGAATGCGTCGCTGTCGCAGGCCTACCAGTTCTTCATCGGGCGTTCGTACGATGACAACCGGCCCCTGCAGGGCGAGGTTGCCGAGGCTCGGGTCTGGTCGGTGGTCCGCACGCAGGAGGAGATCTGGGAGCACATGTACGACGTGGATCCGGCGAGCGAGGGCCTGCTCGGCTACTGGAAGTTCGACAAGCCGGAGGAGGGCGACGTGGTGCGCGACGTCACGGGCCACGGCAACGACGGCGTAGCGGCCAAGCCGCTCCAGTGGAACACCTCGGTGGAGGTTCCGCAACTGAACAAGGAGTAACCATAAACGGAATTGAACGATGAAAATGCAAAATAGATCATGGTATGGCAGTCTGCCCGTGCTGGTGTTGTGGCTGGCGGCGGTGCTGACGGCCTGTACGTCCGACCCGATCGAGTTCGAGGGCGGATCGGGAGCGGCTTTCGACCCGATGGGCGAGAGTGCCCCGCGGTTTTACAGCGCGCTGACCACCCGGGATTCGGTGGCGCGGGTGTGGGTCGAGGCGGAGTCGACCTTCGAGGATGTCATCACCCTCTCCATGCCGAAACTCCGCGACGAGGACCTCACCGTCACCCTCTCGCTGGTCGAAAACGAGCAGTTGCTGTTCGATGCCAACACGTATTATTCGCTGGAAAGAGTCGATCTGACTGCGAATGGTGGTTATGCTCCGACGCAACGGATCGACCGGAAGTTTTTCCAGGTTCCGGCGGATCATGTGACGGCGGCGCTCGGCGAGCAGACCATTCCGGCCGGGGAGAACGGATTGAGCATCCCCGTACGCATCGACTTGAAGGGCGTGGGCGATCCGGCTCTCAACAGCAGCTTCCTGGTGATCCTGCAGGCCGAGACGGTCGATGCCGCCGGAAATACCTCCAGCAGCCGCTTCTACTACGAACTGATGGTCGACCCCGTTACGCTGCGCCAGTATCCGGAGCGGATCGAGGGGCACGGGGACTCTTATATGGAGTGCGGCGTCATCTACATCGACCCCTCGTGGCTGGATCCGCGGGCCTGCCTCGAACCGGTTATCACCTACACCGATCCATCGACCTGGGAGACGATCCTTTATGAATACTGCGATATTGTGGTGATCCTGGGCGGCTCGGTCGGCTATGATCCCCTGACGCAGATGCCGCTGTTGAACATCGACCGCAATCTGCTTCATCTGCTGGACAATGCCGACCGTTATCTGCGGCCGATCCAGGAGCGGGGTGTCAAGGTAACCTTTGAGCTGACGGGCGCCGGTTCGGGAGTGGGTTTCTGTAACCTCGACGATGCACAGCGGGCTTCGCTCGTTGCGGAGATCGCCCGGGTTGTTGAAAAATACGGCATCGACGGCGTGAATCTCAACGACGAATACACCAACTACGGCGCCAACGGCCTGCCGGGCATTGATCCGGCTTCCTATGCGAAGTTCATCCGCGACCTGCGGACGGCCCTTCCCGACAAGACGATCACCCTGACCGATCTGGGCGAACCGTCGGCCACGCTCTATGAGGCCCATGATGGAATCGAGGCCGGCACCTACCTCGACTATGCCTGGACGGGTACGGCTGCCGACCTGACGGACCCCTATGCGGCGGGAGCCTCGCGCAAACCCATTGCAGGGCTGCCGCGCCAATGCTACGGCCGCTTTACGGTCCGGGCCCGGGATCTCGGCGTATGGGAGGAAGCTCAGTGGGACGATTCTTTCAGTGAGATGATGATGGAGATTGTTGTGTCGGACGATCCGCGAATTCTGGTTGAGGAACTGATGCCGATTATCGAAGGAAATGAAGGTAGTACGGGCCCAAATTTGGGCGCTTTTCTGGGATTTATGCTGCCCTGGACGGATGGTGGAATGAATATGCCCTGGTTGAACGATACCGGGGGAGCTATCGCCGGAGCTCTTCAGAATCCCAACACTCAATACCAGCTTCCGGGATACGGCAATATGCTTTACTATCCGGACTGGCTGCGTTTTGACTGACGCCCGGCTTCGGGAAATGGGTGGAAGGGCCCGCGCTTTTGGCGCGGGCCTTTTTGTGG
>CALUNH010000045.1 GCA_944321965.1 uncultured Alistipes sp.
GTTCCGCGCTTCGACCCTCGTATGCGGGTAAAAGTTGCGGAAACCTCGTGAGGTTCAGCAGCCCATAAATCCGGCTTCTTAAGCCGGCGGCCCGGGAAGTCCCGGGCCGCCTCACTTTATTATCGATAAGCGCGGAAAAACGCTATTCGCCGCCTTCCATGCCGCCCATCGGATCGTTCTTCACGGGAGGATTGAACGGATCATACTCCGCAGATCCGTTGGTATAAGCCCAGCGGGCCAGTTCGTCGGCCTCGGCCTCCGTCAACAGGTCCTCGGCCTTGAAGTCGAGGTCCTCCAGACGGCTCACCGAAATCTGATACTGCGCCCATTCCGTCTTCTTGCCATAAATGCCGTAGATACCCAGGACCGTACCGACCGATCCGTCCTTCGGAATCGGCTTCATCGCAAACTGCGAATAACCGCTCGTGCGGATCGAATAAACACCCGGCAAGGCCGTACCCATCGCCTGCATGTCGTAGCAGATCAGGACCGAACCATAAAGACGAATGTTGTCGATGTTGTAGGCCCAGCGATACCACGGAGCAAAACGTGGCGTGACCCAGTCGGTTACAATCCAACTCGGATAGGGGTTCTTGCTGTCGTTGGTGCCGCCGGTCGGCGTACCGCTCACGATCGGCGAGGAGACCTCCGAAGCCGGCTGCCCTACATAACTCGGAACCCCGGCGTAACGAACCGTGATGTCCTTGAAGCGAACCAGACGCCCCAGTTCTGCCGATGTCAGCAACGTCTTGTAGTTCGAAGCATCGACTTCGAGGATATCCGACTCCTCCAGCTGCACCCGCTCGCCCGGGAAAACACTCAGTTTTGCAATCTTCGGGTTGTCCAGGTTCGAGTTCGCATAGAACTTGTGGCGACCCGATGCGTTGTTCGAATCCGACGGTGCCCCGCCGATCGAAAGCATCATCCGGTAGTTGCCCAGGTAGAGCCCGTTCAGTCGCACATAGACCCACTGGCTCTCCATCGTATTCAGATCCAGGTAGTAATCCAGATAGAGTCCGTTGTAAAGTTTCAGCTCGATGGCACCCGTACCGTCATAGATATACAGCGACTTGTAGATGTTGCCCTGGCGGTCACTGCTGATCACCTTGCCCTTGATGTAGTAGTTCGCAGCCGCAGGCCAGCCCCGCATTCCGACGAATTTCGTCTCTTCAGGGGTCAGTTCACCGAACTTCACCGTCTGCGTATCCGCCCACTCGTCGTTATCGCCCGTGCCCGACGTGTTGCCGAAATAATCCTTGACCTCCTTGATCGAGACCTGCTCCAGACCCAGGGCCGTCATGTCGGTATCGGAGTAGATCTTCCGGGGCGCCGGGGTATCGAAATCGTTGTAGCAGCCTGCGGCCAACGTGCCGACAAGAACCGCCAATGCTATTTTAAGATTTTTCATAATCGTGTGTCCTTCTCGGTTGTTAGAATCGTAAGTAGACATTCAGGAAATAGGTCGTGCCGAGCAGGTAGAAATACTTCGACGGGAAGCGTCCGAAAATGTAGTCTCCCGTGCCGGAAGCACGCACCTTGCTCATTCGCATCTGCTCGTAACCGCCCGTGCGGATATCCTGGTTGTTGAGAATGTTCTTAACCTCCAGGCTGCAGCCCAGCATGTAGCGGCCCAGATACCAGTTCTTGCCCACGTTGGCGCTCAGCGTGAAGTAGCCGCCGAACTCCTCCTGAGCCCGCAGCTCGTTGATCGAATTGATCGCACCAACAATCACCGCCATGTCCGGATTCTGGCCCTGCAGCTCGCTGGTGATCAAGTCCGTATAGTATTCCGATGCCGTATTCGTCCGATAGAACGGGTTCATCGACAGGTAGAGGCGGTCATAGTAGTTCAGGTTCACACCCGCAAACCAGTTGCGCGGACCCTTGTAGTCCAGTCCCACGTTGATGGCCGTCTGCGGCGTGCTCTCCACATGATAGCCCTTCCAGTTCACCGCCTCTCTTTCTCCGACGATCTTGTCGACGTTGTCCACCGTCTGCACGAAGTTCGGGTTCGACGAGTAGGTGTAGTCTCCCCAGCTGATGGCGCCGACAACCGAAATCCCGTTCCAGACCGGAATCGAAAGTCCCAGTTCCACGCCGTAGTACTCCTTGTCGATGCCGCTCATCGCAAAGTTCGTGAACGAGCTCCGCGTGTCGTCGTAGAACGAAATCACCTTCGCCTGATCCTTGATCGTCGTGTAGTAACCCGACAGACGTGCCTTGATGTAGGGCAGGTTCAGGTTGTAGGTCAGGTCCACGCCGAAGATCTTCTCGGCCTCCAGACCCGGCGTCGTGTTGTTGCGCGTGCGCGGGGACACGAAGGCCGTATTGAACTTCGGAGCCCGCTGCTCGATCATCGCGTTGGCCTCCAGCGAGTGCGCGCTTGAGAACTTGTAGCCCAACGAGAGTTTGCCCTCGTAGGTCAGGTAGTCGAGTTTCTTCGAATCGCCCTTCGACGTATTGGGGAAGAGGCCCTTGCGCCACATACCCTCACGGTACATCTGCGAATAGCCTACCGACGCGCCGACTCCCAGCGAAAAACCGCCCTTTGCCCACGTGTAGTTCGCCCACGCATCCGCTTCGAGCAGGTGGGCACGATACCAGTAGCCATACTTGTCGCCCACACGTGCAATGCGTGCGTGGCCCGTTGCCCAGTAGTAGTCCAGATCGTTCTGATAGGCCGTCTCGCTTGCCATGTCGCGCTCGGCAAACTTGTCGATGTCGTACCAGTAGTCACCGCCCAGCAGGTCCTTCACCTGCGAATAGTAGTCCGTGCGGTTCACACGCAGATTCGCTCCTCCCACGATCTTCATGTTGTTGCGCATGTTGTGCTGCACGTTCACGGCCAGATTGTAGTCCAACTGGTCCGTATGGCGCTCCTCGATCATGTAGTTCGAACGCCGGCTGTCGCCCATCAGGTCCGTCAGCTCCGTATCGACGTACTGGTTCTTGTAGAAGAAGTCGTCATAATCCAGCATCCCGGTCCAGGCCTGGGCCGACTGGATCGCATTCTGCAGGTAGAAATAGATCGTCTGATCGGTCGTCGTTCCCGGCAGTATCTGCGTGAAGTCCGACGACGGCATGTAACGGTAGTAGTCCCCGCGCGGGTCCGAACCGCCGTTCCACGTCAGGGCCGAATAGCCGTTCTTGCCGAAACGAAGCGACGTGGCGGCATTCAGCCGCGTGTTCTCCGAGATGTCCCAGATATAGTTCAGCATCACCACCGGCTCGTGCGTGTTCCGCACGCGCGAGTTGCGGAGCTTCCCGGCCTGGTAACCCACATTCGGATTGTAGTAGTTGTTGCCGAACAGGGCGTAGGCCTCATCGGTCGACGCCTGCTGCGCTCCGCGCTCCGCAGGCGATGCCAGCAGCGTCAGCGCCAGACGATGGTCCGTACCGAAGAGCTTCTCCACCGAAGCAAAATAGGCATACGAGTTGTAGTAAACCCCGTCCACATAGCCGTTGCCGCCCTGGCGCGTTCCCACCGAGAAGGCGTAGGACCAGCCGTTGTCCAGCTGACCCGAACCGTAGGAGACCATCGCCCGGAAACGGTACATCTGGTTGCCGTTCGAAACGCTCACCCGGAAGCCCTTGCGAACCTGCGACGCCCGGGCATTGACGTTCGTCATGCCGCCGATGCCGCCAATGCCGAAATCCGACATTTCGAGTCCCGTATAGTTCTCCTGGTTGCGCGTGGCATCGTTCAGACCGCTCCACAGCGACCACGGCCCGTAACCCGTCATGGCATCGTTGAAGCGGATGCCGTTCAGGTAGATGTCCGAATACTGCGAGTCGTAACCCCGGACGTTGAAACGCATCTCGCTGAAACGGTACGACGCAATGTTGTTGAACAGGTCTTTCGACGACGACAGCGACGACGGCAGAGCCTGCGTGTCCGACGACGACGAGTCGCTGTCGAACTCCGCGAAGATCGCATCATCGAAGAATGCCGTGTTCGTGGGGCCCGCCGGGACCAGAATGACCTGTTTGAGGTCCTGGACATGCTCCGTACCCACGCGGACCATGATCTCCTGCATCTCGAAATCCGGAGTCGAGAATTGCAGCGTGTAGCTGCCTGCGGGAAGATTCTCCAGTGCAAAGTAACCGTCGTTGTCGGTCATGACCTTCACGCCCAACGACTCGATCTTCACCTCGACGTTGTTCAGAGCCACGCGCCCGTTGCGCGAAACCACCTTGCCACGAACACCCCCGTCCTGTGCATAGGACACAAGGCCTACGGCCGCGAACAGCAGAATAAGTAGAGTTTTCAGTTTCATACAAATATTGTTAGCGAGTTATTTGGCAATGTAGATATAGACCGGGAAGTGGTCGCTGAAACCGCCCTGGAAGTCGTTGCCCACGAACGTCCGCAACGGATAACCCTTGTACTGGCCCTCCTTCTGGAGCATGTACGGGCGGCGGAAAATCCCGCCGTAGAATTTCGACCCTCTGACGGGCTGGATCTTCAGTTCCCCCGTCGATCCCGTGGCGAGGTTCTCCGAAACCACGATATTGTCGAACAGGTTCCACTCGTCGCGGTAAGCCAGCGTCCCGTAACCGGCCTTCAGCAGGGCGATGAACGGGTTGAACATGTCACCCTTCTGCACCTCCTTGATCTTGCCCTTGGCGCGGAGACCCTCAACAATACTGCGGTCCGTGGCATCGTCGTTCAGGTCGCCCATCACCACCGCTTTCGTGGCGGGATTCGCCGCCATGACCGAATCGATGATGTGCTTTACCTGACGTGCCGCCTCCTCACGCTTGGGCGACGAAGCCTCCTTGCCGCCCAGACGCGACGGCCAGTGGTTCACCACGAAGAAGAACGGCTCGCCGTCGATCGTGCCCCACATCGTCACGAAATCGCGCGTCTTGAAGTCCGGCATCCCCGGCATCACGAACCGGTGGGCCTTGCTGCCCTCCAGCTTGAAGACATCCGGACGATAGAAGAAGGCTACGTCCACACCGCGCGCATCGGGCGAATCGTAGTGAACGATCCGGTAGTTGCCGTGGGCGAGTTTCGGCTGCGCAATCACATCCTCCATCACCGAACGGTTCTCGATCTCCGAGACGCCGATCACCACCGGGAAATCCTTGTCCTCGGCGGCAATGTCGAACAATACCCGTTCGAGATTGCCGAGTTTCTTGCCGTACTTGACCGAATTCCACTGCTTCGGCCCCTCGGGCGTGAACTCCTCATCCTTCACCCCCGGATCGTTGATCGTGTCGAAGAGGTTCTCGAAGTTGTAGAAGACCACTTTATAGGGCTTCTGCGCAAAGCACGCCACCGCGATCAACACGGCAATCAGTCCTGTCAAAAGGTTTTTCTTCATAAAGGCTTTTAAGGTTTTAATGAACTATCTTGCTGTCAGTTTATTGCCAGTCCGGGCCATTGTGCGATGTCGGGCTCGCGGCTCTTCAGCTCGTCGGCCACCGCCGGATCGAGGTTTCCGAAGAAGGTGAAGCCCGTCAGCTCCTCGACCTCCCTGACCGTGCAGGCCGCCTCGCGGAGCGTCATCTCCCCGCCCGCACGGTCGTTCGTGAAGATAAAGCCGATGGCCTGCAGCTCGTCGGCCGCGAACTCCCAGATCTGGCGGTTTTCGTTCTGGTCGCGCTTCTGCTTCAGGAGCACCTTCCAGCACATCGAGGGGACACTCACGCCGGAGACCTGAGCCGATCCCGGGATAGCCCCCGTCACGACGAACAGCGTGTCGTAACGCATCCTGGTGACCGTCGTGGGGGCCCAGGCGCGGACCTTGCCTTCGAGCGTCACCCAGCTGCCGCCGTTGAAGTCGTAGTTCTGGGGCATGATGTTCGTGGAGTAGAAGGTCATCGCGTTGGTGGCGTCCGTATTGTATCGGTCGGCCGAGGGGCACTGGTGGCCACGGGCATAACCGCGGCCGTATGTATTCCGGACATCGTACTGCAGGCTGCGGTCGATGACGGGCAGCTGGTCGTTGGGATCGTATGCCCAGGCATCCGTCCGGCCCGAATTGGGCGAGGTATAGCAGCCGTGCAACGGGTAGGCGACCCACAGCGCCACGCGGCTCTTCGTATCGTAGCAGATCGAGAAGTTGCGCCGATAGCCGCCCGTAAGGTACCTGTTCGTGCCGCGCAGCGTCGTATAGTAGGTTTTGTAGATATAGCTGGATCCCTGTCGGTAAGCGGGTTGTTCGCCCCAGGGACGTTGGTATTCCGGATTCTGCGAGGCGGGCATCTGCCACAACCGCAGGATGGTAGAATAACCGTTGGAATAGGAGACTGTGAAATCCGCAGCACGGTATGCGTCGGAGGTATTCTCATCGATCACGAAGGAGAGTTGTTCACCGACAGAGCCGCCAGCCACGGAGGTATTGGAAGGGAACGAACACCAGTTTTCGTCGCTGTCCGCGAGGGAGATCGTCGCCACGAAGGAGGTCCCGGAGGGGCCTTGCGTGGTCAAGGTGTTCGTTGTAGCGGAACAATTCACGGTCGCTGCAGCCAGCGCGGCGGCATTTTCCACCGCATCGTCATCGTCGCTGCATCCCGCGAAAAGGACAAGCAGGGCCGCAAGGATCAGCATCGGCCGAGCTGTCGTTTTGAGGAACTTGAAAAACATCCGAAAAGCGTCAAAAATGGGGCATTGGAGCCCTTACAGGTAGATATTTTAGAAACCAAACTCTTGACGAGGCACCGAGGCCCCGCCAAGAGTGGTTGGTTTATAAGTCGGTTTCCTCGACTATTCTTCTACATAGGTAACAACGATCTTCTTTATTCGAGCCTGAACGTTGTTAGAATTGTCACCGTTATTCGTAAACTTGACACTTGCCGCATCACCCTGCCAAGTTCCTGTCAATGACGGGACATCGTCTGTATAAGAGCCCGAATCAACCGAAATTTGGTATCCCATACGATCATCACTCGAGAAGGTCAATTCAACTTTCTGAATTTTACCTTTAGCGGCAGAAAGCGTAAACGAATTATACCGATATATTCGCAATTCTTTGGAACCTGCGTTATAAGCAGGTGCATTACCATTATTCTTTACGCAAGCGATAGATATGCCATCCACCGTAGTATCAACACTAGTGATCACGCTATAATCGAAGGTTACCTGCTTTGCATTTCCGGCCAGCGGAGCGAGCTGCGACAATTTGATCGAAGCCTCGGCAACGGCTGCACCGTTTTCCTCTGCGGCAACATAGATCGTCAACTTTGCCTCACGAGCAGCACCCGTGTTGGCCTCGGCCGTAACCGTTACCGGGCTGGTCACATCACCGGAGGGAACCGAGAAGCCTTCGCCCTCAACCTTTGCATACACCTTGTTGGTGCCGGGATTGGCTACCGTAAAGGTGATGTCCTGCGTGCCGCCCTCGGCTGCAAACGTCGACGGAGTGGTCGTAATCGTAACAGCGGTCGTCGAAGTGTTCTTCGAAATCGAGGTGAGCATGATATTCAACTTCGAGTTGCTCGAATCGTAACCGAGAGCAATACCGGAAGCATCAACCACATCGCCATCTGCCACGCCGGAGAACAGGGCATCCAGACCGTAAGCGAACGTGATGGTCTTGTCCGAAACACCTGCGACAGTGATCGTATAAGTGTTGTAGCTGCTACCCTTCTCGATATTGAGTACACCGGAAACCTTGACATACTTGTAAGCGGGGTCCTTCGTGTACGCCTCGATACCTGCAGCATCGAACGTCTCGGGCGTCGGCAACTGGAGCGACGAATCGCTTCCGGTCGTTACCTCGAACGTCGAGAACTGATAAAGTCCATAACGGTCCTGAACTGCACCCTGTACATCAGCCAGTTTGCCTACGGACCCGATATAGGGATTCGAGGTCTGGGTCGTCCAGCTGTTGTTGAAGCCGAGCACGTAATATACGGTGCCGGAAACTTCCTGAGCGAACATGACACCCTTCTGATGAACACCGACGATCGTGGCGTCTGCCAGCTTGTAATTGCCTTCGGCCAGTTTATCGATGGTAACCTCCTGATATTCGGGAGCCGGAGCATCCTGGTTCAGACCGGTCAGGTCATCGGCAGTACGCGGCGAAATCTGCAAATCGCCGTTGAACTGGCCAGCGATACCGATCAGGTAGCCGAACTTGTCGGGAATCAATTCATCCTTGAAGGCTGCTTTGTTACCAGTGCGAACCACAAACGACTTACCGTCGGCCGTCGTGAAATTGGCGTTACCCTTGTTCGAGGAGTTGTTCCATGCCGTACCGGCCACACCCGAAGCAGGCATACAGTTCTCGATCTTTACCAGCATCGACTCGTAGTCGAGCAGCTGGTCAACCGTTACAACGATCGGTTCCGGAACATCCGTGGCCGAGGTCTCGATCGTGACGTTCTTGTCAACGCTGAGCTGGATTACCTCGCCATAGGTGCTTACCTGAGCATCGGTCAGCGGAATCGTAACCACAGCACCGGCGGAAAGTTTCAGATCGTTGAACTGGTTGGCGTTGAGCGTCAGACCCGAATCCTTAGCGCCAGAAGCATCCTGAACGGCGATGTTGTAATCGTTGCCGAAGTTGTGGCCTTCGAATTTCGAAACCACGATACCCGTGATCGTCTTTGCGGCAATCTCATCCGTAACGGCAACCTTATCCTGTCCGGGATTCATGGCCTTGAGCAGGGCGCGGATTTCAGCGACGTTGGTCTTTGCCTCCGTAGAGCCGTCGGAGTTCTGCATGATCGTGATCGTCACCTTGTCCTGGAGAGGAATCCCCTCGAACGAACCCGAAGTCGTTACCGTGGCCGTAATCGTGCGCTCGGCCGTCCGGGCTCCCAACTCGAATTTCAACGACGTAGTACCTCTGCCGCCCGTTGCCGGTACAGCCACACAGTCGTCAACGTCGCTCCCGCTGAACGTTACCACCCAGTCACCCGAGGACTCGATCGTCACGGCATCCGTCGTGCCGCCATTAAGACCCACGGCGACACTGGCCGTATCTCCTCCGTTCACCGTGATCGACGGAATACCGCCGTCATCGTCCGAATCATCGTTCGAACATCCCGTAAAGGCCGCAACGGTCAATGCCGAGAGGAACAATGTTTTCCAAAAATTTACTCTTTTCATAAAAGTGAGTGTTAGTTAAAAAAAACTGTAGCCTATTCTATTTTTTAAAAATTATAATATCAAAACCCCAATATTGAGTCCCAAAGGTAAAATTATTTCCCGAATTTGCAAAAATTTGTAACATTCTTTTCATATAATTCCTGAACTTCCGAACATTTATCGGATCCGGTCCACACTCCGGACCAACAGCTCGTCCCGGAAAATCGCACGCGAGGCCAACCATGCAAACAGCAGACTTACAACCGGCAACACAATGGATATGCCAACCCCGTGCGTCGAAAACGGCAACTCCGAAACAACCCGGCATCCCAAATAGTAATAAATGCCCTCCATCACCGCACTCCCGACCAGCAGGACCATCTCAACCACGCACAGCCGGATCTGAAGCATCCGACGACGGTAGAGGAAAATCGTGACCATCGGCAACACCGCAGCCAGCGAGAGCAGAATCCCCAGATAAACCGCCGGGTGGAGCAGCTCGCCGTCGGCTCCCTTCAGGGCAAAGGCGTAGAGCCCGAACTCCTGGCCTTCGCCCCCGAACCACGCCAGACGCGAAAATAACGTGACGGCCATCAAGACCGTAATAATCAACAGATAAAGGCTTTGAATTCGTTGTATCATCGTTTACAGGGTTTTGTCAATCAGGTATTTGTTCCGGTCCGTGGAGTTGCGGTTGATCAGTTCGCCCAGGAAGCCCGCCAAAAACAGCTGCACGCCCAGAATCACGGCCAGAATCGCCAGATAAAACAGCGGTTGGTCCGTCACCCCTCGCACCGGAAGCCCGTGGAACTGTTTCCACAGCTTCTCGCCGATCAACCAGCACGTCGTTCCACCGCCCAAAAGGAACATCACCGTTCCCAAACTTCCGAAAAAGTACATCGGCGACCGCCCGAAATGCGTCATGAACATCACCGAAATCAGGTCCAGATACCCTTTCACGGTGCGTTCCAGCCCGAATTTCGAGTGTCCGTACTTGCGGGCATGGTGTTCGACGACCTTCTCGCCGATGCGCCGG
Source organism: uncultured Alistipes sp. (assembly GCA_944321965.1). Taxonomy (GTDB): domain Bacteria; phylum Bacteroidota; class Bacteroidia; order Bacteroidales; family Rikenellaceae; genus Alistipes. The sequence continues at coordinate 10,080 of CALUNH010000045.1, forward strand.
AACCCGGCCTGTTTGGCCAGGATCGGAATGAAGCGGTGCATCTCGCCGTAGACCTCGATCGACTTCACCACCTTGCGACGGTAGGCTTTCAGCCCGCAGTTGAAGTCGTGGAGCCGGATGCCCGAGGCCCGGCGCGCCGTCCAGTTGAAGAATTTGCTCGGCCAACGCTTCCCGATCGGGTCGTAGCGTTTCTTCTTCCAACCCGAAACCAGGTCGTAGCCCTCGTCGAGGATCATCCGACGCAGCGCCGGAATCTCATCCGGCGAATCCTGCAGGTCGGCGTCCATCGTGAAGACCACCTCCCCCTCGGCCGCCGCAAAACCGCAATACAGGGCTGCGGATTTCCCGTAGTTGCGGCCGAAACGGATGCCCCGGATCGCCGGGTAGCGCGGTTTGAGCTGCTCGACCGTCGCCCACGAGTTGTCCGACGAGCCGTCGTCCACGAAGATCAGCTCGTAGCTCAGGGCGTTCGTGCGGGCCACGCGGTCGATCCACGCCGCCAGTTCCGGCAGCGACTCCTCCTCGTTATAAAGCGGTACAACGACCGAAATATCCAGTTTTTCCATCCTGCGAATCACTCGTTACCCGGTTCTCCGAACGGCCGGGGTGCCCGGGAAAGAACGCCTGCGATAATCAGGCCGAACACGGCGCCGAACAACAGGCTGCTGAAAATTCCGCCCCAGAGCGTCTGCAGCACCGACGGTGCGGGGGCCGTCTGCAGTTGTTCCATGCTTTGCGCGAAAAGGCCCTCCATCGAGGCCGGGATCCCTCCGCTGCCCGCAACGATCCTCTCCACGGCGGCAATCAGCCGGTCGACATACGCGGAGTAGCCCACCGCCACATGGAGATAAAGTGCCTGCACGGCTCCGACGATGATCCCCGCAAGTCCCGACACGGCAAGCACGGACGTATAACCCTGCATGAAGGGGAATCCCTCTTCGGCCGTACAGAGGGCCGAACGGCTGCGCGCGAAACGGTGCAGCAGATAATAGTGGGCGATCACCACGGCAATCCACTCCACGAGATAGAGCATATAAAGGCCGACCCGCCCCGCAAGCATGATCTGATTCTCCACGATAAACGATACGGCAAGCAGCCCGCCGAGGACAGCCCCGGCTTTCGCAGCATCGTTCCAGAAATTTTCCCTGTTCATCTTCTCTATATCTATTTTTCTGTCTATTCCCGCCACGTTCCCCGCTTCCGGATCTTCCCGTGGCTGCCCGCCGCAACTTCTATTGCAGATCGCCGCGGCCCTCGCGCAGGATCTCCGGTTCGTCACCCGTGAGATCCACCACCGTCGTGGGGACGTTGTCGCCCATCCCGCCGTCGATGACCAGCGAGACCTCGCGGCCGTAACGCTCCTCAATCAGTTCCGGGTCGGTCGTATATTCGACCACCTCGTCGTCGTCCTTGACCGAGGCCGTGACCATCGGACACCCCAGCGCCTCGACCACCGCCCGCGCCACCGGATGGGCCGGGATGCGGATTCCGATCGTGCGGCGACGCTCCAGCGCCTTGTCCGGCACCCGCGACGAGGCCGGCAGGATAAACGTAAAGGGGCCCGGGAGGTTGCGTTTCAGGATCCGGAAGGCCGCATTGTCCACCCGGCAGTATTCGGCCACTCCGGCAATGTCGTCGAAAACCACGGTCAGCGGCGCATCACTGCGGCCCCGCAGGCGACGCAGCCGGTCCACGGCCTTGGCCGAACGCAGCGAACATCCGAACGCATAGACGCTGTCGGTGGGATAAATCACGATCCCGTCGCGCTCCAGGGCCTCAACGACCCGCTTCAACTCCCTTTCCGAAGGGTTCTGTCCGTATATCTTTACCAGCATGGGACCGCAAATATACGAAAAATACCGATATTTTATCCGGTTATTTGATTTTCCGGCGGTTCAATTCCGCACTGTAGGCCCGGGCATTGCGGTTGTGTTCGCTCAGTGTCCGGGCGAAGTTGTGGTACCCGTCGAAGGTCGGGCGCGCGCAGAAGAAGATATAGTCGTGCTCCTCGAAATCGAGCACCGCCTCGATGGCATTCTTCCCCGGCATACAGATCGGCGAGGGGGGCAGCCCCTTATTCAGGTAGGTATTGTAGGGCGACGGGTATTTCAGGTGCTTGTAGAGGATGCGCCGCAGCCCGAAATCCTGCATGGCATACTTTACCGTCGGGTCGGCCTGCAGCGGAATGCCGCGCCGCAGGCGGTTGACATAGACACCCGCGATCCGGGGCATCTCGTCCGTCTTGCGGGTCTCCTCGTAGACGATCGACGCCAGGGTCATCACCTCCAGGCGGCTCAAGCCGCTCCGCTGGCGTTTGGCGTCCCGTTCCGGGGTCCAGAAACGGTCGTATTCGCGCTTCATGCGCCGCACGAACTCACCGGGAGTCACCGTCCAGTAGAATTCGTAGGTATCGGGAATGAACATCGAAAAGAGCGTCACGCTGTCGAAACCCGCCTCGGCGGCCAGCTCCCGCGAGGTCAGCGCCGCAGCGAACGACGCCGAATCGGCATCGAGCTGCCACGACAGCCGCCGGGCCAGCTGGGCCGGGGTCCGGACGTTCTGAATCGTCACCTGCACAGGGGTCTGCATCCCGAGCTTGAGCATCCGCACCACTTCGATGACACTCATCCCGGGGCGCAGGACGTAGTGCCCGGGCTTGAAGCTCCCGGCCAGGTCGAGGCGACGGGCGTAGGCCCGGAAGGCCGCATGGCGCCCGATCCGGGGCATCAGCGAATCGGTCAGCGTTTCGTAGGTGGCCCGCGAGCTTACGAAGAGTTCGGACTCGCGCCCGACGGCGCTGCCCTTGAACTGGGAGAGAAGCACCGCAGCAGCCACGGCCCCCAAAACGACACACCCCAGAAAGAGGCGGAGCAAGGTTTTTTTACGCATTTCGCAAATTTTTTTGCAAAGATAGGAAAATATTCCTACTTTTGCCTCCCGGGTGAGTCTTACACGACCAGCTCCCGCAGAATCCCCCAGGCGAGGAATCGAGCAAGGGTATGCGGTCGTAGCGGTGCGATGCAAGTAGCTCACCCTTTTTTTGTGCCTTGCGGCGTCCGGATTCTGTCCGGGCGCCGTTTTTCGTGAGTGTGTGTGAGGGGGGGGGCAGACGAAAGGCGGCAGGCAAAAAGAGAAGGGAGAGACAGGAAGAGGCGGAAGAGGCCCGGCATTACGCCAGCGGTTGTGCGGCACGCCGGGCCCGATCGGCCGCCTCGCGGCTCCGGAAAAACGGCAGATGGCGCTTGACATGGATCCAGCTCATCCGCAGAAAACCCCGTACCAGGGGCTCGTCGTAGACCATGCGGCGCATCCAGCGGCAGGCCCACCAGCGGCGCAGCCGGAACCAGATGCCGGGCAGCAGCCGCTCGGGAACCGGGCCCGAAAACGGCGGATGCAATACGGCCTCCAGCATCCGGCGTTCGAGTCGGGGGTCCCGACGCACCGGCGGAAGAAGATCGGCATCAAGCCCCAGAAAGCCGATGCAGACCCCCTGGAAACAATCGACGAACGGCTGCATCCCCGATTCCCGGACGGCCGACTGCACAACCGGCCAGTCGATGCGGGCGTGGTTCGCCGCCACGAAGAGCATCCAGTCGGCGAAGTGCCGCAGGCCGATGCCGCAACCCGCAAAGTGCCCGGCGGCATGGCGCAGCAGGAAGAGGGCATTGAAGGTCGCCGGAGGAAGGTAAACCCGCGTATCCCCCGCTTCGACCGACTCCCCGGGGTGTACGGCAAGGCGTTTGAGCAGCCCTTCGAGGCGGCGGTTCGAGGCGCAGGTGCGCGTATTGAGGAAATCGTAGTGGTTCTCGACGGGAATATCGTCGAGCCGGAAGGTCGTGTGGTGCTCCTTCTGCGTGTCGACCTCGATGCCCAGTTCGCGGGCAACCGCCGCATCGCCCCCGGCCCGGTGCCCGAAGAGCCAGATATCGACATCCCCGCACGGACGGTGCTCCGGAACCGGATAGCAGCGGCTCAGTCCGTAACCCTTGAGCAGCATCATCGGTATGCCGTGCCGGGCATAGAACGCCGCCAGCCGGGTGACAGCCCGGTGCTGCCGCCGCCAGCGCCGTTCGACCCGCACGGTCCCGAACGCCCACCGCAGGCGCAGCGACTTCGGAGGCTGCTGCTCCGCGGGAAGCCGCTCCAGCACCTCCCACAGCAGGGCCGAGACCCCCTGTTGCGCCGCCAGCCCGTAGAGCCGCTCCCAGACTGCGGCATCGCACGCCGTCAGCTGCCGGGAGTCCTCGGGAGACCCCCACAAGGCCCGGCGCAGCCATTGAATCAAAAGGTTTTCCGGATCGTTCTTTTCCATGTCGGGATTCGGAACCCGCCCCGCCGGCTCCCGGTTTCGGGGCCCGAACAGCGGCATTCCGGGAGCTGCACGCCGCAAGAATCGCGCCCGAGCCTCACGATCTTCCGGGAAAACGACAAATATTTCCCCAATCGAAAATAAAGAGTTATCTTTGTTCGATTGAAAAATTTCCGCCATGAAAGGTATCGTCCTGGCCGGAGGTTCCGGCACCCGCCTATATCCCATTACCAAGGGCGTGAGCAAACAGCTCCTCCCGATTTTCGACAAACCGATGGTCTACTACCCCATTTCGGTGCTGATGCTGGCCGGGATCCGCGACATCCTGCTGATCTCGACCCCCACGGACCTCCCGGGATTCCAGCGTCTGCTGGGCGACGGGTCCGACTTCGGCGTGCGGATGAGCTACGCCGAACAGCCCTCGCCTGACGGTCTGGCCCAGGCCTTTCTGATCGGGGAGGAGTTCATCGGATCCGATTCGGTCTGCCTGGTCCTCGGCGACAACATCTTCCACGGTTCGGGGTTCACGGGAATGCTCCGCGAAGCCGTCCGCACCGCCGAGGAGGAGTCCAAGGCCACCGTCTTCGGATACCGCGTCGAGGACCCCGAGCGCTACGGAGTCGCCGAATTCGATGACGCCGGAAACTGCCTCTCCATCGAGGAGAAACCCGCCAAACCCAAATCCAACTACGCCGTCGTGGGGCTCTACTTCTACCCCAACAAAGTCGTCGAGGTGGCCAGGAGCATCCGGCCTTCGGCCCGCGGCGAACTGGAGATCACCTCCGTGAACCAGACCTTCCTCCACGACGGTGAACTCAAGGTCCAGCCCCTGCAGCGCGGATTCGCATGGCTCGACACCGGCACGCACGACTCGCTGGCCGAAGCCTCGATCTTCGTCGAGGTGATCGAGAAGCGGCAGGGCCTGAAGATCGCCTGCCTGGAAGGGATCGCCTACCACAACGGCTGGATCTCGGCCGGGAAGGTCCGCGAAGTCGCCCGCCCGATGCTCAAAAACCAGTACGGACAGTACCTGTTGAAACTCATCGACGAAAAATAAGACGAAAACAATCCGCATGAACGTTCTGAAAACCCATATCGAAGGGGTCGTGATCCTTGAACCCACCCTCTTCGGCGACCCCCGGGGCTACTTCTTCGAGAGTTTCTCCCGCCGCCGCTTCGAAGAGGCCGTCGGGGCCGTGGACTTCGTCCAGGACAACGAAAGCAGATCGGGTTACGGTGTCGTGCGCGGGCTCCACTTCCAACGGGGCGAATACGCCCAGGCAAAACTCGTGCGCGTGGTCGAAGGGTGCGTCCTCGACGTGGCCGTGGATATCCGCCGCGGATCCCCCACCTTCGGATGCCACGTCGCCGTGGAGCTCTCGGGCGACAACCACCGCCAACTCTTCATCCCCCGGGGATTCGCCCACGGATTCGCCGTACTGAGCGACACGGCGCTCTTCCAGTACAAATGTGACAACTACTACGCTCCGCAGGCCGAAGGCGGCATCGCCTGGAACGATCCCGCCCTGGGGATCGACTGGCGGATCCCGGCCGACAAGGTTCTCCTCTCGGAAAAGGACCGCCACCGGCCCGTACTGGCCGAAACTCCGGAGCTTTTCGAATACCGCAAGCCATGAATATCCTTGTCACCGGGGCCAACGGACAGTTGGGACGCGAAATGCAGCGCCTCGGAGCCGTCTCGCCCAACCGCTACTTCTTCACGGATGTCGACGAACTCGACATCACGGATGCCGCCGCCGTCCGCGCGTGCGTCGCGGAGCACGGCATCGACACCATCGTCAACTGCGCGGCCTACACCAACGTCGAACGGGCCGAGGAGGACGAGGCGGCCGCCGATCTCCTGAACCGCCAGGCCGTGGAGAACCTCGCCCGGGCCGCAGCCGAAGCCGGAGCCCTGCTGGTTCACGTATCGACGGACTACGTATTCGACGGCCGGGCCTCGGAACCCTACACCGAGGAGTCCCCGACGGCTCCGCTCGGAGCCTACGGACGCACGAAACGGGCCGGAGAAGAGGCCGTCGTGAAGGCCGGCTGCCGCTACCTGATCCTGCGCACGGCCTGGCTCTACTCCGAATACGGGAACAACTTCCTGAAGACCATGCTCCGCCTCACGGCCGAACGCGAATCGCTGAACGTGGTCTTCGACCAGGTGGGGACCCCGACCTACGCCGGAGACCTCGCCCTGGCGATCTTCTCGATCCTCGAAAGGGGCCTCGACCGCGGAAACGAGGGCATTTACCACTTCTCGGACGAGGGCGTCTGCTCGTGGTACGACTTCGCCGTGGAGATCGCCCGCGCCGCGGGCCGCGACAAGTGCCGGATCGCACCCTGCCGCACCGCGGAGTATCCCACCAAAGCCCCCCGCCCGGCCTACTCGGTGCTCGACAAAAGCAAACTCAAACAAACGTTCGGCATCGAGATCCCCCACTGGCGCGAATCGATGTGCTACTGTCTGAAACGACTCCAAAGAGAGAACGCATGAAAAGAAACATTCTGATTACGGGAGGTGCCGGATTCATCGGTTCGCACGTCGTGCGGCTCTTCGTCACGAAGTATCCCGACTACCGGATCGTCAACCTCGACAAACTGACCTACGCAGGCAATCTGGCCAACCTCCGCGATATCGAGCAGCGGCCGAACTACACCTTCATCAAGGGCGATATCTGCGACTACGAGGCCCTGCAGGTGCTGATGGCGCAGTACGAGATCGACGGCATCATCCATCTGGCGGCCGAGAGCCATGTCGACCGTTCGATCCGCGACCCGTTCACCTTCGCGCGGACCAACGTCCTGGGAACGCTCGCGCTGCTCCAGGCTGCCCGGGGGTACTGGGAGTCGCGCCCCGAGGGTTATGCGGGGAAGCTCTTCTACCACATCTCGACCGACGAAGTCTACGGCGCCCTGGAGCTGACCCGTCCCGAAGGGGTCGAGCCTCCGTTCACGACCACCGCCTCGTCGTCGGAGCACCACCTGGCCTACGGCACCGACTTCTTCTGCGAGACCACGAAGTACAACCCTCACAGCCCCTATTCGGCCTCGAAGGCGTCGAGCGACCACTTCGTGCGTGCATACCACGACACCTACGGAATGCCGACCCTCGTGACCAACTGTTCGAACAACTACGGCCCCTATCAGTTCCCGGAGAAGCTGATCCCGCTCTTTATCAACAACATCCGCCATCGCAAGCCGCTGCCCGTCTACGGACGCGGCGAAAACGTCCGCGACTGGCTGTTCGTGGAGGATCACGCCCGGGCGATCGACCTGATTTTCCACCGCGGGAAGGCAGCCGAAACCTACAACATCGGCGGCTTCAACGAGTGGAAGAACATCGACCTGATCAAAGTCGTCATCCGCACGGTGGATCGTCTGCTCGGACGCCAGGAGGGTGAGGATCTGGATCTGATCACCTACGTGACGGACCGTCCGGGGCACGACATGCGTTATGCGATCGATTCATCGAAGCTGCAGCGCGAACTGGGCTGGGAGCCCTCGCTGCAGTTCGAGGAGGGGATTGAAAAGACCGTGCGCTGGTATCTGGACAATCAGGCGTGGATGGACAACATCACCTCGGGCGAATACGAGAAGTATTACGAGGAGATGTATCGGAATCGCTGAAAAGGGC
>CALUNH010000046.1 GCA_944321965.1 uncultured Alistipes sp.
ATAAGGGTCTCCTTCAACTCTTCGTACATCTCGAAGGAGAGCTCCAGGGTGTTCTCTTTCATCTTTTCGTATTTTAGGTTGTTATCCGATTTTGCGGGAGCGTGCCTCCATGCGGCGTTTGCGCTCCATCAGAGCTATGGCCATCGCCTCGGCCGCCTTGTTGATCAGCGCCGTGATGCGGGCTATATACTCCTCGGGGCTTTCGCCCTCACGCCGCTGCATCATTTCGGGCGAAAGGGCAAATGGCGAGTCGAACGGTGGCAGTGGAATCGATCCGGCGCTGCCGAGCGACACCGATCCTGCGCCATGGCTTCTGCTTCCGCCTCCACCGCCTCCCGCTGCGGAGAAGGAACGCCCGCTGCCGAACAGCCCTGCAAAAGCAGCCCGGAAGCTCCCAACTGCTGCCTTGAGTCCAGACATCAGGGTTGTTTGCCGCTGCTGCACCTGTCCGAAGTGGCGATCCAGCTTCGAGAAACTGAAGGCCCTGTCGACCTTCGAGCCAGAAAACTCAAAGCCATTACGGGCGAACTTTACGCCTTCAATGATACCCTGCGCCCCTTTTTGCTTGAAGATCGTCTCGATGCCATGCCGTTTTAACCGGTCTTGCAATTCGTTCCAGTTGCGACAATGGGGAAGCTCCTGCCGAATCGTATCATAGATTTCGTACCGGGTTCGGTCGGGCTCACGCAGCCGCTCCCGCCGGACGGCCTCCTTGCCCGGAGCCAGATGCAGCCCGAAGCGTTCGGTCAGCTCGCGGCACACCTTCGCATTGCGGAGCTTGATGTTGCGGTCGGAGATGGTCTGCCCGTGATCACCTACGCGATTGTAGATCAGATGACAATGGGGATGGGGCTGGTCGAGATGCCGAACCAAAAGGTATTGCGTATCGGTGATGCCCATCTTCTGCATGTACTCCCGGGCAATCTGTGTCATCCGCTCATCGGTGAGCTTTGGGGCATCCTCCGGCGAGAACGACAGGGAGATATGTCCGACGTTCTGTTGCAGGCGGGGATTGAGGCGCGCTTGATCCTCGAAATCCTCGACCATCTCCCGCACGCCGGGCGGCTCGACACCCCGAGCCTCCAGCACGCGCGACTGCTCCTTCATCACATAGCCGACCGTGCCGCCGAACGATCCTCCCGAAATGACCTTACCGATCACGGCGCAGGGCTTCGATCATCCGCACCAGTTCGGCCTGAAGCGTCGCATGGCGCGCGGCGACGGCGGCGAATCCCTGGATGTGGGCCAGCCGGGTCAGCTGGTTCAGATTGCGGGCAAGGCCCTTGAGCTGTGCGAGCCATTCGAGGTGTTCACTCCGCAGCCGCTCGCGGACCGAGCCGTGGAGAATCAGTTGCCGCAGCACCTCGGTGCGCGTGGTGCCGGCCGCACGGGCCAGGGCGCGGAGCTTGAAGTTGCAGGCCGTATTGCACCGCAGGGTGATGCGGTACTCCTGTTTTCGGGCGCGTCCCAAAGGCGGACGGCCCCCTTTCTTCGGTGTGTTCATGGATTGGAATTTTTGAGTTGAGACCATCGGGATAGGGCCTTGCGGCCGGTTTTTGGCTGACAAAAACACAAACTTGCATCCCTTAAACCTTCATCCCTTCCTTGGGTCGTAATTCCGGTTTTCGGGATTCAGCCTTTGTCTCTTCCGAATCATCCCGAAGCCGTTTGCGGGCGATCCAAAAGTCGTTGAGATCCTTATAATCTCGATAGAGTTGCGTGTGGTCGATCACCTGGCTACGGGGACACCGATGGGTCAGTTCGGCGAGGGTGCGACGTCCTGCCTCGTCGTTGTCCAGAAAGGCATGGATCGTCGGATGCCGTTCGAGGAAAGGGAGCGCCTTTGGCAGATTGACCACCGAGTTCAGCACCGCGGCGTCGATCCCCAGCGGTGCGGGGTGCTTCATCGAGAGGCAGGCGAGGAAGTCCATAAACCCCTCGAAGACAATCACCTTGTCGGACTGGTGGTCGATGGTCGTTATCTGTTTGGGCGAGGAGCTCCCCTTGAAGCGCTCGGACCGCAGCTCCCAGCCTCCGCAATCATTCCGGAAGCCGATGGCGAAAAAGCAGCGGCTGCGGACCTGATAGCGCACCTCCCGACAATACGCTGCCGCAATCCCGGGCACAATGCCGCGCGAGGCAAGGTATCCGAGCAGCGCCGGATGGCGCAGTGGAGCATCCGAGAGGATACGGAGCGCCGGTTGGGAATGCGGGCTCTCGGTCGGCACGGCATATCGCTCGCAGATACGGGCGGCCAGGAGGCTGATAGTTCCTTCGGCCGCGTGCTGCAGGTGTTCGAAGGCTTCGCTGCGGCTGCATCGCTCCAGGCGCATGATGAGCGCGAGGAGCGTGCCGCCCTCACCCATCCCGAAGTCATACCAGAGATCCTTCTGGTAGTTCACCTTGAAGCTCGGCGTGCGCTCCTCGCGCAGGGGCGAGAGATACATGCCGTAGCCGTTTCGTTCGTACCGGGGCAGAATGCCGCGGCGGGCAAGATATTCCCGGATGGGGATCCGGGGAGAATATGGGGTGGTATTCATTTTTCCGTAAGTTTGTTGAGAAATCCGCGTAAAACGCAGTGAAAGAAAAGGTTGTCATCTTACAACGTTCTTACACGGCAGATGGCGCCGTAAGCCCGTAAACGTTGTAAGATTTTGTAAGAGGATTTGTAAGAGATGTAAGAAACAGAGAATAAGCCGAATATCCTCCGCATCCAACAATCTTACAGACCGGAGACATCGTTCAGCAGTTCATCAAGCAGTTTCCGCGTGACGGTATAGATCCGTGCCGTCTTGCTCTCCTGGCGTTGGGTCAGCCCGTTGTAGGTGATCGTATAGCGCTGGTAGTAGGTAGGTGGCGCCGACCGCAGCTGCCAGCTCTCGGTCAGCGTTCGCCGCACGGTGGGATGGTCGACCCGGATGCCGCGGATCTCCAGCATGTTCACCATGTCGCTCACGTCGAACTGATACTCCTCCAGCTTCTCGCCATCCAGAATGTCGCGGATGATCGACAGCATCTCGGCCTCGGGCTTGCTGCGGTTGTAGTGGATGATCCGCCGCAGGGCCTCCGTTGTCAGGAGCCGCGGGGAGAACCACAGGCGGCTCTCCTCCCGGGTCGAGAGCGTGCGTTGTTGCAGAAAGAACAGCAGCCCCGGGATTTCAGTCTGCATCCGGGCAAGCAGCTGCTGATCATCGTGCGTCAACGGCGGGATACGCCGCACCCAGTAGCGGGTCTCCGCCGCCTCGATCAGCACGGGATTGCGTTCGTTGTTGGAGCACAGCACGAACTTTCCGAAGAACTCCACCTCCCGGCGGTCGCGCCCCTTTGCCTCGGCCTTGTAGCTGCGGGCCGTCGAGAGGTTCTTGATCCGTTCGGAGTCTTCGCGGCGGTTGAGCAGCACCTCATCCACACAGATCAGCAGCTTGCCTGCCCAATCGTCGTTGAACTGCGAACGGAAGTCCTCGTTGGTATTGAAGGTGACATTCCCGCCGAAGATCAGTTTCAGAAGATTCAGAAAGGTGGTCTTGCCCGTATTGCGCTCGCTGGAGACCAGCAGCAGAACGGGCAGCCGCTGCAGGGGCCGCAGGTAGAGCAGCTGCAGATAGTCATACCCCATCTCGACCTGCTCGCTGAAGATGTGCGACAGGAAGCCGCGGATGTGCGGGAAATCCCCTTCGGCCGACTGGAAAGGAATCGGTTCGTAGCGATTCAGAAAGCCGTGGATCTCCCGCCGGTAGTTCGTGTGGTCGGGAACCGTGCAGAATCCGTCGTACTTCGGAATGCGGGCCCGGAATGCCCCCCCCCTCCTGAAAATCCTGTTTTCGACCTTTCCCCATACGAAGAAGAGACCGGGATTTCCGGTCTCTTCTTCGTATGGGGGGAAGTTATCCCTATTGATGTTTGCGGATGGTCTCTTTTGCCATCACGGGGTCGTCCGAGGAGACGAAATCCACCTGGTGGCGGATGCCCCATTCGACAATATCGGGCTGGTTGGTCATCCAGAGCGTCACCTCCAATCCCAGTTCATGGGCCCGGACGATCCATTCGGGGCGGTTCATCAGGATATTCAGATTGTAGGAGAGTCCGGCATACCCCTGTTCCTTGAGCTCGTCGGGCGTCAGATCGCCGTTGACATAGGTGACCTTGGCTCCGGGTTGCAGACGCATCAGTTCCCGGCAGACATGCTGGCTGAAGGAGAGGTATTCCGTATGGCCCTCCACACCCATCTCGCGGACCAGGGAGACGATGGCTTCGACCACCTCTGTCTCCCGCTGCGGGGTGGCGTGCTTCTTGACCTCAAGGATCAGTTGGGTGTGTGTATCCTTCTGTCCTTGCCGGAAAAATTCGCGCAGCGTCGGGATCGAGTGTCCGTTTTCGATGGGATTGGCTACGATCTCCCGGTAATTGCTTTTCTGGACATGGATGCGCCGGTTGTCAATCGTCTTGAGCCAGGGACCGTGGAAAACGATCAGCGAGTCGTCGGCCGTGAGATTGACATCGAACTCCATGCCGTAGACCCCCAGCTCCTGGGCGTTGCGCAGACTCGATACGGTGTTCTCCGCCGATCCCTTTTTGGCATGATAGCCCCGGTGGGCGACTACCCTGGTCTGGGCCGAGGCCCCGGCCAGGAAGACTGCGGCCGCAATGGTACATAAGATCTGTTTCATGATAGGATGGTTTGGTTGTAGTTTCCGTTGTAGTTTTTTCGCCGGCGTCATTTCTGGGCGGTTTCTCCCGAATGGTCGTATCCATCGGCCCCGACCCGCCACATCAGCAGCAGGATGCCCATGCCGATGAATGCCATGACGATCATGACGACATAGGCGTAGTCCCACCCGAAATGTTGGGCGACGTAGCCGAATCCGACACCGGAAACGATCGTGCTCAGATACCCGAACAGACTCTTGAAGCCGTTGGCTGTGGCGGCGGCCTTTTTGGTTGCCTGGTTGGCGGCCGCGATTCCGATCAGGGCCTGGGGGCCGTAGATGCTGAAGCCTGCGGCGCAGAGGACCACGAAGAAGACCCATACGGGGGTTTCGGGCGGCAACTGCCAGAAGATGGCGATGAAGAGTGCCGCGGCCAGCATACAGAAGACGCAGGTGCGGTGAGCCCGACCCTTGAGCCATCGGTCGGTGGCCCATCCGGCGAAGAGCATACCGACGGTTCCGGCGATCTCGAACATGGCGACGAGCCATCCGGCGTTCGTCATGCTGACACCTTTGGACTGGCTCAGCAGGGAAGGTCCCCAGTCCAGGACGGCGAATCGGACCGTGTAGACGAAGAAGTTGGCGAAGGCCAGGATCCACATGACGGGGTTCTGGAAGACGTGTTTGCGGATGAAGGCCTTTGCTTCGGCCGTTTGCTCTTTCTTGGATGCTGCGGTTTTGGTGTTGACTTCGGTACCCTCCAGCTCCGGGAGTCCGACCGAGGTGGGGGTTCGCGCAGCGTCAGGAAGAGGGCGACGGATCCTACGAGGGCAATCGAGGCCGGGATCCAGAAGCACCAGCGCCATGCTCCGACGTGGGCGGCGAAGGTCATTACGCGCTGCATTCCCTCCGGGTCGTCGGCCGCGACGTGGAGGTTGGCGGCGATTGCCGACACGGCGTCGGGATTGCCGCTCATGTCCGTTCCCATGTGGCTCATGATGTATCCGCAGAGGATGATCACGGCTCCGGCGCCGACGGTGTGCGAGGTGTTCCAGATCGACATTTTTGTGGCCAGTTCACGGGGCGGGATCCAGTGTGTCAGCAGCCGGGCGCAGGGTGGGAATCCCGATCCCTGCAGCAGTCCGTTGAGCACCCACATGATCCCCATGAACAGGATGACGAAGTTGGTGAACGGAACGCCCTGGCGTACGCCCGTGATCCAGTAGGAGATGTCCTCGCCGAATCCGAAGGCGAAATTGGCCAGTGCGCAGAGCAGCAGTCCGATCGACATGTAGTAGCGGGCGTTTTTGCGGTCGGCGAACATGCCGTTGATGAGCTGCGAGCAGCCATAGACCAGTCCGTGGATGGTCAGGAAGATGCCCAGTCCGGTTTTCGAGATGCCCATGTCAGCCTCCATGCCGGGCATGGCCAGGGAGAAATTCTTGCGCAGGAAATAGAAGAGCGCATAGCCGAACATGGTGCCGATGAGGGTCCGTGTCTGCCAGTGTTTGAATCTTTTTTGTTGTTCGGGTGTCATTTTTCGGATCATTTAATCTCCCACACTCCGCCCTGGCCGAAGAGACGGTCGAGCCACTCCTCCATGTAGCCGCAGCGGAACGCAATATCGATATTGGTGAAGCGGCTTCTCATATAGGGGATCTTGATGAACGTGTCGCGCAGTCGGGCCCGTGATACGCCGATCTGTTCCGGTTTGCAAGGGGCTCCGACCAGTTGCAGGCGTCGTCGGATTTCGTCGAAGGGGATGATCTGGGCGCGGAGGCGTTCGCGCAGTTCGGGCCAGGCCTGGCGGAAAGCCGTAAGTTGTGCCCGCAAACCCTCGCGGTCGACATATTTGGCGCGGGTCTCCTTCATGCCGCGGGCGATGAAGTCCTTGCGGCCGTCGAAGATGCGGACGATATCCTGTTCGGTCTCTTCCCAGGACTTCCATGCGGCCACGCGGGCCTCGACATCGAGTTCTTCGACGGGAGTCTCAAGCAGGAATTCGAGGAAGGCGGTCGAGGCGAGGGTGCCGATCCCGACCTTGAAGCCGTGCGATACGAGTTTGCCGTTGAAGGCCAGGTGTTCCATGTCCCAGTAGTGGCTGAACTGGTGTTCGGCGCCCGATGCCGGGCGGCTTGACTGTACGGCCTGCATGGCGAATCCGCTCAGAAGGAGTCCTTCGGCGAGTTGCTCGACCTTGGCCACGTCTCCGCGCCGAATCCCCTCGGGATCGGAGAGCGCCTCGCGCAGATCGTCCTGCACCTCGTGGAAGGCGAATTCGTCGAGTTTCTCGACGCCGATGGCATCGGCGATGATCCAGTCGGCTCCGGCCGGGATTTTGGCGATCAGGTCGGCATAGCCCGAGGCGGACATCTCCTCGGGGGCTTCGGCCGCGATGCGGGCGTCGAGGACCATGCCGTAGGGGGCCGGGCAGTCGAACGTCTGCTTGTTTCCCTCGTAGGTGATCGAGGAGCCGTAGGCGGTGTATCCGTCCATCGAGGCTGCCGTGCCCACGCACATGTAGCGGCGGTTGGAGCGGTAGGATACCCATTTTGTCAGGTCGTTGATCACGCCCGAGCCCACGGCGACCGGTACGGCGTCGGTTTGTTCGAGCCGTTTGGCCAGCAGTTCGACGTATTTCCATTCGGCGTAGAGGGCCGGATCCGTGAAGACGAAGGGCTCCTCCTGCGGAATCCCCGCCTGTCGGAATTCCCGTTCGACTTCGGTACCGGCCACCCGGAAGGTGTTCGTGTCCGCGATGATGATGGCCCGTTGTTCGCCGAAGAGTTCCCTGAAGATCCTGGCCGCCTGGGGAATCACGTTTTCGCCGATTGCAAGTGCCTTGGTATCCGTAGTTCTCGATAAAGCTTGTTCTGTTTTGTTCATTGTCGGTTCTTTGGTCGATTGGCTAACGGGAGGGGAGTTTCGTACTCCCCTCCCGTGCCGGGTTACATACAGGTATTGGAAGACAAGAGGAAGAGGTCTCGTTACCGGGTGACGATGATGTCGTCGAGCCAGATACGGTTCTTTTTGGCTTCGTACTGGGGCTTTTCGCCGCTGGCGATCATGATGCGCGTGGTGGCGTCGGCCCCCGTGATCTTCACGGTGTGCTCGGTCGGGATGAAGCATCCGGCGGCGTTGGCTCCCATTTCGGCCGGGGTCTTGTTCGACAGGACAATAGCGCCGTTTTCACCGGCTCCGACGATCGTTCCGGGGCCGGAGTAGATTGCCACGGTCACCTTCAGACCCTCGGACGGGGTGCCCTCCAGCGATCCGGTCGAGGTGCTCGGCACCACGTAGGGATGCGCCTTGAACTGGAGCGTGATGTCGGTCGGACCCGTCAGTGCCGTCAGCTTGGGCAGCGTCAGGACGCCGTTGGCCGATCCCGTACCGTATTTCACGCATCCGCAGCAGGGGTAGATCTTCGTGTTGTATTTCAGCGTCGTGCTGTTGACCAGCAGGTCGTCCCAATCCTCGCTCCAGGCGCTCCAATAGGTGCGGCGGTAGGCGTCGTTGGCCGTCGTCGGACCGAAGACGTCGGTGGCGTTCTGCACGCCGGTGCAGACAGTTGCCGGCTCCTCGAAATTGTCTTTGGCCGGATCGTAGTATTTCAGCTCAAATTTGTCGCCCAAATAGGAGGGCATGGCACCGAACGAAGTGTTCAGGTAGTCACCGGCGATCCAGAGGTCGTTGAAATCCTCGCGGAAGACGACGTTGGTCATGTCGGGAGCCCCGGCGCTGGTCACCTGGATGGTGCCCCAGTCGGAATCCTTGAAGTCGGTCGGAGTGTTCGAAACGAACTGTATGGCGCAGGTGTACGGAGTCGAAAGGGCCACCTTGCCGAAGGTGAAGCGGCTTCTGGGCCATTGTGCACCGTAGGTGACATTCTCATAGCGGCGCAGCGTCTGTCCCGAGGCGTCGCGCAGCTCGATGTTGAAGACGCGTTCGGCCTGGTTCTCCGTGTCGACGTCCCACTCGAAGACGAGCAGTCCGCGCTCCGACTTGAAGAGCTTGACCGTGGGTGTCGGCAGCGACGGCAGGTGGAAGAGGGTCTTGGCGCTGACGGGCTCCGAGACGGGCGAGTTGAAGGCCTCGTTATCCTCGTAGAGGGCCTGTACGGTGAAGAGGTATTCGGTGTCGCCCTCCAGCTCTTCGAACGAGCAGTTCGTGTCGAGTACCGTCTGGATGATCGTGAACTGCGGGCGCGAGGCTTCGGCGAGCGTCACCTTGTAACCGGTTGCGTTGGGCACGCCGTCCCAGGTGAAGGCCAGGGCATTGTCCGAGGCCGTGCTCTGGATGTTGGTCGGCGTGGCGAGGGGATCCTTGAGCGCCTTGGCCTGCGAGATGACGATGTTGCGCAACGTGAAGCGCGATCCCGAGGTGGTCAGATCGGCCGCCGACCAGCGGATCTTCGTGGAGCTGGTGGCGTCGCGCACGATGCAGCTCATCTTGATCCACTCGTGGGTGGTGGTGGACAGTGTACCGCCGACCACCGTACCGCCGTCCACGGCCAGCACGTTGACCTCCTTGGGGTCGTTCTGCCAGCGGAAGAACTCGAATTCGACGGTGATGTTGCTCGTTCCTTCGAGATCCTCAAGGGCCGGGGTCTGCACCCATCCGCCGAGGGATCCCGTACCGATCTTGATATAGCCCGGGTGTTCGTAGACCTTGTATCCTTCCCAGCCCTTCAGTCCGCGGGCGGTGCGGAAGGCCTCAAGTCCCTCCAGGTAGGCGGAATTGGTGCCAAAGAGGTCGACGGTTCCGGCATCGCCGTAGGAACATTCAACCATGTATTTGCTGTAGTTCTCCTCGTTGTCGTCCTCGGCCGTGATTTCATTGCCGCGGTTCGATTTGATGCCCGGGAGCTCCTCCAGGTAGTATCCGCCCCATTTGAAGCGCGATCCGGTCATCAGTAGCAGGGTGGTTTCGTCCATGACGTTGGTTGTGATCTCCGTTTCGCGCAAGAGGTTGTCGTTGAGGTAGATCTGGACGGCAATAAGCACCTCTCCCATGTTCGTGGGGGTGCCTGCGAGCGGTGCCGAGATGGTACCGTCGCCCTCCTCCTCGATCGTCGTCTCGTAGGCCGGGAGGTCGAGTCCTCCGGCCGCCTCGCCCGAGAACTGGGCCGTCACGCGGATCTTCTCGGTGCCCGAGGCCTTGGTGTAGGGGATGTCGAGCGTGGCCCGCGTGGAGGAGTTGATGCGGACCGATCCGGTGATGAGCGGTTCGCCGATTTCGAAGATGCCGGCACTCTGCAGCGCCTTGATCTCCAGCGAGCTGTTTGCCGAGACGAGCTGGATGATCGCCTCTCGCGCCTCGCCGGTGTTGTGTTCGGCCGTCACGTAGACATATTCGTAGTTGGTTCCGTCACCCACGCCCTCTTTCGGGGAGAAGGTGAGCCAGTCGGCGTCGCTCGATACGCTCCAGGGACCGTTGTTGCGGACCGTGAAGGTTTGGACCGACTGGTTGTAGGGGAATGTCAGTTCATCCGTATTGCGGGTCAGTCCGGAGACTTCGGGGTCTTTTACGCATCCGCTCATCGTTGACAGGAACAATGCCAACAAGGAGCCTGTTGCCATCCCGGTTCGGATTTTTTTCAACATGTTTCGCATAAGAGTCGTAAGGTTTGGTTTCGTTGGTAAAGTGTACTGCAAAACGATTTGTGCGCACCTTTTTCGGGTACGCTCTTCTTACACGACGATATATGGGGATGACTTGCATTACAAATATAGGGTGAAAATTTCATTTCGCATAATTTTCGTTGAGAAAAATCTGCTAAAATTTGATTACAAAACGAAAATATTACTCGAAATGAAAAAATATTTCGTCTGAAATTTGCATTAAACGAAAAATGGACTTAATTTTGTTTCAGCGGAAGTCCGAATTCTGCTCTTTCCGGGCAACGCCCGCATCCGGTTTCGGGCAACGCCCGCATCCGGCGCTCCGGAACAAGAGAATCGACCTTTATGAAACAATAAACTATTGACCAACCCTTAAAACCTCCAGAAAGATGAATTGAGTTTGCAGCCCGCCTTACACGGATACCGATATATAATATAGGGATATGGATGACTTGCAGCGTTCCTTCCCGTACTTCAGGCCGAACACCGCGTCGTTTCGCGGATGTTTGCCTTGTTGTTGCCCGGGATACGCCCTGAAAATGACTATTAAAAATCGAATGAATTATGAAACAGAGTAATACATCCAGTAATCCCCACGGTAGCCGCCGTTGTCTGTTGCTGTTTGCCATGCTGTTTGCATGTTGCTGCATCGCGTTGCCGACTGCTGCCCAGCAGGCAGGGAATGTGACGGGTACGGTCTCCGACGAGACCGGAGCACCGTTGCCGGGTGTCGCTGTCACCGTTCCCGGGACCGGCCGCGGCACGACGACCGACAACGACGGCCGTTACTCGATTCGGGTCGATCGCACTGATAAACTGAGCTTCAACTTCCTCGGTTACAAACCTTATACGACTACGGTCGGTTCCCAGACCAAGATTGATGTCCAGCTGACCGTCGACAATACGAATCTCGACGAGGTCGTGGTGGTTGGTTACGGCCTCCAGCGCCGACGCGACATCGTCGGCGCAGTCGAGACCATCAAGGGAGATCTGATCGCCGAACGGAAGACGGCCAATGTCTCCCGTGCCCTGCAGGGCCAGATTCCCGGTCTGACGCTGACCTTCTCCGACGGTAAACCCTCGCGAAATGCCACCATCCGCATCCGCGGTGTTGAGAACTCGATCGGTGCCGGAGGCAGCGCCCTGACGCTTGTCGATGGTGTCGAGGCCGACATGAACACGGTGAATCCGAGCGACATCGAGTCCATTACGGTGCTCAAGGATGCCTCGTCGACGGCGGTTTACGGAGCCAAGGGTACGTTCGGCGTGATCCTCATCACGACGAAGACCCCCGAGGCCGGGAGCGTCCGGGTGACCTACGACGGCAGCTATTCGATCTTCACGCGGACGGTTGAGCCGCAGACCATCAACAACGGTCTTGCCTGGACGGATGCCTTCCTGGAGTCCTATCGCGGGCGTTACAACGCCAATCCTTCGAGCATCAACAATGCCATGAACCCCTTCACCTCGGACTGGTACGACGAACTGGTGAAGCGCAACTCCGACAGCAGCTATGAGAAGTGGCGGGTCAACGGACAGGGCCGCTACGAATATTTCGGCAACTACGACTGGCACGACATCGTCTACCGGGACTGGACTTCGGGCCAGCAGCATAACCTGAGTGTGAGCGGGGGCGGCAAGGTGGCCAAGTTCCTCGTTTCGGGCCGTTATTTCCAGCAGGACGGCGTCTACAATTACGGCGACGAGGATTACAAGCAGTACAACATCCGGGGCAAGGTCAGCATTCAGATCGCCCCGTGGCTGACTCTGGACAACAGCCTCGACTTCATGAAGCGCAAGATCTTCCAGCCGCGTGTAGCTGAGGGCAACCAGCTGATCCAGCGCCAGATGGAGATTGTCGGTGCCCCGATGATCGGTGCGACGAACGCCGACGGAACCTGGACCAATGCGGCGACCTACATCGGTATCGCCGGTTTTGACGAGGGGACCTCGTGGGAGAAGTATGCCAAGAACGACATCCGCGAGAGCGCCTCGCTGACGGCCCATCTGATCAAGGATGTGCTGGTTGCCAAGGCTGATTTCGCCTACTTCTACAACCACACCGACCGCAGCCGGGCCCGCAACCTCTGCACCTATTATTACGGTCCGGAACTGAGCGCCACGCAGCCCGCCACCTCGCAGTACCGCGATTACGATTACGATACCGATCAGTGGACGACCTCGGCGACCCTGACCTATACGCCGAAACTCGGAGACCGCCATTCGCTTTCGATCATGGGAGGTTTCAATGCCGAGGAGGAGACCGTGATGCGGACGTACCTCTATCGTGAGGGCATCATCATTCCCGAAAAGGTCAACCCGAGCCTGATCGACGGAGACAAGGTGACCTGGCAGGACAACGGCAGTTATTCGGCATCGCTGGCCGGTTTCTTCTACCGCCTGCACTACGCCTACAAGGGGAAGTACCTTGTCGAGGCGAGCGGCCGTTACGACGGCAACTCGAAATTCCCGAGCAACCAGCGGTGGGGATTCTTCCCGTCGGCATCGGTGGGCTGGCGCATCTCCGAGGAGGGCTTCATGGCCTCGTCGCGCAACTGGCTTGACAATCTCAAGATCCGACTTTCGGCCGGTACCGCAGGCAACGGTCTGATCAGCGATGCTTATGCCTATCTTCCGCTCATGGAGCTGAACATGTCGTCGGTTGTGAGCGACGGTTCGACCTTCCGCTACACGCAGAGTCCGGCACCCGTGCCTGACGGTCTGACCTGGGAGAAGGCCACGACCTACAACATCGGACTGGACTTCGAGGCCTTCAACGGACGTCTGAACTTTGTGGGAGACATCTATCGCCGCAACACCACGGATATGTATGTCGTGGGGGCCGAACTTCCCGCCGTCTACGGCAACCAGGCGCCGAAGGGCAACTATGCGGATATGCGGACCGACGGTTGGGAGGCCAGCATCTCGTGGCGTGACAACTTCCGCCTCGCCGGCAAGGAGTTCCACTACAGCATCCGCGCCGCCGTCTGGGACAGCGAGAGCATCATCACCAAATACACCAGCAAGACCGGAACGCTTCCGACGATCTACAAGACGAACTATTACGAGGGTATGACTTTGGGAGAGATCTGGGGTTACCGGGTTCTCGGCCTTTTTGAAAGCGACGAAGAGGCGATGAACTGGGCCGACCAGAGCAAGTTCCAGTATTTCGTGGGCGACTGGAAGAAGGGCGACCTGAAACTGGCCGACCTGGACAACAGCTATACGGTCGACAATGGTTCGAATACGATCGATGACCATGGCGACCTGGTGAAGATCGGTAATACCTCGCCGCGTTACTGCTACAGCATCACCACGTCGTTCAACTGGAACGGTATCGGGCTGAGCCTGATGTGGCAGGGTGTCGGCAAGCGAGACTGGTATCCGGCCAAGGATTCGGGTTATTTCTGGGGCAAATACGGCCGGGCCTACGGTTTCTACCTTCCGTGGCAGGACGAGAACAACCGCTATACCGATGAGAACGGCAACACGTCGGCCTACTGGCCCCGGCTGCGCGGTTACCAGGCCGAGCACGTCAACGGTATCATGTCGAATGCCAATGACCGTTACCTGCAGGATGCCAGCTACATCCGCCTGAAGAACCTCACGCTCGACTACACCTTCCCCAAACGGATCGCCCGGAAGCTGCACATGCAGTCGCTGCGGATCTATTTCGTCGGGGAGAACCTCTGGACCTATTCACCGCTGCAGAAGTACGCCAAGAACTTCGACCCCGAAGGGATCAGTGCCGGTGATGCCGATTTCGCCAGCACGGTCGGTACGAACGGCGACGGATACGGTTATCCCGTCATGCGAACCTTCACGTTCGGTGTCAATGTCACTTTCTAATACGGAATACCCATGAAAAAACAGATGTATAAAGTCGCAGCCGTCGCTTTGACCGCCCTGCTCGTCTCGTGCGATACGTTCCTGACCAAGGAGCCCATTGCAGAGCTCGGAGCTGACACCTATTTCACGAATGAGAAGTCGTTGCAGTTGTATGCCGACGGTTTCCTGGAGAACATGATGCCTTCGCCGGAGACCCTGTTCCGGGGCGACTGCTGGTCCGACCTGGTGGCCACGCGAAATTCGACCGATTACCTGACGGTGCCCTGGTCATCGAGCCGGCAGACCGGATGGAGCTATTCGGACTGGTACGATTTGTTCAATATCAACTATTTCCTCAAGCACATGTACGAGGTGTCGGGAGTGCGCGAGGAGACCCTGCGCCATTATGAGGGTGTGGCCCGTTTCTGGCGGGCGTGGTTTTACTACAACAAGGTCCGCACCTTCGGATCCGTACCCTGGTACGACGAGCCGATCGACGCCGAGGATGACGAAGCCCTCTACAAGGCCCGCGATTCGCGCGAGTTCGTGATGCGCAAGGTGCTGGAGGACCTCAGCTACGCTGCCGCCAACTGCTCGACGGATGCCGCCTACACGCAGAGCGCCCAGATCGACAAGTGGAAGGCTTTGGCCTTCAAGTCGCGGGTCTGCCTCTTCGAGGGCACCTATCGCAAGTACCATACGGTCGATCCGTCGACGGGTCAGCCGTGGGAGAGCGATGAGTCGGAGATGTACCTGAAGGAGTGCGTGGCGGCCTGCGAGGAGCTGATGAGCGACGGGCCCTATTCACTGGTCAATTCGCCTTCGGCCGTGCAGACCCAGTATCGATCGCTCTTTATCTCGGAGCAGCTCAATCGCCAGGAGATCATCTGGGGGCGCGAGTACAGTTCGAGTCTGGGTGTCTACCACGAGGCGACCTGGGTTTTCACCTCACCGACGCAGTCGCGCTGGTCGATGACGCGCTCGCTGGCCAACATGTACCTCAATCTGGACGGTACGCGCTTTACGGACAATTCCGGCTGGGACAAGCTGGGGTTCGTCGAGGAGACCGCCAACCGCGACTATCGCATGATGCAGAGCATCGTGACCCCGGGCTACATGAAGGAGGTTGCAGGCGAGAAGGTGCTGACGGCACCCGACATGTCGGTCACGCTGACGGGCTACCAGTTGATCAAGTGGTGCTTCGACGACGACCTGCATACGGGTACGCGCAGCAACAACAGCCTTTCGATCCTGCGTTACGCCGAGGTGCTGCTGAACTATGCCGAGGCATCGGCGGAGTTGAACGGCGGCATTCTCGAATCGTCGATCTGGGAGCGGACGATCAAGCCTCTGCGCGAACGGGCCGGTGTCGTGGGGACGCAGCCTCAGACGGCCGATCCCTACCTGGCCTCCTACTACAAGATCAAGAGCAGGGACCTGCTGGAAATCCGCCGCGAGCGGGCCGTGGAGCTGCTGCTGGAGAACCTTCGCTACGACGACTTGATGCGCTGGCACGAGGGTGAGCTGACACAGAAGAAGTGGCAGGGTATCTATATTCCGGCCGTGGGCGAACCGATCGACCTGAACGATGACGGTCAGGACGATCTGTGTGTGATCAATACCGACACACCCAGCCAGAACGGTGTCTACTACATTGACCTGCGCGACGGTTCCTACACGCTGAGCGAGGGTACGAGCGGCCTGCTGGAGTACAACCTCGACCGGATCTGGGAGGAGAAGATGTATCTGCGGCCCATCCCTCGCACGGCGAACGGCATCAACCCTGCCCTGGGTCAGAACTACGGATGGACGGATTGATCGAACCGTAAAAACCTGATAAGAATCCATGAAGAATCTCTTTTTGTCGTTATTTGCCGTCGTGGCGGCCGTTTGGGCCGCCACGGCCGGCAAACCGATCCAGACGGACGACGTCTGGCAGCATCCCGGTGCCGACCGGTCGAATTACCGCAGGAACATCTGCATTCCCGACATCGAGGGCTACCGTACGCTGAAATGCGATTTTCACATCCACACGTGCTTCTCCGACGGGCAGGTCTACCCGACGGGCCGTGTGAACGAGGCCTGGTGCGACGGCCTGGACGTGATCGCCATCACCGACCACTTCGAGATCCGCAAGAACCGCGGGATGCAGACCGACGACATGAATCTGCCCTATGAGATTGCCGCGGCCCGCGGGCGGGAGATCGGCCTGCTGGTAATTCCCGGCGGCGAGATCACGCGCCACAAACCCTTCGGGCATATCAACGCCCTCTTCCTGAAGGACGGCAACCGCTTCCCGCGCAACCGGACGCCCGAGAACGAGCAGGAGGCTCTCGACGAGGCTCTGGCCCAGGACGCCTACCTTTTCTGGAATCATCCCGGCTGGCCCAACGATTCGTGTACGCTTTATCCCATGCACGAGCGGCTGCTGCGCGAGGGGAAGATCCGCGGTGTGGAGATCTTCAACAGCAAGGAACACTATCCGCGCGTATTGCAGTGGTACGAGGAGATGGGCTTCTCGATGCTGGCCAATTCGGACATTCACCACATGAGCGGGCAGCAGTATCCCGAAGGTGCGCGGCGTCCCATGACGCTTGTTTTTGCGCGGGACTACACGGTCGAGTCTGTGCGTGAGGCGATGTTTGCCGGGCGGATGGTCGCGCTGTACGACAATACGCTGGCGGGTCCCGAGTCCTACATCCGGGAGCTGGTCGGAGCGTCGCTGGCGGTGCGGGTGATCGATGCTCGCAAGGGACGGGTCGAGATCAGCAACCATTCGGACATCCGCTTCAGCATCCGTTATGGCGACTACATGTATGCGGTAGCCGTTCCGGCACACGAGACGGTCCGTCTGACCCTTCCCAAGGGGACGAAGGTCCGTTTCGAGAATTGCGTGCTGGGGTACGATAAATTCCTCGAAATGGCACTCTGGTAGCTTCCGGGATGTAATCCGGCCGAGTTTCTCAAAAAAACTCCCGACCTTTGAGGATATGGCCTTTTGATTTTAATTGATTGATTATCAGTGTTAGTTTTACCGAATTTCCTGAAACTGTCTATGTAGG
>CALUNH010000047.1 GCA_944321965.1 uncultured Alistipes sp.
ATGAAAAATTACTTCTAATAGACTATGTTTCAACTATTTCAAAGACCGACTTGCCCGCTTTTACGGGACAGTAGTGAGTTTCTTTATTTTACTTTCCTTTACTTTAATAGCGAGGCTTTGCGATCGCATTGCAATCGCATTGCGATCCGTTTGCGATGCACCCCACCGGGAAGCGTTTCCCAAACGTCCTGCTTCCGAGCGTTTTGCGCGTCTCTCGTTAAAGGCTTGCATCCGGCGATTCAGGCTCTCCGAAAAGAAGATCCGGTCGTCTTTTACCGTGAAAAGTTCATAGTTGTAGACCACCGTTCGCACCTTCTCGGCCGAGGTGTTGTAACGACGTGCCAAAGCAGGGATATTGGCCACGGGATAGGTGTAATCGGGTTGGTCGCGGAGGGTTTCGACCAGCATCCAATAGATGCCGTAACCCTCCATCCCCAACTGCTCGATCATCAGCACGCATTTGGGGTCATCCTTGGCGTTGCTGTCGTGCGTGAAGTAGTAGCAATCCTTGTTCATAGCGCACCGTGGATAAAGTAACGCTTGAACTTCAGAACGCTGTCCCGGACCTTCTCGCGAACCCATACGTCCGACACGTCGATTCCCATATTGCGCAGGTAGCGGATCGTGCTCCGGGGATCGGGGATATTCAACTGCTCTGCAATGTCGAACGTAGCAAGCTTGCCGCCGCACATCAGCAGCGAATAGAGGCGAAATTCATTGTGAGTAAGGAAAAATTCTTTACCTTTGTGCAGCACTTGATACAATGCCCCTGCGCGTCGGCCTTGGACGCCGGGGGCGTGTTGTTTCTCATTCATACCTCCGGCGATTATTTACGGTTGGCACTTTCGGCAAGACGCAGCGCAGCAGCCGCGCGGCGATCCTCACGGGTAACGGTACGCAATTCGATCCACTGCAATAGATCCCGACGGGAAAACACCGTGCGGCGCCCGAATTTCTTGTAAGGGATAGCTTCTTTGTAGACCAAGTTATAGAGAGCTGCCCGCGTGGTGGGAATACCTTGTTCGGTGATGAACCGCGCCGCGGTATCAGCATTCTATTCCGTCTGTAACCACGGGGTCGTTCTTCCGCCGAAAAATGTCCAATTTCGGAATAATGGCAGCTACCTCATCGGCAACAATGGAGCGTAACTGTTCGGCAGTCGTTACAATAATTTGTTCTGTCATACTATTTGCTTTTTTAACAATTCTACAATTCCTGCGGGCCCAACAGGATGTCGTTCAACGTTGACAGCGCAAAGAGAGTAAAAAGAGCAAAGGGGGACCAAGCGAAACCAGTCCTCAAAATTTGCGGGGACTGTCCCCAAAATAAAAAAGTGCCCTTGCAGGCACTTGTGGTGGCGATTGCTATCCGTGTAAAATGATACCGGAAGACAACATAGAATACTATTCGGAGGACTGTCCTCCTTTCATAAACTCATTCAATAGCGCCTCAACATCTGGCTGTAATTTGTCGTTAAGGTGTTTCCAGGCATATGAATTTTTGCCATCCCGAATCAATCCGCCCGTTACAGCTTCGATCAACTTGGCAATCGCTGTAGCCGTGTAAGACTGCGTAATCTTCAACCGTACAAATACGGCATATAACAACGCAATGGATTGCATCCGTGGGATATTCCGGGTGTTGTCCTCCGACGCTTCTGTATCAGTTCCGGAGATCTCCGTAACAGCAGATACCATATTTTGAACAATCGAAATATTTGCCGACATAGATTCATCGGGCACAGCTTCAATCCAGCGATTAAGCTCTTTTATTATTCCTTTTATATGAAAACGAATAGATGATAAGTCTCTACACTTCCACTCATGCCAATCACACCCCAACCTCACAACCTTCTCTAATTGAAGTCTTGCAAGTTCATTTTCTCCCGTTTCTTTATTGCGCGGGGCACTATAATAGATGGTATCATCGATAGTAGCCCAAACAGGCCCACGGTAATCAAACATTTCGGGGATATTTATAGCATCTTTAAGTTCATCCATATAACTGCTCAACATACTACAGCTATTAAAATCTCGGTTGAACTCTTCAAGGAAACTCCGTTCTGCTCTACACGTGCTTGCACATATTATCATTGCGTCTTTAAGCGAAGGAGCTACATCAGCTCTCCACGCTTGTAATAACTTATTGTAAGAGTCACGAAATTCAATCGCTTTAAACATGATTGTGGGTCCCATATCGTTCTAAAATTCCGTTAATATTTCTGCATTCTTTTCCCGCTCCTCGCGCTCGAAGCTCGCGAGGTAGTTCTCCGTGGTTTTGAGGTCGCTGTGCCCCAGCGATTCGGAGATATAGGCAATGTTCGCCCCGGCACGCTTCAACACCGTGGCGAACGAGTGCCGGGCCGTATAGGTCGAGATCGGCCCGATGCCGAGCTGTTCGCCCACCGCCTTCATGTGCTTGTTGATCGAATGCGTCAGGTCCTTGGTCCGGTTCTTGGTCGTCATGGCATCCTCCCGGCCCGTCAGTATCGGAAAGATGAAGGCATCCGGTCGTTTCGGGTTGCCCCAGCGGTCAATGATCTCCTGCATCGGAGGGGTCAGCACCACCCGAATATCACGCAGCGTGCGGAGCGTGTGCTCGGTCTTTGACCGGATGAAACAGATCTCCCCGTTGACAATATCCCGATACCGCAGCCGCACGAAGTCGGCCACATTGATTCCGTTGCACAGATAGAGGAACAGCCAGTAATCCCGATAGCGTGCCGTTGTCTGCCGTCCGTCATCGTAGCGGGCAATCTGCCCGATCTGCTCCAATGTAAGGGCCATTTTGCGGTCTTCTCCCTTCTGAATCTCATACCGATCCTTGCCGAAGGGATATTGCGCTTCCCGGATCATACCCTGCCGCCGGGCCTCGTTGAGGATTGCCCGCAGGTGCCGGAGGTGAATTGCCACGGTCGTCTGCGCTTCACCCTCCGATAGCAGGAAGGCAGACCAGTGCGTTCTCAGGAGAAAACAAAAGGAAGAGCAAGAGAGCAGAGTACCCAGGAGGGTGAGGAAAATGTATGGAAGAAAATATGGGAATGATGCCAAAATATGAAAACCACGAAAAATCCGCCCGCAACGATGCTGCGGGCGGATTCCTTCATGCTCCGGCAAGGGACCCTCAGCCAATGTCAACCAGCGGGGCGTCCGTAGCCACATTCTGACCCTCGCTGACGAAGATCTGCTTCACCTCTCCGGCATAGTCCGTCGTAATGGAATTCTCCATCTTCATCGCTTCCAGTACCAGAACCTCGTCCCCCGCCTTTACCCGGTCGCCAACCTGCACCTTCAACTCAATCACGCGACCCGGAAGCGGAGCCGTTACGGCCTGTCCCGTAATCGTAATCGGAGCCTCCTCAGCAGCAGCAGCCTGCTCCTCGGATCCGGCAGCCGGTTTCGATGCCTCGTAGGCCTTCACCTTCTCGTTCGTCAGGAACGTCTTCGCTACCAGCGGGAACAACTCCAGCAACAAAACCTCCTTCTCATTGGCCGCAAGCTTCACGCCCCCGGCCTCCGGAAGCTCCGGATTCGGCTGCATCTGGTATTTCGTCGTGTCGTAGGGCGTCTCCTCTCGGACCCCGCAGATCTTGAACCGGAACTCCGGGTCAATCTCAACCGGCGTCTTCCCGTACTCGCCCTTCACCAGCCCCACGAACTGTGACGACTTGTTCGTGTACATCGGACGCCCGGCCTTCTCATCCAAAGCGCAGTTCACGGCCTGAGCCCCCACAATCTGCGACGTCGGAGTAACCAGCGGCGGAAGACCCGCGGCCAAACGTACCGTCGGGATCAGCTCCATGGCCCGCGGAAGAATCTCCTCGGCCTTCAGCTGCTTGAGCTGGGCTACCATGTTCGAATACATGCCGCCCGGGATTTCGGCCTTCTGCACCAGCTCATTCGGCGCCGGGAACCCGAACCATGCCTCGATCCGACGGCAGGCATCGATCGTACCAGCCTCGTCGTCCGTCTGTGCTGCCTTGATCGCACGGTCGAACAGCCCGTCAACCTCCGCCGGAAGCTCGTCCGTCAGCGGATTGAACGCCTTCGGCTCGGGTTTCTCCGTCCCGAAGACCGACTGGTTCAACTCCTGGCGGATCTCACGAAGCTGCGTGTTGATCTTCGCCACGGCCTCCATGTTCACGCCCGTGTCGATGCCCAGTTTCTTGCAGAAAACGTAGACCAGCTCGATGGCCGGAGCCCCCGTCCCACCGGCAAAATACCAGCAGTTCGTATCCACGATATCCACCCCGGCAACAATCGCCGCCAGCACCGATGCCAAACCGTAACCCGGCGTACAGTGCGTGTGGAAATCCACCGGAATGGACAAATTCGACTTCAACAGCTTGACCAGCGTGGCCACACGCCGCGGCGGAATCAGACCCGACATGTCCTTGATCGTGATCATGTCGGCTCCCAGGGCCGCCATCTGCTTCGCCTTGTCCAGGAAGTAGGCGTCCGTGAAGACCGGTGCCGGATTCTTCCGACCCTTGAGTTTCTCCCAGAAACTCAACTCCGGGTACTTCGGGTCTACCGTATAGCAGACCGCACAGTCCGCGATCCCCCCGTACTGCTTCACGTATTTCACCGTGGATTTCACGTTGTTGACATCGTTCAGCGCATCGAAAATACGCATGATGCCCAGACCGCTCTCAATCGAATTGCGGCAGAAACCGTCGATAATCTCGTCCGTATAGGGCGAATAACCGAAAAGATTACGTCCCCGCGACAGAGCCGTGAGTTTCGAAACATTCCCAACAGCCCGATAGATCGTCTCCAGCCGGGTCCACGGGCTCTCGTTCAGGTAACGCATCACCGAGTCCGGCACTGCACCACCCCAAACCTCCATCGCATAGAAATTCGCATCCTTGTAGAACGGAAGGCAGCGGTCGATCTGCCCCTGGTTCATACGAGTCGCAAACGACGACTGCTGACCGTCGCGCAACGTAAGGTCCCTGATTTTGAGATTTCTTGCCATTTG
Source organism: uncultured Alistipes sp. (assembly GCA_944321965.1). Lineage (GTDB taxonomy): Bacteria > Bacteroidota > Bacteroidia > Bacteroidales > Rikenellaceae > Alistipes. Next base: position 4,981 of record CALUNH010000047.1, read on the forward strand.
TAATTCGATTTTACTGTTATTTCAATAACTTTACTGTTATTTCAATAACAAAGGTAATAAAGCACTTCGAATTTACAATCTTTTTACCGCTTTTTTTTACAAAAAGTTGCCGGAAACCCCCTTTCCCGTAAAAATCCGGGGCGGAAACCAGCCCCGATCTCCGAAAAAATACCGCCGCGCCTACGAACAAGGCCGGTTCCGGTCGAGGTACCTGCACTTGAAAAGATCCACGAAATAGACGAACATCGCCAAAAGCAGCGGCCCGAAAATCACACCGATAAACCCGAACAGCGACAGCCCGATAAAAACCCCGAAAATCGTGATGAGCGGGTGCGTGTGCGCCATGCGCTTCTGGACCACGAAGCGAACGACGTTGTCCACGTGCGTTACGACCAGCGTGCCGTAAAGCGCCAGCCCGATCGCCGGAGCCCACGTTCCGCTCATCGCCATGTATCCCGCCAGCGGAACCCATACCAATGCCGTACCGACAATCGGGATAATCGTGGCAAAGCACGTCAGAACACCCCAGAACAACGGACTCGGCGCCCCGAAAATCAGGTAACCCCCATAGGCCACGAACCCCTGGACCACGGCCAGCAGCGGAATCCCGATGGCATTCGAACGCACGATCAGGTGGATTTCATGCAGCACCGTGCGCGAAACCCGCCGGTCGAAAGGCAGCAGATCGCTGCAGTAGGACTCCATCCGCGTGCCCCCGACCAGCATGAAGTAAAGCACGAAGAGCAGCACCACGAGGTTGATCGCAAAATCCGCAATCCCGCCCACCAGCCACTGCCCGACCCGCGGAACGTAACTCAGAAAAGAGCGCAGATTCACCTCCGACCAGAGATCGTAGCCCGTCCGCTCCTCGATGAGCAGCACCAGGTGCTTCACCGCAACCACCACCGGCTGCGGATTCGCAACCACGGCCTGGATCTTGAGGGCAACCATCCACCCGATCAGCGTGATCGGAATCAGAAAACAGACAACCGCCTCGGCCAGCAGCACCGTGGCCGCCACACTGCGCCGCCACTGCCGGTGTTCGGTCAGCCGGCGCATCTGGCGCCGCAGCAGCACGTAGATCGTCACGGCACCCAGCAATCCCCCCAGAAACGGCAGAATCTCCACGAAAATCGTGACGCCAAGGCCCACAATCAGAACGAAAAGCGAATAACGCCCGTATTTCTCCCGGATCGACAACATATCTCCCCCGCCGTGCGCAAGGAACGTGCCGCACCCCCGCCGCCGGAACGGAAAACAGACCGCAAGAAGCGGATGTCCGGGCGAACTGCCGCAAGAAACGGATATCCGGTCGGGCCGCCCAAAAAAAACGCTCCGGGCCGCGAGGACCCGGAACGCATTTCAGAGAGTAGCCGAAAAGAGTGCCGGTCAGAGCAGGCGCTCCCGCAGCACGGCACAAGCCCCGGCCGGATCCCGATGGTCGAACAGGAACCCCCGGATTCCCAGCGCCCCGGCCGCCTCGATGTTCGTCGCACGATCGTCGACGAACAGCGTCTCCGCCGGGGCAAGACCGTAGCGGTCGAGCAGAATCTCGTAGATCCGGCGCTCGGGCTTCACCGTCAGCTCCTCGCACGAAACAACCTCGCCGTCGAACAATCCGTAAACCGGGAAGCGCCGCAGGTGCGCAATGAATTCGCGGGCCATGTTCGAAAGCACGTAAAGCCGGTAGCCCGCCGCCTTCAGGTCGCGCACCAGCCCCTCGGTCGCCGGAATCGGCTCCTGCAGGTCGATGGCCTGCTGCAGCACCTCCGCACATCGCTCATACGGGCGGCCCGTCATCTCCACAAGGGTCTCGGTCACCTCCTCCAGCGTATTCGTGCCCCGATCGTACTCCTCCCAGAAACGCGGCATCTGCGGAGCCCGCAGAAATCCGAAAAACTCCAGCAGTTCCGGGTCGCACTTCTTCCTGTCGCGGGCGAACAGCACGCCGCCCAGATCGAAAACGATATTTTTCATGGTCTCACGCTTCACAGCCGCAAAGATACGCATCCCCGGGCGCAGAAGCAAATTTTCAGACCGCTTCCGCTCTCCGCACAAAGCAAAAAAAGCGGTTCCTCCGCACGGAGGAACCGCCCTTACGGAACGAAGCGGTATCAGAAGAGGTGCCACGCCACCGTCAGTCCGGCCATGACGATCGAAACCATCGACATCAGCTTGATGAGGATGTTCAGCGACGGGCCCGACGTATCCTTGAACGGATCGCCCACCGTATCGCCCACGACCGTAGCCTTGTGGCAGTCGGAGCCCTTGCCGCCGAAGTGTCCCTCCTCGATCATCTTCTTGGCGTTGTCCCACGCGCCGCCCGCGTTGGCCATGAAGACCGCCAGCACGAAGCCCGAGCTTAATCCGCCGACCAGCAGGCCCATCACGCCCGCCACGCCGAAGATCAGCCCGACAGCTACCGGAACGATGATCGCCAGCAGGCTCGGGAACAGCATCTCACGCTGTGCCCCGCGGGTCGAGATGGCCACGCACCGCGCATAATCCGGCGTACCCTCGCCCGTGAGGATCCCCTTGATCTCGCGGAACTGGCGACGCACCTCCTGCACCATGCTCTCCGCAGCGCGGCCTACGGCGTTCATCGTCAGACCGCAGAAGAGGAACGACATCATCGCCCCGATGAAGATGCCGATCAGCACCGTGGGATTCATCAGCGAAATATGGTAGTAGTCCATGAAGTCCAGAATCGAGGCGTCCTGCACGAAGCGCGTCGCTCCGCTCGGCAGATCGAGCATCGTCACCCCGTTATGCAGCAGCCCGATGCGGATCTCCTCGATGTACGAGGCCAACAAGGCCAAAGCCGTCAAAGCGGCAGAGCCAATCGCGAAACCCTTGCCCGTCGCCGCCGTCGTATTGCCCAGGGCGTCGAGCGCATCGGTCCGCTTGCGGACCTCCGGGCCCAGGCCGCTCATCTCCGCATTGCCGCCCGCATTGTCCGCAATCGGACCGTAGGCGTCCGTGGCCAGCGTGATGCCCAGCGTCGAGAGCATTCCCACCGCCGCAATGCCGATGCCGTAGAGCCCCAGCGAGAGATTCTGCGGAGCCAGCATGTTCTTCACGTCGAAGCCGATGGCGCACAGGTAGGCCAGAATGATCGCCACACCGATCGTCACCACCGGAATCGCCGTCGAGATCATACCCGACCCGACGCCCGAGATGATCACCGTCGCAGGCCCCGTCTGCGAGCTCTCGGCGATCTTCTGCGTCGGCTTGTACGAATGCGAGGTGTAGTACTCCGTGGCCTGGCCGATCACGATGCCCGCCACGAGTCCCGTGATCACCGAGAAGGAAAGACCCACCCAGTTCTGGATCCCCAGCAGGTAGAGAATCCCGAACGTCGCAACGGCAATCAGCGCCGAGCTGAAGTTCACACCCACACCCAGCGAGCGGAGCAGTTCGCGCATCGTGGCCCCCTCCTTCGTGCGGACCAGGTAGATGCCCAGGATCGACAGCACGATGCCCACCGCCGCGATGAGCATCGGGGCCAGCACCGCCTTCAGCTGCAGGGCCTCGTTCCCCGCCGCGGCAAACGCCGCAGCGCCCAGGGCCGCCGTGGCCAGAATCGATCCGCAGTAGCTCTCGTAAAGGTCGGCACCCATGCCGGCCACGTCGCCCACGTTGTCGCCCACGTTGTCGGCAATCGTCGCCGGGTTGCGCGGGTCGTCCTCCGGAATCCCGGCCTCGACCTTGCCAACCAGGTCGGCACCCACGTCCGCGGCCTTCGTATAGATGCCGCCGCCGACACGCGCGAAGAGCGCCTGCGTCGAGGCTCCCATGCCGAACGTCAGCATCGTCGTGGTGATGATCACGAGTTTCTGGGGCCCCGTCACGTCAACAAAGGCGTTCAGGATGATGTACCAGAACGAAATGTCCAGCAGGCCCAGACCCACGACCACAAGTCCCATCACCGCACCGCTGCGGAACGCCACCTTCAGCCCGCGGTCCAGCGACTGACGAGCCGCATTGGCCGTGCGGGCCGAAGCGTAGGTCGCCGTCTTCATGCCGAAGTAACCGGCCAGACCCGAGAAGAAGCCGCCCGTCAGGAAGGCAAAGGGAACCCACTCGTTCTGCACCCCCGCACCGTAGGCCAGGTAGGCAAAGAACAACGCCAGCACCACAAAGACGATGCCTACGACCTTGTACTGCTGGCGCAGGTAGGCCATCGCTCCCTTGCGCACGTGCGCAGCAATTTCTCGCATACGGTCCGTACCTTCGTCCTCGCGCTTCATCAGCCGGTAGAAGGCCCACGCAAAGGCCAATGCCACGATCGATGCCGCAGGTACGACCCAGAAAATCGTTGGAATGTTCATAATTTCGCGTATTTTAGGTTGGATTTTCACAAAGATAGAAAAAGCTGTGGCAGTGCCAAACAAAAAAACGATGTTTTTTCAGTTTGACACCCCCGGGACACCCCCGGCGCCCGCAAAACGGGAACAAAAAAATCGGGACTTCACAGTCCCGATTTCCATAAACTTCCGATCCGGATGCTACGATCCGAAGTTGTCGTAGAGGATGTTCTCCGGCGGTACGCCCAGCGAATCGAGCATCTTCACCACCGACGAAATCATCATCGGGGGTCCGCACATCAGGTAGATGCAGTCCTCCGGAGCCTGATGGTGCTTCAAGTAGTTCTCGTAAAGCACGTTGTGCACGAAGCCCGGCGTGTAGGGAACACCGGCAGCATCGGCCTCCGGATCCGGACGGTCCAATGCCAGGTTGAACTTGAAGTTCGGGAACGCCTCCTCGATCTCGTGGAACTCGTGCAGGTAGGGAGCCTCCTTCATGGCGCGGGCGCCGTACCAGAACGACACCGGACGCTTCGTCTTCTCGGTCTTGAACAGGTGCATGATGTGGCTCCGCATCGGCGCCATGCCCGCACCGCCGCCGATGAAGATCAGCTCCTGCGTGTCGGGCAGGTTGTCCGGCAGGAAGAACTCCCCGTAAGGTCCCGAAATCGTCACCTTGTCGCCCGGCTTGCGCGAGAAGATGTACGACGAGCAGATGCCCGGGTTCACCTTCATGAACGTACCCGTGGCGCGGTCGAACGGAGGCGTGGCGATACGGATGTTCAGCATGATGATGTTCCCTTCGGCCGGGTGGTTCGCCATCGAGTAGGCGCGGAACGTCGGCTCGGGGTTCGTCGTCACCAGATCCCACATCTTCATCTTGTCCCAGTCGGCGCGGAACTTCTCGTCCACGTCCATGTCCGAGAACTTGATCGCATCGTACTTCGGAATGTCGATCTGGATGTAGCCGCCGCTGCGGAACTTCAGGTTCTCACCCTCCGGAAGCTTCACCACGAACTCCTTGAGGAACGTAGAGATGTTGCGGTTCGAAACCACCGTGCACTCCCACTTCTTCACGCCCAGGACAGCCTCCGGAACCCGGATCTTCAGGTCGTTCTTCACCTTCACCTGGCAACCCAGTCGCCAGTGGTCCTTGGCCATCTTCCGCGTGATGAAGCCCGTCTCCGTGGGCAGAATGTCGCCTCCGCCCTCCAGAACCTGGCACTTGCACATCCCGCACGAACCACCGCCGCCGCACGCCGAGGGAAGGAATACCTTGTTGTTGGCCAACGTCGACAGAAGCGTCGAGCCGCTCTCCGTCGTAATGACCTTCTCGCCGTTGTTGATGTCGATCGTAACGGCCCCCGACGTCGTCAGCTTCGCCTTCGCGTACAGAAGCAGCGCCACCAGCACCAGCGTGATGACCAGAAAGGCCACGATCGCTATGATAATCGTTGTAGTCATTGTTGCGAATTCTTCTTAGATTAGAACTGAATGCCCGAGAAGATCATGAAGGCGATACCCATCAGACCCGTGATGATGAAGGCGATACCCGGGCCCTTCAACGCCGCGGGAATGTGCGAATAGGTCGTCTTCTCCCGGATGGCCGCCATCATCACGATCGCAAGCCACCAGCCCAGACCCGAGCCCAGACCGTAGACGATCGACTGCCACAGCGTATCCAATTCCCCGGCGTCGACCTTCTGCTGCATGAACAGCGAACCGCCCATGATCGCACAGTTCACCGCAATCAGCGGCAGGAAGATGCCCAGCTGGCTGTAAAGCGTCGGCGAGAACTTCTCGACGATCATCTCCACCAGCTGCACGAACGCCGCAATCGTCGCTATGAAGACGATGAACGACAGGAAGTTCAGGTCCACACTCTCCGGAACCGCAGGAATCCACGCATGAAGCGCGCCCGGCCTGAGAATGTATTCATACAGGAGATAGTTCAACGGAACGGTCATCACCATCACGAACGTGACGGCCGCACCCAGGCCAAGGGCCGTCTTCACGCTCTTCGATACGGCGATGTAGGAACACATGCCGAAGAAGAAGGCGAAGACCATGTTGTCGATAAAGATCGACCGGATGAAGATATTCAATGATTCCATATGCTACCCTCCTATTTTTCCTGTAAGTCCTTGTTGCGCGAACGGTGCACCCAGATGATGCAGCCCACGATGATCAGCGCCATCGGCGGGAAGAGCATCAGACCGCAGTTCGAATAGAATCCGCCTTCGGTCATGTACCAGCTCTCCGGGATGATCCTAAAGCCCAGCAGGCTCCCCGAACCGAACAACTCCCGGAAGAAGGCCACGATCACCAGGATCAGGCCGTAACCCAGACCGTTGCCGATACCGTCGAGGAACGACGCCCACGGCTTGTTGCCCAGGGCGAAGGCCTCCACGCGGCCCATGACGATACAGTTCGTGATGATCAGACCCACGTAGACCGACAACTGCTTCGAAATCTCGTAGACGTAGGCCTTCAGCACCTGGTCCACCAGAATCACAAGCGCCGCAATCACCACCAGCTGCACGATGATGCGGATACGCGCCGGAACGCCGTTGCGAAGAAGCGACATCACCAGGTTCGAGAAGGCCGTCACCACCGTCACGCTCAGCGCCATCACGATCGCGGGCTTGAGCTGGACGGTTACGGCCAGTGCCGAGCAGATTCCCAGAATCTGAACGATCACCGGGTTGTTCGCAGAGAACGGACCCGTCAGATATTTCATGTTGTTACTCATGGCTTTCTGCATTTTCTTCGTTAGACACTTCCCCGGCGGCAGCCTCCGTCTCCGCGGCGGCCCGCTTCGACTCCAGCAGCGGCAGGTAGTTCTCCAGACTGTTGCGGAGCATCGCCGTCACACCGTCCGAAGTCTTCGTGCCGCCCGTAATGGCGTCCACCTCGTGCGCCGGATCCTTCGCCCCGCCCTTGCGAAGCGTCACCGACACAAACTCGTCACCCTCGAAAATCGTCTTCCCGACGAAATTCGACTGATACTTCGCCGTGGCGATCTCGGCTCCCAGACCCGGGGTCTCTCCCTTGTGGGCCATGATGATGCCCGAAACCGTGTTCATGTCCTTCTCCAGGGCCACGTAGCCCCAGATCGGACCCCACAGGCCCGCTCCCGTCACCGGGATCACCACGCGGCCGTCCTTCGCCTCGAAGATCGGATACTTGCCTTCGGCAAAGGCCGCCGGCAGGTCGTTCAGCAGCGCGAAGACGTCGCCGTCGGTGCGCTGACCCTCAGCGTCGACCACATAGGCGTCGATGAACCGGTCGTAGGACTCGCCTTCGGCCGACAGCGACGAGAGGATGTTGCGTTTCTTCTCGTTCAGGTCGTTGGCATCCTGACGCGGCTTCAGCGCCAGGGCCGCCACGGCCAGCAGAACCGCCACGATCACCACCATCACCGTCGAGTAGAGAACAATATAGGCGTTGTTGTTCGTATCGCTGAACAGGCCCTTCTTCTTCGGAGCCGCCGCGGCATCGGCCGTCTCCTTCAGTTCGGTAAACTCCGATGCGGGAACCCCGCAGACGGGGCATTTAGCCGGTGCGGCATCTCCCTCGTGGATGTAGCCGCAGACGTTGCATTTGAATTTTTTCGTTGCCATAGCTCCCCTATTTTGCGAGTTTCACACGTTTCTTGCGCCGCGAGATGTTCGCCTCGACCACGAAGTAGTCAACCAGCGGAGCCAGCGCGTTCATGAAGAGGATCGAGAGCATCATACCCTCCGGGTAGGCCGGGTTCACCACGCGGATCAGAACCGCCAGGGCACCCGTCATCAGACCCACGATGTACTTGCCCTTGTTGGTCTGGGCCGAGGTCACGGGGTCCGTGGCCATGAAGACCGCACCGAAGGCGAAGCCGCCCACGATCAGGTGCCACCAGGCCGGATACGTCGTCACGCCGAGCGCCTGGAACAGATAGCCCATTGCCAGTCCGCCGACGAAGACCGAAATCATCGTCCGCCACGAGGCGATGCCCGTGATGAGCAGGATGGCGCCGCCGATCAGGATCGCCAGCGTCGAGGTCTCGCCGAACGACCCCGGGATCATGCCCAGGAAGGCATCCAGCGGCGAGAAGCTCATCGTACCGGTCGAGCCCAGCTGTTCGAGGGCCGTAGCGCCGGTGATGCCGTCGACCTGTGCGCCCATCATCGTCCAGTTCGAATACCAGACCGTCTCGCCCGACATCGAGGGCGTATAGGCGAAGAAGGCAAACGCCCGCGCCAGCAGCGCCGGGTTGAAGACGTTCATGCCCGTACCGCCGAAGACCTCCTTGCCGAAGATCACGGCGAAGGCCGTCGAGAGGCCCACCATCCACAGCGGCGTCGAAACGGGGAAGACCATCGGGATCAGAAGGCCCGTCACGAGGAAGCCCTCGTTGACCTCATGCCCGCGCACCTGTGCGAAATAGAATTCGATGGCCAGACCCACGATGTACGACACGCACACCATCGGAAGCACCCGGACCAGTCCGTAGAAGAAGGCCCGGAAACCCTCCAGACCAACCTGCGAGCCCGTCCACCAGCACCCGAACAGGAATGCCGGCATCAGCGCCAGCACAACCATGATCATCGTGCGTTTCATGTCGTTGCAGTCGCGGATGTGCGCACCCTTCACGGTCGTCGTGTTCGGAACGAAGAGGAACGTCTCGAACGCATCGAACGTCGACTCCAGGAAGCCCAGTTTCCCGCCTTTCGAGAACGTGGGCTTGATTTTATCCATCAGTTTGCGAAGTCCCATCTTTAAGCCTCCTTGATCATTAAGTTAATACCGTCGCGGATGATCTGCTGGATCTCGATCTTCGAGGGATCCACGAACTCGCACAGCGCGAAATCCTCCTCCGTGACCTCGTAGATGCCCAGGTTCTCCATCTTCTCGATGTCGCCCGCCAGGCACGCCTTCAACAGGTACATCGGGTAGATGTCCATCGGCAGATACTGCTCGTAGAGGCCCGTCACCACGAAGGGACGTTCGCCGCCGTTCAGGTTCGTATCCAGATCGTAGGCCTTGCGCGGGCACAGCCACGAGAAGTAGGCCCGCGATACCGAGAACTTCTTGAAGCGCGGCATCGCCCAGCCCAGCAGCTCGTACTTGTCGCCCTCGGGGATGGCCGTCAGCTGGTGGGCATAGAAGCCCAGGAAGCCGTCGAGCGACGTCTTCGTGCCGGTCAGCACGTTGCCCGAAATGAAGCGGATCGAGTCACCCTCCTGCTGCGCCTTGACATTGCCCTTGACGATCGAATCGACCTTCGCGCCGTCGATGACGCGCACGTACTGCGGGTGCTCGATCTCCGAGCCCGCTACGGCGATCGTTTTCGTCCGGTCGACACGCCCCTCGTTGAACAGGCGCCCGATGACCGCCAGATCCTGGATGTTCACCGTCCAGACCAGATCGCCCTTGTTGATCGGGTCGATGTGGTGGATCTGCACGCCCACGTTACCCACGGGGTGTTTCCCGGCAAAGGTGTGCAGCTCGACACCCTTGAGCTGGGGCATCTGACCTTCGCTCTTCGCGCGAACCGAGAGGTGAACCTTCCCCGGAGTGAGCTTGCGGAGCATCTCGATACCCGTCTGGAGGTTCTTCTGTTCGCCTTTCAGCGCGAAATTGTAGTCCGGAGCCTGGGGCGCCGAATCGAACGCCGAAACAAAAATCGATTTCGGCGTGTCCGCGGGATCCGCAATGATGCCGTAGGGCCGCTGAACGACCATCGGCCACAGGCCCGAACGGAGCAAAAGTTCGACAATCTCCTCGCGCGAGGCCTTTTCGAGGCTCGGAACCGTGAACGGCTCGTATTCCTGCCTGGAGTCCGGGGTCACAGCCACCGAAAGCACCTTGCGCTTCTCGCCCCGATTGATGGCCGACACCGTGCCGCTGACGGGAGACGTGAAGAGTACGCGCTCGTTGAACTTGTTGAAGAACAACGCCGTACCGGCCTTCACCCGATCCCCCACCTTAACCAGCAATTTCGGTGTCACGCCCTCGAAATCCAGGGGCGAGAGGGCATACTCCGAAGCCATCGGCGCCTCCGCCAATGTCTCCTGGGGTTTGCCCACCAGATTGATGTCTAAACCCTTGCGTAATGTAATGATTTTCGACATGGTTAAAGAGTTTGAATTATTTTGTGTGTTTGGTTGCTTTCCTGACTGCCGTCCGTCGCTGGAGCGTCCCGTGCCCCGTTCGTCTCCGGCACATCCCGCGCCCCGTCCGTCGCTGGGTCGCCCGGAATCCGCCACTCCCCCCGCAATTCCCTGTCCGGCCCCGGCTGTTAGCAGGCTAACAATTATTTCGCGTGCGAAAATACGAATTTTTTCCGATAAAAGCCATCCCGCAATGCATTATTTTTTAAATTTACTTAAAATTCCTATTTTTGTCTCACCGATGCTTACTTATATAAATATACATACCCACCGTCCCACGGGCCGCGGAATCGAACTCCGCACCGCGGGCATACATCCCTGGGAGGCTGATTCTCAGGATGTGGAGGCCTTTGCCGCCCGGTTCGCCGACAAGGGCGGAAGCGCCGGAACCGGAGTTGCCGGGGGAGCAACCGCCGGGACGGGTCATGCCGGGGAGGGAGTTGTCAGGGACGAAGCCGCCGGGACGGGCCATGTCGGAGAGGGAGTTGTCAGGGACGAGACCGCCGGGACGGAGCGTGTCGGGGACGGAGCCGCCGAGGTGCAGGCCATCGGCGAAACCGGGCTCGACTTCGCCTGTCCGATCCCCCGCGAAGCCCAGTTCGCCGCCCTGCGCGCACAACTCGCCCTGGCCCGACGCACCGGACGGCCCGTCGTGCTGCACTGCGTGCGGGCCTTCGAGCCGCTGATGCGCGAACTCGATGCCTGCCAGCCCCGGGCCGTGATCTTCCACGGATTCATCGGCTCCCCCGAACAGGCCCGGCAGGCCCTGCGGAGAGGTTATTACCTCTCGTTCGGAGAGCGCGCCTTCGCGTCGCCCAAAACCCTCCGGGCCCTGCACGAAATGCCCCTCGGGCAGCTCTTCTTCGAGACCGACGACGCCGAGGTCTCCATCGAGGAGATCTACGCCCGCGCGGCCGAAGCGTTGGGCCGTCCGGTGGAGGAGCTGCAACGCGCCACCCTCGAAAATTACAAACGACTATTCGAAACACAAAATGGATAACTGGCTGGAGAGAACGGAACTGCTGTTGGGCGAGGAGAAACTCGCCCGTTTGAAACGGGCCCATGTCCTGGTCGTCGGACTGGGCGGCGTGGGAGCCTATGCCGCCGAGATGGTAGCCCGCGCGGGCATCGGGACGATGACCATTGCCGATGCCGATGCCGTGAACACCACGAACATCAACCGCCAGCTCGTCGCCCTGCACTCGACCGTCGGGCGGCAGAAGGCCGACAT
>CALUNH010000048.1 GCA_944321965.1 uncultured Alistipes sp.
AAAACAAGAATCGCTATATTTGCATATCTGAAGAATCTGAAGGCGCCTGCCCAGACACACTTTTTGAAACACTACCTATAGTTTTTCTGAGACTCTGTTGTCTAATAGGATAGAAATCTGAAATCATGATGGAACCGAAGGAACTGGAATTCACCCGATTGGTCAAAAAACACAAAACAGTGGTCTATACCGTCTGCTATATGTTTGCCGGATGCAGAGAGGAGGCCGAAGACCTTTTTCAGGATGTATTGGTCAGGCTCTGGAAAGGATATGACTCTTTCCGCGGAGAGTCTGATCTCAAAACCTGGATCTACCGCGTCAGCCTCAACACCTGCATGAACGGACTGAAAAAAAAGAAAAAATGGAAAACTTCACATATCCCGTTAAGCATCGATGTCGATTTCTTTGGAGAAATAAGTGACAGAACTCTGCAGGTAAGACGTCTCTATGACAGGATTAACCGGCTCGGACTTGTTGACCGCGCTCTGATTCTCCTGTGGCTCGAAGGGCTGTCTTATGAAGAAATCGGGGCCGTCATCGGCATTTCCGTTAAGAATGTCTCCTTCCAACTCTACAGAATCAAAGAGGAACTGAAAAAAATGAACATCTAAATCAATTAAATCAATGGCCATGCTGAATGACAACTTATCCATGCACGATGAACTCCGGCAGATGAAATCGGATTATGAGTATCTCAAGGCAGATATGGACAAACAACTGATAATCAATACAAAACTCATGGAAACGATTCTCCGGAACAAGGTCAGCGTACTGGATTCAAACAGGAAAAACACCATGATCAGCGTAAGTGCAGCGATACTTGTCACACTGACAGCCTCCTATATCAGGGGACTTGACATGTACCTCGCCGGGATGATTGCCGCATTCTATCTATTTATCCTGTTCGGCCATGTGCTCATATACCATAAACTCGGAAAAATAGAATACGGCTCAGACAACATCCTCTCAACTGTAACCAGACTAAGGAAATTCAAACGTAATTACATGATCCTCAATACAGTATCATGGATACTGGCAGCAGGTCTCATGTGCTTCATATTTCCTGAGATCTACAACACATTCCGCATTCCGGAACGAGGTATCGCTGCCATAGCCGTCATGTGCGCGGCTCTCCTTGCCGGTATCTGCAGCCAGTATTTTATGGACAGAAAAGTGCTTAAGACGTGCGACGACATAATTAACCGTCTGAAAGACAGGACATGACGGACCCATCCTTCAGGCCGGTAATAAATCGGAGGAGGTGGAAACCGAAATGGTTTCCACCCTGCTTCCTCAGAATGCAACAGTGCCGGTTTTATGCCCGAAACGGCTCAGCCGGTCCCCGTAAATACAGATCGCAGCGCGAAATCACACCCTCCCATCTGGCCACTTGCCCGATTAGGCTATTCAATCGGACTCAGCTCTCCCAACTTCTCGCCCATCAGGATGTGCTGCCACGTCCCGCTCTCATCCCGGGGTGAGGTCAACTGGAAATCCGCACCCTTCTGGAACACAAGCACGAAATCCGAACCGCCGAACAGAAAATACCCCAGTTCATCCCCTTTCTCTACCCGATCGCCGACCTGCAGACCTTCCGAGAAATTCACGGAAGCCACCTGGGACATGCCGATAGGCATCACGGCTACCAACCCGTGCGATTCCGTTTCAAGAACCGCCAGCCCGCGCGTCTCGATGCTTTGCCACCCCGGAACCGAACAATCAACAACATATTGCTGCAAATCAGGCTCCCACGTAACCTTCCCTCCCAAAGCATCATCTCCCGGAATGATGCGAAGCTCGCGGATCACACCCGATAGCGGAAAATGATAGCGGTGGTAGTCATTCGCATTGAGAAAGGCGTGGTAGAAGGTGCCGCCGGCAAACGAATCACAATAAGGACTCTCTGGCCCGATCAGATTGCGGATGGAGTTGAACACACGCGATTTAACCGCGATCTTCTCATCCGTAATGATGTACGAATCGTCGTCAATCTGCCAGACTCCCTGAGGAATACAATCGGCCGGTGATGCCACGATGGAATTGTCCTCCGGAGAGGCGATCGGACGTTGGTCCGCAGATGCAAGGCGTCGGCTGAAGAAATCGTTGAACGAATGCCAGTTCGAGGAGGATTCATACCATCCCTTCGTCATGCCAAGTTCCTCCTGCTGCATCATCAGCGTTTCGTAATCCTTGTTCCAGGATTCGGGCGACGAAAGAAAACTTCCCCACGACTTGCAATAGTCAACCAGCCAGCTCCGGTATGGTTCCACATATTGCACCGAATTGGTGAACAAAGTCTCGTTCTCCAAAGACTCCAAAGGCATACAGTTGATGAAATAACAATAACACAGGGCCTGATACATACGCCCGAAAATACTGGGCTGACCGGGGCAGAAAATTACATCCCAGGGCATGGCCGTCTGTGAGTAGTCTATGAAATCATAATACGCCTCCAACGACTGTACCGGATTGGTGGCGGAGTCGGGATTGATTGTCCGGCCTTTTTCGATGGCTTCCGTAAGAAGAGACTTGATACGACTGTCCCGCTCCACCAAATCTATCAGCTTCTGCGTGGTGGCACCATACTGCCTTTTATTCTTCTGATCCTGACACGACAGGGACACAAGGAATATGGATACCAGAAGCAGCATCCGTAACGAGACATTTATTAATCTTTTCATAACCAAGACTTTATGTTAGAATGAATATAATCTGGTACAAAAATACGATAATTTCCGAAATACGGGGGTATTTGTCAACGCAAAAAATGGCTTTACAACCGCGCACGGCCCGGTTGCAGGATCTTGTACCAGACGGATGATTCTTCGGAAGGGTCTCTAAAAGTTCACATTCAATCCGGCCATGACGGTTGCCCGCGGCATGGGATAACCGGCATTGATCTCGTATTTCTGCGCCAGCAGGTTCTCACCGCGCGCCCAAATATCCAACCATTCCCATGCGCGGAAAGAGGCACGGAGATTCCACAACACAAAATCCTCGGTCTCGGGTTGGTCGCCAACGGCAGTAAACAAACCGGCTATGTACTGCACGCCGGTGGAGACGTTCCATCGCCCGCGGGAGAAATTGGCTCCGGCGTACAGTTTATGCTCGGGAGCGGCAATGACCGGATTTTCCATGTGCAGGAAACTGTAGTTCGCGTCCACCGACCAGTGGCGGCCGATACGGTATGCCGCCTCTATCTCCACGCCGGTATTTTTGATCGCTCCCGAGTTCTGGTTCAACATGCCGCTGCCGTTGGGATTCGGAAGGGTCTGGATGAGGTTCTTCCCGTCCAGGTAGAAGAGGTTCACGCCGTAGGTCAGCCGCCCCTCCATCAGACGCTGCGAAAAGGCCAGCTCGTAGTTCCACATCGACTCCGGCAGCAAATCGGGGTTCTGCGGCGGGAACATGTACATCTCGCGCAGGATCGGATAACGGAACCCTTTCGAGGCGGAGGCCTTCAGCTCGATGGCGTGCGGGAGATGGAAGGCCAGTCCGGCCTGCGGCACCCACTCCAATCCGATGCGGGAGTGATGGTCTGCACGAAGCCCGACGTTAAAGGTCAGCCAGGAACCGATGTCCTGGCGGAAGTCAATATATCCGGCCAGCTCGTCTTCGTGCTTGTCCACCAGATCGGAGGTTGTACCGGCCTGCTCCCCGCCCACATATTCGTTCCACGCACGGCCTCCGTAACGGAACCAGTCGAAGCCCACGGTGATGCGGTTGCCCTTGAAAAACCGCGCACTCTGGTAGAACGACACGCCCATCATGTCGTCATGCGACAGGAAGCGGTCATCCTGCGGCGTTTCACCCTTGGAAGGGGTATAGCCGTCATTGATCCAGTGGTCGCCCCAGTTGTAGAAGAAACTGGCCGCTCCCGAGCTCTTTTCATACCGGTTCTCCACGGCAAACGAGGCCATGCCCCGTGTGATGCGCTGGTCGCCGTCGAGCAGCGGCGCATCAACCGGGCCGGGATAGGAGGCATTGAAGTGCGTCACGTTTACATCGCCCCGCAGATTCCAGTTGTCCGTCATCTCATAACCCAGTTTCGCATAGCCGCCGTACTGCTCGAAGCCCATGTCGGCGCGATGTCCGTCCGTGCGGTTGTAGGAGCCGGAAACAACACTGGAAAAACGCCCTTTCCGGATGCGGTTTGTAAGTTCCGTTTCGAGTGTATTCCAGGAACCGTACCCGGCGCGGAGATTCGTCTTTACGCCGTTCTCCTGCATCCGGCGGGTTACGATGTTGATCACGCCGCCCATGGCGTTCGAGCCGTAGAGGACCGAAGCCGGTCCCCGCAGGACCTCCACCCGCTCGGCAAGGAATGACTGCCCGGCGTCCGAGATCGGATGGCCGAAGATGCCGGCATACTGCGGGTGGCCGTCGATCAAGACCATCAGCCGTCCCGAGCCGCCGCTCAGGCCGCGCAGCGAGATGTTGCCCGCGGCACCGCCCGACACGCCGTAGCCCATCACGCCGCGCGAGGTGACGAACAGACCGGGCACTTGCTGCGTCAAAAGGGGCAGCAGCGAGGGTTGCAGGGAGTGCTCGATCTGTGTGCGGCCGACGACCGATACGGTCTGCGACAGGTGGCGGATGTCCGTCCGGTGGCGAGCCCCGGTCACGACAACCTCCCCGATCTCATGAACTTTTAACTTACCGGTGTCAAGGGTATCGCGTTCCAGGTCCCGGGCAATTCCCGCCTGGGCGGCAAAAACCGCCAATACCATTAAGAAACAAAGATCTCTTTTCTTCATCTATTTATGCCTGTCTGTTGTTTGCAGAACTCAGGATTGCCCGGAATGGCTCCTGCCCGACAACTCTCTTTCCGATCCACGGCAGAATCTTCGGCAAAGATAGAACGGCAAATACGGAATGACCGTATACGTTTTACGGTTATTCATACCCGAATCCCCGGTCAAGCGGATCGAATGCGCAAATAGTCGGAACAGATACCTCACACGGCGGCCCGATTGCCGTATGCACCGCTACAAGAGCCTGACCTCCGCACACAATGGATCCCGCAAGGATCCCATCCCCCGTTTCGGACTCTGCACGGACCGTCAGTCCCTGGTAATGAATCTAAGCAGACCAAACAGATAACGGTGGAAGCCGGGTGTATGCGAAAGAACCCGATCGAACCACCCGATATGCTGCGTAACGTACTTGACGACAAGACCGACATAGATCATCGCAAACAGGGTGCCGATGCCCACGGCACTCCAGATCCACTCCCCGAAAAACAAATAACTGGCCATGACCGCCAATATGACAAGCGTCGTGTCAACCCGGATCTTTGCCTTGGGAAACGGAATCCTGAAAACCTCGCTCACCGCGATGGAGATGCCCTCTCCCGGCATCGTCAGAGACCCGCATTTGATCTCAAACGCAATTCCGATCCCCATGACCGTGCAGCCGACCAGTTGCGTCAGGACCTGTATCGCCAGATTCCCGCTTGTCAGGAAATCCGTCAACCACATGTTGAAGTCAATCAGCCAGCCGAAAACAAATCCGATAACAATCTGGAATACCTGGACAAACTCGAACCTGCTCCGCAGAATGAGAAACTGACATACGACAAACAGGAAATTCATAAGAATCGTATAGGTCCCGATCGTCCACCCCGGAACAATATGCTCCTCCCCGGCCAATGACAAAACATAAGGAAGTGACGATATGACACTGCTTCCGAGATTGGAGCGCACGCATAACGCAACGCCCAGTGTCATAATGTTTAACGATAGAAGCAGTAAAAAATGTTGCCAAAGAAACGAGATTACCTTCCGTCTTTTCGTTTGCTGATTCATCATCACTCACAATCCTTTTTCCGGCTGCAAATTTAGAAATCTTTTGCCAATTTGTTCCGCCTGTTCCCAAAAACCGGGAACCGGTCCCGGAACCGAATCCCCCGTAAATTCCTTTGTGACTGCGGGATACCTCCTCCCCCAAAAAAACAATTCATCCGGACAACGGAGTTTTCACCCCTTCCCTCCCCCAGCCCACCGGAAAAACCGGGCACAAAAAAAGCAGCCCTTTCACGGGCTGCGTTCCGCATACGGGTCGAATCCGCCCTCCGCGACCGTCAGGGAATCCACAGCGTCTCCTCAACGCCGAAGTGCCGGGTCAGCATCCGCCCCAGGACGTAAAAATAATCCGACAGCCGGTTCAGCCACACCAGGGCCGTGGCATCCGTGCCGTAGGCCGCATCGGCCCGCAACGCAGCCCGTTCCGCACGTCGGCAGACCGTCCGGCAGACGTGGCTCAGCGAAACGGCCGGATGACCCCCCGGAATCGTGAACTTGTCGATCGCAGGGAGCGTCGCCTGCAGGGCGTCGATCCGACCCTCCAGCCACGATATCGTCTCACCCGAAAGCGGCGAAAGCTTCTCACGGCCCCGTTCGTCGGCCGCCAGCAGCGCCTCGACCGTCATCAGCCGCGAAAGGATGCGGTTCAGGTCATCGACCGTCTCCGACAACGCCGCATCCTTGCGCAAGTGGTCCGTCAGCAGCGCCGTGAAGGCCCCCAGCTCATCCACCGTCCCGTAAGCCTCGACCCGTTCGTCCGTCTTCGGGACCCGCGAGCCCCCGATCAGCGAGGTCTCGCCCCTGTCGCCCGTCTTCGTGTATACCTTCATATCCGGAAGTGTTGTTTCGGTAAATAGTTATTGAATATCAGCAGGTAGGCCCGGTTGTCGACCGTCGTCGAGCGGTGTCCCGACACGATCTGCGCGCACAGCGCCTGACGCTCGCGCCCGTCGTAAGGCGACAATATCGCCACCGTGTGTCCCCCTTCGGCTGCCGCACGCACCAGCGCCAGCGTCTCCGCACGCGGGAGGTCGCGCGTGGCAATGCACAGATCCGCATCCGCACGATTCATGCCGAAAGTAGCATAGCCGCAATGGATCGCCAGATTCTGCAGCTGGACGGCCCGGCGCCGCGGAACACCCGCCGCAAGCAGCGACTCGTAAAGCCCGCGTTCGCCCGGAAGCAGGTCATGGCGCATGAAAACCTCCCGAACGATATCGTAGACAAACGGCGAATGCACCCCGTGGCCCCGGAAATAACGGGCCCGCGAAAGGCGGTTCTGCAACTCCGCAACCCAGCGCGGAAGGTGCAGCGACAAACGGTATCCGGAGAGTTTCATGATCTATTCCCTGTTCTTTTTCAGTTGTCCCGCCAGGCGCCCCGTCGAGAAGGCGATCTGAAGGTTATAGCCCCCCGTATTGGCATCGAGGTCCAGCACCTCGCCCGCCAGGTAGAGCCCCGGAACCTTCAGCGACTCCATCGTCTCGGGGTTCACCTCGTCGCAACGAACGCCCCCGGCCGTCGTCACGGCATATTCGAACGGAGCATAGTCCGTAATGGGGAAGGTCAGCCCCTTGAGCGTGCGGATCAGCCGCGTAATCTGCTCGTCGGTGATCTTCGAATGGTAGGTCTTCGAATGGACGTCGATTTCGTGAGCCAACGGCATCACCAGCGGCTGCGGGACCAGTTTGCGCAGCAGCTCCCCGAAAAACTCCGTCGGGGCCAGCTCCGCCCGCTCCCGGGCGATGCGCTCCCGCAGGATCTCTTCACTCAGGGCCGGTTTCAGGTCCACGACCAGTTTCACCCGGTGCCCGTCGATCAGCGCGTCCACCGCGTCGCGGCTCATGCGCAGCGCCACGGCGCCCTCGATCCCCCGCTCCGAGAAGCCCAGCTCGCCGAACTCCTCGCGAACCGGCCCGTTATCGATATAGAGTGTCGCCCGGATGTTGCGCAGCAGCAGTTTGTGCAGGTAGCGGACCTGCGGGTGCGACGTCACCAGCGGAGTCAGCGACGGACGCAGCGGTTCGATCGTATGGCCCAGGTCGGCGGCAAACGCATAGCCGTCGCCCGTCGAGCCCGTCGCCGGATAGGAGACCCCGCCCGTGGCCAGAATCACCGCCGGGCACTCCTCCTTGCGCTCGAAGCCCCGCTTGTTGATGTATTTCACGCCGAAAACCCGGCCCCCGAGGGTCAGGATCCCCGTCACGCGCGTATCGTAGCGGATCTCGACGCCGTTCTCCACACAGTACTCCAGCAGCGCGTTGGCGATGTCCCACGCCTTGCCGCTCTTCGGGAAGACCCGATCCCCGCGTTCGACCTCCAGTTTCACGCCCTGCCGCTCGAAAAAACGCATCGTCGCCCGGTTGTCGAACCCCGCAAAGGCCGGAGCAAAAAACGCCGCGTTGGTGCGAACCTGCAAGGCAAACTCCTCCGCAGGCCGCGCATTCGTCACGTTGCAGCGACCCTTGCCCGTAATGCGGACCTTCCGGCCCGATTTCTCCATCTTTTCCAGCAGCAGGACCCGGCGACCCTGACGGGCCGCCGTCCCGGCAGCCATCAGACCCGCAGCCCCGGCCCCGACGACAATCACGTCGAAGCCCTGTTTTTCCGTCTGTTGTTCCATACGGTTGCAAAATTAGAAATTTTAACGCGAAGATCGATACCCAAAACCCCAAAATCATCCCTTTCCCGCCACCGAAAAAACTTCCCGGCAAGCCCCGCAATTTTTTTAATCCCCCTTTTTTGCATTTTTTATTCCCTTTTCACTACCTTTGCGCCCGAAAAATCGTTCTAACTATGTTGAGCAGAAGATTACTCCGCATCAAGGTCATCAAAGCCCTCTTCGCACACATCAAGGCCGGGGCCGAAAACATGATGGCTTCGGAAAAAAACCTGATGGCCTCCGTGGACAAGGCCTACGACCTCTATTTCCAGATCATTACACTCCCCGTCGAGGTCGCCCGATACGCCGAGCAGCGCCAGGAACTCGCCAAACAGAAAAAACTGCCAACCTTCGAGGACCTCAACCCAAATACCAAATTCGTCGACAACGCCGTCATCCGCATCATCGCAAACTCCGATGCCGTCAACGACCGCATCGCCGCCCGGAAACTCGGCTGGCAACGCTACCCCGAACTGATCCGAACCCTCTACACGCAACTCCTCGACAGCGATTATTACAAGGAGTACATGCGCCGCGAAGAACGATCCTTCGACGAGGACAAACAACTCGTGGAGACCTTCTTCAAGGAGATTCAGAACTGCGATGCCCTGGACGACGCCCTCGAAGAGATCTCCATACTCTGGACCGACGACCTCCCCTACATCATCATGATGATCCTGAGGACCCTCTCCGGTCTCCGCGCCTCACACACCGAAATCCGCGTCCCCGCCAAGTTCAAGAGCGAGGAGGACCCCGAATTCGTCAAGACGCTCTTCGAAAAGGCCCTCGTCAACTACAACGCCTATCAGGACTATATCGAAAAATTCACCGCAAACTGGGACGTCGAGCGCATCGTCTTCATGGACAACCTCATCATCGGGACCGCCATGGCCGAACTGACCTCCTTCCCCTCGATCCCCGTGAAGGTCACACTCGACGAGTGGATCGAGATCTCGAAATACTACTCCACCCCCGGCAGCAGCACCTTCATCAACGGCGTGCTGGACAAGATCGTCGCCTCGCTCACCGAAGAGGGCCGCATCAAAAAGGCCGGACGCGGACTTATCTGACTCCGGTCCCGATGTCCCGACGCCGACGCTGCCAATTCATCTCGCCAGGAAGCATCGCGGGAGTGCTCCTGGCGCTTCTGGCGGCCTGCGGAGGCCGTGCCCCCCGGCCCGTCGAATCCTCCGCCCAAAAGGGCCGGATCATCGCCATCACGGACTCGACAATCCGCCACGGAGGAACGGATACCGTCCGTTTCGGACACCTCGGCTCCGGGGAGATTGCCGTCCAGCGGATTTGGATCGAGAACAAAACCCAAAAACCCGTCGTCATCCTCTCCGTGCAGCGCAGTTGCGGATGCACGTCGCTCGATGTTGACAAACAGCCCCTTGCACCCGGCGAATCCCGTAAAATGGAGATCGCCTTCGATTCCCGGGGCCAATACGGCTGGCAACTCAAGAACCTCGACCTGATCCTCGCCGGAGCCCCCAAGCCCCTGCGGCTCCTCATCGAGGCCGATGTCGATTAAATCCTTGTTTTTTCGACAATATTTTCTATCTTTGTCGCGTTAACTTTTCCAAACACCCGAATTTTTTACCAAAAACAGAATAAACATTATGATCAATTTCCTTCAGGCCGCTTCCGCGGCTGCTCCCACAGAACCCCAGCCGGGTTTCATGCAGCAGTACAGTTTCATCATCATGATCGCCCTGATGGTGCTCGTCCTCTGGCTCTTCATGTGGCGCCCCGAAGCCAAGCGCCGCAAGCAGATGCAGGCCTTCCGCGACGGACTCAAAAAGGGTGACAAGATCATCACTGCCGGAGGTATCTACGGCGTCGTCAAGGAGGTCAAGGAGACTTCGCTGCTCATCGAGGTCGACAGCGACGTTACCCTCCGCATCGACAAGAACATGGTCGTGGCCGACAACTCGGATCTCCAGCGCCAGTAGTCGATCGCCAAAATCTGTGATCCGAACCGGCCGGCAGACGGAAGGGCGGGCATCCGAGAACGGAAGGCAGAACCCCGCCGGGAACAAGGCCGGAACCGAGGTCGGGACCAACCAGAAGACGGGAGGCGGCCATCCCGAAAACGGCAGGCTGGACCAACCGGAAAACGGGGCGGCCATCCGAAAACAGGAGGCGGCCATCCGAAATCGGCAGGCTGGACCAACCGGAAAACGGGGCGGGCATCCGAAAACAAGAGGCGGCCATCCCGAAAACGGCAGGCGGAACCATCCGGAAAACGGATCGCAGCAAAACCTCGAAAATACCACGAAAAAAGAGCTGCAGGAATCCTGCAGCTCTTTTTTCGTCCCGCCCGGCAGCAATCAACGCGCCGAAAAACGGTAAATACACGTATGCGTATAGGTCTCACCCGGATTGAGGCGCGTCGTCGGGAAGTTCTCGTGGTTCGGGCTGTCGGGGAAGTGCTGCGTTTCCAGCGCTACCGACTCCCGGTAGGACTGCGGACGTCCGTACTTGCCGATGCTCTTGCCGTTGAAGAAGTTCCCGCTGTAGAACTGAAGTCCCGGCTGGTCGGTCAGCACCTCCATCACACGGCCCGTCGTCGGCTCGTAAAGCGACGCTACCAACTCAACGCCATCGCCCTCACGGGTCAGCACCCAGTTGTGGTCATAACCGTGACCGTTCTTCAACTGCTCGTTGTCGCTCTCGATCCGGGCCCCGATCACCGTCGGCTGACGGAAATCGAACGGCGTGCCCTCTACCGGAGCCAACTCGCCCGTCGGAATCAGAACCCCGTTCACCGGAGTCGTCGAATCCGCCTTGATCCACAGCTCGTTGTCGAGAATCGTCCCGTTGCCCTCGCCCTTGAGGTTGAAGAACGAGTGGTGCGACAGATTCACCACCGTCGGTGCATCCGTCTCCGCACGGTAGTCGATACGGAACTCGTTCGCCGGGGTCAGCGTGTAGGTCATCGTAACGTCCAGGTTCCCCGGGAAACCCTCCTCGCCGTCGGCCGAACGGTAACGGAAGACGATCGTCGTGTCGGTGGCCGACTCCACGTCCCAAACCACACTGTCGAAGCCCTTCAGACCGCCGTGCAGCGTCTGGCCGTTGTCGTTCTGCGGAAGCGTGTACTCCTTGCCGTCCAGCGTGAAATGACCGCCCGCGATGCGGTTGGCGTAACGGCCCAAAGCCGCCCCCAGAAAACGCTCGCCCCCGTTGTTCAGGTAACGGTCGATCGTCTCGTAGCCCAGAACCACATCCTCAGCCACACCGTTCCGGTCCGGCGTCCAGAGCGAAACGACACGAGCCCCGAAATTCGTGACCTGCATCGTCAGATCCCCGTTCCGAAGCGTGTAGAGCGAGACCGGGTTCCCCTCCACCGTCGCCGTGAAGGCCTGCGCATCGAACAGACGAACCGCCGATTCCGGTTGGCTGCAGCACGCCGTAAAGAACAGCGCTGCGGCCGCAATTCCCATGATTTTCATAATGCCTAAAAGATTTTTTTGTTCGCGACGACAAAGATAGCTATTTTATCCGATTGCCGAAACAATTCGCTTTCGTATATTTGTACCCCGAAACAAAACCCGAAAAACACCATGGTACAGAAAATAACCCACCACTGTCAGGGAACCTGCTCCCGGCAGATCGATATCGACATCGAAGACGGAATCATCCGCAACGTCGCATTCACGGGCGGCTGTCATGGAAATACGCAGGGCGTAGCCGCCCTCGTGCGCGGCATGAAGGTCGAGGAGGTCATCGCACGCCTCGAAGGAATCGACTGCAACGGAAAAGGCACCTCCTGCCCCGACCAGCTGGCCCGAGCCCTGAAAAACAGTCTCTGAGAAACGGTCCCGAAAAGGCCGGTCCCGAAGGCCCGGCACACTTCGGAATGAATTTTGCACCGTCCGCGTCCGAAATCAAACCAGACAAGAACGATGTATTTTATTTGGTATCTCCTCATCGGACTGGCGGCCGGATGGCTCGCCAACCTCATCGTAAAAGGCAGCGGCGCCGGACTCCTCGTCAACCTGATCGTCGGGGTTCTCGGCGGAATCCTCGGCGGATGGGTCCTCTCGCTGATCGGATGGATTCCCGTCGGGACCCTCGGAAGTCTCGCAACGGCCGTGATCGGAGCCATTCTCCTGCTGTGGATCGCGGCCCTGATCTCCCGGCGCAAACACGTCGAAACCAAAAAATAGGCTTCACGGCAGATGCGAAAAGAGATGGCCCCCGACGGAGGCCATCTCTTTTTTACCGGAAGCCGCCCGGCACTGAAAACCGGACAAACAATGCCATACAACAAAAATATACCGCACTGATTGTCAGTGCGGTACCGTTGAGCTGCCGGGATTCGAACCCAGAACGACAGAACCAAAATCTGCTGTGTTACCATTACACCACAGCTCAAACTCATGCTCGAAAGCGGGACAAAGATAATGAAAATTCTACAAATCCAAACCCAGCTTCCCAAAAAAACCGCGCACCAAAGCCCTTTTCACCCGACTGCGGAGCCCCGCCCCGACAGCCCACCGGCAATCAGCCCAGTTTCGCCAAAAACTTCGCCCGATCCACGATGTAGCGCACATGGGTGCCCTCGCCGATCATCCCCCCGGCATCCCGGGCCCCGACGTTGAAGGTCAGTTTGCGACCCTCGACGGCCGTCAGAACCGCCGTCGCCGTAATCTCCGTACCCAAACCCGAAGGCTTCAGATGCGTGACGTTCAACTCGGCGCCCACCGTCGTCGAACCCTCCGGCAACTCCGCAGCCACAGCCTCCAGAGCCGCATGTTCCATCAGGGCTACCATCGCCGGCGTCGCAAAAACCGACAGGTCGCCCGAACCCATCGCCGCAGCCGTATTCTCCGCTGTCACCGTCGTGGTGCAGCTCGCCGAAACTCCTTTTTCCAACATAATATTCCCTTTTTGTTCTTCGTTTGATTCCGGAATCACTATATTTGTTCCGGATCCGGGGACAAAAATACGAAAAATTAATCGCTCGTGAAAAAGTGGATACTCCTCCTGCTCGCTCTCTGTACCGTACACTCCGAAGTGTCGGCTCAGGGCGGACGTGGATTCTGGCACCAGGAATGGCTGGTCCAGAACGGAGATTCCATACCCCTGGTCCACATCCTCCCCGTCTACGTCTTCAGCCGACCCGTCGACCTGAGGCGTTACCGAAGGCTCGTCAACGCCGTGAAAAAGGTATACCCCATCGCCAAAATCGCCCGCGCAAAAATGGCAACCATGGAGGAGGAACTCTGTCGGCTCCCGACCAAAAAGGCCCAGAAAGAGTATATCAAACAGGTCTATCACGAAATCAAGGAGGAGTACACCCCCGTCGCAAAACGCATGACCCGAACCGAAGGCCGCGTCCTGCTCAAACTCATCGACCGCGAAACCGAATATACCGCCTACGAAGTCCTCAAGGAATTCCGGGGCGGATTCGTCGCCGGATTCTGGCAGGGTATCTCCAAAATCTTCGGCCAGGACCTCAAATCCCAGTACGACAAGGAGGGCGAAGACCGCATGATCGAGCAGATCATCATCTATTACGAGGCCGGACTGATTCGTTGACCCCGCGGCCGTGAAGATCTCCCGGAATCGCCCCGCCCTCCCGGCTCAAAAAACAGAGTGAAAATTTCGCATCGATAGTATTTTTCCAAAATTTGATTACAATCCGTAACTTTCAATATCCCCTATCGACGCAATCGATACAAGCAGGAAAAAACAATGCTGAAATTTTCGGTTTTATCCCTTCACTTGTTTCCCTTTTATTCCAAAAACCGCCTCTATAAGTGCATATAAGGCCACTTTTCGTACATTACGGCCCTTAACGCCTTTTGGACATCCAACGCTCGGATTTCCCGGATTCGACGCCCGAAAGTCCCGATTTTACCCCGGTCCCGCCCTTCTTAAAAATATTTTTTTTATTTTTTTTCGCGGTTTTTAGTTACAAATCGTTACTTCGAACAAAACCCCTATCAATCAATATTTTAAATTATTTAAATAACGCCAGGCAACACAATTCCATTCACCACCTACTTACATTCCGGCCCACATACACACTTGTTTTTGTCATTTATAATCTCTTCTTTTGCACCGACAGAAAGTAATTTCACTATGCAAAAAACCAAATCTCTACTACTGAAATTCGCTTTCCTTTTGTGTGCATTTCCCGCCTTAGCTCAAGGGGGGGGGAAATCTATCACGGTTAGCGGTACCGTTACTTCGGCCGAGGACAAAGCGCCCCTGGTCGGAGTACATGTGCTTTCCGGAAACGCCAGCGGCGTAAGCACGCTCGCCGATGGAACCTACTCCATCGCCGTTGCACCCGGGACAATCCTCTCCTACCACTACATCGGCTACAAGGTCGTGGAATTCACCGTCCCCGACGGTAACTCCAAACTGACCCACAACGTCGAACTCCAGCCCGAGGCTCAGGCCCTCGACGACGTCGTCGTCATCGCCTATGGCGTCCGCAAAAAGGGAACCATCGCCGGGTCCGTCTCGACCGTCAAGGCCGAAAAGGTCGAGTCAACACCTACCGCCGCCTTCGACCAGGCCCTCCAGGGACAGGTCCCCGGACTGACCGTCCTCTCCAGTTCCGGTGAGCCCAGCGTCGCCGCAACCATGAACATCCGCGGCACAAACTCCATCAACTCCGGGACGGCTCCCCTCTACATCCTCGACGGTATCGCCATCTCAAGCGGCGACTTCAACACCATCAATCCCGCCGACATCGAGTCGATCTCCGTGCTGAAGGACGCCTCGTCGACCTCGATCTACGGAGCCCGCGCCGCAAACGGCGTGATCGTGATCACCACCAAGCGCGGACGAATGGCCGACAAACCCAACATCACCTACCGGATGCAGCTCGGCTTCTCCCAGCTCGCCAAGGGAAACTGGGACCTGATGAACACCGCCGAGCGAATCCAGTATGAAAAGGAGATCGGACTCTCCACCGGAAAAGACTACAACCGGCTCAGCCAGATCGACATCTGCTGGCTCGACGAAGTCTACAACAGCAGCGCCCTGCTCCAAAACTACGAACTCTCCGTCTCGGGCGCCAACGAAAAGACCAATTACTTCGTTTCCGGAGGCTACTACAGCCAGGACGGTATCGCCGTCGGCTCCTATTTCGACCGCTACTCCCTCCGCGCCAATATCGAACAGCGCGCCGCCAAGTGGCTCAAGATCGGAACCAACACCATGCTCAACTACCAGAACATCGAGCAGGCCGACGACGGCGAATACTCCGTCGTGACGCCGATCTCCGCCGCCCGCTTCATGCTCCCCTACTGGAACCCCTACCGTCCCGACGGGTCGCTCGCCTCGGTGAACGACGGAAGCTGGAAGGGTGACGGCCTGAACCCCCTCGAATGGCTCGAAAACAACCGCCGCGAATACAAGAAATACAAACTCGTGTCGAGTATCTTCGCCGAAGCAACCGTCATCGACGGTCTGACCCTCAAATCGCAGTTCAACGTCGACTACACCCACACCACCGGCTTCGGAACCTCGACCCCGAGCTACGCCCCCAACCTCGGCGAAGGAAGCGCCCAGCGCATGTCCACCGACGGCCTCACGCTCTCGGTCACCAATACCCTGAA
>CALUNH010000049.1 GCA_944321965.1 uncultured Alistipes sp.
GCCTACGCCAAGATCTGGACGGACGGCGATCCGGGCTACTTCACGATCCGGAACATCACGCTGCCCGCCGGACAGACCGACTATACGCTCTCGTTCGGCACGATCTTCCCCGAGGGCGACATGAATCTGGAAGTGAGTGCGGACGGTTCGTCGTGGAAGAAGCTCACCTACAAGGGAGCCTCCGTCTACAACACCTGGGCGAAGGCGAGCGTAGGCTTCACGCTGACCGATGCGGTACCGAACCTCTCGATCCGTTATTCGGTGACGGGAGTGCAGCGGGAGTACGGGCTGAATTTCGACGATATTGTCCTGACGGCCGGAGGCGGCGGTCAGCAGATCGACTTCGGTGCGTCCGGCAAGGAGTACCGCTGGGCCGAGCTGCCCGGAAACTGGGTGGCTCCCACTTCCGACCGGGCGACGATCTCGGGCGATTACGCCTTCTATACCCACTGGACCCGCTCGGTCCGCAGCAACAAGGTGGTCCGCAACTACTCCTACTGCTACGATACGCGCCGCCACAACCCCATTTGGGTCGCCTATCCGATGCACGCGGTCTACGGCGAGGGTGGTTTCGATCGTACTTCGCCCGATCCGTGGGCTCCCGATCCGGCGCTCGATGCAAGCTATCAGTCGAAGATCTACCGGTCCGACGGCCCGAGCGGCAGCGACCCCTACCAGTACTGGTCGACGAACACCATCTACAACCTCGGGCGTTCGGGCTCCTGGACCAAGGGCCACCTCTGCATGTCGCGCGAACGGGGCGGGAAAAATCAGGAGATCAACCGGCAGACCTTCTATCCGACCAACATCGCGCCGCAGCCCAACGCTGCGGCCAGTACCTTCGGCGAGGTTTGGGACTGTATCGAGGCGCTGATCTCCGGAACCAATGACCGGGACAATGACATTACGGCCGATGACAACTCGACCAATCTGAACATCGTGGCCGACACGCTCTTCGTGGTGGCCGGATGCTACTATCAGCACGACAACTGGACCGATTACGATTCGTCGGACTACACCCAGCCGACTCCCGACCCGAACCAGAAGCTCTGCGTGATGCCCACCCACCAGTACAAGGTGCTGCTGCGCACCCGCAGCGGAAATACCGGCCGGCCCATCCAGGAGTGTTCGGACAGTGAACTGCAGTGTGTCGGATTCTGGCTGGATACCTTCACTTCACACGATGCTTCGAGTGCCCGGACCGTTTTGCGGCAAATTGCCGTTTCGGTCTCCGAGATCGAGCAGCAGACCGGCTTCACCTTCTTCCCCGACGTGCCCGAAGAGGTCAAGCAGCAGTGCAACCCTGCCGACTGGGGATTCTGATCCTCACCGGAGGGCCGGTCAAAAAGAGAGGGAGCGCTATTGTGCGCTCCCTCTCTTTGTATGCTTTGGGATCGTCCGCCTGTTCCGGCCGAGGCGGCACGGTTACTTGTCCGCCCGTTTTCCTTTGGTCAGGCGGCGGTAGGCGATGCAGGCCGCCCATCCCAGGGTCGCGCCGACCAGCGCGCCCCAGACGAGGTCCATCGGGAAGTGCTTGCCGAGATAGATGCGCGAGTAGCAGATCATGAGGGCACAGAGCGTAACCAGTATCGAAAACCACCGCCGGCGGATTACCCGGGCCGCAAAGAGCGCCAGCGTCACGATCGTAGCAGCGTGTGCCGAGACGCTGCCGTAGCGGCCGCTGACCGCTTCGACGGGGACGTGCACCGCCCAGTCGCCCGAATAGCCCGCTGCGGCCAATGCCTCGGGGGAGAGGCGCCGCAGCACGCGCAGCGAGTCGGGTGCGATGTCGAGCCCTTCGAGCGAGGGGGTGAACATCGGTCGCCAGCGCGGTTCGAAATCGGGCAGCAGGCCCCCTAACAGGCCGTTGTGCTTGAAGATTCCCGCGATCATGTCGGCAAGACCCACGGCCGCCGCCATCAGCACCAGAAACCACACCATTCCCCGCCATCCGGCCTGACGCCATACGAGCCAGAGAATCAGCACGTAGAGCGGGATCCACATCGTCGTGCCCGAGAGTGTGAGCATCACACGGTCCCACGTCGGTCCGCCGTCGAAGTTCAGTGCCAGAAAGAGTTGCCGGTCAAGGTTCTGCATCGGTCATTTAAAATTGGAAGTAGATGAAGGGCTGTATGTCGCTCGATTTGATCTGCATGACGCACCAGATCATCACGGCGGCCATCAGCACCTGCATGACAAGCGGCGCCCGGACCACCAATTGCTGCGCCGCGGCGTCGACTCGTCCCGGCAGCAGGTGCAGCACGTAACCCGCGGCGATCAGCGCGAAGACCCCGGCGTAGCCCGCCATGACCTGCGGGATCATCGCGGCGTTGAAGTTCTCGAAGATCTGGTGCAGCATCAGCGAGACCGTCTGCATCGACTCGGCCCGGAACATCAGCCAGCCCAGGCAGACCAGGTTGAACGTCACGAAGATCCCCGCCGCACGGCTCCACCAGTGCATTTGTGCTCCGGTGGCCTTGGCCCCCGGGACGACGCTCATCCAGAGCTTGTGCAGCGCCAGCGCCACGCCGTGCAGCCCGCCCCAGAGGATGAACCGCACCGCCGCACCGTGCCACAGCCCGCCCAGCAGCATCGTCACGAGCAGGTTCCCGTAGGTGCGCAGGCGCCCCTTGCGGTTGCCGCCCAGCGAGATGTAGAGGTAGTCGCGCAGCCACGACGAGAGCGAAATGTGCCAGCGCCGCCAGAATTCGGTGATCGTCGCCGATTTGTACGGGGCGTCGAAGTTCTTCGGGAAGCGGAAGCCCAGCAGCAGCGCGATGCCGATGGCCATGTCCGAATAGCCCGAGAAGTCGCAGTAGATCTGCAGCGCGTAGCCGTAGATGCCCATCAGGCACTCGAAGCCCGAGTAGAGCAGCGGCTCGTCGAAGACGCGGTCGACGAAGTTCAGCGAGATGTAGTCCGAGATGATCGCCTTCTTGAAGAGGCCCGTGAGGATCAGGAAGACCCCCGTGCCGAACATCTCGCGCGTGATGACGACGGGGTTCTGGCGGATCTGCGGGATGAAGTCCCGCGCCCGCACGATCGGCCCGGCGACCAGTTGCGGGAAGAACGACAGGTAGAAGAGGTAGTCCAGCCAGTTGGTGAGCGGCTTCAGCTGACCCCGGTAGACGTCGATCGTGTAGCTCATCGACTGGAAGACGAAGAACGAAATGCCCACCGGCAGGAAGATGTTCTGGAACTGCAGGAAACCCTGTCCGAAGAGCTGGTTCGAGATGTCGATCAGGAAATTCGTGTACTTGAAGTAGCCCAGCATCCCGAGATTCACCGCCACGCTCAGCGCCACGAGCCACCGTTTCGTCCGGCGCCGTTCGGCATGGTGGATACCTTGCGCAATCAGAAAATCGCTCGCCGCGGCGAAGATCAGCAGCAGGAAGTAGATGCCGCTCGACTTGTAGTAGAAGTAGAGCGAAAAGAGCACCACGTAGACGATGCGCGCCATCGGGGCCCTCCGGAATGCGCTGTAGATGAGCAGAAATCCCGCAAACAGAAACAGGAAAAGCCCGCTGCTGAAAATCAGCGGCGAGGTGGCGTCGTAGGTCAGGAGCGCCTGCAGCTTTTCCCAGAATCCGTCCGTGGCGGGGAGTGTCATGGGCGTGGCAGGTTAAGGGTTTCGGGACCGGCGGCCGGAAGCAGTTCGCGCCGGATGCGCGCCCGCTGCGTGGAGTCCATCACCTCGGCGGCCTCCGCACGGCGGAGCTCCGCCGCCCGCCGCGCGGCATGGGCCCGGCACGCTTCGGCATTCAGGGCGTCGAAGAGTGCCCATGCCACGCGGCGCCCGCCGGCGTAGTTGATGTGCGTGTAGTCCTTCCCGGCCCAGCCGTTCCGCACGAACTCCGCCATACCGCCCTGGGCTCGCATCGCGTCGCTCGTGGGCCAGAAGATCGCCCCCGTATGACGGGCGGCCTCACGCTGGCTCTCCAGCATGTAGGGAATGGCGTCCATCGGTTCGAAACCCGTGTCGGTCTTCACCGAGCGGTCGCTCACGCCCAGAATCAGCACCGCGGCACCCGGGAAACATTGCCGCACGTAGGCCACCATCTTCTCGATCTGTTGGGCGTAGTTGCGGTAGTTCGTGACGCCCGCCTGCATGATGTTCAGTCCGTACTGGAGGATCACCAGATCGTATGGGGCGAACGAATGGATTTGTGCGTTGACCGACGGATTGGTCCAGAACATGGCCTGGCCGTTGTTGCTGCGCACCGAGTAGTTGTCCACCACGACGCCGCGCCCCTCGAAAATGGCCCCGTAGCCGATGAAGCGATCCGTCCCGGAGAGGACCCGGAAGCCCAGCGAATGGATGTGCGGGGCCGTGACGGCGATCTGGCGCACCGAGGCGTCGCCCGCCACGGCGAATTCCCGGCGCAGCGTGTCGTTCAGCGTCACCTCCACGCGGCTGTCGTGCGGCGAGAGGAAGAGGATCCGGGCGTCGGTCACGCCGTCCAGCCCCTTGCGGTAGTCGGTATTCTCCCAGCGGGTCGAGGCCCCGGCGGCGGGCTGGCTCACCCAGCCCGAGACATAGAAGTGCTCGCGGAGAAACTCCGGAGCCGCCTTGCGCTGCATGATGTTGTAGGTCGTCCAGCCTTTCGCCTGGGTCTTCACCGTGCGCCGGAAGGCCGTCAGCGGCGAGGCCATGGGTGCGAAGCCCGTCCCGCCGCCGGGACGCCCGCCGAAGGACGCCTGGAGCCGTTCGCGCAGGTCCGCCGTCAGGATGTCGCCCTCGACGAACGAGTCCCCGAGGAAGGCGATCCGCACCGGGCGCCGGGCCGTCAGCAGCGTGTCGCAGAAGGCCCGCAGCAGGCTGCTGTCGCTGTAATCCTCGATCGGCGTCAGCGTCTCCACCCATCGTGCCGAGTCCGGCTCACGCACCTCATAGGGGGCGAATTCCGCCGGAAGCCGCCATTCGTAGCAGGTGGGGACCTCCCGCGGCGTCGTGTCCGCCTCGATGCGCGAGGCTACCTCCGCAAGGTCGATCCGGAACTCCTCCTCGTCGTAAAGCACCGGGCTCTCCGACACCTCCTCCGCGGCCGAATCGTCGAACGTCATCAGATCCGAGAGGATGTTCGCACGCCGCAGGCTGATCCCCCCGATGCTCTGCGGGGGAATGAAACTTACGGCCACGAGCACTGCGATGAGTGCCGCGGCCGCCAGCCAGGTGCGATGAGTGTAGTCTTTTTCCGGGGAGTCCATTCGGATGTCAGTCGTTGCGCCGTCCGAGGATCAGGAAGACGTAGTAGAGGACCGAAGCGATGGCGCTCAGCGCCGCCACCAGGTAGGTGCGGGCCGCCCACGAAAGGGCCTCCCTGGCCTGCGTGAGCTGGATGCCCTGCATCGTGCGGCTCGCCTGGAGCCACTCCAGGGCCCGAGCCGAGGCGTTGTACTCCACGGGCAGCGTCACGATCGAGAAGAGCGCCGACATGGCGATCAGTCCCACGCCGATCCAGCAGAGCACCTCGTTCTGCGTCGTGGCCAGGATCACCAGCCCGAGGATGATCACCCACGTTGCGGCCGACGAGGCGAACTGCACCACCGGAACCAGCTGTGAACGGAGCACCAGCGGCGCATAGCCCCGGGCGTGCTGCACGGCATGGCCGCACTCGTGCGCCGCCACGGCCGCCGCGGCCACGCTCGTCGACGAATAGACCGAGTCGCTCAGGTTCACGGTCATCGTCTGCGGGTTGAAGTGGTCCGTGAGCTGTCCGCCGACGTGCGTCACCTTCACGTTGTGGATGTTGTTGTCGCGCAGCATCTTCTCGGCGACTTCGGCGCCTGTCAGGCCGCCCGGAAACTGTACTCTCGAATACTTCCTGAAAACCGACTGCAGGCGTGCCTGCACCAGAAATCCGATCACGCCGATGGCGATGATCAGAAAGAACATGCCCATCGTCGCGGCGTCGTAGCGCGCGGCGTGCGGCTCTGCGTAGTAACCTGCCTGAAGCAGGACGATAAGGGGTTGATACATGATCGTATGCGTTTATTGTTTTTTGCGGTACGTATAGTACGAACCGGCCTGCCGGCTCGGCATCAGTACCATATCATTAACGTTCATGTGCGCCGGTAATTGTGCGACCCATGCAATTGCTTCCGCAATATCCGCGCCGGTGAGGGGCTCGACCCCTTCGTAGACCGCCGCGGCACGCGCCCGGTCGCCGTGGAAGCGCACCTCCGAGAACTCCGTTTCGACCATTCCCGGGCGGATCTCCGTGACCTTGATCCCCGACGACAGCAGGTCGGCGCGCATCGACTGCGAAATGGCGTGTACGGCGTGTTTCGATGCGCAGTAGACCGCCCCGTTCTCGTAGGGCTCCGTCCCGGCAATCGAGCCGAGGTTGATGATATGCCCGCTGCCCGCTGCGACCATCTTCGGGGCGATGACCCGCGTGACGTAGAGCAGCCCCTTGACGTTGGTGTCGATCATGGCGTCCCAGTCGCGCGTGTCGCCGCGGTCGATGTGCTCCAGCCCGGCCGCCAGACCCGCGTTGTTGACCAGCAGGTCCACCCGTTCGAGCGGCTCCAGGTGGCGGCGCACCTCCTCCTCGGAGCGCACGTCGAAGACAAGCGTCGTGCAGCTGCCCCCGGCGGCTTCGATCTCCGACTGCAGCGTGGCCAGCCGTTCGGCGCGCCGCCCCGTGGCGATAACCGCATAGCCCGCGGCCGAAAGCCGCAGCGCCGTGGCGCGCCCGATGCCCGAGGTCGCACCCGTGATGAGAGCCTGTTTTTTCATGAAATTCCCGTATTTCGGGCAAAAATACGAAATTTATATGTTTCTTTGCATAAATTTCCGACAAAATAGTGCGCTCGTGAATCTGGCCTTCTTCATCGCTCGCCGCATGGCGCTGCAGACTCCGGAAAACAAACCCGGGGTCATGGAGCGCATTGCCGTGGGATCGGTCGCCATCGGTGTCGCGGTGATGATCCTGGCGCTGGCCGTCGTTGTCGGATTCAAGCGCGAGGTCGCCCGCAAGATGGAGGGGCTGGCCGCCCATGTCGCCGTGACCGATATCCGCGGCGTCGAGGCTCTCGATTCGCAACCCGTGCATCGGAACGGACACCTCGAAAACCTGATCCGCGAAACCGACGGGTTCGTCCGCATGGATCCCTATGCCGTCAAGGGCGGGATCGTCCGCACCCCGGAGGCCGTGGGCGAGGTCCTCCTCAAGGGGGTCGAGGCCGGGTACGACTGGTCCAGCCTCCGCGAATGGCTCGTCGACGGTGAACTGCCCCGCGTGGGAGACTCCATCCGCACGAAGGACATCCTCCTCGCCCGCGTCCTGGCCGACCGCCTGCAGCTGGGCGTCGGCGACAAGGTCGAGATGCTCTTCGTCGAATCCGGCGAAATGCCCCGCCGCGACCGTTTCAAGATCGCCGGGATCTTCGACTCCGGCATGGAGGAGATGGACCGTGCGCTGGTCATAACCGACATCCGCAACGTACAGCGACTCGCTGACTGGGCCCCCGGCGAGATCTCCGGCTACGAGATCCGCACCCGATCGCTCGATGAGGCCGAGGCGTTCGCCCGCACGCTCGGCCGCACACTCCTCTACGACGAGGGCGACGGTACGGAAAACCTCGCCGTGGAGAGCGTCACGGAGCGCTATGCCAACATCTTCGACTGGTTGAAGGCCCATGACGTGAATGCCGCGGTCATCATCGTCATCATGCTCGTCGTGGCTTTCTTCAACATGACCTCGGCGCTGCTGATCCTCGTCCTCGAACGCACGCGCATGATCGGACTCCTGAAGGCCCTCGGAATGCGCAACGGCGAGATCCGCCGCATCTTCCTCTGGAGGGCCGCGTTCGTTACCCTGCGCGGCCTCTGCTGGGGAAATATCGTCGGCGTCGGCCTCTGCCTGATCCAGCACTGGACCCATCTGGTCAAACTCGACTCGGAAGGCTATCTCCTCTCCGAAGTCCCCGTGGCGCTCGACTGGGGCTGGTGGCTGGCGCTCAATGTCGGATTCGTTGCCGCCATCGTCGCCCTGCTGGTGATCCCGACGGCCGTCGTCGCCCATGTCAAACCCGAAGAAACCATCCGTTACGAATGAAACCCTACAATACCGATCAAACCAAGAAGGAGGAGGTCCGCGAGATGTTCGACCATATCGCGCCGAAATACGACCTGCTCAACCATACGCTCTCGATGAATATCGACCGCCTGTGGCGCCGCCACGTCGTCAAGACCGTGCGCCGGGCAAAACCCCGCCGGATCCTCGACGTGGCGACCGGAACCGGTGACCTGGCCATCGCCATGGCCCGCCGGATCAAGGATGTGCAGATCCTTGCAGTCGACCTCTCGGAACGGATGCTCGACGTCGCACGCCGCAAGGTCGAGGCCCGGGGACTCGACGGGCGGATCGTCCTCGACCGCGGGGATGCCGAACATCTCGATCTGGCCCCGGCCTCCGTCGATGTGGCCACCGTGGCTTTCGGGGTGCGCAACTTCGGCGACCTCGATCTCGGGCTCCGCGAGCTGGCACGGGTCGTCAAACCCGGCGGGAAGGTCGTGATCCTGGAGTTTTCGAGACCCGCGAACCCGCTGTTCCGCGCCGTCTACGAATTCTACTCCTATCGGATTCTGCCCCGCATCGGGGGTATGGTCTCCCGCGACAGAAAGGCCTACGAGTATCTCCCCGCTTCGGTCGGGGAGTTCCCGTTACCCGCGGAGTTCCTCCGCCGGTTGGAGGCCGCCGGATTCAGGAATTGCAGGGCCCGGAGCCAAAGCTGCGGGATTGCGCAAATATATACGGGTGAACGATGATGAAAATGATGAAAAAAAACTTTCTGTATCTGTTGCTGCTGGTTGTGGCCCTTTCGGCGGGATCCTGCCGCCGGGCCGTGGAGAAGGCTGCAGACAAGGTCCGCTTCCTCGGGGTGGAGAAGGTCGAACGGCAGGGGCTGACCGGCGCCGAGGTGGTCGTGCGCATCGACAACGGGTCGGGGCATAATCTTACCCTCTCGTCGGCCGAAATCGGAATCTATTACGGCAACTCCCGCGTCGGAACCGTCCTGCTGTGCGATCCCGTGACGGTGCCCCGGCGCACGCTCCAGAGCCTCGCAACCCGCTGGCGGCTCCAGATCTCCGACCCCCTGGCGCTCTATCTGCTGGCCCGGAAGGCCCGGGACGGAGAGTTCGGGCAGGTGTTCGTCTCGTGTGCCGTCGAGGGGCGCGGGGGACCTGCTCCCGTGAAATTTTCGCGCGAAAAGATGCCGTTGTCCGATTTTTTGAATACCTTTGGACTGTCGATTCAGGATGTCGAAAATTATCTGAAATAAAATGAGATTCATCCCGCTGATCCTTACCTGGACACTCCTCGCGGTGGCTTCCGTGACGCACGCGCAGTCGCTCGATGCCTTCAAGCAGCGGCTGGCACAGCCCACGGCCGGTTCCGCATTCTTTGATCCGGCCCGGGTGCTCGTCTCCGAACACGGCGATGCCGCACGGGCCGTCGCTCAGGCCGCGCAGGCCGCCCAACGCCTCTCCTACAAGGGACACCGCGTCTGCATCTTCTTCGACAACGGACCCGATGCCCGGAGCGGGGCGATCGCGGCCAAGGAGCTCTTCGAGGAGACATTCCCCGGAATCAAGGTATACATGGTTTACGAAAGCCCCTGGTTCTCGGTCTCGGTCGGAAACTGCCTCACAACCGAAGAGGCTATCATCTTGAAAGGCAGGGTCTCGGCAACATTCCCGAAGGCATTCCTCAAGAACGAGGTGATCTCCGTCGCGGACCTTTTGGAATAAATTTATTCCGTTTTTGAAAATTCCCCGTTTTTTCTTTGCTTTTTTTTCTCGAATATCTATCTTTGCGACGTTTATAAGAATTATTAATAATTAAACGTTTGACACTATGAAAAAGATTTTCTCTTTGGTCATCGTTCTGGCTGCCGTCGCTATGGTAGGCTGCTGTGGAAACAACAACAAGAAGGCTGCCGCTGAGGCCGCTGCTACCGAAGCTGCCGCTACCGTTGAGGCTGCCGCTTGCGGGAAGTGCGACTCGACCGCCGCCTGCTGCGCCGAGAAGTGCGATTCGACTGCCGCTTGCAATGCTTGCGCCGAGACCGCTGAGGCTGCGAAATAATTTGCGGATTGCGGACCGGAGGTGTTTCCGATGCGGAATCCCCTCTGTAAAAAAAGACAGACCGGTTTTTCGGCCTGTCTTTTTTTGTGCGGTGCGGAACCGGGGAGACCGCGTACGGCCACTCCTGGAGAATCTACTCCTTGAGCCTGATGATTCTGCCTCCTTCGAACCGGACGTGGTCGACGATGCGTCCGTCGTCCTCCCGGATCCAGGTCTCGAAACCGTGCACTCCCTCGTTCAATACGATGATCCGTGCTCCGGGGCGCAGGTTGTTGTAGGTCGTATTGTCCCCCGAAAAGCGCCCGTAACCGAGGGCGATGCCTTGTTCCGCAACGAGGTAGTCGATGTCGTGGTCGTGGCCCGTGAAGGTTCCCATGATGCTCCGGCTCTCGGCCATCGCGGCGAACATCCCCGGATTCAGAACTCCCGGACACTCCTTTTCGGCCGCCCGGCCGATCCGGGGGTTGCCGGGATTGCACCACGCTGTCACATACTCCGCAAGCGGAATGTGAAAGAAGGCGAGGCCCGGAAGCGGCGTGCCGCCGTTCTCCGACGTGCGGGCCGCGCAACGGCCGCGCAGCCACGCGATCTGCTCCTGTTCGAACCAGCCGTAACCCTTGATTCCCGGAAGGGTCGAGTAGTCGTGCGAATCGAGGCAGTAGAGTACGGCCGCCGGTTTGCGGGCCGTAGAATCCAGTACCGGCAGCTCCACGTCGGCCAGTTCGCCCGTCGTGCCGAGCGTGTTGAGGCTTCCCGCGGCGGAGGTTACCCGCCGTGCGATCTCCGAACGCGGAAGATCCTGTTCGGCATCGTGGTTGCCCAGGACGATGCAGTAGGGGACTTCCCGCCGGGAGAGCGTGTCGAGCAGCCGCTGCCACATCCCCGCAGCCGGGCTGCCCGTCACCACGTCGCCCGTGAAGACCAGCAAGTCGGGACGTTCCGTGCGGATGATCCGGTCGATGCGTGCGAAGGTCTTCTCCGCTTCGGCCAGCCGTTCCGGTGACCGCGGGTCGAGGTGCGTGTCGGTGAACTGGACGATGCGGAACGTGCCGTCGGCGGCGAAACGAAGCCCTTGCGGCTGCGCCGCCGACCTGCTCAGACTCAGGAGCAGCAGACAGCTCCATGCGATCACTCTCTTCATGACTTGTCCTGTTTTTCAATTCGGTCTGCCTTCTCTGCGGGGCATGGCGGCCATGCGGTGTGTGGCCATAATGCCTGCCGCCCCGGGAACAGCGTTATATTTTACTAAAAGATCGGGTTTCTTGTCCGTAGTCGTTAAAATTGCAGTTTTGCCATGACGGGGGCGTGGTCCGAGACGTGGCCGCCGTCGAGCGTGTCGGGCAGCACCGCATGGAGAAGGGTCTCGAAACCGTCGCTCACGAAGATATAGTCGATCAGCGTGCGCTCCGCTTCGGGAATCCTGCCGAAGTCCGAGAAACTCCAGTACGGGCCCTGACGCTCGGCCGCCAGGTCGTGCGTGTGGTACAGCAGTCCGCTCTCCACGACATGGGCGATCACCTCCGATTCGGGTTCGGCATTGAAGTCGCCCGTCAGTACGACCGGACGCCCCGCGGAGAGGCCGGCGATGCGCTCCAGCAGCAGCGAAACACCCTCACGCCGGGCCGTCTCGCCCACGTGGTCCAGATGGGTGTTGATGAAGAAGATCTCGCGGCCGTCGCGGTCACGCAGCACCGTCCAGGTGGCCAGGCGTTCGCAGGCGCCGTCCCAACCCTTCGACCCGGCCGTCTCGGGGGTCTCGCTCAGCCAGAAGGTCCCCCAGTCGAGCAGTTCGAAACGCTCCGTGCGGTAGAAGACCGGGTTGAATTCGCCCGCTTCGTCCCCGTCCTCGCGGCCTACGCCCACCTCGGCATAGCCGGGAAGCAGCCCCTTCAGGTCGTTGAGCTGGTTGATCAGCAACTCCTGGGCCCCGAAGACGTCGATGGCCTGCGTCTCGATCACTCGGGCCACCCGGTCGCGGCGGAACCGCCAGTTGTTCGCACTGTCGTCGGGGTTGTCGTAACGCATGTTGAACGTCATGACGTTCAGCT
Source organism: uncultured Alistipes sp. (assembly GCA_944321965.1). Classification (GTDB taxonomy): domain Bacteria; phylum Bacteroidota; class Bacteroidia; order Bacteroidales; family Rikenellaceae; genus Alistipes. The sequence continues at coordinate 12,146 of CALUNH010000049.1, forward strand.
CCGCCTTCGGTTTCGGGCCGCACGCCGTCAGAAGCAGCAACGGTACCGATACGGCCCACAGGATCACACTCTTTTTCATGGTTTTCTATGTTTTTGGGTTTTCATGTTCGGTTACTTTCCGGGAACGGCGGGGAGCTTCCCGCCGCGTGTTGGAACCGGTGCGGGACGAGGCCTGCATTTACGCCTGTTCGTTCCGTCGTTCCGTGCGTCGGAGCGGGACGGCACATCGATTGGGGCGGTTTGGTGATTGGTCATGGTTTGGATGCGGATACGTTTTCTCCCGAAGCCGAAACTCCGTAACAAAGATACGCTTTTATCCGGCTTGTCGGTCGCCCGGCTATGGAAAAATCCTGCTCCGGCCGGATTGTGTCACCCCCCCCAATCCGACAACTCGGCGTGGGGCGAAGTTCCGATTTCGGAATTTGCGGCGGATTTCGTATCTTTGTTCTGCCTTCCGGGCGGAGGGTGCGGCGGACGGCGCCTCAGGGCGTCAGGCCGGGATAGAGACCCTGTCGTCGTATGCCGTCCGGAACGCGGTGGTTACCTTATCTGATTGAACCCATGAAAGTCTTGTTGATCAATGGAAGTCCGCATCGCGAGGGGAATACCTTCATCGCGTTGCGCGAAGTGGCCCGCACGCTCGAAGCCGAGGGCATCGAAACCGAAATCATCCCGCTGGGAACCAGACCCGTTCCCGGATGTATTGCCTGCTGGGCCTGTTCCCAAACCGGCTGCTGTGCATTCGAGGACGACCTCTACATGCTGATCCGGGAAAAACTCGCCCAGGCCGACGGACTCATCGTCGGGTCGCCCGTCTATTTTGCCGGGCCCAACGGTTCGCTGTGTGCCCTGCTCGACCGCTTGTTCGTCTCCTGCACGGACCGGCTGGCCTACAAACCCGCAGCTGCGGTCGTGGTGTGCCGCCGCGGGGGTGCCAGTGCCGCATTCGACCGGCTGAACAAATATTTCACGATCTCGAACATGCCGGTCGTTTCGTCGCAGTACTGGAACAGTGTGCACGGGCGTCAGTCCGGCGAGGCGTCACAGGATCTGGAGGGTTTGCAGATCATGCGCGTCCTCGGACGGAACATGGCCCGGGTGCTGAAGACCGGGCTGACGGCGTCGGAAAATCGCCCCGAACCCGAACCGCGTATCGTGACGAGCTATATCCGGTAGCTCCGGATTGCTGGGGAGAGGCGCAGGCGGCCGGTGCTGCGCCGGATTGCAGGGAGAGGCGCAGGTGGCCGGTGCTGTGCCGGATTGCAGGGAGAGCTGCAGGCGGCCGGTGCTGTGCCGGATTGCAGGGAGAGCTGCAGGCGGCCGGTGCTGTGCCGGATTGCAGGGAGAGCTGCAGGCGGCCGGTGCTGTGCCGGATTGCAGGGAGAGGTGCAGGCCGGTTCCGGATGTAGGATGCGGCAGCGGCCGGGCTGGCGCCCGTTGGCGGGTGGAGTAACGTCCTTGTGGATGCCCTGTCTCTTCCCGGGATGCTTGGTGCAGAAAAAATCGCCGTCATTTGCAGATTCCGGAAATATTGCGTACTTTTGCAGCACCTTACGGAAAGATGCAGGAGTGGTTGAACTGGCCCGCCTGGAAAGCGAGTAAACCTCAAAAGGGTTTCAGGGGTTCGAATCCCCTTCTTTCCGCCAAGCAAACACTGAAAAACAGCGCAAACCCTTGTAAAACAGTAGTTTACAAGGGTTTATTTTTTGTTGAAAGTGTAGAAAAAGGCATCGAAAAGCAGGTTATCTGTGGCCTATTCGGTGTACTTTTTTTCGGGCCGAAAAAGTACACCGAATTGCTCGTAACAGATTGGTTTGCACTTATTTGCAGCGGTCTTCCTCTTGACTTAAGACACTTGGGAAACTAATTTTGTAACCCTTAATTCGGTGTACTTATGGAAAGGACAACTTTCAGCCTGTTGTTTTACATTCGGCGGGACAAGCTCAACAAAAGAGGCGAGGCTCCCGTATTTATGCGTCTGACAATCAATGGAGAACGCGCCGATGCTTCAATCAAGCGATTTATCGAACCGCATGCCTGGAACTCGGAAAAAGGAAAAGCCAATGAAAAATGCCGTGGCGGAAAGGATTTGAATCTCTATCTGGACGCTATTTCCGCCAACATTTTACAAATCCAAAGAGATCTCGAACTCGATAAGAAGGAGGTATCCGCCCAAATCATTCTGAACCGCTATCTGGGCAAGGAGCAGTCGGACCGTCATACGCTGATGGAGGTTTTTCAGGGACATAATGAGAAATGTAAAGCTCTTATGGGTATCAATTATGCGCCGGGAACAGTCGAGCGATATGAAACTTGTCTGCGGTTGATTCAGGAATTCATGCGAAAGACCTATCATAAAGAAGATTGTTATTTGGACGATGTGACCAGACAATTTATCGAAGATTATGAGTTTTATCTTAAAACCGTAAGGAAATGCTGTCATAACACGACAACTCGCTATCTCGCAAATTTCAAGAAAATTATTCGAATTGCACTTGCAAAAGGCTGGATGAAAAAAGATCCTTTTGCTCAGATTCGATTCCATTTAGATCCTGTCGAGCGTGACTTTCTCGAAAAGCGAGAGTTAAAGGTTTTACTCAATAAGGAGATTACGATCACAAGAATGGCTCAAATCCGAGATATTTTCTGTTTTTGTTGCCTAACGGGATTAGCTTTTATGGATGTGAAGCAACTGAAATCAGAGCATCTTGTGGCGGACATTAACGGCATGATTTGGATTCGTAAAGCCCGTCAAAAGACCAAAAATATGTGTAATATTCCATTGCTGGACGAGGCTCAAAAGATCCTTGACCGTTACAAGGAGCATCCTTATTGCCAGACGCATGACGTTCTGCTCCCCGTATGCAGCAATCAGAAGATGAACTCCTACTTGAAGGAGCTGGCCGACATCTGCGGTATCCGCAAGAATCTCTCAACGCACACCGCTCGCCATACGTTCGCAACCCTGACGCTGGCCAGCGGCGCCACGATCGACAACGTTGCCAAAATGCTGGGACATGCCAATGTCAGCATGACGCGCCATTATGCAAGGGTTCTTGATTCGTCAATTATGCGGGATATGGAGTTGGTAGCGAAAAATATGGCTTTGTAGCCCGATGTCGGACATGCGAGGTCTACAAAGGACACCCGGCGTCTTTTCCGGAATTCCGCCCTATTTTGCGGGCGGGTTCCGGGAATCGGAGCCCCTGCAAACTAAAAAAGTTCCTATGTTTACGATCCGAGTAGACCGCACCGATAGC
>CALUNH010000050.1 GCA_944321965.1 uncultured Alistipes sp.
AAAAACGGATCCGGGAGACCGGGACCGAGACCAGAAAAGACGGAACCGGGAAAAGAAGACCGGAAAGCCAGCCCCCGGAACACAGAAACACATTTGAAAAGAATGGACAATTTCGGATTTCTGAAGGTCGCGGCGGCGATCCCCGCCCTGCGGGTCGGCGACTGCACCTATAATATGGAACGCACGGCGGCTCTGGCCGAGGAGGCCGCACGCCGCGGCGTGGAGATCGCCGTCTTCCCCGAACTGGGCATGACGGCCTACACGTGCGGCGACCTCGTGCTGCAGCCCACGCTGCTCGACGCGGCCGACGAGGCCCTCGCCCGGCTTGCCAAGGCAACGCGCAAACTCCCCCTGGCCCTGATTGTCGGGGCTCCGCTGCGCCACGGCTCGGCACTCTACAACTGTGCCGTGGTCATGGCTCAGGGCAAGGTCCTCGGGGTCGTACCGAAAAGCTACATCCCCAACTACGGCGAATTCTACGAGGATCGCTGGTTCGCCTCCGGGGCCGGAATCTCCGAGGAGCGGATCGACGTCGCGGGACAGCAGGCCGACTTCGGCGCCGACCTCACCTTCGCGGTCAACGGCGCGGAGTTCGGCGTGGAGATCTGCGAGGACCTCTGGGCCCCGATCCCGCCCTCGACCCAGCTGGCCCTGAACGGCGCGAAGGTGATCTTCAACCTATCGGCCTCGCCCGAACTGGCCGGGAAGCACGCCTACCTGCGGCAGCTCGTCACCCAGCAGTCGGCCCGCACGCTCTCGGCCTACGTCTATGTCTCGGCCGGGAGCGGCGAATCCTCCACGGACCTGACCTTTGCCGGAAACGGCCTGATCGCCGAAAACGGCACGCTGCTGCGTGAGGCCGAACGCTTCTCGACCGAGGAGCAACTGGTCGTTGCCGATGTGGACCTGCAGCGCCTGGCCTTCGAACGCCTGCGCAACACCTCGTTCCGGCAGCGCGAAAGCTCGTCGGAGAATACGGTCATCGAGATGGAGATTCCCGAGGGGCTGCGGGCGGCGGTGCCGGAACGCGACATCGACCCGCTGCCGTTCGTCCCGAAGGACGAGGAGCACCGCAGCGAACGCTGCGAGGAGATCTTCCGCATCCAGTCGCACGGGCTGGCCCAGCGGCTGCGCCATACCCGTTGCGAACGCGCCGTAATCGGCATTTCGGGCGGGTTGGACTCGACGCTGGCACTGCTCGTCACGGTGCGCACGTTCGACCTCCTGCAACTCGACCGCGCGGGGATCATCGGTATCACCATGCCCGGATTCGGAACCACCGACCGCACCTATCACAATGCCCTGGAACTGATGCGCGGACTGGGCGTCACGGTGCGCGAAATCCCGATCCGCGACGCCTGCCTGCAGCATTTCCGCGACATCGGACTCGACCCGTCGGACCGTTCGGCGGCCTACGAGAACGCCCAGGCCCGCGAACGGACCCAGATCCTGATGGATGTGGCCAACATGGAGGGCGGGCTCGTGGTCGGCACGGGCGACCTCTCGGAACTGGCCCTGGGCTGGGCCACCTACAACGGCGACCAGATGTCGATGTACGGCGTCAACGCCTCGGTGCCGAAGACGCTGGTGCGCCACCTCGTGAAGTGGGTCGCCGACACCGAAAACGACCCGGCAACCCGCGCCACGCTGCTCGATATCATCGACACGCCGGTCAGCCCCGAACTGCTCCCGGCCGATGCCGACGGCAAGATCGCACAGAAGACCGAAGACCTCGTGGGACCCTACGAACTCCACGACTTCTTCCTCTACAACTTCCTCCGGCTGGGATACGGCCCGGAGAAGATCCTCCTGCTGGCCGAAGTGGCCTTCGACGGAAGCTACGACCGCGAAACCATCCTCAAATGGCTGCGGATCTTCTTCCGGCGGTTCTTCACGCAGCAGTTCAAGCGCTCGGCCCTGCCCGACGGCCCGAAAGTCGGATCCGTGGTCCTCTCGCCGCGGGGCGACTGGCGGATGCCTTCGGATGCCTCGGCCGAAGTCTGGCTCCGCGAACTCGATACGTTATGACGACTCCGGACGCAACGCCCCGGCGGCGTCCGCAAACCTTCGACTATTCGACTACAAGATGAAAAAAATCCTTATTCCGGCGGTCGTGCTGCTGCTTGCGCTCCCGACCGCAGCTCAGGACTGGAAGGATGCCCTGAAAAAAATCGCTACCGCGGCCGTCGATGAAGCCACCGACGGAAAACTCACCCAGTATGCCCTCGCGGGAACGTGGAACTACTCGGGCCCGGGCGTGAAGTTCGAAGGCGAGGACATCGCCTCGGAACTCGGCGGCGCAGCCCTCGAATCGACCGTCGTGCAGCAACTCGAAAAGGCCTACGCACTGGCCGGTATCGAATCCGGCTCGGGGAGCTTCACCTTCGAGAAGGCCGACAGCACCTTTACGGCGGCCCTGGGCAAACACGAACTCTCGGGAACCTACGAATACGACTCCTCGACGCATGTCGTGACACTCCGCTTCGCCAAGGGAAAACTCAACCTGGGAGCGGTCGAAGGCCACGCCTACGTCAGCGGTACGGACCTGCTGCTGGTCTTCCCGGTCACCAAACTCGTGAACCTGGTGACCGAACTCGGCAGCAAGGTCTCGTCGCTCGCCACCATCACAACCCTGCTGCGCAAGTACGAAAACGTCTATCTCGGATTCGCCTTCACGAAGTAAACGGCGTTTTGCAACGCAAAACACGGCAGAGACGAAATTTTTTTCAAAAAAAAATTTCAAAATTTTTTCATGACGGATTCGCGGTGAATCCGTCATTTTTCATTACGGATTCTCAGTTGCGGGACAGGCTGCAACCCGGACCGTAAGCAAATGGGCCGGAGGCTAAAGTAAAATATTTTACAAAATTCTTAAAGAACTTGCAAAATAGCTGCAGAATTATTAATTTTAGCACCAGAATCCATCACAAAACAGCTAAAACCGAATCGCTATGAACGAACAAGCCCGACAGTATGTCGAAGATTTCATGGCCCGGCTCATCGCCCGCAATCCGGGTGAACCGGAGTTCCATCAGGCCGTCCGCGAGGTGGCCGAATCGCTGGCTCCCCATATCGTTGCCAGCCCGATTCTTCAAAAAATGAAGATACTCGACCGCATCGCCGAACCCGAACGGGTCATCATGTTCCGCGTGCCGTGGCTCAACGACAAGGGCGAGATCGAAATCAACCGCGGCTACCGCGTCCAGATGAACAGCGCCATCGGCCCCTACAAGGGCGGTATCCGCTTCCACCCGTCGGTGAACCTCTCGATCCTGAAGTTCCTGGCCTTCGAACAGACCTTCAAAAACAGCCTCACCACGCTGCCCATGGGCGGCGGAAAGGGCGGTTCGGACTTCAACCCCAAGGGCAAGTCGGACAACGAGGTGATGAAGTTCTGCCAGTCGTTCATGACCGAACTCCAGCGCCATATCGGTCAGGATACCGACGTTCCGGCCGGTGACATCGGCGTCGGCGGCCGCGAAATCGGCTACATGTTCGGCCAGTACAAGCGCCTGCGCGACGAATTCACCGGAACGCTCACCGGAAAGGGCCGCGACTGGGGCGGCAGCCCGCTGCGTCCCGAGGCTACGGGATACGGAACCTGCTATTTCGCCCAGGAGATGCTCGCCACGCGCGGCGACTCGTTCGAGGGCAAGACCGTCTGCATCTCCGGATCGGGCAACGTGGCCCAGTACGCCTGCATGAAGGCCACCGAACTCGGCGCCAAGGTCGTCACGCTCTCCGACTCCTCGGGCTACATCTACGATCCCGAAGGCATCAGCCCCGAGAAACTGGATTACGTCATGGAGCTGAAGAACATCTTCCGCGGCCGTATCAAGGAATACGCCGAGCACTATCCGTCGGCCACCTACTATCCGGGCGAGCGTCCGTGGAGCGTGAAGTGCGACATTGCCATGCCGTGCGCCACGCAGAACGAGCTGAACGGCGACGAGGCCCAGATGCTCGTAAACAACGGCTGCATCTGCGTGGCCGAGGGTGCCAACATGCCCTCGACCCCCGAGGCCATCAAGATCTTCCAGCAGCACAAGCTGCTCTACGCCCCGGGCAAGGCTGCCAATGCCGGAGGTGTGGCCACCTCGGGTCTGGAGATGACCCAGAACTCGATGCGTATCACCTGGACCCCCGAAGAGGTCGACGCCAAACTGAAGTCGATCATGAAGAACATCCACTCGGTCTGCGTACAGTACGGTACGGAACCCGACGGCTACATCAACTACGTCGTTGGCGCCAACATCGGCGGTTTCATGAAGGTCGCCAATGCCATGCTCGCCCAGGGTTGCGTCTAACGGACCAACAGAGGGGGGGGGCAGATCAGAGCCAGAGCCCAGAGGTCAGAGCCCAGAGGTCAGAGGTCAGGGTCAGGGTCAGGCCAGGCCAGGCCAAGCCAGGTCAGCGACCAATCCCGTTCCACGAAAAACCGGTTTTTGGGAAAACCGGTTTTTCGTGGAACGGGATTTCCCTTGTATCTTTGCAGAAACAAATTCTCAACCAAACCCCAAAATTCATGAAGAGACTGCTGCTCATTCTGACCGGATTGCTCCTGCTGGGCCCCCTCACCGCCCGGGAGCTCCTCACCTCTCCCGGGAACCTGCTGACCCTGACGTTCGAAGTCACGGACGGCATTCCGCGCTACTCGCTGGATTACAAGGGCCGGCCGGTAGTGCTCCCCAGCCGGCTCGGCTTCGAGCTCAAGGACGCCCCTTCACTGCTGGAGGGTTTCACCCAGCGCAGCGCCGAACGCAGCTCGTTCGACGAGACCTGGGAACCCGTCTGGGGTGAAACGTCCACGATCCGCAACCACTACAACGAACTCGCCGTAACGCTCGAACAACAGGGGCGCCTGCTGCTCGTCCGTTTCCGGCTCTACGACGACGGGCTCGGATTCCGCTACGAGTTCCCAGAGCAGCCGCAGCTCACGCACTTCGTCCTGCGGGAGGAGTGCACCGAATTCGCCATGACGGGCGACCATACGGCATACTGGATCCCGGGCAACTACAACACGCAGGAGTTCGAATACACGATTTCGAAACTCTCCGAGATCCGCCGCCTCCAGCCCGAAGCCCTGCGGACCAGCAACGCGCCCGACGGTCCCTTCTCGCCGACGGGCGTCGAGACCTCCCTGCAGATGAAGAGCGACGACGGACTCTACATCAACCTCCACGAAGCGGCACTGGTCGACTACTCGTGTCTGCACCTCGATCTCGACGACCGGACGTTCGTCTTCCGCGCCCACCTCACGCCCGATGCCCAGGGCAACAAGGGGCATCTGCAGGCCCCCTGCGTAACGCCCTGGCGCACGGTCATGGTGAGCGACGACGCCCGCGACATGCTGTCCTCGAACCTGATCCTGAACCTCAACGAACCGTGCGCCTACGAGGACACGTCGTGGATCAAACCCGTGAAGTACATGGGTGTCTGGTGGGAGATGATCACCGGGAAAAGCACCTGGTCCTATACCTCCCTGCCCGCGGTACAGCTCGGAAAGACCGATTTCATCCGGTGCACGCCCAACGGACGCCACGGCGCAAACAACGAAAACGTGAAGCGCGTGATCGACTTCGCAGCCAAACACGGATTCGACCAGGTGCTGGTCGAGGGGTGGAACATCGGCTGGGAGGACTGGGCCGGACACCAGAAGGATTACGTTTTCGACTTCGTAACGCCCTACCCGGACTTCGATATCCGGATGCTCAACGACTACGCCCACGAACGGGGAATCCGGCTGATGATGCACCACGAGACGTCAAGCTCCATCCGCAACTACGAACGCCACATGGACCGAGCCTACCGTCTGATGAACGAATACGGCTATACGGCCGTCAAGAGCGGTTACGTAGGCTCCATCCTGCCCTATGGCGAATACCACTACGGACAGTGGTGCAACAACCACTACCTCTATGCCGTGAAGAAGGCCGCCGAGTACCGGATCATGGTCAATGCCCATGAGGCGACACGCCCCACGGGACTCTGCCGCACCTACCCCAACCTGATCGGCAACGAGTCGGCCCGCGGCACCGAATACCAGGCTTTCGGCGGCAGCCGTCCCCATCACGTTACGATCCTGCCCTTCACGCGGCTGCAGGGCGGGCCGATGGACTACACGCCGGGAATCTTCTGCATGGACATCTCGACCTTCGTGCCGGGCAACCGCTCGAAGGTCAACGCGACGATCTGCAACCAGCTGGCCCTCTACGTGACGATGTACTCGCCGCTGCAGATGGCCGCCGACTTCCCGGAGCATTACGAGAAATACATGGATGCCTTCCAGTTCATCAAGGATGTGGACGTCGACTGGGACGACAGCCGCTACCTGGCCGCCGAACCCGGAGCCTACATCGTCGCGGCCCGCAAGGCCAAGGGACGCAGCGACTGGTTCGTGGGCGGCGTAACCAACGAGGAGGCTCGGACCATGGAGATCGGTTTCGATTTCCTCGATCCCGGCCGGGAGTACGTGGCGACGCTCTATGCCGACGCACCGGATGCCGACTACGCAACGAATCCCGAAGCCTACACGATCCGCAGCGGACGTGTCGATGCCCGCAGCCGGTTGTCGGTCCGGATGGCCCGCGGCGGCGGATTCGCCATTTCGCTGCGAGAGGCTACCGCGGCGGACCGCAAGTTGCGGCGACTGAAATAGCTCCCGCGCGGGGAGTTTAACTCTTCGGACAAAAGGACTGCCGCCTTTCGGGGCGGCAGTCCTTTATTCGAACGGCAGGGAGGAACCGGACGGCAACCGACCGACGTGAACCGGGCGGATGGGTCCCGGTCAGTGAACGGCCTCCGGGCCGGACGGCAGGGAGGAACCGGAGCGTGCGAGGCGGGATTCAGAGGAAGAGCACGGCGAGCATCGCCACGCCGAACCCGCCGAAAAAGCCCGCAAAGATCTGTGCGGGGTTGTGACACCCCAGATAGAGGCGGGCCGAGGCAAGGGCGCCGGCCCCGAGGATCGCCACCGACAAGGGGAGGAGCATGTTCCCCACCCCGACGATGTTCATCACCACAAGCAGCGCCACAATGGCCCCCATGCCGGTCAGGTGGAGGCTGATCTTCCAGCGGAGCGACACCACGAAACACATCGCCTCGCAGCAGGCTGCCGCCAGCATGAACTTGCGCAGGAAGATCGCCGAAGGGATCTTCGAGAAGGTGAGGGCACACAGCACGTAGCAGACGGTCCCGATCAGCAGGGGCAGCAGGCGTTCGCGGCGGTTGTCGATTCTGAAATCGGAGATCCGGCCCAGCGAATGCAGGATGCCGAGCGTCAGGAACGGGATAATGATCGCATAGAGCGCCACGACCCACAGGAAATAGAACTTCACCCCGGGGGAGAAGTGCGCAAAGGTGGTCATCGTGAGCAGCACCGCCATCAGATAGACCGGCAGCAGAAACGGGTGCAGGACCCAGGAGAGCGTATTGGCTATTTTTCGGTAGTTCATCATTTCAGGGGTTTATCGGGATTCGGGGCAGCGGCCCGGCGGCCGGGTTTCAGATCTGCCTGCGCAGACGCGCCACCGGGATGCCGAGCATCTCGCGGTATTTGGCCACCGTGCGCCGGGCGATGCGGTAGCCCTTCGAATTGAGGATATCCATCAGCGTCTCGTCGGTCAGCGGGTGGCGCTTGTCCTCCTCGTCGATGCACTGCTGGAGAATGTTCTTGATCTCGTAGCTCGACACCTCCTCGCCCGAATCGGTCTGCATGGCCTCCGAGAAGAGCGACTTGAGGAGGATGATCCCGAACTGCGTCTGGACGTACTTGCTGTTGACCACGCGCGAAATCGTCGAGACGTCGAGTCCCGTGCGGTCGGCGATGTCCTTGAGGATCATCGGGCGGAGTTTCGAACGGTCGCCGTCCTTGAAATACTCCTGCTGGTAGTCCAGGATGGTCTGCATCGTGCGCATCAGCGTGTCGTGGCGCTGCTTGATGGCCGAGATGAACCACTTCGCGGAGTCGATCTTGCTCTTCACGAACTGCAGCGCCTCCCGGTCCTGCTCCCTGACCTTGCCGTCGGCCCCCACCATGTCGCGGATCATCTCCACGTAGCGGCGGTTCACACGCACTTCGGGGACGTTGTAGGAGTTCATCGTGAGGTTGAAGTGGCCGTCCTGACAGTCGAGGATAAAGTCCGGAATGATGTAGGGCGTGGTGTCGGTGCCCCCTTCGGCGTAGAGGTTGCCGGGTTTGGGCGACAGGCGCCGGATCTCGGCAATCGCCTCGCGGAAATCCTCCTCCGAGACCTGCAGGCGCGCCATGAGTTTTTCGTAGTGCTTCTTGACGAACTCGTCGAAATAGGAGGTGAGGATCTTGCGGGCCAGGCGCCGCGCACGGGTGTTGACGGGCATCTGGGCCATCTGCAGCAGCAGGCACTCCCGCAGATCGCGGGCCCCGATCCCCGCGGGTTCGAGTTCGTGGATGATGCCCAGAATGCGTTCCAGCTCCTCGGCCGAGGTCTCGATCCCGACCGTAAAGGCGATGTCGTCGGCCACGGACTCCAAGTCGCGGCGCAGATAGCCGTCCTCGTCGATGCTTCCGATAATATAGACGGCCAGACGCATGTCGCGCTCCGAAAGGTTGCGGTAGCCCAACTGCTCCACGAGATACTCCTGCAGCGAACGCCCTTCGGTCAGGTAGACCGGACGCTGCTTGTCATCCTTCGAGAAGTTGTTGATGCGGCTTTTGTACGAGGGGGTATCGTCCTCACGCAGATATTCGTCCACGGAGATCTCCTGGGGCTGCTGCTCCTCGTCCTCCGCCGAGCGCTCCTCTTCCTCCAGGACGATGTTGTCCTCGATCTCCTGCTTGATGCGCTGTTCGAGCTGCACGGTGGGCAGCTCCAGCAGCTTGATCATCTGAATCTGCTGCGGAGAGAGCTTCTGCTGAAGCGAAAGTACCTGTTTCTGATTGATTGCCATATTGAATCCAAATTAAGAATCAGCTTCTTACTTGGGTTCCTTCATTTTCGGGTTCGGGTCGCACGATTCATCACACGTCCGGGGCTCTCCATCCCGCCCGGCGTTCCGGGAGACACCAGTCCGCTCACGTCCGGACCGCGGCCCCGAAAGTCGTGACGCCGGGCGGCGGGGATTCCGCCATCCGGCATCCTGGCTCGCAAACGGTTAGAAATCGGCGTGCTGCGGCGTGCGCGGGAAGGGCTGGACGTCGCGGATGTTCGTCAGACCGGTGACGAAGAGCAGCAGGCGGTCGAATCCCAGGCCGAAGCCCGAGTGGGGCGCCGATCCCCAGCGGCGCGTATCGAGATACCACCACAGTTCGCGTTCGTTCATGCCGAGCTCCTTGACGCGGCGGTTCAGCTTCTCGTAGTCGGCCTCACGCTCCGAGCCGCCGATGATCTCGCCGATGCCCGGGAAGAGGACATCCATGGCGCGCACGGTCTTGCCGTCGTCGTTCTGTTTCATGTAGAAGGCCTTGATGTCCTTCGGGTAGTTGATCAGGATCACCGGGCGCTTGAAGTGCTCCTCCACGAGGTAGCGTTCGTGCTCCGACTGCAGGTCGCAGCCCCAGTCGCAGGGGAATTCGAACTTGCGGCCCGAAGCCTTGAGGATCTCGATACCCTCGGTATAGTCGAGGCGTTTGAAGTCGTTGTGCAGCACGAAATTGAGACGGTCGAGCAGCCCCTTGTCCCACATCTTGTTCATGAATTCGAGGTCCTCCATGCAGTGGTCCAGCGCATACTGGATGAGGTACTTCAGGAAATCCTCGGCCAGTTCCATGTTGTCCTCCAGGTCGTAGAACGCGGCCTCGGGCTCGATCATCCAGAACTCCGACGCATGGCGCGGGGTATTGGAGTTCTCGGCGCGGAACGTCGGGCCGAAGGTGTAGATGCGGCCCAGCGAGAGGGCGCCCAGTTCGCCTTCGAGCTGTCCCGAGACGGTCAGGTTGCACGACTTGCCGAAGAAGTCCTGCGAATAGTCGACCCTGCCCTCCTCCGTCTTCGGGAGGTTGTTCAGGTCGAGGGTCGTGACCTGGAACATCGCCCCGGCGCCTTCGCAGTCCGAAGCGGTGATGATCGGCGTATGGAAGTAGTAGAATCCGTGGCTGTTGAAATACTCGTGGATGGCGTAGGCCATGGCGTGACGGATGCGCAGCACGGCCCCGAACGTATTGGTCCGGGGACGCAGGTAGGCGATGTCGCGCAGGAACTCCAGCGAGTGTCCCTTCTTCTGCAGGGGATAGGTATCGGGATCGGCCGTGCCGTAGATCTCGATCCGCTCGGCCTGCACCTCGACGCCCTGCCCGGCGCCCGGGGAGGCCACCAGCCGTCCGTCGACGCGGATGCAGGCTCCCGTGGTGATGGGTTTGAGTTGCTCTTCGGCGATCTTGCCCAGGTCGACCACGACCTGTATGTTGTTCACGCACGACCCGTCGTTCAGGGCGATAAACGCCACATTCTTGTTTCCGCGCTTGGTGCGCACCCAACCTTTGACGACGATGTCGGTATCCACGGCTCCCGATTTCAGGATTTCAGCGATTCTCTGCGTTTTCATAGATTTCAGTTCACACATTTTTCCGAATTGACAAAGTTAGCCATAATTTGCGATTTGGCAAAAAAAAAGTACCTTTGTCCGAGTTATACAACCCAGCACACGATGAAACGAACGATATGGACGGCTGCCCTGGCAGCCTGCACCCTGACGGCTGCGGCCCAGATCCCGGGACTGGAGGAATCCACACCCGTTCCGCTGGCCGAAGGCGGCCGCATCTACCGCACCGAGGTGGTCCCCTACAACGCCCGCCACGACGCCGATGCCCGCAACCGCGAAGCCGGAGGCTACTGGATGGCCTTCCGCCCGGAGCTGATCACCGAATCGTCGGGCGACATCTCGGCATTCTACGGCGCAAAGGTCGAAATCCCCTTCGAGTGGACCGACGGACGGGTCTTCCTGCACCTCGAAAATCCGGGGGCGGGCTACTCGCTCTGGCTCAACGACCAACCCGTCGCCGAGGTGAACGATGCGCTGACCCCCTCGGAATTCGACCTCACGCCCTACGTCCGCCAGGGAGTCAATACGTTCCGGGTGCTGATGCGCGCCCGGCGGCTGCCGATCGACGCAACGGGAACCGCACGCCCGCGCTTCGAAAACAGCTACCTCTATTATCAGAACAAGCGTTCGATCGCCGATTTCGAGATCGCCCTCGTGCCCGACTCGCTGGGCCGCGACTTCGGGATGCTCGACCTGAAGATCGTCGCCTGCAACGCCTACAACTACGACGAACCCGTCACCGTGGGCTACGACATCTACTCGCCGCAGGGCAAACTGCTCGAATTCAACATGACGGAGATCACCATCCCCGGACGCTCGACCGATACGGTGCGCTATTCGCCCTTCATCTACGGCACCTATGCGAACAAATGGGAGGCCGGTGTCAAAAACCCGCCGCTCTACCGCGTGATGCTCTTCACGCGCCGCAACGGCGTCTACAAGGAGTACATGCCGCTGAAGATCGGATTCGGAAAGACGGAATTCGCCGACGGGCGGCTCATGCGGCTGGGCAGGGAGCTGCAGCTCGTCCGGGCGGAGTACAACGCCGCCGCGGACCGCAAGACTACCCTTTCGGAGCTCAAGTCACTGAAGTCCAAAGGAAAAAATACGATCTGCCCGAGCTACCCGCAACCGGTCTGGTTCTACGAACTGTGCGACGAACTGGGCCTTTACGTCATCGACTGCGCGGCGATTTCGGCCCCGGAGCACCGCGATGACCGCCGCGTGGGCGGCACGCCCTCGAACGACCCGGCCCTGGCCGACGAATACCTCGAACGGGTGAAGTCGATGTACTACCGTTCGCGGAACTTCACCTGCGTGATCGCCTACGAGCTGGGCTCGCCTTCGGGCAACGGATACAACATGTACAAGGCCTACGAGTGGCTCAAGTCGGTGGAGAAGTCACGTCCGGTGATCTACGGCGATGCCGCCGGAGAGTGGAACAGCGACCTCTGACGGCCAGGGGGGGGGCAGACAGGCAACTGGTTGGCTGGCGGACAGGCTGGCGGACAGATATTCACGAACAGCGCATACGCATGAACATCGAACTGATCGTCATCGGCAAAACCGACTCGAAGGAGATCGCCTCGCTGGTCGAGCTCTACGCCCGGCGGGTGAACCGCTACTGCCGCTTCGCCGTGACGACCCTGCCCGACGTCCGCAACACGAAGAGCCTGAGCATCAAACAGCAACGCACGGCCGAAGGCGAAGCGATCCTGCACCAGCTCACGGAAGGCGACTACGTGACGCTGCTCGACGAACGGGGCACGGAGTACCGCTCGGTGGAGTTCGCGCTGTGGCTGCAGAAACGGATGAACAGCGGCGTGAAGCGCCTCGTGCTGGTGATCGGCGGCCCCTACGGATTCTCCGACGAGGTCTACGCCCGGGCCGATGCGCAGCTGTCGCTCTCGCGCATGACCTTCTCGCACCAGATCGTGCGGGCAATCTTCGCCGAACAGATCTACCGGGCCTTCACGATCCTCAACAACGAACCCTACCACCACGAATGATGCGCCATTCGGAATAAAAACCTATCTTTGCAGGCGAAACAAACCAAACACCGTCCGGATACGATGTCCTTCCGCCCGATCCTTCTCCTGTTGCTGCTGGGCCTTCCGGCCCCGGGGCGGGGCATGGCCGCCGACGAACCGGACGCGGAACGGGCCGACACGACGATCACGGTCGACCGCGTGCAGGTGACGGCCATCAAGCAGGGTCCGGTCCTGCGGTCGGCGGCCGTGGCATCGACGATCCTCGGCAGCCGGGCCGTTGCGCGCGGAGGCATCTCGGCCCTGAAGGAGATCTCGCTCGCCGTGCCGAACTTCCATGCCCCGGACTACGGGTCGCGCATGACCTCGTCGATCTACGTGCGGGGGCTCGGGGCGCGCATCGACCAGCCGGTCATCGGACTGAATGTCGACAACGTGCCGCTGCTGAACAAGAACGCCTTCGACACCGAACTGGCCGACATCGAACGCATCGAGGTGCTGCGCGGTCCGCAGTCGACCCTCTACGGGCGCAACACGATGGGCGGCGTGGTGAATGTCTACACCCTTTCACCGCTCACCTACGAAGGGGTGCGCGCACTGGCCGAATACGGCAGCGGCAACACGCTGCGCCTCAGGGCCTCGACCTACTACCGTCCGCTGCCCGACGTAGGGTGCTCCGTGACGGGCTTCTACACCCGTTCGGACGGCTTCTTCGAGAACGGATACACCCACAAGAGCTGCGACTGGGAATGGCAGGCCGGAGGACGCTGGAAGATACAGTGGGACAACCGCCGGGGGCTGCGCCTCGACAACACGCTCGCGCTCACGCGGCTCGAACAGGGCGGCTATCCCTACGCCTATGCGGGCGAGGCGATCGTCGAGGGCGGCGAAACGATTCTCCGCCCCGGGCAGATCGCCTACAACGACCCCTGCGGCTACACCCGCACGTCGATCAGCGACGGGCTCACCGTGCGCTACGACGCCGCGCGGTACAGCGTCTCGTCGATCACCAGCTACCAGTACACCGACGATGCGATGACGCTCGACCAGGACTTCACGCCGCTCTCCTACTTCACGCTGCGGCAGGCCGTGCGCGAACACGCCCTGACCGAAGATCTGGTCTTCCGCTCGCGGGGTGCGGAGCGCTACGGATGGCTCTTCGGAGCCTTCGGCTTCTACCGCCACCAGCGGATGGACGCTCCGGTGACCTTCAAGCGCACGGGCATCGAGCGGCTGATCCTCGACAACGCCAACCGGATGCCCGACCTGCTCCGCTACGCGATCGATGCCGAGGAGCTGCCGCTTTCGTCGCGGTTCCGCATGCCGGCGTGGGGCGCGGCGCTCTACCACGAATCGCGCCTGACGCTGGGACGCTGGCTCCTGACCGCCGGACTGCGTGCCGACTTCGAACGCACGCAGCTCCGCTACCGCAGCCGTACCGACCTGGACTACACGCTCAGCGTCAACGGCGGCACCCCGACCCCCCAAAGCATCTCGATCGACGATACGGGAAATCTGGCGCACTCCTACCTGGAGCTGCTGCCCAAGGTCTCGGTGATGTACGCCTTCGACCCGACGCGCAACCTCTACCTGTCGGTTGCGCGGGGCTACAAGGCCGGAGGCTTCAACACACAGATGTTCTCGGACCTCTTGCAGGAGAAGATGCAGACGATGATGATCTC
>CALUNH010000051.1 GCA_944321965.1 uncultured Alistipes sp.
TGGAAGAAGGGGCTCGAACCCTCGGCCTTCGGAACCACAATCCGACGCTCTAACCAACTGAGCTACATCCACCATGTCGATACGGATCTCGTATCGGAGTGCAAAGGTAATACGTTTTTTCGTTCCGTGCAAAAAAATCGCCCGGAAAATGGTGACGAATTTGCGTGAAGTGACAATTTGGCAGTCCACCCTGCTCGTTTGTCACCCCGCAACTGCCAAAAAACGGTTGGCACATCTATTGTTGGTTCTCGGGGTGCAACGTCGAAACGAATGCAATACGATAAATAACAAATTAAAAACTCAAAGCTATGAACGTAAAACCATTATCGGACCGCGTGCTGATTCTCCCGAATCCCGCGGAGGAGAAGACCGCCGGAGGATTGATTATCCCCGACACCGCGAAGGAAAAACCGCTGGCTGGCAAGGTCGTGGCCGTAGGCCCCGGGACCTCGGAGGTCAAAATGGAGGTCAAGGTCGGTGACCAGGTGCTCTACGGCAAGTATGCCGGTCAGGAGATCCAGATCGACGGCGTCGACTACCTCATCATGAAACAGAACGATATTTTGGCAATCATCTAATCTAAATCGAAACAACCATGGCTAAGGAAATCAAATATAACGTAGAGGCGCGCGAACTGCTCAAGGAGGGTGTCGATGCGCTGTCGAATGCCGTCAAGGTCACGCTCGGTCCCAAAGGCCGCAACGTCATCATCGACAAGAAATTCGGTGCTCCGCAGATCACCAAGGACGGTGTGACCGTCGCCAAGGAGGTCGAGTTGGAGGACGCTTTCGCGAACATGGGCGCCCAGATGGTCAAGGAGGTCGCCTCGAAGACCAACGACGATGCCGGTGACGGAACGACGACCGCTACGGTGCTCGCCCAGTCGATCATCGGCGTGGGCCTGAAGAACGTCACCGCCGGTGCCAACCCGATGGATCTCAAACGCGGTATCGACAAGGCTGTGGCTACGGTCGTTGAGTCGCTGCGCAAGCAGAGCCAGGAGGTCGGTTCGGACTTCGCCAAGATCGAGCAGGTGGCTACCATTTCGGCCAATAACGACCAGAACATCGGTAAGTTGATTGCCGAGGCGATGGCCAAGGTCAACAACGAGGGTGTCATCACCGTCGAGGAGGCCAAGGGCACCGAGACCCATGTCGAGGTGGTCGAGGGTATGCAGTTCGACCGCGGTTACATTTCGGCCTACTTCATCACCGATACGGAGAAGATGGAGGCCCAGCTGGAGAAGCCCTATGTGCTGATCACCGACAAGAAGATCTCGACGATGAAGGAGCTGATGGGCGTGCTGGAGCCGGTGGCCCAGAGCGGACGTTCGCTGCTGATCATCGCCGAGGATGTCGACGGCGAGGCGCTGTCGGCCCTGGTGGTCAACAAACTGCGCGGCACGTTGAAGATCGCGGCCTGCAAGGCTCCGGGCTTCGGTGACCGCCGCAAGGAGATGCTTGAAGACATCGCCGTACTGACGGGTGCCACGGTCATCTCGGCCGACAAGGGCATGAAGATCGAGGACGCTACGCTCGACATGCTGGGCACGGCCGACAAGGTGACGCTCAACAAGGAGAACACGACGATCGTCGACGGTGCCGGTAAGAAGGAGGCGATTGCGGCCCGTGTGGCTCAGATCCGCGCTTCGATCGAGAAGGCTTCGTCGGACTACGACAAGGAGAAGCTGCAGGAGCGCCTGGCCAAACTGGCAGGCGGTGTGGCCGTGCTCTACGTCGGAGCCGCTACCGAGGTCGAGATGAAGGAGAAGAAGGATCGCGTCGACGATGCCCTGGCCGCTACGCGCGCTGCCGTTGAAGAGGGTATCGTTCCGGGAGGCGGTGTGGCCTACATCCGCGCTACGGCCGCTCTGGAAGGCATGAAGGGTGAGAATGAGGACCAGACGACGGGTATCCAGATCGTGAAACGTGCCATCGAGGAGCCGCTGCGTCAGATCGTGGCCAACGCCGGAGGTGAAGGTTCGGTGGTTGTCAACAAGGTGCGTGAGGGCGAGGGAGCCTTCGGATACAACGCCCGCGACGACAAGTACGAGGATCTGCTTGTTGCCGGTATCATCGACCCGACGAAGGTATCGCGTGTAGCTTTGGAGAACGCCGCTTCGATCGCCTCGATGTTCCTGACGACGGAGTGCGTGCTGGCCGAGAAGAAGTCGGAGCAGCCTGCACCTGCGATGCCGGTCGGCGGCATGGGCGGCATGATGTAGTGATCGGCCGCTGTCCGACGACAGCATAAGTGAAACCGGGACTCCTGCCAACGGGAGTCCCGGTTTTTTGTGCCGATATGGAAGGATCGGAAGGAAGTCAGGGCATCCACGCCACGATCCCGTCGACGGGGTGTTCCTGCAGCCAGGCCGAGAACTCCGCGTAGCTGCGCACACCGCCCTCCAAAACCGCCCGGTAATAGGCAATGCCCGGGATATGTTCCCCGTCGGGCGTCTCGTATTTCAACCGCAGGATCGCCTCGTGCGTCTCCGGGGTCAGCACCGCCGCAATGCGGTCGGCCACCCGTTCGAAATATCCCGCCCAGGGCGAATCCTCCGCCATGTGGATCATGTCGATCTGCCACCGGCGCCCGTCGCGGTCCTCGTACTGTGCGTGCCATTCGAGGCAGCAGTCCTCGGCGTTGAGCAGGTTGCCGTACTCCATCCGCCGGATGCCGGGCCGCTCGGCAATCCGGGCTGCGGCGGCAAAACTGTCGGCCACGCGCAGCGGAGCCGGGGAGTAGACGTGCAGGTCGATGTCGAGGTGCTTCATCAGGAGCCCCGTGCGGAGCGATCCCACCACTTCGACACGCGCTCCGACCTCCTGCCACGCTTCGCGCAGCCCCAGTTCGCGGAGGATTTCGTGCGCCCGCCGCTGGTTGGCTGCGGCAAGGCTCCGTATCTCAACCCGACTCATCCGGTCAATAGGTTTTGTTCGAGAGGGTTTTGACCGTGTAGTGGAACGTGATGAAGATCTCGCCGCAGTGGCCGCATCGGCGGAAGTCCTTGAACCGCTGGTGCGCCTCGACCTTTACGTTGTAGCGGTAGCGGTACCACTTGATGATTTCGTTGTCCCGCTCCTCGGTGTGGTCGTACTCCCTGGTGCGGGTGGTCGTGCGCACGATCTCTTCGTCGAGGAACTTGCGGTCGACGATCTCGTTGGGCCCGTAGTAGTTGCAATGCGGACAGCGGGACTTTTCCATGAGGCTTTCGTAGATGACGTAGCCGATCAGCCCGGCCACGAGCCATACCGCGATGTAGAGGAGGGCGATGCCGCCGACCGCGAGGTAGAAGACCACCCCCAGTACCGGGATGCTCACATAGGTGATTTTGCGGAGTGTGGCGAGCAGCTCGTAATTGTCGATCTCCTCCTTGTAGAGGTGGTAGTACCACCAGAAATAGCCCGGGAGCAGAGGCAGGATGAAGAAGGGCGGGAAACACGAGACGAGTGCCATGAGGGTGAAGAGGACGAGGTGCCAGATGCGCTCGCGGCGCATGGCACGCGGGAGCATCCACACGGTGAACAGGAGCGAGAGAACGACAACCGCAACTCCGACCCCGTCGTAGAAGTTCTGCCGGGCTTTCCGCCGGTCGATTTTGGCCTGGCGTTCGGCGGCCTGTTCGGCCTGACGTTCGGCGACCTTCGCCTCCTGTTCGATCTCTTCGGCGGACTTGACGCGCGGGGCGATGCGCAGTTCGGAGTCGAAGTTCAGACGGCTCATGGGCTTGAAGTAGGTGGCTCCGTCGGGTCCGAATGCGATCGAATAGTTGCGGTCGCCGTCGCGTGCGAAGTCGATGTTGACCAGAATCGACTCCTTCGTACCCTCGATGCCCTTCAGCGTGACCCGCTTGGTGGTGGCGCCGGTGGTGTCCTTCAGGTTGACGAGGGCATAGCGGGCCACGACGTTCCCCTGTGCGTCGCGGAGCTCCAGCATCCCGTAACGCCCCTCCGCGGGGTGTTCGAAATCGATGTCGAAACAGGCCGTGAGGGTCTGTCCGTTGTATTCCACGGTTGCGGTTCCGGTCCCGTCGAAGTAGAAGCGCGAGTTGCGGAAGTCGTTGGTGATCGGCAGGTCGAGGTTCCGGCGCGCCTCGGCACGTGCCGCCGCGCTGGAGGCCTCTTCGGCCCGGGCCGTCAGGGCGAGGCATACGAAGAGCAGCAGAAGCAGTTTTTTCATGGCTGGTATGGATGGGTTCGGATTGAGTTTCCTTATCGTCCCAGCAGGATCCGCGCCTGGGCCACGGCGGCCTGCGTGATCTGCGATCCGGAGAGCATTTTGGCGATCTCGGCGATGCGGTCGTCGTCGCTCAGGCGGGTGATCTCCGTGCGGCCGTTGCGCTTGTAGACCACGAAGTGAGCCGAGCCTTTCGAGGCGACCTGCGGCAGGTGCGTGATGTCCACCACCTGCATCGATGCCGAGAGCGACTCGATGATCTCGCCCATGGCATCGGCGATGCGTCCCGAAACCCCCGTGTCGATCTCGTCGAAGAGGATCGTCGGCAGCTGCATCCTCCGTGCCAGCAGCGCTTTCAGCGCGAGCATCACGCGCGAAAGCTCACCGCCCGAAGCGATCCGCTCGACGGGTTGCGGCGTCATGCGTGCATTGGCCGTGAAGAGGAACTGCACCTGGTCGCGGCCCGTGCGGTCCAGTTCCGTGCGGGGTGTCAGTGCCACCTGGAAGATGGTCTCCGACATGCCCAGTTTGGCCAGCGTCGCCAGGATCTCCTTTTCGAAACTTCCGGCGGCCTTTTCGCGCGCCTTGTGCAGCCGCTCGGCCAGCGCTTCGGCCTTGTCGGCAGCCTCCTGCAAGGCCTGCTCCGCCGCGGCGATCTCCTCGCCGCTGTGGACGATCGCCGCCAACTGGGCCGCACTCCGGTCCCGCAGGGCGATCAGCTCCGCTTCGTCCGCGACGCGGTATTTCTGTTGCAGGGCGATCAGCGCATCGAGCCGCGCCGAGCGTTTGGCCAGCCGTTCCGGGTCGGCATCCACCCGTTCGCTCGCCGCCGCCGCCGAGGCGTCGATGTCCTTCAACTCTTCCAGTACGGCGTGCAGGCGGTCGGCGAAATCTCCGGCCGTGGGGTAGTGCCCGCGGAGGTGTCCGAGGGCGTTTTCGGCATTTTTCAACTGGGTCAGGACGCCCGTTTCGTCGCTGTCCAGTGCGTTGCGCAGGCCGGTCAGCGCCTCGCCGATGCGGTCGGCATTTTCAAGTACGGCCAGCTCCTCCTCCAGTTCGGCCTGCTCGCCGACACGCAGCGCCGCAGCCGTCAGTTCGTCGCACTGGAAGCGCAGCCACTCCTCGTCGCGGCGGCCCCGTTCGGCGGCTTCACGCAGCGAGGCCAGTTCGCGGCGCAGGCCGCTCATCCGGGCGTATTGCGCGGCGTATTGCGCCAGCAGGTCGCCGTTCCCGGCCACGGTGTCGAGCGCCGAGGTGCGGAACTCCTCCGACGAGAGGATCAGATTCTGGTGTTGCGAGTGGATGTCGATCAGGCGCGTGCCGAGCTCGCGCAGCTGCGCCAGCTGTACCGGGACGTCGTTGACGAAGGCCCGGCTCTTGCCCGCCGGGGTGATGACGCGCGTCAGGGTGGTTTCCGCGGCGTAGTCGAGATCGTTCTCCGCGAAGAATGCTTCCAGGTTGCTCCCGGTGAGGTCGAAGGCCCCCTCCACCGTGCAGTTCCGTGCGGCGTCCTTCATCGCCGAACCGTCGTTCTTGGCCCCCAGGAGCAGTCCGAGAGCCCCGAGCAGAATGGATTTCCCGGCACCCGTCTCTCCCGTGATGATGTTCAGGTGCGGGTCCAGCTCCATTTCGAGTTTGTCGATCAGCGCGTAGTTTTCGACGGACAGACGGCGCAGCATGGCAATTCGGATTTTAGCGATTCAATATCCAGGTTTCGGCGTGTTTCGGATGCGGCTTCCGGTTCTCATCGGGCGAAGAAGGCCTCGATGCGGTCGGCGATGCGGGCCGCGACCTCCCGTTTCGAGAGCAGCGGCAGGGCTTCACGCCCCGTGCGGTCGATCAGGGTCACCTTGTTCGTATCGCCGCGGAAGCCCGCTCCGGCATCCCGCAGCGAGTTCAGGACGATGAAGTCGAAGTTCTTGCGTTCGAGTTTCGATTCGGCGTGCGCCTCCTCGTCATCGGTCTCCAGCGCGAAGCCCACCAGCAGACGTCCTCCCTTGCGGGCCCCGAGTTCGGCGGCGATGTCGCGCGTGCGACGCAGGCGGATGAACAGCTCGCCGTCGCCCTTCTTGAGTTTCGTGTCGGAGACCTCGGCGGGGGTGTAGTCCGCCACGGCGGCGCACATCACCGCGCCGTCGGCCCTCTCGAAGGCCCGGACCGCGGCGTTGTACATCTCTTCGGCCGAGAGGACATCCACCCGTTCGACACCCGGAGGTACGGGCAGCGCCGTGCGCCCCGAAATGAGCGTCACCTCCGCGCCGCGAGCGGCCAGTTCGCCGGCAATGGCATAGCCCATCTTGCCCGAGGAGTGGTTCGAGATGAAGCGCACGGGGTCGATGGCCTCGATCGTGGCACCGGCCGTGACGATCAGCCGCCTACCGGCGAGTGTCTTTTTTTTTTCGGTGAGCAGGTCGCCGACGAAGGCGGCGATCGCATCGGGTTCGGCCATCCGGCCCTTTCCGGTCAGGCCGCTGGCCAGTTCTCCTTCGGCGGGTTCGACGATCCGCACGCCGCGTTTGGCCAGTGTGCGGAGGTTCTGCTGCGTGGCCGGATGGGCGTACATGTCGAGGTCCATGGCCGGGGCCACGACCACCGGACAGCGGGCCGAGAGATAGGTCGTCAGCAGCAGGTTGTCGGCCACGCCCGTGGCCATCTTGGCCAGCGTGTTGGCCGTGGCGGGGGCGATCAGGTAGCAGTCGGCCCACTCGCCCAGCGAGACATGGGAGTTCCAGGCGCCGTTCTCGGGGTCGAAGAACTCCACGAGGATGGGGTTTTTCGAGAGGGTGGCCATGGTCAGCGGCGTGATGAACTGCTTGGCCAGCGGGGTCATCACCACCCGGACCTCGGCGCCTGCGGTCTTCAATAAACGACACAGCATGGCAGCCTTGTAGGCTGCTATGCTGCCCGTAATGCCCAACAGAATGCGGCGTCCCGCCAGAGATGCGGTCGCAGCGTTTCCGGATGCCATCGTCGTGGGTTTAGATCTCCTTGAACGAGTCGTTCTTGCCCTCCTTGTAGACCAGTTCGTGGTCGAGGAACTCCTCCGTAGCGATGATCACCGGTTTGGGAAGGCGCTCGTAATAGCGCGAGATTTCGATCTGCTCGCGGTTTTCGAAGGTCTCCTCCATGGTGTCGGTCGGCGACGAGAAGTCGGCGAGCTTGCGGTTCAACTCGGCCTTGAGCTCGGTCGAGATCTGGTTGGCACGGCGCGCGATGATGTTGATGCTCTCGTAGACGTTGCCGGTCTCCTTGTCCAGATCCACCAGCTTGCGCGTGATGGTGTTGTTGGGGATGTTCTTCTTGATTTCCATCTTATATGTTGTTGTCCTTGTTGTTGCGGTCGAGGTAGTCGCGGGCGTGCTTGGCCATGCGGTCCACCTCCTTGATGTGTTTCGACTCGGGGTACTCCTCCTTGAAGGAGAGGTAGGAGTCGAGCATCGCCAGGTAACGGTCCGTCTGCTTGTCGGCGATGGAGTTGCTGGCGAAGCGGTAGCTGGCATCGACGATCAGATACATGATCTCCTCGCGGTGTTTGCTTTCGGGATACTCCTTCAGGGCATTTTTCAGGGCCGTGATGGCCGATTTGTAACGCCCGATTTTATAATAGGTATAGGCGTTCAGATAGGCCTTGTCGTGGAGCCGTTCGGTGAGTTCCGTGTTGATCTTCTTGAAATTCTCGATGCGGCTGCTTTCGGGGTAGCGCGACATGAATTCGTTGATGGCGATCAGGGCGTGTCCGGTCATGGTCTGGTCGCGCGTCGGGCCGGGGGCGAGGTAGTAGTAGCAGAGGGCATACATTCCTTCGGCATCCTCGATGAAGGCGCTGCGGCCGAATTTGCGGCGGAAATCGTCGAGTTCCGTCGAGGCGGTGTCGTAGTCGCGGTTCTTGAAGCGGCAGTGGGCCTTGTAGAACGAAACGGTATCCTCGCGCGAGGTGCCTTGGTAGTAGTGTTCCACGCCCTCGAAGAGTGTGATGGCGCGTTGCCATTTGCCTTTGTCGTAGTACTCCAGCGCCTTGCTGTAGATCAGTTCGGGCTGCCCGCTTTTCAGCAGTGCGTTCATGCCGGAGCATCCGCTGAGGAAGATTGCTGCCGCCACGGCGCAAAGGGCGTATGAGAAAGTCTGCTTCATTTGAGAATCTTTTACGGCGCTTTATCGCGCAAAGTTACGCATAAATTAACGATTTGCAAAAAAAATTATTGTCCCCGGTGCCGGAGACGAACCCTTTTGCGGGGACTTTTCGCGGCCGGGGCTGTGTCCGGGACCGGAGTTTCCGGATTCGGGCTTCTGCGGAGGCGTCCGGAAGCCGGGTCCGGACCCGAAAAAAGATTTGGAAATGTGGATTATCCTTATTATCTTTGCCTATGCAACGAAGCAGGGTTCTGGCCTTCACGGGCCGGGATTCTTATTTTTTTACGTGTTTTGGAAATTTCTCTTCGGGGGCGTTTCCGGAAGATTAATCGGATTATGGCAAAAGAGATTATTTATCTGACAGCCGAGGGTTACAAGAAGCTCAAGGACGAACTCGACCACATGCGTTCCGTCGAGCGCCCGGCGATTTCTGCCGCGATTGCGGAGGCACGCGACAAGGGTGACCTCTCGGAGAATGCGGAGTATGATGCGGCCCGTGAAGCGCAGGGGCTGCTGGAGATGCGTATTGCCAAGCTGGAGGATACGATCGCCAATGCCCGGGTCATCGACGAGTCGAAGATCGACAAGAGCAAGGTGCAGATCCTGAGCAAGGTGACGCTGTTGAATCACAACAACAACAAGCAGATGACCTACACGATCGTCGCCGAGCACGAAGCGAACCTGCGTGAGGGGAAACTGGCGATCGGAACCCCGATTGCGAAGGCTTTGCTGGGGCATAAGAAGGGTGACCGGGTGGATGTGGACGTTCCGGCCGGGACGATCCATTTCGAGATCCTCGACATCACGATCTGACGTCGGGGACCGCGGGGGGCTGTGGACCGGGGGGCTTGAGGGGCCGACAATCGGAAACAGACCGCCGGGACCGTTGATTGGGCGGAGGACTCCGGGCAGGAGATCGCCGGGAACCGGACAATCGGAAACAGACCGCCGGGGGCCGTTGATTGGACGGAGGCCGCAGGGCGGAGATCGCCGGGACCCCGACAATCGGGAGCAGGCCGCCGGGAACCGGACAATCAACCCCAACCGCCGGACAGAACATACGACCTACTCATAATTAGGTGTTTTTGCTGGGACCGCTTGCCGCGGTCCTTTTTTTTCGTATCTTCGCATCCGATGAAGATGTGCCCCCGGATTAAACGTTTCGTTGCAGCATTCCTGCTCACCGCCCTGCTTGCCGCCTATGCGGGGCAGAAGGTGCATATCTACCTCGAAGACCATGCTCATTTCGCCGCCTTTTGCGGCGACCTGCTGCCCGATAACGGAGCCCGGGAGAGTGTGGTCGAATACTGTCCCGTCGACAATTACCACTTCTATCCCTACCTCTCGGAAAGCCTCCCCGCGCATGAATTCTATGCCGAGGTGCTGGCCGTCCTGAGGCCCGAAGCCACCCGCTGTCGATGCGTGCTGCGCACGGCGTGCCTCTCCCTGCGGGCGCCTCCCCGGGTGTGATTCCCTCTCCTTGTTCCGATGCGGCTGCAGCCGTATCGGGGTCCTTCGCATCCGAGGGGCCGGGAGTTCCATACCTGCGGCCCGAGGCCGCGACGATCCGGAGTGCCGGATCGGAATCATCAACCCGCTAAACGACATTTTTCATGAAACGATCCATATTGTCGGCACTGTTTGCACTGTGCCTGACCTTTTTCGGTGTGCAGGGCGCCGAAGCCCCGCGCAAGGGAACCGATGCCAACCTTTTCGGCCACGTCGTCGACCGCGCAACCCATGAACACATCCCCTATGCCACGGTCTCGGTGGTCGGAACCCCGCTCGGCACGACTACCGATGCTTCGGGACACTATTTCCTGAAAAACCTGCCCGAAGGGGAGTTGACCGTCGAGGTCCGGGCCCTGGGTTATGCTGCGCAGCAGACAACTGTGACGCTGACCCGGGGTGCGACCCTGGAGTTGAACTTCGAAGTCGAGCAGAGCGGCATTTCGATGGACGAGGTGGTGGTCTCGGCGAGCCGTTCGGCCACGCTGCGGCGTGAGGCTCCGGCGCTGGTGAGCGTCCTCGACGCCGAGTTGTTCGAACGCACCAACGCCTCGTGCCTGGCTCAGGGCCTTTCGTTCCAACCCGGCGTGCGGGTCGAGGACGACTGTCAGAACTGCGGTTTCACACAGGTCCGCATCAACGGACTTGACGGCCACTATTCGCAGATTCTGATCGATTCGCGTCCGGTCTTTTCGGCCCTGACGGGCGTCTACGGCCTGGAGCAGATTCCGGCCAACATGATCGAACGTGTCGAGGTGCTGCGCGGCGGCGGTTCGGCGCTCTACGGGTCGTCGGCCATCGGCGGGACGATCAACGTCATTACTAAGGAGCCGACGCGCAGTTCGGCGCAGTTCTCGCACACGTTGATGTCGCTCGGCGGCAGCAACTCCTACGACAACAACTCGATGCTCAACGCCTCGATCGTCTCCGAGAGCGGGCGGGCCGGAATCGGGATCTTCGGGCAGAGCCGCCACCGCTCGGGTTACGACCACGACGGCGACGGGTTCACCGAACTGCCCCTGCTCGACAGCCGTTCGGTGGGAATGCGGTCGTTCTTCCGCACCGGGGCCTACTCGCGCATCACGGCTCAGTACCACCATCTGAACGAGTACCGCCGGGGCGGAGACCTGCTGAAACAGCCGCCCCACGAAGCGAACATTGCCGAACAGACCGACCATACGATCGATGGCGGGAGCCTTTCGTTCGACCTCTCGTCGGCCGACCGCAGCGACCGCTTCAATGCCTATTTTTCGTTCCAGAATACGGCCCGGAAGAGCTACTACGGGAGCAAACAGGATCTGTTGGCCTATGGTACGACGCACGATCTGGTCCTGGCTTCGGGGCTGCAGTACGTGCACGCCTTCAAGCGGCTGCTGTTCATGCCTTCGGAGTTGACCCTCGGGGCAGAATACAGCTACGACGACCTCCACGACCGCTCGATCGGCTACGCCATCGACACCGACCAGCGGGTGCATATCGTGGGCGGCTATTTTCAGAACGAGTGGAAAACGTCGAAATGGTCGCTGCTGCTCGGCGGGCGGTTGGATAAGCACAACCTGGTCGATCACGTGATTTTCAGCCCGCGGGTCAACGTGCGTTTCAACCCTTCGGAGTCGGTGAACCTGCGGGTGAGCTACGCCGGAGGCTATCGGGCACCGCAGGCCTTCGACGAGGACATGCACATCGCCATCGTGGGCGGAGAGCGGCGGCGGATCCGGCTGGCCGACGATCTGAAGGAGGAACGCTCGCACAGCGTGAGCCTCTCGGCCGATCTCTACCGCAATTTCGGAAGCGTGCAGACCAACCTGCTCGTCGAGGGATTTTATACCCGCCTCGACGATGTTTTCGCGCTGCGCGACCTGGAGGATACGGACGACGGCGGCAAAATCCAGGAGCGTTACAACGGTTCGGGCGCCACGGTTGCCGGGGTGAATGTCGAGGGGCGTGCGCTCTTTACCCGCTGGTTCGAGCTGCAGGCGGGCATGACCTGGCAGCGGAGCCGTTATGCGGAGCCCGAGCAGTGGAGTGAGGATCCGGAAGTTCCGCCTGTGCGGCGGATGTTCCGCACGCCGGATCTCTACGGCTACTTTACGGCGTCGTTCAAGCCCCTGCGGCGGCTGACGGCCGACGTGACCGGGACCTGTACGGGTGAGATGCTTGTGCAGCACATGAAGGGTTCGGGCGTTGCGCAGGACGTGGCGGTTACGACGCCGTCGTTCTGCGACGTGAACCTGCGTGTTGCCTACGATCTGCCGCTTTACCGCGACCTCACGCTGCAGCTCTACGGCGGCGTGCAGAATCTCTTCAACTCCTATCAGCGGGATTTCGACCGGGGCGTAGAGCGTGATTCGGGCTATGTTTACGGGCCGTCGCTGCCGCGCAGCTGGTTCGTGGGGGCGAAGATCAGCTTCTGAGCCGGCTTTTCTGCCTGTCTGCACCTCTTGGCCGGATAGGCGAGGCTGGCAGACACACGAGAAGGGCTCCGACTACGGTCGGAGCCCTTTTTTCGTTCGGGTTCGCGGTGCCTACAGGGCGTTGATCTCGTGCAGGACGTTGTTCGTCTTGCGCACGGCAGCGGCCGAAGCGGCGAACTTCTCGCTCTCCTCCTTCGTGAGGTCGACCTTCACGATCTTCTCGACGCCCTTGCGGCCGATGATGGCGGGCACGCCGATGCAGATGTCCGACTCTCCGTACTCGCCTTCGAGGTAGCACGAGCAGGGGATCAGCTTCTTCTGGTCGTGGAGAATGGCCTCGACCATCATCGAAGCGGCGGCTCCCGGAGCATACCAGGCCGACGTGCCGATGAGCTTGGTGAGCGTGGCGCCGCCGACCATCGTGCTCTGCACGGCCTCCTGGAGTTTTTTCTTCGAGGCGAACTGCGTGACGGGCACGCCGTTTACGGTTGCTTTCGACAGCAGCGGGATCATCGTCGTATCGCCGTGGCCGCCGATAACCATACCGTCGACGTTGTTGATGTTGGCACCGGTTGCTTTGGCCAGGTAGCATTTGAAGCGCGACGAGTCGAGGGCGCCGCCCATGCCGATGACGCGGTTCTTCGGGAGCCCCGAAGCCTTCAGGGCCAGGTAGGTCAGCGTGTCCATCGGGTTGGCCACCACGATGATGATCGCGCGGGGCGAATATTTGATGACGTTGGCGATGACGCCCTTCATGATATTGGCATTGGTGCCGATGAGTTCCTCACGGGTCATGCCCGGCTTGCGGGGGATTCCCGAGGTGATGACCACGACGTCCGAATTGGCCGTCTTTTTGTAGTCGTTGGTCGTGCCGACGAGCTTCGTGTCGAAGTCCATCAGCGTGGAGGTCTGGTACATGTCCAGCATCTTGCCTTCCGAGAGGCCCTCCTTGATGTCGATAAGAACCACCTCGCTCGCCACTTCGCGGCAAGCCATCACATTCGCACAGGTTGCGCCCACGGCGCCTGCACCTACGACAGTAACTTTTGACATAATGGATTTATGAATGTTTGAGTTGTTTTTTAGTTAGAGGGGCTGGAGCTGCCCGCGACATGCGGTTTGCATCCGGTATTCTCACACGGCAGATGTTTTGTTTGCAACTCTTTCCTCTCTCTTGTTTGCAGTCTCTTCCGTTTTCCTGCTCACGCTCTCGGTCTGGTCCCGTATTTTCCGTTGCCGTTTCCTGTCACGCTTTGCGCGGTCCGGGTTTCTCTATCTCTTCACACTTTCGGTCTCCGCTCTTTCTCCACGTTCCCGCACTCCCGCACTCCCTCTCTCTCCCTTTCTCCCATCTCTCATCTCTCTCCCGTCTCTCTCTTCCTTCACACGGTTGCGGGTCTCTCATTCAAGCCCTCGACATTCGCTTCAACCTCACATCCGGCACGCGCGCACCCACACATTTACCTTTTTCTCTCTCTTGCCTTGTTTGGCTTCGGTACGGTCTGCCTGCAACTCCGCCCCTTTTTTGTGCTGTCCGTCGTGTCCTATCCGATCAGCTTCTCATAGTCGGCGGGACTGAGCAGGGCGTCGTATTCGGCGGGATCGGAGATCTTCACCTTGACGAGCCAGCCCTCGCCGTAAGCATCCTTGTTGACGATCGAGGG
>CALUNH010000052.1 GCA_944321965.1 uncultured Alistipes sp.
TCGATCGGCCTCGGCATGGCCTTCTATCTCTAAACCCGGTACGTCATGAAACGATCCATACTCATCCTGATTACGCTCTGCCTGGCACTTCCGGCAGCGGCGCAGCACGTCCCCGGGAAACCGACCCAACCGGTCACGGCACAAGCCGTTGAATCCGCCTCGGAGAAACCCGGGAAGAACGAGACCCCGGCAACGACCGTAAACCGCGCAATTCCCCGGCCGACCGTTTCCGGGAAGACGGACAGCCTGCAGAAACCGGTCAAGGTTGCTCCCGAAAAGGCGGACAGCCTGCAGAAACCGGCCAAGGTCGCTCCCGAAAAGGCGGACAGCCTGCAGAAACCGGCCAAGGTCGCTCCCGAAAAGGCGGACAGCCTGCAGAAATCCCGGCAGTCGGCATCAATTGCTGCCGCACCGGTCAAAGCGGCCCCGAAACAACGCTTCCTGCCCACCCGCCGACGCATCGACCGCGAAATCAACAAACTCAAGTTCGCCTACAAGGGTGAGGTGATCATGGGTCTGACGGCCTCCTACGGCACGCTGTCGAGCGACGACACGGATATCCTGCTCATCCTGGACAACATCAATGCCGACGGTACGGTCGCCACCGTGAAACCGTTCATCGGATACTTCTACCGCGACAACCGCTGTCTGGGTGCCCGCTTCGGCTACAACTACATGAGCGGCACGCTCGACAAGGGCGCCATCTTCGACCTGGGCGAAAACAACGACGTCTCACTCAACATCCCCTACCTCGACTTCAACAGCAACAACTACTCGTTCGGAATCTTCCACCGCTCCTACGCCGGACTCGATCCCAAAGGGCGTTTCGGACTCTTCGCCGAGTTCGAGCTCTCGGTATCGAAGGGTTCGTCGAGATTCGCCTACGAGTCCGAAGGAAAGGTAAAACAGACCTACAGTGACAATACGCAGCTCAAACTGGCGTTTAATCCGGGAGCGGCGGTCTACATCTTCCCGAATGTCTGCGCGACCCTCTCGTTCGGACTCGGCGGAATACAGTACACCTCCGTCACCCAGAAGGACGAACTGGGGAACAAGATCGGAACCCGTGAGGCCTCGAACATGAAGTTCAAACTCAACATCCTGGCCATCAACATCGGTATGACGATCCATATGTGGGACAAGAAAAAGCAATAACGCATGAAACGACTCCTTGCCTATCTGCTCTTCGCGGGAGCGACGCTCCCGGGGATGTCGTGCATCGACAACGACCTGCCCTACCCGACCGTGGAGGTCGCCATCAACAACGTGCAGGGCGAAGGCTTCACGCTCGCGGGCGTCGACGCGACAACCCGCACGGTGACCCTCGCACTCGACGAAGCCACCGACATCCGAAACGTGCACATCGAAGAGGTGACCTACTCCGTCACCCCGCACAATACGAACATCGACCGGCAGATCTTCCTCGACAATATCCGCCCCTCGCGGGAGGTGACCGGGACGTTCGACCTGCGCACCCCCCTCTACGTCACCCTGACGCTCTACGAGGATTACGACTGGCAGATCGTCGCCTCGCAGACCATTCCGCTGAGTTTCCAGGTCGAAGGACAGATCGGAGCCCCGGAATTCGACCTCGACAACCGCATCGCCAGGGCCTATGTCGCCAAGGATGCCGACCGCAGCCGGGTGACGATCTCCGAACTCAAACTCGGGCCCGCCTCCACGGAGACGGTCACCACGACCTACTCCCCCACGATGGAGGAGCTCTCGACCATGGATTACAGTTCGCCCGATGCGGCGGACCCCACGCTCGGAACCCCCCACTTCGTGGATGTCACCTGCCACGGACGCACCGAACGCTGGGTGCTCTACATCCTGCCCACGGACAAGACCGTCTCAACCGAAGCCTGTGACGCCTGGTCGGGCGTCGTCTGGCTCCGCGGTTCGGGCATTGCCGGGCAGGCGATGGGCTTCCGCTACCGGGTCGGCACCGAGGGCGAATGGTCCGAGGTCCCCGACGTGGAGATCAACGGCGGAACCTTCTCGGCCGCCTTCTCCGCCGAACCCCTGACGACCTACCAGTTCAAGTCCTACTGCGGCAGCGACGAGAGCGATCCCGCGACCGTCACCACCGAAGGGGTCCAGCAGCTCCCCAACAACGGCATGGAGGAGTGGTCCAAACCGGGCAAGCCGTGGCTGCCCTACCTCTCGGAGCCCTTCTGGGCCACAGGTAACAACGGCTCGACGACCATCAGCGACAAGGACAACGTCACAACCCCCGATGAGACGACCGTCCGGCCCGGCTCCACGGGCACGAAATCGGCCAAACTCGCAAGCACCAACGTGCTGGGAATCAAACTGGCCGCCGGAAACATCTTCACGGGAGAATTCGCCACCACCGTGGGCACGAACGGAATCGTGAACTTCGGACGTCCCTTCACGCTGCGCCCCACGGCCCTGTGCGTCTGGATGAAATACGACTGCGGGAAGATCTCCTCCGTAGGCACCAGCCAGCCCGCCGGAGAGAACCTCCAGAAAGGCGATCCGGACAACGGTTCGATCTACATCGCACTCGGGACCTGGACCAAGGAGAAGTACGGCATGGGCAAGGACGGAGCCGGCATGACAAACGGACAACCCTTCGGTTCGGACAACAGCCCGGTGAGCATCGACACGCGCGACGTGAAGACCTTCTTCAACCCCAAGGCCGAAGATGTGATCGGTTACGGCGAGCGGATCTTCAAGGAGAGCGTCGGCGAGTGGACCCAGATCACCATCCCGATCGAATACACCGCAACAGACAGGAAGCCGACCCATATCATCGTGGTCTGCTCGGCCTCGCGATGGGGTGACTACTTCACCGGCAGCGACCAGAGCGTCATGTGGGTCGATGACTTCGAACTCCTCTACACGCCCCTCAAAGAGACGGACCAAACCTCCGGAGAATAGGACCGCTCCTTCTCCGGATACAAAAAAAGCAGCGCTTCGGATTTTTTTCCGAAGCGCTGCTTTTTTCATATCTGTCGGGGATTACCTCCCGGCAATGCGACAGTACTTGTCGTAGCGTCCTATCACGTCGTCCACATAGGCGAGCGTCTGACGGCTGCCCGTAAAACGGCCGCACTTGACGACTTCATTTTCATAGTACTCGGGCTGGGCCTTCAGGGTCAGGTAGCGGGCCACAACCTCCCACGAATTGGGATTCTCTCCGTGCAGGCGGGCCAGTCGGCGTGCATCGGTCACATGTCCGATCCCGCTGTTGTACGAGGCCAGCACGATACTCATGCGGTCCTTCTCGGGAGTGCTCTCCGGAAGCCGCAGCGTCGACATGATCTCCGTCATCAGCTTGTTGGCCAGCCAAACGTTGGTCTCGGGGTCCGAAACCCGGTCGAGCGGGACCTCGAAGTGGCGGGCTACCGAAGGCATGATCTGCATCAGCCCCCGGGCACCGCTGCGCGAGGTGATGTCGGGCGTAAAGCGCGACTCGTGGTAGGCAATGGCGCTCATCAGGCGCCAGTCATGCCCCTCCTGCTCGCTGACTCGGCGGATCAGGGTGTCGTAGGCCGAAATGACACATTGAGGTTCCTCACTCCGGGGCGCATAGGCGTCGGTTTCGGCCATCTGGTTCAGCACATCGTCCGTCACGGGAGCACTGAACTGGGCGTTAAAGCCGTAAAATGTCGTTAGAATGGTTAAGAACGCAAACGTTAAAACCGTTTTTTTCAGCATAAAAGGTTGTTTTGCGGGCAGCTTACTCCGCGCAGAACAGCACGCTAATCATAGAATCCCCACGAGATACCGATCTTGAACATCCCCGGGTTGAGCGGGTAGCGGGCTGCCGAAAAATACTCTCCGTTTCCGAACAGTCCCTTGTTCACATGCTGATATTTCAGGAATATCCGCATTCTCTTCCACTTCGCCATCACGAAGGCATCCATGTAGGGATAGTTCCCCACCTCCTCTTCGCGCTGGTTGTAGTACACCGACAGTGCCGGATTGTAACCGGGCGCATAATATCGCGTATTATAGCGACCGTCCAGACCGATCTGCAGGCGCAGTACGTCGCGCACGACCCAAAACTCGTAGTAATACGACAGGAAGGCGCTCAAAAGCGGAACGGGTATAACTTCTTGATCCGTGCTCCACTGCAACAATACCCTGTGGTCCAAATGAAATCCGCCGAAACGGAAATCCTTGCGGGCATACACGCTCGTGAGGCTGACGTTTCCGTCGTGCTGGGCGACGTTGCTGTCCGACGCATAATAGATCTTGTCGGTAACGACTCCCTGCCAGGCCCCCGCTTCGAATGCGTAGTCGGGAACCGAAAACCTGACCTCCAACCGAGTCTCATTCTCCTTGTTCAAAGGAGTGTTCCATATATAATGGTTCGAGAATAGATTCTCCTGCCAGTAGTTCGGCGAGCGCCGCTCCATCGAGAAGCGGCCTTCGAGAATCAGGGGGTGTCCGCGGAGATAGCCCGTCAGTGCGAGGTGCGCACCGATCGAGAGGTCTCCGCCTCTGTATCCCGACGGGTAGAACTTCACGTTCCCGTCCCAGTCGACATACTTCTTTATCTTTCCGCTGACGGAGCCGTAGGCGAACCAGCTGCTCTTGTTCACCCGGGTGTACTTCCCCGTCAGATAATCGTTCAGTTCGAATTGCGAGTAGGTGTGCAGGTCGAGGCCCAGACCGGCATCGAGCGTCCCCACCACGCCGTTGCGGTCCCAGGGCTGCGCCTGGACGAAGACACGGTTCGAGATGACCCGTTCGTAGATCGAGTCGCGCGTCTCCACCGGATTGATGAACCAGTTCTGGTAGTAACTGTGTTCCTCGGAGACGAAATTCCCGTTTTCATCGCGGTGGTCGCGCTCGTTCGTGTAGGGTTCGTTCAGATCGGTATAGACCTTGCTCCACGAGCTGTACTCGAACGAGTGGCCGATGTAGACGGCCGACAGCCCCGCCATCGAGAAGTCGCTCTCGGTCATCCGCTGCAGCGGAATGCCGTAGGACTGGGTCACGAAGAAGGCGTTGTTGCGGTAGACGTTCTTGGCCTCGGCATCGGCCAGACGCATCGGAACGCCCGACGCCATGCTGAACGTCGTGTCGGCGATGGCCCACGTCCCGACCACGCCGCCGTTCTCCTGCTGTTCGATGTGGTTGTTGTAGTAGCCCGCATGGATCGAATAGCGGCGGCCCGTATGGCTCACGGCCAGCGACAGGTTGTGGTTCTTGGTCCGCGACCAGATGTACTGTCCGCGGGTGCCGCGCGACTTGTAGTCGACGTTGAAGCCCGTCGTCGGGGAGATGTTCTGCGCCACCATGATACCGAAATTCTCCTCCCGGTAACGCTTCTGCCCCGACTCCGCATAGTTCATCCGGATCATCGGCCGCTTCGTGTTGTAGAAGGGCACGTTCTCCATGTTGTAGGTGTATGCGTAGTAGGGACTCGCAAAACTGAAGTCAAAGAACCGGGGTCGCCGGAAATAGTTCAGCGGCAGCGACGTTTGCCCGAGGGCTCCCTGTGCGATGTCGCCCACATCCTCCCGATAGAACGGATAGTCGATCCGGTAATCGGTGAGCATGGTGTCCAGCGGACCGATCTCCACGCGGTTGAAATCGCGCTTCACGTGCCACATGAAGTTGTTCAGCGCGCGGATCGAATCGCTGAAGAAGTAGGACTCCAGCGGTTTTCGGATTTTCCGTTCCTTTTTGGTCGTATCCTGAGGCTGCTGCTGGCCCTCCTCGCCTTCGGTCTGCTCGTAGGGGTTCGACCCGTAAAGCGACCCGGACTGACCGTTCTGCATGGCACGCTGCAGGGAGCTTGCATCGAAATTCTGGGCCCGCAGTACAAGCGGAGCGACAGTGAGCATTCCCAGCAGGAGCGTCAGCAATATCCGGTTCGAGCGTCTCGCCATAGCCAAAGAGCGGAAAACCGCGGCAAAGATAATTAAAATTTTTTAATTATACAAATCAGCCTTTCTTTCAATCGTTTGAATTCCGGCGCAGGCCCCAGCGGATCGCCGAAATGAGGATGTAGAGGATGACGATGGCCGGGATGGAGTAGAGCCGCAGCACGACGATCATCACCACGCAGAGGGCCAGGAAGAGATAGCGGATGGCATTTCCGCGCCAGCCGAAGCCCTGGAATTTGAGCGAGAACATCCGCACGGGCGAAATCAGCAGCCAGGCCATGGCCGGGACGACGCAGATGAGCACCGGGCCGCCGAAGTCGAATCCCGTGTGTGCGGAGATCAGCCCCAGGGAGGTGAAAAAGAGCGCATTGGCCGGGGTAGGCAGTCCGCAGAACTCCTCGTGCTGCGTCTCGTCGATGTTGAATTTCGCCAGCCGCAGCGCCGAGAAGGCCGTCATGGCGAAGCAGATGAAGGCGAACGCATATCGCAGGAGGGTATCCCCTTCGTCCATCGACCGGGTGGTCATCGTGTAGACCACCGCCGCGGGAACGAACCCGAAGGAGATCATGTCGGCCAGCGAATCGAGCTGCACGCCGATGGGCGAACTCTGATGGAGCAGGCGTGCCGCAAACCCGTCGAAGAAGTCGAAGACGGCGGCCAGCACCACGAACCAGAAGGCCCATTCGAGATTGCCGTAGACCAGTGCCGAGAGCGCCGCAAAGGTCCCGCACAGCAGGTTCGAGAGCGTCAGCAGGTTGGGGATGGTGAAGAATCTGATTTTCATGTCCCATGTTGTTTTCATCATCCCGGCAGGCATCCTGCAGGGGTGCGTGTGCGGCCCTTCGGATTTTCGGTGCCCGGATGAAATTTAACTTCCGACAGGCGGCAAAGTTACTAAAATATTTTTATCTTTGTCGAAGTTAACACCATATAATAACTCATGGCAAGCAATAAATATTGTGTCATCATGGCGGGCGGCATCGGCACCCGGTTCTGGCCCAAGAGCCGGCAGTCGCAGCCCAAGCAGTTCCTCGACATCCTCGGAACGGGAAAATCCTTCATCCGCCACACCTACGAACGCTTTGCAAAAATCGTCCCCGCGGAGAATTTCCTCGTGGTGACCAACGACAAATACAAGCGGCTGGTGCTGGAGCATATCCCCGAACTCGAAGAACGGCAGGTGCTGTGCGAACCCGTGGGACGCAATACCGCCCCGTGCATCGCCTATGCGGCCTACACGCTCATGAAGGCCAATCCCGATGCGGAGATGATCGTCACCCCCTCGGACCACCTGATCCTCAACGAAGAGGATTTCCGCGCCATCATCGCCGAATGCCTCGACTTCGCCGCGCAGCACGACGCCCTGATGACCGTGGGCATCAAGCCCACCCGCCCCGATACGGGGTACGGGTACATCCAGGTCTCGGACTCGAAACCCATCAGCAAGGTGAAGTGCTTTACCGAAAAACCGAACCTCGAACTGGCACAGGTATTCCTCCAGTCGGGCGAATTCTTCTGGAATTCGGGCATCTTCATCTGGAAGGTCCGTTCGATCATCGAGGCCTTCGAGAAGTACCTCCCCGAGCACCATGCGCTCTTCAGCGGCGTGATGCAGGCCGTGGGCACCGAAGCCGAACGCAACGTCGTGGAGATCGCCTTCTCGGAGTGCCGCGCCATCTCGATCGACTACGGCATCATGGAGAAGGCCGACAACGTCTACGTCCGCTGCGGGGAGTTCGGGTGGAGCGACGTCGGGACCTGGGGCTCCGTCTACCAGCACTCGCGCAAGGACCGTTACGCCAACGCCGTTCCCGAGGAGGGGTGCTACCTCTACGACACGCGCTCGTCGATCGTCTCGCTGCCCAAGGGCAAGATCGCCGTGATCAGCGGCCTGAAGGAGTACATCGTCGTCGATACGGACGACGTGCTGATGATCTGCCCCCGCTCCGAAGAGCAGAACATCAAGAAATTCATCGACGAAGTGAAATTCCACAATGGAGACAAGCATATCTGAGCTGTACGACCTCTTCCGTGCGCATCCGCACGTTTCGACCGACACCCGGCGCATCGAGCCGGGTTCGATCTTCTTTGCCCTGCGGGGCGCCAACTTCGACGGCAACCGCTTCGTGGGCGAAGCCCTCGAAAAAGGGGCCGTGGCGGCGGTCTGCGACGACCCCGCCGCCCTGGAGGATCCGCGGGTGCGGCTGGTCGGCGACACGCTCACGGCCCTGCAGGAACTGGCCCGGGAGCATCGCCGCGCCCTGGGCATCCCGATCCTCGCCATCTCGGGAAGCAGCGGCAAAACCACAACCAAGGAGTTGGTGAGCCGTGTCCTCTCGGCCCGCTTTACGGTCTACGCCACGCGGGGCAACCTGAACAACCACATCGGCGTGCCGCTGACGCTGCTCGCCATGGACCGCAATACGGAGTTCGGAATCGTGGAGATGGGCGCGAGCGCCTGCGGCGAGATCGCCCGGCTGGCCGAGATCGCCGAACCCGACTACGGCGTGCTGACCAACATCGGACGGGCCCATCTCGAAGGGTTCGGAGGTCCCGAAGGGGTGCGGCGCGGCAAGGGAGAGCTCTTCGACTACCTGGCGGCGCACGGAGGCCGGGCCTTCGTGCTGGCGGACGACGAGACGCTCAACGCCATGGCCGCCGAACGGGAATCGCTGGCCGCGGAATACTACCCGGCTTCGCTGGCCGACGGATTCGAAAGCCGTCTGGAAGGGGGATACAACCGTTTCAACATCGCCGCGGCGGTGGCCGTCGGGCGCTATTTCGAGGTCCCGGAGCCGGAGATCCGCCGGGCCGTAGCCGACTACACGCCGGACAACCTCCGTTCGCAACGCATCGAAACCGCACACAATACGCTGATTGCGGATTGCTACAACGCCAATCCGACGAGTATGCGGGCCGCCATCGAGAATTTCCTCGGCGAACCGCTCGGCGACCGCCGCCGTCGGGTGCTGATCCTGGGCGACATGCTCGAACTGGGCGAATGGTCCACGGCGGAGCACAAGACGGTCATCGAACTGGCGGCCCGGAATCCCCGGGCGGAACTGCTGCTCGTCGGCGGGGAGTTCGCCCGGGCCTACGCCGCACTCCCCGAGAAACCCGAACGGGTGACGCTCTGCCCCTCACGCGAGGAGTTGATCCATCTGCTGCAGGCGGATCCCGTCCGGGAGGCGCTGGTCCTGGTCAAGGGTTCGCACGGAATCGGGCTGGAAAAGGTCCTCAACCTGCTGTAAGGCGCAGGAAGATCCCCGGAAATCGCAACGAAATGAGGGTCCGGCACGCAGGTGCCGGGCCTTTTGCGTATGTTTTTCCGATTATTTTCGTATTTTTGCATTCAATAAATCGTAACCATTTTTTCCAATGACACTCAACGAATACCAGCAACACGCCCTCGAAACGGCCATCTATCCCGAAGACAGCCGCATCGTCTACCCCACGCTCGGACTCACGGGCGAAGCCGGCGAAGTGGCCGACAAGGTCAAGAAGGTCATCCGCGACGCCCACAAGGAGTTCACGGATGAAAAGAAACTCGAAATCGTCAAGGAGATCGGCGACGTGCTGTGGTACTGCGCCACGCTGTCGCGCGACCTGGGATACGACCTCGAAGAGGTGGCGCAGATGAACGTCGACAAGCTCCGCTCGCGGATGCAGCGGCACCTGATCTCCGGCAGCGGCGACAACCGATAGCAATTGAGAATTGAAAATTGAGAATTGAAAATTGAGGATTGAGATTTCCGGATCCGGAGCCCGGCCGGTCCTTCCGAACGGGCGACACCCCTCAAAAACAACCGATCCATGAAACAGGAACAGACCCGAACTTCGCTTCCCGAAAACGCCTACCGCGAACTCAAACCCGGCGAAGAGTACACGCCGGTCATGCCCGCCGCGTCGAGCCCGAAAGAGGTTACACCCTATTCGGTAACGATGGGCGTGGTGATGGCCATCATCTTCTCGGCCGCCGCAGCCTATCTCGGGCTGCGCGTCGGACAGGTCTTCGAGGCCGCCATCCCGATCGCCATCATCGCCGTGGGCATGGGCACCGTGCTGGGCAAGAAAAACATGCTCGGGCAGAACGTCATCATCCAGTCGATCGGCGCCTCGTCGGGCGTGATCGTCGCCGGAGCGATCTTCACCCTCCCGGCACTCTACATCCTGGGGCTGGACGCCGCCTTCTGGCAGGTATTCCTCTCGTCGCTGTTCGGCGGGCTGTTAGGCATCGTGCTGCTGATCCCCTTCCGCAAATACTTCGTCAAGGAGATGCACGGCAAATATCCCTTCCCCGAAGCCACCGCCACGACCGAGGTGCTCGTCTCGGGCGAGAAGGGCGGCAACCAGGCCAAGCTGCTGGCCGTTGCAGGGCTGATCGGCGGCGTGTACGACTTCGTGGTCGGGACCTTCGGACTGTGGACCGACGCCGTTTCGACACGCATCTGCGCCTGGGGGCAGGTGGCTGCCGACAAGTTCAAGGTCGTCTTCGGACTCAACACCTCGGCCGCCGTCCTGGGTCTGGGTTACATCGTCGGCCTGAAATACGCCCTGATCATCACCGCCGGGTCGTGCCTCGTGTGGTTCGTCATCGTCCCGGTCGTGGGATCGCTGGCCGAGGCGATCGACCCCGCCGC
Source organism: uncultured Alistipes sp. (assembly GCA_944321965.1). GTDB lineage: Bacteria > Bacteroidota > Bacteroidia > Bacteroidales > Rikenellaceae > Alistipes. The sequence goes on from CALUNH010000052.1 coordinate 10,511, forward strand.
GATGGCCTCGCTGTTAGGCGTCACGAATGAAAAACTCCTGGCCGACCCCTCGTCGCTCTTCACGGCCGAGAACCTCTTCGCCTACATCGGCAAGCCCGTCGGCATCGGCGGCATCGCCATGGCCGGCATCATCGGCATCGTGCGCCAGTCGAAGATCATCCGCCAGGCCGTGGGCCTCGCCGTCTCGGAATTCGGAGGCGGGAAAGCCGCCGCGGCAACAACCGAACGCACGCAGCAGGACATTCCGATGAAGCGCATCCTCTCGATTCTGATCGCCACGCTCGTCTGCGTCTTCGTCTTCTTCCACTTCGGGCTGCTCGACGGCTGGGTACAGTCCGTGACGGCGATCCTGATCGTCTTCGTCATCGCCTTCCTCTTCACGACCGTTGCCGCCAACGCCATCGCCATCGTGGGCACGAACCCCGTTTCGGGCATGACGCTCATGACGCTGATCCTCGCCTCGCTGGTGCTGGTGAGCGTCGGGCTGAGCGGAACGACCGGCATGACCGCCGCGCTGATCATCGGCGGCGTGGTCTGCACGGCGCTCTCGATGGCCGGAGGATTCATCACCGACCTCAAGATCGGATACTGGCTCGGCACCACGCCCCGCAAGCAGGAGGCCTGGAAGTTCCTCGGGACGTTCGTCTCGGCGGCTACGGTGGCCGGCGTGATGCTCATCCTCAACAAGTCGTTCGGATTCGTCGGCGAAGGGGCGCTCGTCGCTCCGCAGGCCAACGCCATGGCGGCGGTGATCCAGCCGCTGATGACCGGCGGCCAGACCCCCTGGATGCTCTACTTCTGCGGTGCGGCCCTGGCCCTGGTGCTGACGGCCATCGGCGTTCCGGCACTGGCCTTCGCGCTGGGTATGTTCATCCCCATGGAGCTGAACGCCCCGCTGGTGGTCGGCGGACTCGTCGCGTGGTTCGTCTCGAACCGTTCAAAGGACGAGGCGCTGAACAAGGCGCGCTTCGACCGCGGTACGCTGATCGCTTCGGGATTCATCGCCGGAGGCGCCCTGATGGGTGTGGTGAGCGCGATGCTGAAATTCTTCGAGGTGGACTGGTTCCTCGCGGACTGGGCCTCGACGAACGCCGCCGAATGGCTGGGACTGGTGATGTATCTGGTGCTGATCGGCTACTTCACGTGGCATACGCTCCGCGCCAAAAAGGAGGAGTAACGGCAACGCCCGTCACCGACGAAGCGGCATAATATAACGTCCGTTTCCGGCACAGGGCACAGGACACAGGACATGGGCCGCAGAGCCCCGGTTTCCGACGGAAGGTTGCGCTCAGGGTCCGGCCCCGTCTGCACGGCACCCGCAAAACCGGGCCGCACGATTCAAGCCCCTCCCTCGGGAGGGGTTTGGGGTGGGGTCAGAACTGCAAACACGGCGGAACGCCGTGAAAACGGGATTCAGACCCGGAAAGACATTCAAACAAACGACCGACAAAAACAGTTGCATATCATGGATCTCAAAGAACGTTTTCTGAAATATGTCTCCTACGACACCCAGTCGTCGGAAGAGAGCACCTCGTTCCCTTCGACCGAGAAGCAGAAGGTGCTGCTCGAAGCCCTGCGCGACGAGATGCAGATGCTCGGCATGACCGAGGTCACGATGGACCAGTATGGCTACGTCATGGGCACGGTGCCCGCCTCGAAGGGATATGAACAGGTCCCGGTCATCGGCTTCATCGCCCACGTCGACACCTCGCCCGACATGAGCGGCAAGGATGTCAAACCCCGCATCGTCGAGGAGTACGACGGCGGCGACCTGGTGCTGAACGGCCACCTGACGATGCGCGTCGAGGAGTTCCCCGAACTGGCCTTCTTCAAGGGCCACACGCTGATCCACACCAACGGCACAACGCTGCTCGGAGCCGATGACAAGGCAGGCGTGGCCGAGATCATGACCGCCGTGGAGTACCTGATGGCCCACCCGGAAGTGAAACACGGAAAGATCCGCATCGGCTTCACGCCCGACGAGGAGGTGGGGCGCGGCGTCGACTACTTCGACGTGAAGGCTTTCGGCGCGGATTTCGCCTACACGGTCGACGGCGGCATGGAGGGCGAACTGGAGTATGAAAACTTCAACGCCGCCAGCGCGAAGATCGAAATCCAGGGCCGCAACGTCCACCCGGGCTACGCCAAGGGCAAGATGATCAACGCCATCGACGTGGCGTGCGAGCTGCAGACGCTGCTTCCGGCGGCCGAGCGCCCGCAGTTCACCGAAGGCTACGAGGGTTTCTACCACTGCGTCGGCGTGAACGGCACGGTCGAGCGGGCCTCGCTGAGCTACATCATCCGCGACCACGATGCCGACCGCTTCGAGAAGAAGAAGGTCTTCATGTGGGCGTGCGTCGACCTGCTGAAACAGAAATACGGCGGTAACGTGCTGACCCTCACGGTCAAGGACCAGTATTTCAACATGCGCAAGATGGTCGAACCCCACCCGCAGGTGATCGACAAGGCCCTCCAGGCGATGGAGATGGCCGGGGTGAAGCCCCTCGTGCGGCCGATCCGCGGCGGTACGGACGGTGCACGGCTCTCGTTCATGGGGCTGCCGTGCCCGAACCTCTTCACCGGCGGCATGAACTTCCACGGCAAGTTCGAATACTGCTCGCTCACCACCATGCACAAGGCCCAGCAGGTAATCCTGAACCTCGCGCAACTCTGGGCCGAATAGGCGGGGGGGGGCGGAGAGACAGAGAGACAGAGAGACAGAGAGACAGAGAGACAGAGAGACAGAGAGACAGAGAGACAGAGAGACAGAGGGCACGCGCTCCCGCTGCCGGGAAAAAACGGATCCGGGAGACCGGGACCGAGACCAGAAAAGACGGAACCGGGAAAAGAAGACCGGAAAGCCAGCCCCCG
>CALUNH010000053.1 GCA_944321965.1 uncultured Alistipes sp.
ACTCCCAGATCGTAGCTCTTCAGCAACTGCGGACCCAGGCTCGCCGCCGTCAGCAGAAAATGGTTCTGGAACTTGTCCGTATCCAGCAGATCCGCCGCCAGCACCTTCCCGATCACCGTATAGCTCCGCAGCGTCTTCTGGACCTGATCGTCGGAGAGTTTCGTCGTCACCTCGTCGGCATCCACGTCGATGGCGATCTTGCCCGAATTCGCAGACTCCGGAAGACCCTTGTACAAAGCGCCCAGATCCGCCAGACACAGGTTGTAAAGGCGGGTCCCCGCCGCCGCAACCATCTTCTCCACCGAGAAGGCACTCGGCAACAGCATATGAACGATGCCCGAAACCTTGATCGACGGCGTGTTGAACGTCCCCACGATCGAGTTGGTGAGATCAACCGACTGCGTGGCGAAAACACCTCCGATCACCACACAGTTCACCAACTCCACCTCGTCGGCATACACACTGCCCGCCACAAAGGCGTTGCACAACGATACCGATTTGGCATTGATGTCCGAATGGAAAACCAACCGGCAGTTGGATGCCCGCGAAACAATCGTATTGGCCGACCCCACGGACTTCTTGAACGTGATGTTCCCGCCAGCCTCCGAATTGACATACAACTCGAACTGCGCGAACACCGCACCCTGAATCTCCAGGCTTCCCTGCTGAATCTCAAGACGATGCCCGTAGACGGGGCCTTCGACCACCGTATCCCCCTTGAAGATGATATTCCGGTTCAGTTCGGCGACCGTTTCCGGCAGGATCGAGCCCCGGACAAGGTTGTCCTGCAACAGAATGTCCGTTTCATTAAAACGTATCTCTTTCAGTTCCTTCATGATTATAGGCTTTTTATGGTTGCGATATTAAACAGGCGGGTAATGCACTCCTTGACCCGGACCTCGTGCGGATTCGTCGAGGCATAGTGCCCGGAGACCTCCCGGTTGAAGTAATTCCGGACGCTTTCGGCGCGCGACTGCGGCACCTCCGACCACGACGCCGCGGACAACGGGTTCTCCAGCCGCGCCAACGGAATCGTCGGGAAACACTCCGCCTGGTAAAGACGACGGTCGATTACCCCCTTCTCTCCGGAAGTCTCCAAATAGCAGATCGGAATATAGACCGCGGATTCCCGGTTTTCGGGCAGGATACAGCGGTGGAGCAGTTGATCCAGACGTTTCTGTTTGGTCAGGAAACGGTCGATCTCATGGATCGTATCCTGCGCCTGCTTCTTGCTCCGCGATGCCGAGATCAGCGCCTGCAGCGAGCTCTCCTCACTGCCCGACACGATCGCCGTGCCGACCAGCGGCCCCTCGACGAAACGGGCCGCGCTCTCGTCGCTGTCCGCCTTGAAGACAAAAGCCGGGCGGTCCAACTCGAAGATCCGGTTCTTCAGTTCGCTGTTCAGTTCGTCGAAGATCTTCAGGTAACGCGCCGAGATCCGGTTGTAGTCGACCTCCATCTGCCGCTGCTTGTCCACACACCGTTTGGCCAGTTCCTGCAGGTGCACCAGCGTGGCATTGATCCGGCTCGACAACTCGGAGATCTGCTGGCTGATTTCGGAACGCACCGTCTTGAAGAAGCCGTCGATGATCGTCTGCCCCACCTTCCGCGCATTCTCACGGATCGAGGCGATCTGTGCGGCCTCCGTCGCCACGACGGCCCCGGTCAGCGTCCCCACATGGTTGTTGCACCGCGCGACGCTATGCTCGAAGGGTTCCGTGGCCACATCGATGTTCACCGTCACATCCTCATACGCCGTACCGCTGTAGGAGACACTGCCTCCGTTCTGCGACGCCGGATAGGAGACGCTCCCGGAGTAGTGGACGGCGATTCGTTTCGTAAAACTTCGTCTGTAGCCCATAATCAACGTGTTTTAACGGTTTGATAGCCGTGGATCATGAACAGCCGCGTCGCCATCTCCTTCACGCGCTGCGAAGCCTCGGAAGCCGCCAGACAACGGTTGAACTCGCTGCAGATCTCCGCACCCGGGGCCTCGCCCGCACTCCACGGCAAGGATCCGACCATCTCGCCGATCGTACTCTGGATCCGCACCCGGGCTTCGGTCGAAAGGCCCGTCTGCGCCACCACGATGTCCAGACGGCGGTTGTCATGCTTGTCGTAGTTCGATTCGCAGATGATCACCGGAATCGCCAGCGCAGCGTGCTCCACGGAGGTCTGCTCCGGCAGGAGGATCTGATCCGTGAGGCGTTTCTGCGCGTACATGTCCCGCAGGAAGCGTTTCATCGAATTGATGACCGACAACCCCCGGTACTTGATGTTCGAAGCCAGGATCCGCTGGCTCATTTCCAGCGATTCGAGCTGTACGACCGGAACCGCACCCGGCAGAAGTCTCGTGCGATTCGTGATCTTGTCCACATCCTTCACCGCAAATTCGATCGTCGGTTTGTCCAGTTCGAAAACGCGCTGCTGGAGGTTCTGGTTCAGGCCGTTGAAGAGTTTCAGGTAGCGCGCCGAAATCATGTTGTAATCCCGTTCCATGCGGCTCTTGATCGCCAGCAGCTGCTTGCGCTGCTGGTTCAGCTGCATCAGGTGGGAATCGACCTCACTCTTGAGTTTGGCGATTTTCTGCGAGATCTGCGAGTGGATCAGCGTATAGAATCCCCGGTTGACATTCTCGCAAACATGGTTCGAAGCCTCTTCCTCCGCTTTGATGACGGCAGCCTGCATTCCCACGACGGCCGCCGTGGTGCCTTTGATATGGTTGGAGACGGAATCGATCTCCTGAGCCATCGGCTGGGTATCTACTACACAATCAATATAAGCCATAGGAAGTCGGTTTTATTCGTTATCGGATTCGTTCTGCGCCTCCAGGATCGTCGCGATAGACTCCTCCCGATCGAAAGGCTCCGCCGCATACTCCAGTTCGAGATAATCCAGAATTTCCATCAGTTCTTCATCGCTCATCGCCTCCAGATCCTCACGTGTCAACGGCTCGTCATCCTCCTCGTCGTCTCCGTCCTCGTCATCCCCTTCGTCATCCCCTTCGTCTCCTTCCTCGTCTCCTTCGCCGTCGTCCTCCTCGTCGTCCCCGTCAATCTCCAGCTCCTCATCAGCCTCTTCATCCTCTCCGGCGGGACCCGATTCCGAAAGCGTGGCTGCATCCGGATCCTCCGGGGCTGCCCCCTCGTCCGGATCTTCAGACTCCGGCCCGGCATCGAGATCCTCCAGCGCCGCCTTGGCGATCACCGGCAGGTTCAGCGAAATGTGCTCGAACGTAATGGCCTCGACATTGGGCTGGGGAGGCAGCTCCGTAGTCTTGGCGAAGAGCGGGTTCACCGTAGCCAGCGACTTGCGGCGCTCGTCCAGGGCGTGGATCTCGTTCGACGCAACGGCCGCCTCGTGCGAATAACCGTCGCGTAGCTTCGCATCGTAATACTCGATATAGCCGAACTTCTCGGCCTTCTGGTCGATATCCTCCTTCAGGCGCTCCATGTACTCCTCGAAGTTGGCCTGCGTCTTCTGGAACTCCTGCGACTGCAGCTCGAAGGCCGCGAGGGTCTCGGCCGTATTGTCGACCACATCCACCACCGTGGAATCCAGCTCGCCGTTCGACTGCACCATGCTGTCCTCGGTCCGCTGCAGGGAGATCAGCGTATTGTAGGCCGCCACGTACTCGCGAAGGCTCTCCTGCATCAGGTTGATGATGTCGGCGCTCTCGGCCCGGTTGGCCCGGTAGAAGGCGTCGGTATCCTGATGCCACTTGTTCAGGTAGTCGATCTTCTGGTCCTTGATGTGGTTGTAGATCTTCAGGCGCTCGATCCGGTTCTCCATCATCAGGTTCTGGACCACCGGCGCCACGATCTCCTCATAGAGCTGGTGCACGCCGAAGGGCATGTTGGTCGTATTTCCGTCCTCCGAGGTCCAGAGACCCGTCACCAGGTTGAAACGCACCCGCGAGCTCTGCCGCAGTTTGAACGGCACGTAGCTCTGCACATCCTCGCTGTAATCGAACTGCTCGTTGCGGATGCGCTCGATCTCCTCGAATTCCAGCATCGGCGAGTAGTGGTTGTAGGGCGCCTTCAGGATCTGGAACAGGATCTTGTTCGACTCCAGGACCACCTTGTCCACCGAAGCCACCTTCAGGGCCGAAATCGCCTGCACCGAGTTGGCGATCGTGGACATGAGCGACTTGAGCACATCCTCGAACTGCTGGGTCTTGGTCGAGAGCGAATCCTTGAGGCGGTTCAGCTCCTGGAACTTCTCGACGCTCTCGGTGTAGCGTGCCTTGTCGAAGACCGGGATCACGGCCGCACGCTCGGGCAGCTCCCGCGTGGCATATTCATTGAGGAACTGCAGGTAGTCGCTCTGGTCGGCAACCAGCGGCAGCGACACCGACGTCGTGTCGAGGTCGTCCATGCAGTAGGAGATCGTCCGCAGCGAACGCTCCAGGTTCCCCAGGTAGTCGTGCTGGTTGATCTGCTGGATCGAGGTCGAATAGTCCTCCGTCCCGACGGTCTCGATCTCCTGCGAGCTCTCGACGATCGGCGCTTCGTCCGAAAGTTTTTCGAGTCGCCCGATGGTCTCGATCAGCAGGTCGTTCTGGCGCGACAACTGCAGCGTAACCTCCGACTCGGGGACCTTGCCCGTATAGTCGACGATGAAGCTCCGGTCCTCGTACTTGATCTGGTCCGCAACCGGAACGTAGACCACGCCGAGTTTGGTCACCTTGTAATCCCGGAAGATCTCGGCGTGCTGCCGCCGGAACCCGGCGATCCGGCAATCGATATCCGTGATCCGCTTCTGCAGATCGTTCTTCTTGATGAAATAGACGAAAAACAGAATGATCGTCAAAAACCACACCCACAGTCCGGCCATCTCCTTTCCGAGCTGGACCTTCTCTTCCTCCAGGACCGCAATCTCCTTCTCGATGCGCTCCTCCTCCGCGACAATCTTTTCAGCAGCCTGCTGATAATAGTTGAACAGGATCTTGGCCTGATCCTGATAACTATTCGTAGATTCAGGGAAAATTTTTCCTTTCATGATTATTAGGTTGGGTTAATTGGTGTAGAGCGTTTTTCGTTCCGCGCAGAGGCGTTCGGCCCGGGCCAGCGCCGATTCGACCGCCCCGCGGTTCATGGCGTGGGCCGGGAGTGCGAATTCGAGGGCCTGGAGCGCCTCCCCGAACTCCTTTTCGAGCGTTGCGGCCTCCGCCGTGCGGCAAGGCGACACGAAGCGGAGCTCGCCCGCCAGGGCCTCGATCCGGTTCCGATATGCGGCCGGGAGGTCGGGAATGCCCCCGGCGGCACGCTGCAGCTGCCGGGCACGCTGTTTCAGGTCGTCGAGCCCGGATCGCAGCTGCTCTTCCCGGGCATGGACCGTCCCCACCTTGGCCGAAGCCCCGACGACCGCCGAGAAGCCGAGCACCAGTCCCAGCAGCAGGATGCAGTGGATCAGCAGCTGCGTCGAGAAGAGTGTCGGGAAGGCCACATTGCACAGCAGCATGACGGCGACGGCCGCCACGGCGTAAAGGCCCGTAGCGACCCACCGCAGGCCGAGCGTCCCGAGGCGTCTTGCGCTGCGGTCGTTCCAGTCGACCCACGGGATCAGGATGTCGACGAAAAACAGCGCCAGCACGATCATCGAAACGACCGTGTTCAAGGTGCGGATTTCGGGCAGAAGCCCCCCGCCCCACAGGCGGAATGCGACGAAAATGACGATTTCACCGCCCACCAGGGCGATCCAGGAGAGTGCTTTTTGCATGGTTCGGGATTTTCTGAGGTTCAACGTTTGTTCCCGCAGCGGGGGCAGAACTTCACCGAAGGCGGAAGCGGAGCCCCGCAGCGGCTGCAGACATCCCCCGAGGTGACGACCTGATAGCCGCAGTGCCCGCAGAAGGAGCTGCCGGGAGCCAGCGGCGCGTTGCAGTTCGGGCAGACGCCCGCCCCGGTTTGCAGGTAGGCGCCGCAGCTTACGCACCGTTTGGCGTTCTGGTCGTTGTCCGTTCCGCAGTGCGGGCAGGGATTGTAGGGATCCCCGCAATGGGGGCAGAAGCGCATATTGCTCGGGAATTTCTTCGCGCAGTTCGAGCAGTAGACCATCTTCACCTGTTCACCGCCCGGCACAGCACCGCCCGTCGGGGCGCCCGGGCCTCCCGGAACGGCCGGACCCGGACCCGCCGCCCCCGGACCTCCGAAGGTCGGCTGGTTGTATTGCGGCTGCATCACCCCGGCGACGTTTCCGCCGCCCAGGCCGCCCATCATGTTCACGGCCAGCAGCCCGCCCAGCAGTCCGCCCGAATTGTCGCCCAGGCCGCCGATCGCCGACTTCGCCGTATCGAACATCTGCTCCTGCTGCCAGGTGTGGCCCGTAATCGACATGGCCGCCTGCTGCGCAATCGCCTCCTTCACGCGCCGTCCGTCGGGCGTGGAGTCGTCGATCTCGATCGTGCTCACGTAGAACTTCGTCAGCTGCAGTCCCAGATCCGTCCAGAAGGGATTCATGGCGTTCTTCAGGTACTCGGAGATCATGTCCAGGTAGGCCGAGATCTGCTTGAACCCCACCCGGTGTTTCAGCATGTACTGCAGGATGGTCGACTTGGTTTTGGTCGAGAATTCGCCCGTAAACTGCTCCGTGAGGTCATCCTGCGTGAATTCGCTCCGGGTGCCGACGATCTTCACGAGGAATTTCTCGGCATCGGAGACCACCAGGCCGTACTGTCCGGAGGCTGTCAGCGGCAGCTGCGTGTTGTAGTCCGCGTCGTGGATCGCCATCCGGTCGATGGACCAGTCGATGCTGAAGGTCTGGATCCGGTTGACGAACCACACTTCGGCCGTAAACGGGTTCCGACCGCCGAACGGAATGCCGAACAGCGACCGCAGAACGGGAAGATTTTCCGTATTGAGGGTGTGTTTCCCCGGCCCAAATTTGCCCATGATCTGCCCCTTGGAGAAGAGGACCGCCTCCTGAGACTCCTGGACGATCAACTGCGTGTAGGTACTCAGATTCGTATGCGGGAAACGCCAGGCGAAGATCGTTTCGCCGTCCTGAGGCGCCCATCGTACAAGATCAATGATTGCCATATGCGGAGAGATGAGTTAAAGGTTCACAATTGGTCAAATATACGAAAAATCCACGGATTAACAAACCTGAAAGGCAAATATTTACGCCTTTTCGTGATTTTATGCGTCCATTTTCCGTCCGCCCCCCCGTCCAGTTCCCGTCCGAATCCCCTCCGGCCAAAAAAGAACGGGGGTGCCGTTCCTTCGAACGGCGCCCCCGCCAAAACCTCCGCCTCCCGGCTACCGGGCCGCGGAATCCCCGGCCGGAACCTCCGGAACGGGATCGCCCGGCGTCCGCTGAGCCGGATCGTACACGGCAACCCCGACCCGCGAATCGGCACAACCGTAATAAAGGTACCACTTCGAGCGGAAATAGACCAGACCTTCGATGAAGACCGTTCCGTCCCTGTACTGCCCGCTCTTCTCGAAGGCGTCCACCGGGCGGAAGAACGGCACGTCGAGCCGGTCCAACACCCGGCCGGGCTCCTGCGCATCGAAGAGGATCTGACCCGCCGAGTAGGTCCGCGGCGGATAACGCCGGTCCCGCCCCTCCCGAAGCCTATTCTGGCCGTTGTACAGCAGCACGATACCCCGGTCGGTCAGCACGGCCGGTGGCCCGCACTCGGTCAGGGCGCTGTCGAAGCAGCCTTCGCGCGGAAAGACCACCCCCTTGAGATTTCCGGATTCATCCAGCTCCGGCGTCCAGTCGATGAGGTTGTCCGACGTGGCGATGTTGATCATCCGCTCGCCCCAGTACATCATGTATTTCCCGCGCACGCGCGTAATGACGAGCCGGTCCCCGACGACCTTCGTCACGATCGACGCCGATTTGCTCTTCAGGTCCCGGAAGCGGCCCCCGTAGGCCTTTGCAAAGGCCGGGCCGTGCTTCGTCCAGTGGATCAGGTCGCGCGACGTCGCCACCGAAAGCCGCGGGATCTGCCGGTTCCACGACGTGTAGAACATCACATAGGTCCCATCCTCGGTCTCGGCGACACGCGGGTCCTCGCACCCGCCCGGCCAGTCGTAGGCCTTCATGTCGTCCTCGCAGGGGAAGAGCACCGGGTCGTGGCGGAACTCCATCGTCACGCCGTCCCGGCTCTCGGCCAGTCCGATCCGGGAGGTCCGCTTGCCGATTCCCGTCGCGGAGTTGTCCTCGGCGCGGTAGAGCACGCAGATCCGGCCGTCCCGGACCACCGCCGCGGGATTGAACGTATCGCTCTCCTTCCACCCCACCGAATCCCGGCGCATCGGGCAGTAGAAACGCACCTGCGAATCGGGACTGATGACGGGATTCACACCGGCAGGCCGCACGAAGCCGCCCAAAGCCCAATCCGGGAGGGGGTTCTCCCGCCCCTCCTGGGCCGAAACCGTCCGCACCGCGCCGCAGGCAAGAAGCGTCACGGTCAGACATAACAGCAGTTTACAGATTTTTTTCATCTTCGAATGACGGGTTGGTTTTCCTTGAAACTTCGAGGTTCCGACCACAAAGATAGCGGAAAACCAAAGGCCGGAAGAGCGGTATCGTCTCAAAAAAACGACCGCCGTCTCAATTTGAGGCAGCGGCGGCTCCGACACTCCCGGATTGCGGCAAAACAGGGCGGATCAGCGCGGTCAGCACGGGTCAGCGATGCTTCGTCCCCTTTTTCCGCTTCCGCACCGACCAGCCGAAGTGTCCCAACGCTTCGCCCAGGGCGAAATACTCTCCGTGGGAGTAGACGATCGGATCGGCCCGCTCCAGGCAGAAACGGCCCGTCGCCGGATCGATCAGCTCCTCGTCGACCTGCACCCCGACCACCTCGGCGATGAAGAGGTCGTGGCTCCCGAGCGGCAGCACCTGGCGGACTCGGCACTCGATATTCACGGGCGATTCGGCAAGGAGCGGCGCCGCAACCACCTCCGAGGCCACAGGCGTCAGTCCCATTTCGCGGAACTTGTCGCAGTCACGTCCCGAGCGCACCCCGCACCAGTCCGTCGCCCGGGCCAGCCGGCGCGTCGTCAGGTTGATCACGAACTCCCCCGTGCGGCGGATGATTCCGTAGGAGTGGCGTTCGGGCCGCACCGAAATCGAGCACATCGGCGGATTCGTACAGACCGTCCCGGTCCACGCCACGGTCAGCAGGTTGTACTCCCCGGGCGTCGCCCCGCAACTCACCAATACCGCCGGCACCGGATAAAGCACCGTGCCGGGTTTCCATCGCTGTTTCATAACTTCGGCTTCTTTGCATACAAAGATAGGGGTTTTTCACTATCTTTACAGCATACGGGCTGCGGTTCGGTATGGTCAAACCTGAAAACCCGGTTTCCGTTTGCCGCTGCGCTCACCTTTTTATATACGTGCCTACATGCTGAACGAATTCATCCGATACCTCGAAGCCGAACGCCGCTACTCGCCGCTCACGCTCCGCAACTACCGTCACGACGTGGCGCAGTTCCTGGCATGGCTCGGGATCGACGACTCCCCCGAAGGGCTCCGCAGGGTCGCCACCGAAGATATCCGCGAGTGGATCCTCCACCGCACGGAGAAGAACCGTATCGGCGCCGCATCGATGAACCGCGAGATTTCGTCGCTGCGCTCCTTCTTCCGCTGGCTCCTCAGCCGGGGCGTCGTCGAACGCAATGTCGTGCAGTCCGTCGCCTCACTCCGCACCTCACGGCGCCTGCCGGTCTTCATTTCCGAAAGCTGCATGAGCGGGATCGTCCGCGACTGCGAGGTCGAAAGCGTCGACTTCAACCGGGAGCGGGATTCGCTCATCATTCTGCTCTTCTACGGCTGCGGGCTGCGCCTGGCCGAACTCGTCGGGATCAACCGCGACGACTTCTCCGACAACTACACCTCGCTGCGCGTCCACGGCAAGGGGGACAAGGAGCGGCTGGTGCCCGTTCTGGAATTCATCCGGGAAAAAATTTTATCCTACCTCGGGACAATTGAAAGGCAAAATATTTGCAAATCCGGGGAAAAAGCGCTATTTTTAACACACCAAGGAAAACGCATTTCCCGGACTACCGTGTACCGCATCGTGAAGGAGGAACTCGATCGCGGAGGCGTACAGGGCAAGAAAAGCCCCCACGTTCTCCGCCATACGTTTGCCACACACCTGTTGAACGGAGGCGCCGACATGCGCGAAATCCAGGAACTCCTGGGACACGCTTCGCTGCAGGCCACACAGGTATACACCCACAACAGCATCGCTCGGCTCCGGGAGGCTTACGCGAAGGCCCATCCCCGCGGAAAGGGAGGCAAGTGATCATTTTATAAACTGTAAGGCTATGAACGTACAGATTCAATCCGTGAAATTCGACGCCGACAAACGGCTGATCGAATTCGTGAATGCCAAAATGGCGAAGTTGGACCGCTTTGCGGAGCGCTCGACAGGCGCCGATGTCATTCTCAAACTCGATAAGGACCACGAAAAAGGAAACAAGATAGCAACCATTACGCTGCACATGCCGGGCGAAGACCTGGTGGCCTGCCATCAGTCGAAGGCCTTCGAAGAGTCGGTCGACGAGGCCATCGACGCCCTGAAACGACAAATCGACAAGTTCAAGTCGAAACTTGAGAAATAAATCCCCACCAATCTTTAACCTAAACTAACCAATGCCGCGACGGCCGCCTTTCCAAAGGCGGCCGTTGCATTTTTCGAGGGCGGCGTTACATTTTCAAGGGCGCCCGCCGTATTTTCTGAAGGAGAATGCCGCATTTTTCGAGGGTGGCCGCTACATTATTTTGAAGAAGGCCGCCGCATTCCCAAAGGAGTCCGCCGCATTTTTGAGGGGGGGGGTTGTCACATTCTTCGAAGGAGTTCGCCGCATTTTTAAAGGCGGTCACCGCATTCTCCAGCCGGTTCCTTGTCGGCTCTCCCCCCCCTTCACACACCCAGATACACACCCAAAAAGCGACCGGTTCCGGCCGCCCACAAAAAAAACGACCGTCACCGATCGTTTTCCTGTAGTGGATAGGGGATTCGAACCCCTATGTCATGCGTGAGAGGCATGTATCCTAACCCTTAGATGAATCCACCTCGTTTCGTTTTGTGGTGCAAAGATAGCGCCTTCTTTTGAATCTCCAAAATTTTCCCCCTAAATCTGCGATTTTTTTTCGGTTTTCTTGCCGGATCCCGCTTTTTGCCTATCTTTACCCTCGGACAAAACCGCATTCCGCCATGAAAATCCGACCCGCCCTGATCCTCGCAGCCGCACTCTGCGTCTGTGCCTGCTCCAAACACCCCGTGCCGCCCCGGTTCACAACGATGGCGCTCGACACCCTTCTATGCCGGAACGGTAGCAGCTGTCAGGTCGACTACCGGTTCCTCTCGATCGAGAACGCCGCGAAATCCCCGGCCCTGGAGTTGATCGAACAGGCCAACATCGGCTACTTTTTCCAACTGGAGGAGTTCTCCGGAACGGCCGGAGAGGGCGCCGCAGCCTTCCTGAACGATATTCTCAACAATTATCTCCCGGAGGGAAACGCCCCGAAGGGCGGCCAATACGAAATCTCGGTAGAATCGGAAGCCTCGGTGCAGGATTCGCTGCTCTGCTACATCATCACCCGGGCCGGCTACACCGGCGGTGCGCACGGCATGTACGGAACCCAATGCCACACCTATTCACTCACCGACGGATTCGAACTTTCGCTGGCCGACCTCTTCTCCGCGGAGGAGCTCCAACGCCTCGACGGGCTGATCCGCAAGGGCATTGCCGAACAATACGGCGCTTCGACCGATGAAGAGCTCACCCGGGCGGGGTTCTTCCCGGAGTACATCGCCCCGACGGAGAATTTCCGCATCACACCCGAAGGGATCACCTTCTACTACAACCCCTACGACATCGGGTGCTACGCACTCGG
>CALUNH010000054.1 GCA_944321965.1 uncultured Alistipes sp.
ACAATAAATGAACACGACCAACTATCGTATTTTCGTCGAGAAACTGCCGCGCTTCCGGGTGGAGGCGGAGAGTCTTCGGCGCGAACTGAACACGAATCTGAACCTCACGCTGCGCGAACTGCGCCTGCTGAACATCTACGACCTGTTCGGCTTCACGGAGGAGCTGCTCGAAAAGAGCCGTTACACGGTTTTCGGCGAGGTGGTGACCGACGAGGTGAGCGATGCGTGCGACCTTGCGGGCCGCAAATACATCGCCGTGGAGTGCCTGCCCGGCCAGTTTGACCAGCGGGCCGCTTCGGCGGTGGACTGCGTGCGGCTGATCGACCCCGAGGCGCAGGTGAACATCCGTTCGGCGAAGCTGCTGCTCTTCGATGACAGCGTGACCGAGGAGGAGCTGGCCCGGATCCGCCACTACTATATCAACGCCGTGGAGTCGCGCGAAAAGGACCTCTCGGTGCTGACGGACATGGAGCAGGCCGAGGTGAAGCCGGTCCAGGTGCTGGAGGGATTTCGGGAGATGGCGGACGACGAGTTGGAGCCTTACTGCAAGCGGATGGGTCTGGCGATGAACGCCGACGACCTGTACGAGGTGGTGAAATACTTCCGCGGGGAGGGGCGCGATCCCTTCGAGACGGAGCTGCGCATCCTGGATACCTACTGGAGCGACCACTGCCGCCATACGACCTTCACGACCGAACTTGAAGGGATTACGGTCGAGGAGTCGTTCGTGAAGGAGGAGATCGAGGATTCGCTGGCACTCTACCTGCGGATCCGCCGCGAACTGGGTCGCGAGCACAAGAGCATCTGCCTGATGGACATGGCGACGATCGGGGCCCGCTACCTGAAGCAGAAGGGGCTGCTGGACGACCTGGAGGTCTCGGAGGAGAACAACGCCTGCTCGATCTATGTGGAGGTCGACGTCGACGGGAAGCCGGAGACGTGGCTCCTGCAGTTCAAGAACGAGACGCACAACCACCCGACGGAGATCGAACCCTTCGGCGGGGCATCGACCTGCCTGGGCGGTGCGATCCGCGACCCGCTGTCGGGCCGCAGCTACGTCTACCAGGCGATGCGCGTGACGGGTGCCGGGAACATCTACCTGCCGGTTTCGGAGACGCTCGCGGGAAAACTGCCGCAGAGCGTCATCTCGAAGAAGGCCGCAGCGGGCTATTCGAGCTACGGCAACCAGATCGGCCTGGCCACGACGCACGTGCGCGAAATCTACCACGCGGACTACGTGGCCAAGCGGCTGGAGGTCGGGGCCGTGGTCGGAGCCGTGAAGGCGGAGAACGTGCGGCGCGAACGCCCGGCTCCGGGGGACAAGATCATCATGTTCGGCGGCCGGACGGGCCGCGACGGCATCGGCGGAGCGACGGGTTCGTCGAAGGAGCACGATGCCAGGTCGCTGGAGACGTGCGGCAGCGAGGTGCAGAAGGGCAACGCTCCCGAGGAGCGGAAGCTGGAGCGGCTCTTCCGCCGCCCGGAGGTGACGCGCCTGGTGAAGAAATCGAACGACTTCGGCGCGGGTGGTGTCAGCGTGGCGATCGGCGAGCTGGCCGACGGCCTGGACATCTACCTCGACCGGGTGAAGACGAAATACAGCGGCCTGAACTCTACGGAACTGGCGATCAGCGAGTCGCAGGAGCGCATGTCGGTGGTCGTCGAGGCCAGGGACATGGAGGAGTTCATGGGTTACTGCCGCGAGGAGAATATCGAGGCGGTTCACGTGGCCGACGTGACGGATACGGCGCGGATGCGGATGTTCAAGGGGGACCGGAAGGTCGTGGACCTGAGCCGTGCGTTCATCGACAGCGCCGGAGCGAAGCACTACGCCGAGGCGAAGATCGGCGGGGTGGAGAACCGCAACCCCTTCGAACGGACGGTCGAGGGCACCACGGCGTCCGAACGCTTTGCCAACAACCTGAAGGATGACAACGTGGTTTCGCAGCGGGGTCTGATCGAGATGTTCGACTCGACGATCGGCCGCTCGACGGTGCTGATGCCCTTCGGCGGACGGACGCAGCGCAGCGAGACGCAGGTTTCGGTGCAGAAGCTCCCGACGGACGGCTATACGGATACGGCCAGCGTGATGGCCTTCGGCTACAACCCCTTCGTGGCGAAGTGGAGCCCCTACCACGGGGCGGCCTACGCCGTGGTGGAGGCTGCGGCGAAGGTCGTGGCGTCGGGCGCCCGCTACGACCGGATGCGCTACTCCTACCAGGAGTATTTCGAGCGCATGACCCGGGATGCCGAGTCGTGGGGCAAGCCGCTGAGCGCGCTGCTCGGAGCGCTGAAGATGCAGGTCGAACTGGGCCTTCCGTCGATCGGCGGCAAGGACTCGATGTCGGGGACGTTCCAGCATATCAACGTGCCGCCGATGCTGATGGCCTTCGGCATCACGACGGTCGATGCGCGGACGGTGATCTCCACCGACCTGAAGGGGGCCGGACACCGGTTGTACCTCGTGCGCCACACGCCGCATGAGAACTGGATGCCCGATACGGCGCAGTTGAAGGAGAACTTCACGTTCGTGAGCGACCGGATCGCCGAAGGGAAGATCCTTGCGGCGTGGTCCGTGGGCTTCGGCGGCGTGGCCGAAGGCGTGGCGAAGATGGCCTTCGGAAACGGAATCGGCGTGGAGGTCGAGATGGAGGAGTCGAAACTCTACGACTACGCCTACGGATCGATCCTCGTGGAGTGCGAGGGGACGCTGGAGTATCCGCGTGCGGAACTTGTGGGCTTCACGGTGGCCGACGCGGCGGTGACGCTCGGCGGCGTGCGGATGCCGCTCGACGAGCTCTACCGCGCCAATACCGAGCGCTTTGCGACGGTTTATCCCGACAAGGGCTTGAACTCGGCGGAGGTAATGACCTCGGAGCCAGCCGAAAAGCGCTTCACCTATCCGGGCGAGGCCGTGGAGCACCCGCGGGTCTACATTCCGGTTTTCCCGGGCACGAACTGCGACTACGATACGGCCAAGGCGTTCCGCCGGGCCGGTGCCGAGGTGGAGATGAGCGTGCTGTGCAACATCGCGGGCGACGACATCCTGCGCTCGATTGCCGCGATGAAGGAGCACATCCGCCGGGCGCACATCTTCGTGCTGAGCGGCGGCTTCTCCTCGGGCGACGAACCCGACGGAAGCGCCAAATTTATCGTCAACGTACTGAACAACAAGGATATCATGGCGGAGATCCACGCGCTGCTGGACCGCGGTGGCCTGATCCTGGGCATCTGCAACGGATTCCAGGCGCTGGTGAAGTCGGGGCTGCTGCCCTACGGCCGCCTCGGGATGGTCACCAAGGAGTCTCCGACGCTCTTCCGCAACGACATCAACCGCCACATCTCGCAGATCGTCACCACGCGCGTGGCTTCGACCAACTCGCCGTGGCTGTCGTCGTTCCGCGTGGGCGAACTGCACTCGATCGCCGTCAGCCACGGCGAAGGCAAGTTCGTGGTGAGCGAGGCGCTGGCCCGGGAGTTGTTCGAGTCGGGTCAGGTGGCCTTCCAGTACGCCGACGCCGAGGGGCGTCCCACGGCCGAGGCTCCCTGCAACCCCAACGGTTCGTCGTATGCCATCGAGGGCATCGTCTCGAAGGACGGCCAGATCCTCGGCAAGATGGGGCACACGGAACGCTGGGAGGAGAACCTCTTCAAGAACATCGCCGGCAACAAGCAGCAGTCGCTCTTCGAGAACGCCGTGGCCTATTTCCGGAAAAAATAATTGCGGGATAACAGCATAACAGCAAGATACGAATTCATGAAACAGCTCGAAATGCTCTACGAGGGCAAAGCCAAGCAGGTTTTCCGAACGGACGATCCCGAACGGATCATCATCCGCTACAAGGATACCGCCACGGCTTTCAACAACATCAAGAAGGCTACGATCGAGAACAAGGGGGTGCTGAACAACGCCATTTCGACGATCCTTTTCAAGGAGTTGGAGAAGGCCGGGGTGAAGACCCATTATATCGAGACGCTCAACGACCGCGACCAGTTGTGCCGCAAGGTGTCGGTCATTCCGCTGGAGGTGATCGTGCGCAACGTCATCGCCGGTTCGATGGCCCATCGTCTGGGCATCGAGGAGGGTACGCAACCCGCAAACACGATTTTCGACATCTGCTACAAGCGGGACGAACTGGGCGATCCGCTGATCAACGACCACCACGCCGTGGCGCTGGGGGTGGTGACCTACGAGGAGCTGGAGCGGATCTACGGGATGGCGGCCCGGATCAACGAAATCCTCAAGTCGCTGTTCGCCCGGATGAACATTACGCTGGTGGACTTCAAGATCGAGTTCGGCCGCACGTCGGAGGGCGAGATCGTACTGGCCGACGAGGTGTCGCCGGACACGTGCCGTCTGTGGGACATGACCACGGGCGAACGGCTCGACAAGGACCGTTTCCGCCGCGATCTGGGACGTGTGCGTGAGGCTTACGAGGAGATTTTGGCACGTTTGAAGAAAATTACCGAATAAGATGATGAGGGAAGAAGAGGTAATCCGCGACCGTGAGTTGCACGAGGAGTGCGGAGTTTTCGGCATCTACGGGGTGCCCGGGGCCGCATCGCTGGCCTATTACGGGCTGCACGCCCTGCAGCATCGCGGACAGGAGGGCGCCGGGATCGTTTCGGTCGACGAGAAGGGCACGTTCCGCCGCATCAAGGGCAGCGGTCTGGTGACGGAGGTCTTCAACGAGGAGAAACTCGCCACGTTGAAGGGCTCGATGGCCATCGGCCACGTTCGCTACACGACGGCCGGAGGCGGCGGTCTGGAGAATATCCAGCCGTTCCTGTTCCGTCACAATACGGGCGATTTCGCCCTGGCGCACAACGGCAACATCGTCAATTCGACCCTGTTGCGCGAGTATCTCGAAAACCGGGGCAGCCTTTTCCAGTCGACCTCGGACAGCGAGATCCTGGCCCACCTGATCAAGAAGGAGACGCGCTACCACGACCGTCCGCGCATCTTCTCGATCATCGATGCGCTGAACATGCTGGAGGGGGCCTTCGCCTTCCTGATCATGACGGCCAACCGCATCTACGCCTGCCGGGACAAGTACGGGCTGCGCCCGTTGTCGATCGGGCGTTTGGGCGATGGATGGGTGGTTTCGAGCGAGACGTGCGCCTTCGACGTGCTGGGTGCGGAGTTCGTGCGCGACGTGGAGCCGGGCGAGATCGTTACGATCGACCACCAGGGGATTCGCAGCCGCGACTATTCGCAGTACAAGCGCCACGAAATGTGCGCGATGGAGTACATCTACTTCGCGCGTCCGGACAGCGACATCGAGGGGTGCAACGTCCACGCCTACCGCAAGGAGTCGGGACGTCTGCTCTGCCAGGAGTCCCCGGCCGAGGCAGACATCGTGGTCGGCGTTCCGGATTCGAGCCTGAGCGCCGCGATGGGTTATGCCGAGGAGAGCGGCCTGCCCTACGAAATGGGCCTGATCAAGAACAAGTATATCGGCCGGACCTTTATCCAGCCGACGCAGGAGCTGCGCGAAAAGGGTGTTCGGATGAAACTCTCGGCCGTGCGTTCGATCGTGCGGGGCAAGCGCGTGGTGCTGGTCGACGACTCGATCGTGCGGGGCACGACCTCGCGGAGGATCGTCACGATGCTCAAGGAGGCCGGGGCTACCGAGGTCCACGTCCGGATCGCCAGCCCCCCGATGATCGGCCCCTGCTTCTACGGCGTCGACACGTCGACCTACGACGAGCTGATCTCGGCGCGCAAGAACGTCGAGGGGGTGCGTCAGGAGATCGGGGCCGATTCGCTGTCGTTCCTCTCTCCCGACTCGCTGCTGAAGGCCGGGAACCGCTGCGAATTGTGCATGGCCTGCTTCACGGGATCGTATCCCACGGCCCTGTACCAGACGGTCGAGGAGGCCAACAAGGACAATAAATGAGTTAGGAATCTAAAACCCATAAATACTATGGCTCAAAGTTATGAAAAGGCCGGTGTGAACCTCGAAGCCGGTTACGAAGTGGTGCGGCGCATCAAGAAGCACGTGGCCTCGACGGCCCGGACGGGCGTGATGGGCAATATCGGCGCTTTCGGCGGGATGTTCGACCTCTCGGCCCTGCAGGTGAAGGAACCGGTGCTGGTAAGCGGCACGGACGGCGTGGGTACGAAACTCAAGCTGGCTTTCCAGATGGACAAGCACGATACGATCGGCATCGATGCCGTGGCGATGTGCGTGAACGACGTGCTGGCACAGGGTGCCGAACCGCTGCTGTTCCTCGACTATGTGGCCGTGGGGCACAACGTGCCGCAGAAGATCGAGGCCATCGTGGCGGGCGTGGCCGAAGGGTGCCGCCAGGCGGGTTGCGCGCTGGTGGGTGGCGAGACGGCCGAGATGCCGGGCATGTATGCCGACGGGGAGTACGATATCGCCGGATTCACGGTGGGCGTGGTCGAGAAATCGAAGCTGATCGACGGCTCGAAGGTCCGCACGGGTGACGTGCTGGTGGGCATCGCGTCGAGCGGCGTCCACTCGAACGGCTTCAGCCTCGTGCGCAAGATCGTGGCCGACAACTATTTCGACCTGCACCGCAGCTATCCCGAACTGTCGAACAAACTCCTGGGCGAGGTGCTGCTCACGCCGACGAAGATCTACGTGAAACAGGTCCTCGAAGTGATCCGTCAGTGCGACGTCCACGGCATCAGCCACATCACGGGCGGCGGCTTCGACGAGAACATCCCGCGCATCCTGCACGAAGGGCAGGGGCTGGAGATCGAGGAGGGTTCGTGGGAGATCCTGCCGGTGTTCCGCTTCCTGGAGAAGTACGGCAAGGTGTCGCACCGCGAGATGTTCAACATCTTCA
Organism: uncultured Alistipes sp.; assembly: GCA_944321965.1. Lineage (GTDB taxonomy): Bacteria > Bacteroidota > Bacteroidia > Bacteroidales > Rikenellaceae > Alistipes. The sequence goes on from CALUNH010000054.1 coordinate 6,820, forward strand.
ACATGGGGATCGGCATGGTCATCGCGCTGGACGCTGCGGAGGCTCCGAAAGCCATCGAGATCCTTCAGGCGCAGGGCGAACGCGTCTCGGTTATCGGACGTGTCACGGACACCGGGAGTGTCGTCATCCGGTAGGGCCATGCACCGTCTTGCAGTCTTTGCCAGCGGCAGCGGCACGAACTTCGAGGCCATCGTAACGGCCTGCGAACGGGGCGAGTTGCCCGCGGAGGTGGTGCTGATGGTCTGCGACAAACCCGGGGCGCGGGTCGTCGAACGGGCCCGGAACCACGGCGTCGAGACCTTTGCCTTCGCACCGAAGGAGTACGCCTCGAAGGCCGACTACGAACGGGAGATCGTCGCACGGCTGGATGCCGCGGGGGTCGAACTGGTCTGTCTGGCCGGTTACATGCGGATTGTGGGCGACGTGCTGCTGGGGGCCTATGCGGGGCGGATCATCAACATCCACCCTTCGCTGCTGCCGGCCTTCCGCGGGGCGCACGCCATCGAACAGGCGCTGGAGTACGGCGTCAAGGTCTTCGGCGTGACGATCCATTACGTCGATGCCGAACTCGACGGCGGGCGGATCATCGCCCAGCGCGCCTTCCCTTACGAGGGGCACGACATCGAGGAGCTGGAACCGATGATTCATGCGGTGGAGTATCCGCTTTATGTCGAAACGATTGGAAAATTATTGAACGGAAAAAAAGAATAGCAACATGCGAGCATTGATCAGTGTAAGCGACAAGACGGGTGTCGTGGAGTTCGCCAAGGGGCTCCGGGCACTCGGTTGGGAGGTAATCGCCACGGGCGGTACGATGAAACTGCTGCGGGAGAGCGGCGTCGAGGTTATCAACATCAGCGATGTGACGGGCTTCCCGGAGATCTGCGACGGACGGGTCAAAACCCTCCATCCGAAGGTCCACGGCGGGCTGCTGGCGCGCCGCGACGATCCCGAGCACCTCAAGGCGCTGAAGGAGAACGGTATCGAGTTCATCGACCTGGTGTGCGTGAACCTTTATCCGTTCCGGCAGACGATCGCGAAACCGGACGTGAAGATGGAGGACGCCATCGAGAACATCGACATCGGCGGACCTTCGATGCTGCGTTCGGCAGCCAAGAACTGGGCCGACGTGACGGTCGTATGCGATCCGGCGGACTACGCGCAGGTGCTGGAGGAGATCCGCACCTCGGGCAATACCGAAAAGGCGACGCGGCTGAAGCTCTCGGCCAAGGCCTACACCCATACGGCGGAGTATGACGCGATGATCGCCACCTACATGCGCAAGCAGGCCGGGCTGAACGAAAAACTCTTCCTGGAATTCGACCTCGTGCAGTCGCTGCGCTACGGCGAGAACCCGCACCAGGGGGCGAAGTTCTACCGCGAGGAGCACAAGGTGCCCTATTCGCTGGCCTTTGCCCGTCAGCTGAACGGCAAGGAGCTGTCGTACAACAACATCCAGGATGCCAACGCCGCGCTGTGCATCGTGCGGGAGTTCGACCGTCCGTTCTGCGTCGGGCTGAAGCACATGAACCCCTGCGGGGCAGCCGAAGGCAAGGATGTCGTTGAGGCGTGGACCAAGGCTTACGAGGCCGACAAGGTCTCGATCTTCGGCGGAATCGTCGCCACGAACTGCACCGTGACGCGCGAGGCTGCCGAGCTGATGAAGCCCATCTTCCTGGAGATCATCATGGCCCCGAAGTTCGACGAGGGGGCGCTGGAGGTGCTCTGCACGAAGAAGAACCTGCGGCTGCTGGAGGTCGACATGACGAAGGGCGCCGTGGATCCGAAACAGTACGTGAGCGTCAATGGCGGCCTGCTGGTGCAGGACCTCGACGTGGCGACCAAAATGGTGACGCCGGAGATGTGCGTCACGAAGGCGCAGCCCGCCGCGGAGCAGATGGACGACCTGAATTTCGGTTGGCGCATCGTCAAGCACGTGAAGTCGAACGCCATCGTGGCCGTGAAGGATGGCCGCACCTTGGGCGTCGGCGCCGGGCAGATGAACCGCATCGGGTCGGCCGAACTGGCCCTGAATCAGGCCCGTGCCGCCGGTGTGACGGAGGGTATCGTGCTGGCGTCGGACGGTTTCTTCCCCTTCGACGACTGTGTGGCGCTGGCTGCCGAGTACGGCGTGACGGCCATCGTGCAGCCGGGCGGTTCGGTGCGTGACGAGGAGTCGATCCGCAAGGCCGACGAGAAGGGTATCGCCATGTGTTTCACCGGCGAGCGCCATTTCAAACACTGATCCGAAAAACAGAATGCCCATGAAAGTATTGGTAATCGGCGGCGGAGGCCGCGAACACGCCATCGTCGATGCGCTTTTGCGCTCGCCGCAGGTCGAAAAGATCTATTGTGCTCCCGGGAATGCGGGCATTGCCCGCCAGGCGGAGTGTGTGGCCATCCGGGAGACCGAGGTGGAGCGTCTGCGCGACTTTGCCGCGGCGGAGGGCATCGGGCTGACGGTCGTCGGCCCTGAAGTGGCGCTGGCCGCCGGGGTGGTCGACTGCTTCAAGGCCGCGGGGCTGCGGATCTTCGGTCCCACGAAGGCGGCGGCCCGCATCGAGTCGTCGAAGGAGTTCGCCAAGGAGCTGATGGCCAAATACGACATCCCGACGGCCGGGTTCCGGGCCTTTACGGAGTATGCCGCGGCGCGGGAGTATGTGGCCGGACGTCCGTTCCCGGCGGTGCTGAAGTACGACGGGTTGGCGGCCGGAAAGGGCGTGGTGATCGCTCAGACGATGGAGGAGGCCGATGCGGCCCTGAAGGATATGCTGCTCGACGACAAGTTCGGCGAGGGCAAGGTCGTCGTTGAGGATTACCTCGAAGGCCCGGAGTTTTCGCTTCTGTGCTTCGTCTCGGGGCGCCGCGTGTGGCCCATGGTGCTCTCGCAGGACCACAAGCGCGCCTATGACGGCGACCTGGGTCCCAATACGGGCGGCATGGGGGCCTATTCGCCGCTGCCGTTCATCACCGTGGAGGATGAACGCTTTGCCGTGGAGCGGATCATGCGCCCGACGGCCGAGGCGATGGTTGCCGAAGGCTGCCCCTTCGAAGGGGTCTTGTACGGCGGTCTGATGAAGACCGCGCAGGGCATCAAGGTCATCGAGTTCAACGCCCGTTTCGGCGATCCCGAGACGGAGGTCGTATTGCCGCGTCTGAAGAGCGATATCGTGGAGATCTTCTGCGCCGTGGCCGACGGCGGCGATGCCCGTCTGGAGTGGGACGACCGCCCGGCACTGGGTATCGTGCTGGCCTCGAAGGGGTATCCCGGAAGCTATGAGAAGGGCCACGAGATCACGGGCCTGGATCGTGTCGAGGGAACGGTCTACCACATGGGTACGAAGGCCGATGGCGACCGGATCGTGACGGCGGGCGGCCGGGTGCTGTTTGTCGTGGGGAGGGGTGCCACGCTGGCCGAGGCGCGTGAGGCGGCGCTGCGCGACGTGGCGCGCATCGGGTGCGACAACCTCTTCCACCGCACCGATATCGGACACTGGGCTTTTGATAAATAACGGATAAAAATATGATAATCAGCGGAAAGGAACTTTCGGCCCGGTTGAAGGCCGAGATGGCGGAGCAGGTGAAGACCTTCCCTGCGAAATACGGGCGCGTGCCCCATCTGGTGGTGATTCTCGTGGGGGACAATCCGGCGAGCGTGAGTTATGTGACGGGCAAGGCGAAGGCCTCGGCCGAGGTCGGGATCCGCAACACGACGCTCCGCCGCCCGGAGTCGATTCCGGAGGCGGAGCTGCTGGGGCTGATCGCCGAACTGAACGCCGATCCGGAGGTGGACGGCATTCTGGTGCAGCTGCCCCTGCCGAAGCATATCGACGAGAGCAAGGTGATCGAGACGATCGACAAGGCGAAGGATGTGGATGGGTTCCATCCGCTGAATGTGGCGGCGCTGTGGCAGAAACAGCCCTGCACGCTGCCCTGCACGCCGAAGGGAATCATCCGGATGCTGACGGCTGCCGGGGTGGAGATCGCCGGGAAGCGCGCCGTGGTGATCGGCCGCAGCAACATCGTGGGGCTGCCGGTCTCGAAGCTGCTGCTCGATGCGAACGCCACGGTGACGATGGCCCACAGCCGCACGCGCAACCTCGCCGAGGTGACGCGCGGGGCGGAGATCCTGGTCGTGGCCATCGGGCGTCCGAAGTTCGTGACGGCCGATATGGTCTCCGAAGGGACGGTGGTGATCGACGTGGGTGTGAACCGCGACCCGGAGACGGGCAAATTGTGCGGCGACGTCGACTTTGCGGCCATCGAGCCGAAGGCATCGGTCATCACGCCGGTGCCGGGCGGTGTCGGTCCGATGACGATCTGCTGCCTGATGGAGAACACGATCGAGTGCTTTTTGAAAAGCCGCTGATGCGCTTCTTGGATGCT
>CALUNH010000055.1 GCA_944321965.1 uncultured Alistipes sp.
AGCTGTTGCCGGAGACATCGCCCGTAGCGTAGCAGGCGGTCAGGGTGCCGATATTGTATCCCGCCACGCCGCCGACAGAGCTGTTGCCGGAGACATCGCCCGTAGCGTAGCAGGCGGTCACGGTGCCGTAGATGTTGTATCCCGCCACGCCGCCGACATGGTCGTTGCCGGTAATCTTCACCCCTGCGAGCGTCAGGTTCTGCACCGTGCCAGATTCGCCGACCACGCCGAACAAGCCCACATTGTCTTGATCCGGGAGGTAGATGGTCAGCCCCGTGATGGTATGGCCGCCACCGTCGAAGGTGCCGGTGTACCCGATGTAGTCCCAGCTTTCATTATCATAATAGCCTACGGGCATCCAGTTGCTCGCGCCCTCCTCTACGGCCTCCATCGTGATGTTGCGGGCCAGGATGCAGTTGGTCGCAAGGTCCTTCCGCGCGGCGTCGGCCCAGATGCGAAGCCCCTCCTCGTTGTAAACCGTGTAGGTGTTGGTACCTGCATCGTAGGTGCAGTTCATCTCCATGCTGCCGTCTCCGTCCGCACCGTCGCCCCAGGCGTTGATCTCCAGCGTGAAGCCCATCTTGTCGGGCGTCTCGACCAGCGAGCCGCCAAGCGTCAGCGGCTCGTTCTTCCCGGTGTTGAACTCCGCGAGGGCTTCCGTGAGGTCGCTGTCCAGCGTCGTGGGAGACGGGTTGTCGTCCGTATAGCGAATCTCGCCCGTCAGCAACTGCTCCGCACCGGTCACGCCCAGCAGCCGCACCGTAGTGGTCCATTTCCCGGCATCGGCCCCCGAGATGATCTTCGTGAAGGGAAGCACGACGTTCGAAGCGGCTCCGTAGGTATCGGTTGCGAAGTCCAGCGTCCCGGCCGCCCCCGTCAGGCAGGCGACAATCTCCGTAATGCGCTCCGCGGCGTCGCCCGTCGGCTCGATGACGAGGGTCAGCTCGCGCACCTGCTGCCGCATCGCGGCGGTGAAGGTGTACTCCTTGTCCGGTTCGATCTGCACCTGCTCCGCATGGGTGAAGAACCACGTCGGGGCGTTGTGGATGAAGTCTCCCGCGCCGTTCCAGTTGCCCGTCGCGGCCTTCACGCTGGCCGTGGTGCCCTCGACGGTGATCTCCGGAGTGGGATTCCAGGCCGCCAGGGTGTAGCAGCCCGGAGCGAACAGATGGTCGGGCGAGCTGACCGCCCCGGTTGCCGAACCCGTGTAGTCGGCCATGTTCATCCGCCATGCGGCGGGAATGTCGATCCCCTCGCCGCGCGCCGACCAGTCGGCTGTCACCGCAATCTTCCCCTGGTCGGGGTGCGGGGTGTTGTAGAGCGTGTTCTTCACGCAGGAGGTCGCCAGCAGCAACCCGGCTGCAGCGGCCATGATCGGAATATATCGTGTCGTTTTCATATTTTTTCCTCCCTCGTTAAAAAAGTTTCCAGACGAGCGATACCCCCGCATTGACGGGTCCCCACCAATCCTTCGTCTCCGAACCCTGGCGGACACACACGCCGTCGATGACTTCATATTTTTCGAAATCGGCATTCAAATAGCCCAACCCGATGTTGAAATCCAGCGACAGGGCCTTGCCCAGCGGCACGGCGTAGCCTCCGGTGATACCTCCGCCGAGGAGATCGCCCTGGCGTCCCGTGTCGGAGAGCTTGTAGTTGAACTGTCCGGCCTTAAACGTCGCTCCGAGGTAACCGCGTTTCTTCTCCCCGAGGTACCAGCGCACTTCGGGCGCCACCTCCCAGAGGGCATAGCGGCGGGCGTTGTCGTTCCACGTCCACGAGGTCCACGATCCGTTGACGGCCAGGGTCCACGTGCTGTTGATGCGCCATTCGAGTCCCAGGTCGGGGGTCAGCGTCGCCCAGCGCAGCAGGTTGGCATGCAGGGCAAGGCTCGACGTGCAGGTTTTCGATGCGACGGGTTCCTCTTCGCGGGTCTCCTCCAGTACGGGAGAAATTGCAGCGGTCTGTTCCGCGGCCTTGCGGGCCTCTTCAGCCCGTTTCTCGGCAGCCAGGCGTGCGGCTTCGGCCTTACGCGCCGCCTCCCGGGCACGCTTCTCGGCCGCCAGGCGTGCGGCTTCGGCCCGGCGTGCGGCCTCCAGTTCGGCCTCCGAGGGCCCGGCCGGGATGACGATCCGAACCGTCACGAAGTTGCCTTTGGCGGCGTGGTTTTTCGTTGTGAAGCACGCCTCGGTCAGCCCGCCGCGGAGGATCATTTCGGTCTTCACGCGGTTCGAGCGTGTTTTGGCCATCGCAAGGTTTTCGGCGGCCGTGGCCTGCGAGGTGCAGTAGCCGTCGACCAGAACGGGAATGCTTCCGGCAAGAATGGCCTCCTTGTGCTGTTCCGCGCAGGCGAGCAGGCGGTCGAGTTCCGCACCGTTGCCGTTCCACGGGACATAGAACATATCGTCACCCGTCACGAAGCGGAATACGAATGTCGAATCGCTTTTTTCGGACGCCGAAGCGGATAATGCGGCTGCCAGCATGACCATTGCGGGAACGAACCATTTGTACAAATGTTTCATGTCTGAAGTTTTAGAGGTTTGTTGATATTTTCCGAATTTAGAACCTGGATATATGGCGTGGGCTGAAATCTGGTTTCGAGGTTCGGAGAATGGTATGAGACAGAGGGCCCTCCGGCTATCCGATGTAAACAAAGATAACGAGAAAGATTGAAATAGCGAAGCCCCAAAACCGGGATTGGAGGGGAAATTACGGGTGAAAGGGAAAAAATTGTTGTTAGAGCAAAAAAATTGTCATTAGAGCAAAAAAAGATTCGGCCTTTTTGTGGAGAATTCTCTCCTGCGCTGGTTGTGAATGCAAATCCGGGAAAGTATTCGCCGATTTTTTTGCGGTTTGGACTGTACGAGACGGTGCGGGCTGCCGCCGTACACAGGCAGGGCGGTCCTCTGAAGTGCAAAATGGCAAGGGTGAGGACGGAAATTCCCCTGTATTCATTGTCGAATTGCCGATTTATGCTTACTTTTGGTCCCGGGATTACTCCTGAAGACACGAACCTGCCAATTGTCGTCATTTGGAAATTCCATACGTATCACCCAACATCTCGGACTGAACATGAAACGACCTGCATTGCTGATTGTATTGATCGGACTGCTGACGGGTTGCACGCCTTCACAAACGGACTCTGCCGGGTATCACCTGTGGCTCGACTATAGGCCGGTCCGTCAACTCGCTTTGCGAAGCGAATATGAAAAAACGTGTTCCCGTATCACTCTCCCCGCAAACAGGTACGGAGCCGTTATCTCCAGGGAGCTGACGCAGGCTTTCGAGCGGATGCTTGGCATCACTCCGCAATGGACGGATGATGATCGGGCAGGAATTCGCATGTCTCTTGACGGAAATCCGGCGGAACTGGGCGCGGAAGGATACAGAATCCAAAGCGACGGGACCGGAATCTCCGTTCAGGCTGCGGCGGCTGCGGGTCTGCTGTATGCCTCCTTCCGATTGATTCGGGAGATTCAATGCGGGAACCCGCTCTCCGGGCTGAATATCACGGAGGTTCCGGCCTATGACCTGAGAATGCTCAATCACTGGGACGATCTGGACGGACATGTCGAGCGCGGTTATGCGGGAGCCTCCCTCTGGAAATGGGACGAACTGCCGGAGGTGCTCGATCCCCGCTATGAAGACTATGCCCGGGCCAACGCCTCGATCGGAATCAATGGCGTGGTTCTGAACAACGTAAATGCGGATCCCCGGATTCTGCGGCACGATTATCTGGAAAAAGTGGCCGCCCTGGCCGCGGTATTCCGGAGATACAATATCCGGGTCTATCTGGCGGCCAATTATGCGGCACCGATGAAACCTTCCGCAACTCCCGACCGGAAGAAGGCGTGGGGCGGGATCGGGGATCTCGACACGTCCGACCCGCGAGACCCGCGCGTACGGGCGTGGTGGAAAGCCAAAGCCGATGAGATCTATGCCTTGATTCCCGATTTCGGGGGCTTCCTCGTGAAGGCGAATTCGGAAGGGATGCCGGGACCTCAGGATTATGGGTGTACGCACGCCGATGGCGCCAATCTCCTGGCCCGAGCCTTGAGGCCGCATGGGGGCATTGTCATGTGGCGGACATTTGTCTACAATCCGGATATTGACAGGGATCGGATGAAGCGTTCCTATCTTGAGTTTATGCCGCTGGACGGACGGTTCGACGACAACGTGATCCTTCAAACCAAGAACGGCCCGCTCGATTTCCAACCCTCGGAACCGGTTCAGCCGCTATTCGGTGCGATGCGCCATTCGCAAGTGATGCTGGAGCTTCAGATTACCCAGGAATACACGGGTCATTCGACCTATCTGGTTTATTTGCTTCCGCAGTGGCGGACCGTTCTGGATTTCGATACATTCTGTCTCGGGCCCGGGAGTACGGTGTCTCGGATAACGGGAGGTAAGATTTACCCGCAGCGAATCCGGGCCATTGCAGGAGTCGCCAATACGGGGGATTCACGGAACTGGACCGGCCATCCGTTTGCGCAGGCCAACTGGTATGCCTTCGGTCGGTTGGCGTGGAATCCGGAGGAGCCGACGGGGCGGATCACCCGGGACTGGATTCGTTCTACCTGGCATACGGATGATGCGGCGACCCGTGAGATCGAGGCGATGATGATGCCCACGTGGCAGGTCTTTACACAGAGTAGTTCTCCTTACGGCCTGGGGCTTACCCTGGATGTGGAGACCCACTATTATGCCAACTTCCGGAATCGGGCGGGAAAGGAGTGGTATGCCGATTCGACAGGGGTGGGAATGGATCGGACAAGCCGGGGGACCGCTTTTACTGCACAATATTTCGAGCCGAACCGGTCGAGGTTCGAGGATCCTGCACGATGTCCGGAGATGTGGCTTCTGAGTTGCCATTTCCTGCCCTGGGATTACCGGATGCCTTCGGGCAGGAGCTTGCAGGAGACCTTTTTCGAGGGGTTGCAGTCCGGGCCCGATCTGGCCCGGCGAAATATGGCCCGATGGGAAAGTTTGCGCCGGGAGATCGACTCCGAACGCTATGAAGAGGTTCTTCTTAAATTGCGGCAAGAGTATGACGATGCTTCCCGGTTCCGGGATCAGGCCGTCGGATTCTTCTCCGGACTTTTGGAGGAGCGGGAGCGGCCCGACCCAACGAGCGGATCATGAAAAAGATCGTAGAAGCCTTCACCATGAGTCGATCACATATGAAACGATGTTTGTACATTTTCGGGATTGTTTTTATCCTGCTTGTTCCGGGGCCGGGTTTTGCCTCGGACCCGCTGGTTCTGAAGCGAGGGAACTTTTGCCTGGTCGTGGACCCCGCCGAACCGGCTCCGGTTAAACTGGCCGCTCGGACCTTGCAACGGGACTTTGAGAGGGTCATGACGTACAGGCCGTTGTTGGCGGAGAAGCCCGAAGGCGGGAGGATCGAACTGATCGTCGTCAACGCATCTGCATCTCATGCTCCGGTAGCGCTTGCCGGTTTGCGGTCTCTGGGTGATTTCGAGTCCCACCGGGTGTATGCGGATCCGGAACGCCGTCGCATATATCTTTACGGGCGGGATATGCGTGGAACCATCTATGCGATTTACACGTTCAGCGAACAGCTTCTCGGGGTTCCGCCGTTATGGTATTTCTCGTCCTGGGAGCCGCAGGTGAAAAAGCGCATTGAGATTCCGGCCGGCTACGACTGTTTCTGCGAATCGCCCCAGGTCCGCTACCGAGCCTGGTTTCCGAACGATACGGATCTGTTCACACCCTGGCGCAGACTCTCCCGGCAGAATGACGAGTTGTGGCTCGAAACGATGCTGCGTCTGAAACTCAACACCGTGGAGCTGGAGGCTACGGTCACCTATCCCGATTACAAGCTGAACCGCCAGGCGGCCTTGTTGCGCAAATACGGGCTGGTGCTCACGTCCCATCACCATGTCGCCTGCAACAACAATCTGATGAACTGGGAGGGGTATTGGCGGGAGGTTCGCCAGATGGAACCTCCGAAGCTGTTGCTTTCGAACGAACAGGCCCTGCGTGAATTCTGGCAGTACAGCGTGGAGACGGTCTGCCGCAACGAGCAGGAGAATCTTTGGCAGATTGCGTTCCGGGGAGTCGGCGACCAGCCTTTCTGGGCGGCATTCGCGGATGCGCCGAAAGGGGATCGGGCACGTGCCGAGGTCATCAACCGCATGATCCGCATTCAGCTCGACATGATCAGGGAGGCAACCGGGGAGCGGGATCCTTTCGTGCGCATGACGTTCTACGACGAGCTTTCCGATCTGCTGGCCAAAGGGTATTTGAAGCCGCCCACGGGGAAGAACATGCTCTGGACGTTCGTAGCCGGCCGCCGCGACCACTATCCTTACGATGATATCGTGGCCTTCGATACGACGCAGCATGTCAAACTGGGGTATTACATGAATCTCCAGTTTACGTCTACGGGTGCCCATCTGGCTGCGGCCGAGGGACCCTGGAAAATGGAATTCAACTATCGTTATGTCGGGAGTCGCGGCCCGCTGACCTTTTCGGTAGTCAATGTCGGGAATCTGCGGGAATTCGTGATGGAAATGGCCGCCAATGCTCGCATGATGTGGAATATGGAAGAGTACGATACCGATGTATTCCTTCGCGATTTCTGCGCACAATATTTTGGAGAACGCCATGCCGGAGAGGCCGCTGAACTCTATCGTGAATTTTACAATGCCTATTGGCCGCAGAAGCCGTCGGAGTTTCCGGGTATGGATCGGCAGTTTGTTTTCCAGGACCTGCGTTATTCCCGGGTTTTCGAGCAGATCGGCGGTCGTTTCGACGATTTCTCGCCCAATCCGCTCCATGAGATCGGTTTCGAGCGCATTCCGGGCCGGTCGTTCCGGATTGCCGGGCAGAACCAGGTTGATTCTCTGCTCCGGGGAACGGAACAGGCTGCCGCCCGTTTTGCTGTGACAGCTGACCGCTGCGATAAACTGATGAGGCGGTTGCCGTCCCGGAATCGTGCTTTTTTCCGGGACAACCTGGCGGCACAATGCCGTTATATGGAGAAACTGAATCTTTCGCTTCATTATTTTGTCCGGGCGTACAAGCACCCCGAAACCCGAACCGGGGATCTCGGCCGTTCCATCGAGTATCTGGAGCAGGCGCGCGATGCCCTGTATGCCACGCAGGAGGGGGTTTTCGGGACCTGGTATGAGGGTGATGCCGTGAACGGCAAATTCAACCTGCCCGCCAAGCTGAAACTGCTGCGGGACTTGCACGGGAATCGCTGAAAATTCATAACTTTGTGTATCCGTCCGGCCTGCATCCGTTATGCGGGTTCGGTCGCCAATCCTTAAAATACGCCACATGATCGGGATGAGATTTTGTTTATTCGTTATTGGTTTGTTGTTGCCGACGGCCTTGTCCGCGGGTATCTCGGTGGGCGAACGGCCCGCGAAAGGAAGAGAGTCCTTCTCGCTCTCCACACCCCGGGGAACGGCCACGATTCTTCATGATCCGGCCGAACCCGCAGTCGTCAAGCGTTGTGCGGCGCTTTTCGCCGCAGATGTCGAAGCAGTGACGGGCCGTCGTCCGCAGATTGTGACTTCGCTGCCGGAATCGGGCCAGCTGGTTATCGTCGGGACGGTGGAGAAGAGTGCGCTGATTCAGCGGATCGCCCGGGCGGGCAAGATAGACATCCGTGCGTTGGACGGGGCCTGGGAGCGTTATCTGATCCAGCGGGTCGACAATCCCCTGCCGGGCATATCGCAGGCGCTGATTGTGGCCGGAAGTGATCGTCGTGGGGCCGCGTACGGACTTTTCTCATTGTCGGAACAAATCGGGGTCTCTCCGTGGTACTGGTGGGCCGACGTTCCTGTGAAAAAGCGCAAAGCATTGTATGTCGAAGCTCCGGCAACTTTGTCGGAGACCCCCTCAGTCCGTTACCGGGGTATCTTCTTGAATGACGAGGACTGGGGGTTGACGCCGTGGACATCGAAAACCTATGAAAAGGAGCGGGGCAATATCGGTCCCAGGACCTATGCCCGAATTTGCGAGCTGCTGCTGCGGTTGAAGGCCAACTATCTCTGTCCGGCGATGCACCCGGTATCGACGGCCTTCAATCAGATCCCGGAAAACAAAATGGTGGCCGATACGTTCGCCATTGTAATGGGGTCCACACATTGCGAACCGTTGCTGCTCAATACGGCGAGTGAATGGGATCGGGAGACGATGGGCCCTTGGGATTATGACAGGAACAAGGAGGGCATCAACCGGGTCCTGACACAGCGGATCCGGGAGAATGGAGCCTATGAAAATGTCTATACCCTGGCGCTGCGGGGGTTGCATGACGCGGCCATGGCCGTCGGGACCCCGATGCGGAAGAAAGTCGAGATGCTCCAGTCGGCGCTGCTTGACCAGCGCAAGATACTGGAGGATAATATAGATCTTCCGATCGAGACAATACCACAGGCATTTACGCCGTACAAGGAGGTTCTGGAGATCTATTCCAACGGGTTGGAACTGCCCGATGACGTCACGATTATCTGGCCTGATGACAACTACGGCTATCTGAAACGGTTGAGCGGGATCCGCGAGCAGCAGCGTTCGGGGCGTTCCGGGGTGTATTACCATGTCTCCTATCTGGGAGTTCCCCACAGCTATCTGTGGTTCAGCACGACGCCTCCGTCCCTGATGTACGAGGAGCTTCGCAAGGCCTACGATACCACGGCCGACCGTGTATGGCTGCTTAACTGCGGCGATCTGAAGGGTTCGGAGATGCAGGTTTCGCTCTTCCTGGATATGGCCTACGATATCGGCCGTTTTACGGCGGACAATGTGGTGGAATATCCCGCGCACTGGTTGTCGGGATTTTTCGGGCAGGAATACTACTCCCGGCTGGAGTCCATGACCCGCGAACACCTGCGGCTGGCATTTCCCCGCAAACCCGAATATATGGGCTGGGGGTATCATTGGAACCGGTTCGACCAAAGTTGCGAACAACTTACGGATACGGATTTTTCGTTCGTCAATTACGAGGAGGCCGATCGGCGTCTGGCGGCCTACCGTCGGCTTGGGGCCGCGGCCGAAGGGATGTTGGCTGAGATCGGAGATGAGGCCCGTCCGGCATTCTATCAACTTGTTTACTATCCCCTGCGAGGTGCCGAGCTGATGAACCGGATGACGCTTGGCGGTCAGCGGAATCGCTGGTATGCCCGTCAGGGGCGTGCCGCGACCGACATGGTACGGCAGGAGGTGGTAAATTGTTATGACAGTCTGCAGATCATTACGGCCAACTACAACTCGCTGCTCGGCGGGAAATGGAATTACATGATGTCCATGCGCCAGAATTATGATCGGGTGAGTGCCTATTTCGAGCTGCCTCGACTGGAATCCCGGGTTGAGTCGGAAGGTCCGGTTTTGATGTTGCAGGTAGAGGGTGAGGATGTGACGGGCACTCGAAGTTTCCATGCTCTTCCGGCCTTTGACCGCTATCTGAGCAAGAGTCATTGGATCGACGTTTACAATCGTGGGGGCGGGAACCTGACCTGGACGGCGAAGCCTTCGGAGGAGTGGATTCTTATCGACAGATCGGCCGGACAAACTCCTACCGAAGAACGGATTCATGTATCGGTGGATTGGGCGAAAGCGCCGATAGGCACGGACCATAGCGGAGTGATTGAATTCCGGGCGGGAGATCAGGTCCGGAGGGTCATCGTGTCGCTGTTCAATCCGGCCACACCCACCCGCGACGATCTTCGGGGAATATATGTTGAGAGCAACGGTGTTGTTTCGATACCCGGAGCCGGTTACCATCGTCTGCGTGAGAACGGGGATATCGACATTCGGGTTGTCGAAGATTTGGGGATTGAAGGGGCGGCGCTTCAGTTGGGCGATCCGGTTGCGGCGCTGCAAACCTACCGATCTCCGGAGGTGCCATGTGTGGAGTATGATTTTTATGCGTTTGATGCGGGGCTGGTGGATGTCTATACTTATGTGTTGCCGACATTTCCACTCCATGCAGACCGGGATTTCCGGTTGAACGAGAATACCAATACGGACACCAAATACAGCGTGCAGATTGACAATGGAGCCTTGGCGACGCCCTCATCCTCGCATGTTGAATATTCGCAGGTATGGTTCGAAAGTGTCCTGCGGAATTGTGTGATCAACAAATCGACATTGTATGTTGACCGCCCGGGGCATCATACATTGCGTATCCGGGTGGGGGATCCGGGCATTGTCGTACAAAAGACAGTTCTTGATTTCGGCGGGTTGAAACGTTCATATCTGGGACCGCAATCCACGAGAGTAGAGTGATGCTTTCGGGATACAGACAATCCAACGGCAAAAACCTTGTAAACTAATCGTTTACAAGGTTTTTTGTTTTCAGGACCTGGGGCTATTTTGCGTCCCTCTCTCCGGCTCCTTGCTGGCGGTGCGTAGGGGGGGGTGAACATTCGCCCACACCGGAAAGATTATCAGCAGGATATGCGGTTGCAAAACGTTGTCCACCGATCAGGTGTCTTCACAATCGCATCGAATTACATCTTGCTCGCCTTGTGCTCTTTTTCGGTGAAAAATAATTATTTTTCAGGAATGGACAGAATGGCAACCATTTTCCGTCCCTCTATACTTATCCGCTCCATCTCTTATCGGGTGATGGCGATGTTGCGCACCCGCTCCTCGAACTCGTTGCGGTCGCAAAGAGCCCGGTTCCGGATCTTCGAACGGTAGTTGTAGATCGTACTCATCGAATAGCGCAGGAACGTCGAGATTTTGGTCGAGTCCGAAATCCCCAGCCGGATCAGCGCATAAATGCGCAGTTCGGTCGTCAGCAACTCGCCTTTACGCGGCACGATCCGCGCATCTTCCTCCAATAAGGCGTTGAACTCCTCCACAAAGGTCGGATAGAGGTTCAGGAACGTCGTGTCGAAAAGCGTGTAAAACTCCGTGAGGGCCGCCTGCTGACTCTCCGTACTGTTGTATTCGCGGCGCAGTTCGTCGACCTTTCCGTCCCGCAGCTGTCGTTTGACGTGCCGTCGGATCTCGTTGAT
>CALUNH010000056.1 GCA_944321965.1 uncultured Alistipes sp.
CTTGATGTTGTTGTCGGTGAAGAACTTGAGGTTGAAGTTGTTTTCGAAATCGGCGTCGGTGGGTTTGAACCGGCTCATCTGGAGGAACGAACCGCCCTGATTGAAGATTCCGTCGGCCATGGGGTAGTCGATGTCGACGGTGCGGGGCGACGGGTTGAAGAGACCCGTATAGCCTTCGTGGAGTCCGATCACGCGGTAACCTTTGCGCAGGAACGTCTTGGCCACACTGCCTACGACGGTGTTCATACCGGGAGCGGGGCCACCTCCGGTGAGAATTGCGATAGCTTCTTTCATGGTTTTCAAGGTTTTATTGTTTTGAAAAATCCTTAATAACTCTTTTAGACGCCCAAAAATACGATTATTTTTTCAATCGGGCAAGAAAAAAGGACGCCTCGATGACGGACGTCCCGGAAAACCGCGAAGCCGCGACAGGCGGTCCCGCATTCATGGAGGTAATTATAGTTTACTCAACTACAGTTACGTTGACGGCCTGTTCACCCTTTGCGCCGTTCCCGATTTCGAATTCGACCTTCTGGCCTTCGTTGAGCGATTTGAATCCTTCCTTCACGATACCCGAGAAATGTACGAAGATTTCTTTTCCGCTTTCCGTCGTAATGAATCCGTAGCCTTTTTTGCTATCGAACCATTTAACCTTGCCTGTCATAAAAAAAGATGTTAGAGTGTTGAAGTGTTAAAGATGCGACAAAGTAACATAAAAAAGCGTGGGATTCAAAACTTTTTCCCGGCTTTTTTCGCCTCCCGGGAAAATTTCCTATCTTTGTGAAGATGACTTTTAATTATTTCGGAGTATGGCTGGCAGAAAGTGGAAATTGGCGTTGGCGGCGTTGCTGGGCTTCTCGGCGGCATGTTCGACGGTGAAGCAGGCTTCCAAGGATAGCTCCGGGCAGAAGGATGCCGACACGACGTTCGTGAAGGAGCCGAACCAACCCGCCCGGATTGTGTTGATGTACGGTGTTCGTCCGCCGCTGTCGGACAGCGCGCGAGTCAAGCGCCGGGAGCAGATGGAACGCCTGCGTCCCGATTCGCTGCCACCGGTTGCGGAACAGCCCGACGAGAAGGAGGATCCCGAAGTCGAATAGAGGGAAAAAACGGCAGAAATGGGGTCCCGGCATCTGGGTTTTCGGAAGAGGATGGCTCTGGGGATCTTTGCGGACCTTCATGCCGCGAAGGTGCTCGAACATCGCCTCGATACGCTCTTCTGGGAGTGTACGCTGCGGTGCAACCTCGCGTGCCGCCACTGCGGCAGCGACTGCCGGGTTGATCCCGGGGTGCCGGACATGCCGCTGGCGGATTTCCTGAAGGTCCTCGACGAGGAGGTGACACCCCATGTCGATCCGTCGGAGGTGCTGATCATCTTCTCGGGCGGCGAGGTGCTCGTGCGCGAGGATCTGGAGGAGGCGGGCCGCGAGGTCACCCGCAGGGGTTACCCCTGGGGGATGGTGACCAACGGAATGGCCCTGACCGAGAAGCGGTTCCGCGGCCTGCTCGATGCGGGGCTGCGGTCGATTTCGGTGAGCCTCGACGGCTTCGAGCCGGAGCACAACCATATCCGCGGGAATCCGCTCAGTTACGAACGGGCGCTGCGGGCCATCCGGATGATCGTCCGGGAGCCGACGCTCTCCTACGACGTGGTGACCTGTGTAACCGGGCCGCTGATCCCGCAGTTGGAGCCGTTCCGCGAGATGCTCATCGCCGAAGGGGTGGAGCATTGGCGGCTCTTCTCGATCTTCCCGATGGGCCGCGCGAAGGAGGACCTGACGCTGCGGCTCTCCGACGCTCAGTTCCGCGAGTTGCTGGAGTTTATCCGCCGCACGCGCCGCGAGGGGCAGATCGATGCCAGTTATGCCTGCGAGGGGTTTCTGGGCGGTTACGAGGCCGAGGTCCGGGATCATTTCTACGAGTGTGCCGCAGGGGTTTCGGTGGCTTCGGTGCGGGTTGACGGGTCCATTTCGGGCTGCACGTCGATCCGGGCGAATTTCAACCAGGGGAATATCTACCGGGACCGGTTCTGGGAGGTGTGGGAGCAGCGTTTCGAGCCGTTCCGCAACCGCGAGTGGGCCCGGCGGGGCGAATGTGCCGACTGCCGGATGTTCCGCTACTGCCTGGGCGGCGGGATGCACCTGCACGACGACGACGGCTCGCTGCTCTACTGCCACTACAAACGGCTGTAACCGGGGGGGGGGAGAAGAGGGAGAGAGAAACAGTTCCCAACGGCCCAAAGGGTCCAACGGCCCCCTCCCTCCCCAAAAAACGGGCCCCAACGATCCAAAGCCACCCCCCCCCTCAAAAAAAAGCACACAAAAATCCCCCTGCTGTTGCAGAGGGATTTTTGAAAATTCGTCGGGGAGACTGGATTCGAACCAGCGACCTCCAACTCCCGAAGCTGGCGCGCTAACCGGACTGCGCTACACCCCGAACGGATGCCCTTATCTTTCGAAGAGCGCACAAAGATAACCCTAAAATCCGAAATGACAAAATAAATCTTCGAAAAAATTCGATTCGACGGGCTTATTCGCGCTGATGGCCGTTTGTCCCGTCTTTGAATCCCACCCTCCGATGCGACTTTCCGGTCCGCCTTGATGGATGATTGCCGTCGTGCGGGGCTTTTTTCGGGCGATGTGCACTTTTCGACATTTCAGGGGAGAATCCGGAGAACGATTTGCTGCATCCGAGAGGAGGTAAAGAGATCCGTTTTCCGTATTTTTGCAGAAACCTGAAAAAAGAGACCATGAAGAAACGAGTGTTCGTTGCGGGGAGTCTGCTGCTGCTTGCCGCATGTACGGGGGCCCCGCGGCCGGAGGCCTCCCTGGAGGGATACTGGATCGAGGTAATGCCGGTCAACCGGCATATTACGCAGGGGCTTCGGATGGATGCCGATGGGTGTGCCGCCTCGATCGGAATGCACACGTTGCGCTACACGGCGTGGGAACGGCAGGGCGAACAGTTGCTTTTGACGGGCGAGAGCCTCGGGAACGGGCGGATGATCCGGTTTACGGATACGCTCGACATCGTGCACCTGAGTGCCGATTCCCTGACGCTGGGCAAGTACGGGATGTATCGCATCGCGTATGCCCGGATGGATTCCGACCGGGAGGTGCGTGCGCTGCTCGATTCGCTGCGTCAGCCTTCACGGGCGGCCGTGTTGGATATCAGCACCTATGAGGATGAATCTCCGTCGGGCGAGCGTGTCGGGGTGTACGCGGTGACTTTGTATCGTTATGAACATTGCGGGGACGGTGTTTTCCGCCTGTCGACCTCCTTGGGAGCGGAGACCGGGGCCGAGCATTTCGGACGGATGTACACGCTGCGGGGCGATGCTTCGGATGTCGATGCAACGGTCTGGCAGTTGCGGGACTTTGCGGACTCCGGGGTTTGGAATTTCCGGGTCCGGGGCGATCGGCTGGAACCCCTTGACGGGACGTTGGCGTCCGTGGATTCCCTTTCCGGACGGATTCTGACGCTGCGGCAATAGGTGCGGAGCGCTCCCGGCGTCGGAAATCCTGTGCCGGCCTGTTTCCTGTCGGGGATGGAGGTACGGACATGTAAGGATCCGGGGAATGGGTTATTCCCATTCCCCGGATCTTTATGTATGCCGGAAGGCCTTTCCCGGAGGGGCGTGTTAGCCTCGGGCATTTTCGGGGGGCGGCCTCCGCGTTGTCGCTTCCGGCCGTTTACTCCCTGATGGCCAGACGGCGGAACTCCGCAGCCGGGACGGTCCGATCCTCCTCTTCGCTGGAGAGGCTGGCGGCGAAGATCACCAGGTTCTTCTCCCGGGGCAGGATCACGCGGTCGTCACCCTCGGCGAGCGGGATGGCGAGGCGGTACATATAGGTGAAGACGTAGGGTTCGTTTCCGTTTCCGGAGTGGCGGTGGGTTCCGACCCAGGCGATCCGGGCATCGCGGACGTAGCCCCGGAATCCCTGTTCGAGACCTCCCCATTGTGCGAAGAACCCCGAGTAGTAGGGAATCTGGAGCCGGACGGTGCCGCTCGGCGTGCGGAATGCGGCGGTGCGGTCGCGGTCTGTTGCTGCGGCCAGCAGGTAGAGGGTCTTGTAACCCTTTCCGGCCTCCCAGCGGAGCGTGTCGCCCTCGCAGCGCAGGATGTTCTCGCGGCCGAACTCCCCGAACCGGAATTCCGTATCCCGGCTGACGAGCGTTTCGGGCAGCAGTTCGAAGGCGTAGGAGTTGCCCTTTCCGTCGATGTTTGCGAATCCGTAGAAGGCGTCGTTGGTGTATCCCTGGGCGTTGTAGGGGAGTTCGAGCGCTTCGGAACGGATTTTCGAGCCTTTCACGCCCTTGTCGGCGGCATCGGCCAGCCGGACGGCGAAGGTCCGCGGGGCGTAGGGGCGTGCGGAGAAGCGGAGCCGGTTTCCCTCGAACGCGACGTCGCCGATCTCCTCCTCGATGCCGTTGAGTTCGCGGGCCCAGCGGATCTCGGACCCGAAGATCACCTGGGCGTTCGGGTCGCTTTCGCCCTTCGTCTCGTAGACCCGCACGACGTAGCAGTCGCCATCCTCGGATTGCTTCAGGGCCTTGATTTCGATGTTCTCACCGCTGGTCGAGACCATCGAGAAGCGTCGGCCGAGCGTTCCGGGGTGTTTGTCCGTGCGGAAGGCGTAGAGCGGGTTGTTCAGCGCCTCGGCCTTGAGGTCGATTCCGGCCTTGCGGAGGTCGCCCGGATGCCCGACGATCGAATAGGTGAAGGTGTGATAACCCCAGTCCTGATGCTCCTGATAGGCGTATCTTCCCCTGGTGCGGGGCGTGTGGAGGAGGGTGAGCCGCAGGGTGTTGTCCGCGGGCTTGTCCCAGCCGTACTTGCTGTCGTTCAGGACGGCGACGCCGTAGGATCCGTTCTGGTCCGTGAGGTCGGCCCACTGCTGGGCACACACCTCATAGGCGGTATCGGTGTTGTTGCCGCGGCGGATCGTCCCGAGCCCGAGGTCGTAGGTTGCCTCCGGGTTGGCGACCGAAAGCGGGAATTCGGCTTTCAGCAGGGCATGGGGCTCCCGCCAGTCGATTTCGTTGCGGATGTCGATGCGGTCGTCCGCAGCCCCGTCGGTGAGCGAAACGGTCTGTACGAAGCGCGACTCCCCGCAGGTGCGCTCGATGCGCAGCGAGGCCCGTGCGGCTCCGAGTTCGGCCACCGAGATGCGGACCTCGCCGTCGATTGTCTCGGGCGTGCGGTCGATGGTTTCGCGGAGGATCTCCCAGGCGGGCCAGTTGTAGGATTCGTTCTCCGTGAAGAGGGCCAGCCGGATGCTGCGGCCCTTCTCGACCAGTTCGCGTGCGACGCGCTTGTCGTAGATCGAGGCGATGTCGCCGTGTTCGTCGAGGCGGATGCGGTAGATGCGGTTTTCGAGGGTGCGCCCGGCGGCCTTCAGGGCTCCGGAGCTCTTTCCGCCGCTGCGGACCTCGAAGACTGCGTAGCTGACGGGAGCGACCTCGGCGGCGAAGAGGATTTCGGCCATGCCGGCTTCATAGCGGCATACCTGGGCATTGACCCTGCGGCCGTTGGGTCCGTAGACGGAGACCCCGGCCGGCGGTACGGGCATCGGCACCTGAGCCACGACCAGGTCGCGGCGGGTTTGCGCGAGCGGGTTGAAGACCACAACGGGCGTCCCGGCGGTGCGCGTATCCAGCGAGCGGGCCGCAGCTGCGGCGGCCGTTGTCAGCAGGTCGCAGAACCGGGTTTGGGCGATGATTTCGTCGTTCCAGGAGTAGGTGTAGGCCTGGGGGATACTGGTCCCGGTGAGGTCGTCGTGGAACTGGTGCCAGATGAATCGCCTCCACTCTTCGCGGAGTGCTTCGGCGGGATAGGGCGATGCCCCGATCCAGTCGGCGATCACGGCGGCGCGTTCGGCGGCATCTGCCAGCTGTTCGTTGCGGCGGTTGTAGAGTTTCATGGCGGCCTGCGAGGTGTAGCATCCCGTGGCGTGGAGGTCCATGAGGAGTTCTCCGTCGAAGAGGGGCAGGGAGTCGGCGTGCCCGGAGTCGATCCAGTCGCGGAAAAGCTGGTCGGAGGTGGCGCTGACGATGCGCAGGGGCCCGTCGCCGTGTACGCCCTTCGAGACGGACTCCACGGAGAGCGGCGTCGGGGATCCTCCTATGTCACCGGTCCCGTAGTATCGGAAACCCTGCTGTCCGGGATACTTCCGGGCCAGGGTGAGGAGTCCCTCGCTGTGGGAGAGGTCCTCGCCGTTGAAACGTTGGGAGTATCCCTGGCCGTCGAGCGCTGCGAGGATCCGCGCACCGTCGACCCCCTGCCAGTATCCGAACGGGAACGGAATCTTGGAGTCACCGTAGAATGGTTTGGCGCGCCACTGGAGTTTCTGGGTCGAGAATCCGATCAGCCCGGCGTGTGCGGCGATCGAGGGCAGGGTGTAGGGGAATCCGAAGCAGTCGGGGAGGAAGATGTCGGTGGATTTGCATCCGAACTCCTGCTTGTAGAACTCCTGTCCGAGGAGGATGTTGCGCAGGAACGCCTCGGGTGAGGGCATGTTGGGGTCGTTGGCGTCCCACGAGGCTCCGCTGATGTGCCAGCGACCCTGTTCGATGTATTTGCGGAGTTTTTGGTAGGCTTCCGGGTAGTACTCCTTCATCCAGCGGTACTTGATGCCGCCCTCGAAGTTGAAGACGTAGTCGGGGTTGTTTTCCAGGAGCCAGAGGTTCTGGTAGAGGGTGTTTCTTACGTAGGTCCCGATGGTAGTCTTGACGTCCCAGTTCCACTGGGTGTCGAGGTGTGCGTTCGAGACCATGTAGACGGTGGGCCGGGGTTCTTCGGCGGCCAGCCCTGCGGTCATGCAGCAACAGACGAGGATGAGGAGTTTTTTCATGGTATTGGGTGTTTTCGGTGTGAGCGAGAAGTTTGTATTTTGTGTGCGGATTCGGATTTTCGTGTTTGTTTCCGTTTTTTCGGGTTTTCGTGGATTCGGACTTGTTTCCGGTTCTCCGCGCCTAAAAGTTGCCCCAAGATACGAATTTTTTCCCGAAAAACCGCCTGGAGATTTGATTTCGGTCCTTATTGGGTGTTGGGTTTGATTTTGGCTGATTAAGCCGGATTTTTCCCGGCGAGCGGAGACGATCGAGCGCTCGGCATGCCGCCGCCGATCATCGTACTGACAAGAAAATAGCCGTCTGCGGCAATGCAAACGGCTGATTTTAACTGGTCGGGGTAACAGGATTCGAACCTGTGACCCCCTGCTCCCAAAGCGTAATTTGCTGGTTTTTGGCGATTTTTGCCTGTTTTTCTTTAGTTTTATAAATTGCTGTATTTCAGATGCAAATATAGCTATTTTATTTCATCCTGTCTTTGTTTATTTCGCTGGAAATTGTAATTTTGTGTATAAATTGTGTACCGAAGTCAAAATTTATACACAGATGAACTACTCAAAGGACGGCATAACGGTATCCCCGATGCTCGATACCGCGCACCCGAAAAAGTCCGGAAAGTATCCCGTAAAGATCCGTGTCACCTACAAGCGGGCCCGGTGGTACTATTCCACGGGGAAAGACTTGGCCCCGGAGGAGTGGGAGGTGATGCCGACGACTAAGGCCCGGGCGATGGTATCGGTTCGCAAGGACATCGAAAGCAGCTATCAGATCGTGCGGTCAGCAGTCGAGGAACTGGCCGCCTCGGGAGGCTTCTCGCTGGATGCTCTCAACACCCGACTGAAAGGAGCTGCCACGGATACGGTAAACACAGCGTTCCGGGCCCGGATGGAGGCATTGAGAAAAGCCCAGCAGGTCGGCAATATGCTGATTTACGACAACGTGCTCAAAGGGTTGGAGCGGTTTGCAGGACCTCGTATTCGTTTCGAATCCATTACGGTCTCCTGGCTGGAGAAATATGCGCTGTTCCTACGAAAGGAGGGCAAGGCACAGACCACAATAGCCATCCATCTGCGAACGCTTCGGGCAATCCTCAATATAGCCAGGCAGCAGGGAGTTATTCGCGATGCACAATATCCATTTGGCCGAGGTCTCGGGCAATACCACATTCAGGCAGGAACGGGTCGCAAAATGGCCCTTACATTGGAGCAGATCGGGCAGATAGCCCGCTACGATGACGGACGGCAGACAACGGCACGCTATCGGGATTACTGGTTGTTCCTCTATCTGTGCAATGGAATCAATGTGGCCGACTTCGTACGGCTGCGGTATCGGGATATTGTCAACGGGGAGATCTGTTTCATCCGGTCAAAGACCGAGCACACGCTCCGCACGCTGCGCGATATTCGGGTAGTGCTGACCCCTCCGATGCAGGAGATCATTGACCGGTGGGGCAACCCGAGACGCCCGGATGCCTTCATCTTTCCGATACTGACAGGCCGGGAGGATGCCATGACGACCAAGAACCGGACCAAGGATTTGACACACTCGATCAACAAGCGCATGAAGGAGGTGGGCGAACAGCTCGGGATCGGGCCGATCTCGACCTATACGGCCCGGCACTCGTTCGCCACGGTGTTGAAGCGTGCCGGGGCGAACATCGCATATATCTCCGAATCGCTGGGGCACAGCGACCTCAAAACCACGGAGAATTACCTGGCCAGTTTCGAACGCGAGGAACGGGAAAAGAATGCGCAAATATTAACGAAATTTTAGAGATAGTCATGATGCGTTTAATATATGAATTGCTTGGTCGGGACAGGGACCCCAGATATGAAGCGGGACGTAATCTGCTCAGTCTCGCATATGGAGTGTTGCAATGGAAGGATAATATGCAAAGAGCGGGTTTGTCGGCCAGAGAATCGAATATAGGCAATATCCTGGGCATACGGCTTCATCTATATCGGGCCTATCTGGAATATGAGCGATTTCCCGGCGGAGTGAGTAGGTTTGATAAACTGGAGTTAGTATTTTACAATGCTCCTACGAAAGGGCATCGGGAACATCTACTGTATGATATGATGAGTGATTATGTCTTGATTACGGAGGCTTTGAATCGAATCCGCCCCATAATATGTTACCAGCCAATCAATAATGATCGCCGGGCAGATCACGAGGCGCAAAAAACTGCAGTTCGAAATTATCTGCGGTTACACCATCTGTCGGATATTTATCTTGATTGTTATAACGTATTTGATGATATGATATTGTTGAATTGTGAGGATGAAATATTCGAGGAGTTGGAGCTCAATTCGAGAAACATAGATCGAATGGACCGGGTTTTGAATCAAGCATTACTGGATATGCGTTCTTTTATCCGATTTGTAGATCGAATATCCTCTATTTATGACTTGGATATTAAAAGGGTGAAAGACCTATATCTGTACGGTGAAAAACAACTCAAAGAGTCTGAAGAGCAACAAGAATTGAAAACGAGGTTTAATTACCAAAAGATGCCTCGCACTCACCGAATCGCTGCAGTTTGGGGATTGATTGATAAGTTAGGATTGGCAAAATCGAAAGATAGAACGATACTCGCAGCTTTTGTTGAGGCAGTTACAGGTGGGAATATAGAAGCCCGACCGCAAGATACCGTAGCCTATAAAAAAACAGAACAATCGGCAAAAAAAGCCGCTGCTGAATGGCTGAAAAAGATAGGTATTGAATAAAATTTGGGACGTCCGACGTTTAGTCCGACGCTCTTTTTGTTTGCTCCTTTGCGTCAGATATAAACCATAAAATATCGACGCTATGGATAACACCGTAATTGTAACCACTCCGGCGCAACTGCAAACGATCATCAGCGATGCAGTAAATGCCATCCTTCCGAAACTCGCCGACTTCCGGCGCAAGAATGAACCCGTCGAGACCGACGGAATGAATGTCGAGGATGCCGCCCGATTCCTTTCCGAACAAGGGATCCCCACCACACGGGCGACACTCTACAATCTGGTCTACAAAGAATCCATACCCTACAAGAAATTCGGCCGCCGTGTGGTGTTCTCGAAACGGGAACTCCTTGCCTGGATCGAAGCCCGAACCGAGCACCGCGAGGATCGCCGCGCGGCTGCTGCGCTGCGTCTTGCCGAAAGTGCCAACCGTAAATAAAAAGCCGGAGGTATGAATGAGAAACAACGCGCCCCCGGCGTCCAAGGCCGACGCGCAGGGGCATTGTATCAGGTGCTGCACAAAGGTAAAGAATTTTTCCTTACTCACAATGAGTTCCGTCTCTATTCGCTGCTGATGTGCGGCGGCAAGCTGGCTACGTTCGACATTGCCGAGCAGTTGAATATCCCCGATCCCCGGAGCACGATCCGCTACCTGCGCAATATGGGGATCGACGTGTCGGACGTATGGGTTCGCGAAAAGGTCCGGGACAGCATTCTGAAGTTCAAGCGTTACTTTATCCACGGTGCGCTATGAACAAGGATTGCTACTACTTTACGCACGACAGCAACGCCAAGGATGATCCCAAATGCGTGCTGATGATCGAGCAGTTGGGGATGGAGGGTTACGGCATCTATTGGATGCTGGTCGAAACCCTCCGCGACCAACCCGATTACACCTATCCCGTGGCCAATATCCCTGCTTTGGCACGTCGTTACAACACCTCGGCCGAGAAGGTGCGAACGGTGGTCTACAACTATGAACTTTTCACGGTAAAAGACGACCGGATCTTCTTTTCGGAGAGCCTGAATCGCCGGATGCAAGCCTTTAACGAGAAGCGCGCAAAGCGCTCGGAAGCAGGACGTTTGGGTATGGCTCGACGATGGGGAGATAACAACGCTATAACACCGTTATTGCAAAAGGATAGCGTTGTTATAACTAGTAAAGTAAAGGAAAGTAAAATAAAGAAACTATCTAACGATAGTAAAGAAAGCGCGGACAAGCCGCGTAATGGGACAGACAAACGCCGTGCGTTTGTCG
>CALUNH010000057.1 GCA_944321965.1 uncultured Alistipes sp.
TCGACGGGCGGTACGGACATCGTGGCGATGATCATCAACAAGTACCGGACGATCAGCTACGGCAAGATCCTGATCTACTCGGATTTCGTGATCATCGCCTCGTCGCTGCTCGTGGGCAAGGGCATCAGTGCCGTGATTTACGGTTACGTGCTGACGGCCGTGGTGGGCTACACGGTGGACATGATCATGGCGGGGAACCAGCAGTCGAGCCAGGTGCTGATCGTGACGCACGACTACGAGAAGATGGCGGACGCCATTGCGCAGAACATCCACCGGGGTGTGACGCTCATCGACTCGCAGGGATGGTACTCGAAGGAGCAGACGAAGATGGTGATGGTGGTTTGCCGGAAGCGTGAGACGGCGATGATCCTGAAGTTCGTCAAGAAGATCGATCCGGACGCCTTCATGACGGTGGGTTCGGTGATGGGGGTCTACGGCAAGGGCTTCCAGGCGATCAACAAGGTCTGATGGGGCGTTATGCCGACATAGTCCTTCCGCTGGCGCAGCCGGCCTATACGTTTTCGGTTCCCGAGGGGATGGCGGTAGCGGAGGGTCAGGCCGTCGCGGTTCAGTTCGGGCCGCGCAAATTCTATACGGGGATCGTGTGGCGGCTGCATGACCGGCGCCCCGACTTCCCGCGGATCAAATCCATACAACGTATTCTTTACGATTCACCTTTGCTCTCGGCGGCGCAGCGGTCGCTGTGGGAGTGGATGGCGTCGTATTACCTGTGCAGTGTCGGGGAGGTGATGCGGGTGGCGCTGCCGCGTCTGATGAAACCTTCGGGCGATACGGAGGAGGAGTTTTCGGAGGAGGAGTTCCGCCCCCGGACGGAGTGTTACGTGGCGCTGACGCGGGAGTTGTGGGACGAGACGACGTTCCACGAGACGTGCGAACGCCTCGAACGCCGGGCCCCGAAACAGTACGAAGCGCTGCTGGAGATCGCCGCGGCGGGCGACGGGGAGCGCATTGCGACGGGCGAGATTGCCCGTCGCCTGCTGCGGGCCGACTACGGGGTGCTGCGGACGCTGGAGCGCAAGGGGCTGATCGTTGCTTCCGAACACGAACGCACGGTCGAATACGGCGGCTCGGCCTTCCGCCTGCCGGAGTTGACGCCGCACCAGCGGGCGGCGCTCGATGCCTTGCGGGCGCAGTTTGCCGCCGGGAAGAGCACGGCGCTGCTGCAGGGCATCACGGGTTCGGGGAAGACCGAAATCTATATCCATCTGATTGCGGAGACCTTGTCGCGGGGCGGCGACGTGCTGCTGCTGGTCCCGGAGATCGCGCTGACGGCCCAGTTGATCGAGCGCATGGAGCGGATCTTCGGGAGCCGGGTGACGTCCTACCACTCGAAACTCACGAACCGCCGCCGCACGGAGACCTACCTTCGTCTGAGCCGCTCATCGGGGGGTGAATTCGTCGTGGGGGTCCGGTCGTCAATCTTCCTGCCGCTGAAGCACCTGCAGCTGGTGGTGGTCGACGAGGAGCACGACGCGAGCTATAAACAGACGGACCCGGCACCGCGCTACAATGCCCGGGACTGTGCCGTGGTGCTGGCGCGCCTGACCGGGGGCCGCACGCTGCTCGGGAGCGCCACGCCGTCGCTGGAGACGTGGTCGAACGCCGCTTCGGGGAAGTACGGGCGTGCGGAGCTGACCGAACGCTACGGCGCGGCGCGTCCGCCGCGGATCTACCTGTCGGACACGCTGCGTGCGGCCCGCCGGGGCGAACGCCACGCGCACTTCAACAAACTGCTGCTGGACAAGATCGGGGAGGCGCTCGACCGGGGCGAGCAGGTGATGCTGTTCCAGAACCGGCGGGGCTTTTCGCCCTATGTCGAGTGTACGGAGTGCGGGTGGACGGCGCGGTGCCCGAACTGCAACGTGACGCTGACCTACCACAAGAGCGGGCGGAAACTCGTCTGCCACTACTGCGGCCATACGGAGGATGTTCCGGCGAAATGCCCGTCGTGCCGGGTGACGGATGTGGTTCCGATGGGTTTCGGCACGGAGAAGATCGAGGAGGAGATTTCTCGGATTTTCCCCGAAGCGCGGGTTGCACGGCTGGATCGGGACAGCGTCACCTCGGAGTCGGCCTTCAACGCCATCATCGCCGACTTTGCGGCGCACCGGACCGACATTCTGGTGGGTACGCAGATGATTACCAAGGGTTTCGACTTTGCGGGGGTCTCGCTTGTGGGGATCCTCAATGCGGACAACCTGCTGCATAATCCCGATTTCCGGGCTGCGGAGCGGGCCTTCCAGCTGATGATGCAGGTGGCGGGGCGTGCCGGTCGTCGGGATGACGGGGGCGAGGTGGTGATCCAGACCGGCGAGCCGGGCAATCCGGTGCTCCGTCAGGTCGTGGAGGGCGACTACGAAGGGATGGCGCGTCAGCAGCTTGCCGAGCGTCATGCCTTTTTCTACCCGCCTTACGCGCGTTTGACGTCGCTGACGCTGCGCCACCGGGACCCGACGACGCTGCGCCACGGCATCACGGCGCTGGCTGCGCGGCTGCGGGAGCGTTTCGGGCGGCGCGTGCTGGGTCCGATGACGCCCCCCGTGGACCGCATCCGGGGCGAATACCTGGCGGGCCTGCTGCTGAAGATCGAGAGCGGGGCTTCGTCGGCCCGGGCCCGCGAGCTGCTCGTGTCCGAGTTGAAACGCTTTTCCGAAAATCCGGCCTGGAAGGCCATAACCGTCGTCGTGGATGTCGATCCTCAGTGAATTGTGGTGCGACGTGTCGTCGCTGTTTTTCCCGGCGCGCTGTGCGGTGTGCGGGGAGCCGCTGGCGGCGGGCGAGCGGATGCTCTGCACCTATTGCCGGGCCACGGCGCCCCTGACGGGCTACTGGCGCGAGGCGGACAATCCCGTGGTGCGCAAATGTTGGGGCATGGTTCCCGTCGTGCAGGCTTCGGGCTTTCTCTTCTTCGTCCACGGCAGCGGCTGGCGGCAGCTGATCCACGGGTTCAAGTACCGGGGTTCGTGGCGCACGGCGCGGGAGATGGGCGAATGGTACGGGCGCTACTTGTGCGAGAGCGGGCTTTACGCCGATGTGGAGTGTGTGGTTCCGCTTCCGCTGCATCCGTTCAAGCGGTGCCGGAGGGGTTACAACCAGTCGGAGTACATTGCCGAAGGGATTGCGGCCCAACTGGGCGTACCGGTCGAGCGGCGGAGCGTCTACCGGCGGCGCAACACGGCGAGCCAGGCCCGGAAATCGCACCGCGAACGGGCCGGGAATGTCGAAGGGGCCTTTGCGGTTCGTCATCCCGAACGGCTGGCTGGGCGTCACCTGCTGCTGGTCGACGACGTGATGACCACCGGCTCGACGCTGCTGTCGTGCGCCGACGAGATTCTGCGGGCGGTTCCCGATTGCCGGATCAGCCTGGCGGCACTGGCCGTCTCGCAGCGGGAACTGGGCGTAAAGCCTTGATTTTTCAGGATTTGCTTCTCTGCCTGTCGGCCCTGGTTTCGGAAAATGGAAAATCTTTGACTTTTCCGAGTGCACCTTTTTGATATGTCGGACCGAATCCGTATTTTTGAGGTCCGAACCGAGGAAAAAATTCATGGCAAAGGAATATGACAATACGGGCCCGCGGGGCGGGTCCTATGCGCGCAACCGCGAGGCCTACGTTGCTTTGACGGAGGGCGCGGGGAACGTGCCGCCGCAGGCCGTCGAGCTGGAGGAGGCGGTGCTGGGTGCGCTGATGCTGGAGAAGGACAGCATCATCGCGGTGCAGGAGTTCGTCACCCCGGAGGCGTTCTACACCGAGGAGCACCGCCTGATCTACAAGGCGATCGAGGAGTTGTCGATGGAGCTGAAGCCCATCGACCTCTATACCGTGACCGAGCGCCTGAAGACGAAAAAGGAGTTGAAGAAGGTGGGCGGGGCTTCGTACCTGGCGCAGCTGACCCAGAAGGTGGGCTCGGCGGCGAACGTGGAGTTCCATGCGAAGATCATCGCGCAGAAATATGTCCAGCGGGAGCTGATCCGTTCGGCGACGGAGATCCAGAAACGCTCGTACGACGAGTCGACCGACGTGACGGATCTGATCGGTTTTGCCGAGGGTGAGATCTTCAAGGTGGCCGAGGGTCATGTGAAGCGTTCGGTGCAGTCGTCGAAGGAGATCCTGGCGCGCGCACTGATGCAGATCGAGGAGGCGTCGAAGAACTCCAGCACGTACAGCGGGGTGCCGTCGGGTTTCACGGCGCTGGACCGGGTGACGCTGGGTTGGCAGTTGTCGGACCTGATCATCGTGGCGGCGCGGCCTTCGATGGGAAAGACGGCCTTCGTGCTCTCGATGGCGCGGAACATGGCGGTCAACTACGAGCAGGGGGTTGCGTTCTTCTCGCTCGAAATGTCGGCCGTGCAGCTGATGATGCGACTGATCATCGCCGAGACGGGACTTTCGGGTAACGACGTAAAGTCGGGTCGTCTGACCCCCGAGCAGTGGCGGCACCTGGAGTCTGCGACCAAACCGCTGGGCGCGGCACCGCTCTACATCGACGATACGCCGGCGCTTTCGGTCTTCGAGTTCCGTTCGAAGGCGCGGCGTCTGAAGATCCACAACGACATCAAGATCATCATCATCGACTACCTGCAGCTGATGACCGGGAACCAGGATACGAAGGGCAACCGCGAACAGGAGGTGGCCTTCATTTCGCGGACCTTGAAGGCGATTGCCAAGGAGCTGAACGTTCCGGTGATTGCGCTGTCGCAGTTGAGCCGAGCGACGGAGATGCGCGGCGGTTCGAAGCGTCCGCAGCTGTCGGACCTTCGCGAGTCGGGCGCCATCGAGCAGGACGCCGACATCGTGGCGTTCATCCACCGCCCGGAGTATTACGGGATCAATCAGGACGAGAACGGGATGCCGACGGCGGGAATGGCGGAGATCATCCTGGCGAAGCACCGCAACGGTGCGGTTTGCGACGTGAACCTTCGCTTCCTGAAGGAGCAGGCGCGCTTTACGGACCTGGAGGATTCGATGCTTCCGCCGTCGCAGGCTTCGGAGAGCCAGCAGGCCTATGACGACTATGCGAGCGGTTCGAACAACCTTCCGGGCGGCTTTGGGGGCGGCAGTGCCCTGAGCGGCGCCCTGGGCGGGGAGTTCGACGTGAACCGCTCGGCGAATCTCGATGAGGAGGCGCCGTTCTGATCGGGCGGGGCTTTTAAAAACCGAATACCGACTACAGCCATGTTCATACGTACATTTGCCGGAGCCCTGTTGGGTATCGACGCCGTGAAGGTAACCGTGGAGGTCAACATCACGGGCGGCGGTCTGGGTCTGTACCTCGTCGGCCTTCCGGACAACGCCGTGAAGGAGAGCGAGCAGCGGATCCGTGCGGCGTTCGAGAACTCGGGTGAGCGGATGTCGGGTCGGAAGGTGGTTGTGAGCCTGGCCCCGGCGGATCTGCGCAAGGAGGGGTCTGGTTTCGACCTGCCGATTGCGGTGGGGATCCTTGCGGCGATGGAGCGGGTCGATGCCGGGGCGGTTTCCGACACGATGTTTGTCGGGGAGTTGTCGCTCGACGGGTCGCTGAAACCCGTGCGGGGCATTCTGCCGATTGCCATAGCGGCCCGGCAGGCGGGGCTGCGGCGGCTGATTCTCCCGGTGGAGAATGCCGGGGAGGCGGCGGTGGTCGAGGGGATCGAGGTGCTGGGTGCCGGGACGCTGCGCGAGGTTGCGGAGTGCCTGAACGGCGAACGGACGATCACACCGGCGACACCTCCGGTCGGGGATCCCTTTGCTCCGGAGCGGATGTGCTATGGGGAGGATTTCGCCGACGTGAAGGGCCAGACGCACGTGAAGCGGGCGCTGGAGATTGCGGCGGCGGGCGGCCACAACGTGCTGATGATCGGTGCGCCGGGTTCGGGCAAGACGATGCTGGCGCGGCGCCTTCCGACGATCCTTCCGCCGCTGACGCGCGAGGAGGCGCTTGAAACGACCAAAATCCACTCCGTGGCCGGGAAGACGGCTTTTGCCGGGGGGCTGATGACGCTGCGGCCGTTCCGGGCTCCGCACCACCTCACGTCGCAGGTGGCACTGATCGGCGGCGGGCAGTCGCCGCGTCCGGGGGAGGTGTCGCTGGCGCACAACGGGGTGCTGTTTCTCGACGAGCTGCCCGAATTCGGGCGGAATGTCCTCGAAGTGCTTCGGCAGCCGTTAGAGGAGAAACGGATCGTGGTTTCGCGGGCGAAATACAGTGTGGAATACCCGGCGAACTTTACGCTCGTGGCGGCGATGAACCCCTGTCCGTGCGGTTACTACAACCATCCGACGAAGGAGTGTACGTGCTCTCCGGGGGCGGTGCACCGCTATATGGGGCGTATTTCGGGACCGCTGCTGGACCGGATCGACCTGCAGGTGGAGGTGACGCCGGTGCAGCCCTCCGAGCTGACCTCGGCGGCCCCGGGCGAACCGAGTTCGGCGATCCGCGAACGGGTGATCCGGGCCCGGGAGATCCAGGCTGCGCGGTTCCGCGACGTGGAGGGGGTGCATACCAACTCGATGATGGTGAGTTCGCTGCTGCGGAGCTGCTGTCGGCTGGATGCGGCCTCGGCGGCGCTGCTGGAGCGGGCCATGGAGCGGCTGTCGCTCTCGGCGCGGGCCTACGACCGGATCCTGAAGGTGGCACGGACGATTGCCGACCTGGCGGGCCGTGCGGAGATTGCGGCGGAGGATATTGCCGAAGCGATCGGCTACCGTTCGCTGGACCGCGGCACGTGGGGTCGCTGATTCCGGCGTTGTTCGGCGTGGGGCCGGTGATTTTCGCGTTGTTCGGTGTGGGGCCGGTGATTTCGGTGTTGCTCGGCGTGCGGACGTCGGGGATGTGATAAAGTATTGGGAAAAAGAACGGAATATGAAAAGAATCATTCTTTCGGGCGGCGGCACGGGCGGCCATATCTACCCGGCCGTGGCGGTTGCCGAGGCGCTGAAACGCCGCTTCGGCGATGACGTCGAGCTGTTGTTCGTCGGCGCCGAGGGCAAGATGGAGATGGAGAAGGTCCCGGCGCTGGGCTACCGGATCGTGGGGCTTCCGATTGCGGGCTTGCAGCGGCGGCTGGAGTGGCGCAACCTGCTGGTGCCGTTCAAGGTGCTGAAGAGCATCCGGATGGCGCGTCGTGTGATCCGTGATTTCGGGGCCGACGTGGTGGTGGGCTTCGGGGGATATGCGAGTGCTCCGGTGCTGTGGGCGGCTCAGCGCATGGGGGTCCCGACGGTGATCCAGGAGCAGAACTCCTACGCCGGGGTGACGAACAAGATACTCGGGAAGCGAGCCAAACGCATCTGCACGGCCTACGAGGGGATGGAGCGCTTCTTCCCGGCCGACCGGATTACGCTGACGGGCAATCCGCTGCGGGGACGCTTCTCGAAGGAGGGTGCCGACCGGGGCGAAGCGCTGCAATACTACGGGCTGACGGCCGAGCTCCCGACGGTGCTGGTGGTCGGGGGGTCGCTCGGCACGCGGTCGCTGAACGAGATGATGAAGCAGTGGATCCTCGATACGGGCGGCAAGGCCCCGGTTCAGGTGATCTGGCAGACGGGCAAGTACTACGAACGCGAGATGCAGGCCTTCCTGGCGGCACACCCGGCGGCGCACGTCTGGCAGGGGGCCTTCATCGACCGCATGGACTATGCCTATGCGGCTGCGGACGTGGTGGTTTCGCGCAGCGGGGCCGGGACGGTTTCGGAGTTGTGCCTGGTAGCCAAACCGGTTGTTTTCGTTCCGTCGCCGAACGTGGCCGAAGACCATCAGACGAAGAATGCCCGGGCCCTGGAGGCGAAGGGTGCCGCGGTGGTGGTCGCGGATGCGGAGAGCCGCACCCGGGCGATGGCGCAGGCGCAGGCGCTGCTGGAGGATCCCGGGCGTCGGTCCGCCATGAGTTGCAACCTGGAGCTGCTGGCGAAGCCCCATGCAGCGGAAGATATTGTGAATGAACTGATAAAAGTGATGGAGTGATGGAACGGAAGAGTGTCTATTTTCTGGGGATCGGGGGTATCGGCATGAGTGCCCTGGCCCGTTATTTTCTGCATGAAGGGTGCCGGGTTGCCGGTTACGACCGCACGCGCACGGCGCTGACCGACGCCTTGGCGACCGAGGGAGCGGCCGTCCACTACGAGGACGATATCCGACAGATTCCCGCGGAGTTTCTCGACCCGGCCCATACGATCGTGGTCTATACGCCTGCCGTGCCGCAGGATCACGGCGAATACACCTATTTTCGGGAGCATGGTTTCCGTATCGAGAAGCGTTCGCAGATGCTGGGCCACCTCTCGGAAGGGAAATACGTGCTGGCCGTGGCGGGGACGCACGGCAAGACCACGACGTCGACCCTTGTGGCGTGGCTTGACCGCGTGCTGACGGGGGGCGGTTCGGCCTTCCTCGGGGGGCTTTCGAAGAACTTCGGCGGCAACCTCGTGCTGGGAACCGGGAAACGGCTGGCGGTGGAGGCCGACGAGTTCGACCGTTCGTTTCTGCGGCTGTATCCCGACGTGGCGGTGGTGACTTCGGCGGATGCCGACCACCTCGACATCTACGGCACGCACGAAGCCGTGAAGGAGGCCTTTGCGCAGTTTATCCGCCAGATTCGCCCCGACGGTTACCTTGTCATCAAGCAGGGCCTCGACCTGGAGATCGACAACTCGGAGATCACGGTCTACCGCTATGCCTACGATACGCCGTGCGACTTCTACGCGCGGAACGTCGAGTTGATCGGCGGCGGTCACTACCGCTACGACATCGTCACGCCGTCGGGTGTGATCGAGGGTTGCACGCTCGGCATTCCGGGGTGGGTGAACATCGAGAATTCGGTGGGCGCGGTGGCTGCCGTATGGTGCGCGGCGCAGTTCGGGGGTCAGGAGCTGGATGCCGACCGGGTGCGTGAGGCGCTGGCTTCGTTCTCGGGGGTGAAACGGCGTTTCGAGTTCTACGTCAATACGCCGAAGCAGGTCTATATGGACGACTATGCGCACCATCCGCGCGAACTGGCCGCCACGCTGACTTCGGTACGGCAGATGTTTCCGGGGCGGCGGATCACGGCGTTGTTCCAGCCGCACCTCTACACCCGCACGCGGGACCTCTACGCGGAGTTTGCCGAGGCGCTGTCGCACGCCGACGAGGTGGTTCTGCTTCCGATCTACCCGGCGCGTGAGGAGCCCATCGAGGGCATCACCTCGGAGATCATTGCCGAACGGGTGACGGTTCCGTGCCGGATTGTTCCGCGCGAGGAACTGGCCGCCACGGTTGCCGGGATGGATACCGACGTGGTGATCAGCTTCGGGGCGGGGAATATCGATGCCTGCTGCGAGGCGTTGGCCGAGGTGCTGAAGCGGAAGAGTTGACCTGAACCGAAAAGCGATCTCACTCCGATGCGTCTTCTCCGACCGGTTATCCTGGGCCTTTTGTGGGCCGCCGTGGCCGCCTATATTCTGTGGGCGGGTCTTTCGGCGCGTCGTGACCGCTCGGCGCAGCGGGTCCGGAGCCTGGAGATCGAGATCGTGGACAGCACCTCGCAGGGCTACCTGGTGACGGGAGCGCAGGTCCGTCGTTGGATTTCGCAGAGCGGAATCGGCACGGTCGGCACGGCAGTTGAGGAGGTGGACCTGACGGGACTCGAACGCCTGATCGCCCGGAACGGCTTTGTGGAGGAGGTGGCGGCCTACGTCCGCGGCGGAGGCGAGCTGCACCTCCGGATCACGCCGCGGGAACCGCTGCTGCGGCTGCTGACCGACGGGCGGAATGCCTATGTGACCCGGGAGGGTTATGTCTTCGGGGCTCCGCGGGCGTCGTCGCTCTACGTTCCGGTGGTTACGGGGAGCTACCGTCCTCCGTTCCCGGCGGACTACACGGGGGACGTGCGGGCATACATCGACCGCCGCAAGCAGGAGCTCGACGAGCGGATTGCGGAGCTCGAACGTACGAAATACCCGGTTTACCGGCGTGAGCAGGCCAATGACCGGGCCTACCGGGAGTTTCGCCGCAAGCGGATCAAGCGCCGGTGGTGGAAGGGCGAGAGTGCGGAGATGTTCGACAAAAGGGTCAAGGCGCTGCAGGACGAAAAGGCCGAGGAGCGGCGCCGCTACCGGTATCGGAGCCGGCAGCTCACGGCGGAGCTCGACCGGATTGCTTCGCAGCAGGAGGCGGAGCGCATGAAACAAAAAAAGTTGGAGAAAAGCTACGAAGATTTCATGAAACTCCTTACCTTTGTGGAGACTGTCGA
>CALUNH010000058.1 GCA_944321965.1 uncultured Alistipes sp.
GAGATATTCGGTTCGCTGGCCGTACTGCCGTCAGCGGAGACGAGCATGAATTGGGTTTCGGTACGCCAGTACCACCAGCGTGAGATGCTGACGATGCAGTATCCGTCGACTGGATTGACGGCTACGTCCTCGTATTCGAAATCGCTGTTGTAGTCCTGATATCCGATCGCTTCGGGGAAGTCGCCGCTTGTGCGGCTTGCCAGCCAAATATACTTGCAGGTCCTGTTCCGGGCTTCGCGGATGGTGTAGGCCAGACGGTCGCCTTCGATCGATACCAGACAGGTGATGCGTCCACCGTCCCACCAGGGGTTGTTGTCCTGCGGCGCCCGGTAGTAGGCGACATTGCCCGAGGCGTTGATCATCCGCACGCCGTTGTAGATCTCGCCGACATAGAGTGATCCGGTTTTGTCGTCGTAGGCCAGGCTCTGCGGAGCGAAGAATGTTGCCGAGAGTCGGGCACCGTTGTCGGCACCCTGAGGGCCGGCTCCGGCATAGACCTCCGAAGTTGCGACATACTCCTTTTTGAGAATCCGGAATCCCTCGAAGGTTTTGCTCTCGGTCTGGGCATTGTCTATACCGTATTTGATTTCAATTGTCAAGGCGTAGGTCCCGAAAGGAGTCTCTTCCGGAATGGTAACGACGATGGCTCCGGAAGCCACGGATTTGATTTCAAGCGGCAGTTCTCCGAGCGTTACACGTACCAGAGAAGGATCGGAACCGAATTCCCGGCCTTCGATCGTCAGTTCGCCGCCGGGATAGATTCCCGCTTCAGGTTTGTAGCCGGTCACTTCGGGAACTCGGCCGCGGACTTCGAAATCAACCTCGAACGTGTGTGAAGCGGTCTGTTCCAGCCCTTCGGGATCGGCATAGGTTACCTGGGCCCGAAGCGGGTAGGCTCCGATGTCGAGCGTTGCGGGGACCGTGAACTTGATGACCGACTTTCCGACCTCTCGGATCGCCATCTGCGTATCGCCGAGCGTGACTGAGATTTTCGACGCATCGGTTCCGAAATTCCGGCCCAGAACCATCGCTTCGGTTTCCACGCCGACTTCGGCATATTCGGGCGTATAGGTGACGAATTCGGGGACTTTGGTTGTACCGGAAGTCGAGTCTTCGTCTTCGGTTTCGTCCTTGTTGCAGGCTGTACTTGCAAGGACCGCCGTCAGGCAAAGTATTGCCGCATGGCGCAGCGTGAATCTGTACGATAATTTCATGTGTTGGATGTTTTAGGTAGTTTTATTCGTTTTCGAGTTCGTTGCCGATTGTAATTTTGCGGATGTCGGCAAAGCCCTCCTCCGCAACATAGAAGTTTCCTTTCGAGTCCATGCAGATTCCGTTCGGCCGGGAGAAAACCGCTTCGGAGAGTTTGCCGTTCGCAAAGGTCGCGGGATTGTCCTGTGTATTGGGAGCAGGAATACCTGCCAGAGTCGTTACGAGGCCCTCGGGCGTAATCTTGCGGATGCAATGATTCCAACTGTCGGCTACATAGAGATTTCCCTGCTCGTCGCAGCATCCGAATTCGGGGTAGGCGAACCGGGCTTCGGATCCCGTACCGTCGGCATAGGCACGTTCTTCGCTGTTCACGCCGACGAATACGGGGATTTCGCCCGTCAATTGATGGGTTGTCGGATCGTAGTCGTAGGCGGAGATACAATGGCGTCCCTTGTGGATGATGTAGAGCCTTTTTCCGTCCTTCGAAAATACGGGCCGCGACTGACATTCGGCTCCGATGGGGGTATATCCCGATGCTTCGGAGGATGTGTGGCTCTTGGGATCATAGTAGAAAATACGAGTCGATCCGTTCTCGTTGCGGCATACGACGATTTGTTCGTCGACGGGATTGACGGCCAAGCCTTCGCAGTTGGGTTGGTCGTCGGAGGAATCGGCGTACCAGATTTTATAGCCGTCGTTTTTGAGCGCGTAACCCAGATAAGGACCGTCGGACTGCGGACGGTTTACCAGAATCCACAGACGTGAACAGTCGTTTGAAAAGGCCATGCAGCGGAATTTGTAGTTATAGGGATCGGTGGCGATATTTCCCTGGTTCTGGTCGGGAGAGCCCCCGCCGTACATCGGAAGCATCCACGAAGTCTCACCGTTCGACAGTAACCGGATGCCGCGAGCCCATTCGGCCAGATAGAAGTTGTCCTCCTTGTCGGCGATGAGCAGGCTCGGGGCGTAGAAACACGAGGTGAGCAGCGGTCCGAAATAGTGTTGTCCCGTCACGCCCGAACGCCCCGCAAAGGTTGAGACGCTGGATTCGACGGTATAGATGAAAAGCGTTTCGAAGGTTTTCTCATAGAGGGTTGGATTTCCGGTTTCGCTGTTTCGGCGCAGTCCGATCCGGATTGCCCCGGATCCGCACTCTTCCGGAACGAGGGCAGCGATGGCGGAGTCG
Source organism: uncultured Alistipes sp. (assembly GCA_944321965.1). Taxonomy (GTDB): domain Bacteria; phylum Bacteroidota; class Bacteroidia; order Bacteroidales; family Rikenellaceae; genus Alistipes. Next base: position 2,399 of record CALUNH010000058.1, read on the forward strand.
GTTACCGAAAGGATGGCGGCCGGCGTAGAGTTGATGAGTATAGTGATGGCCGAAGGGTCGGAGCCGAAGTATTCACCCGTGATGGTGATCACGTCGCCGGCTTTTCCGCGTTCGGGAGAGAAAGCCTCGAAGACCGGAGCCTGAGAGTAGATTCCGTCGGAGGAGTCGGATCGGTCGTTACTGCAGCCTGCGGCCAGCAAAATACCGCACAGCAGTGCGGAACGAAGGTGTTTCGTATGAAATTTCATGGTTCGTCGGATTTGGATCTGAGATTCGTCTATTTGGCATAAAGCAGGATTCCCGGAATGTCGAAGAGCCGTTTGGCCATGGCGTAGTGTCCTTCGGCATTGGGGTGCAGCAGGTCGGACTGGAACAGGGAGGTGTCCTGTCGGCGCGTGTCGCCCTCGAAGGCCGTTGCCAGATCGAACCGGCAGCTGGCGACCTCCAGCTCCTCGCATACGGAGGCGATCGTTTCGTTGATCAGGTCGCTGCTTCCGTCGCTCTTCACGGGGATGCGGTTGAGAACGGGTATGGAGCCGTATTCGCGGATTCGTTCGACGAGTTCAACGAGTTTTTCACGAGTATTGCCGCCGTTGGTTCCGATGGTGACCATGACGAATTTGGGGCGCAGGGCCGGCACCTCATTGGCGATCCGGACCAGCACGCCGTCGATGGTCGAACCGCTCTGTCCCGAGAATACGACCCTTCCATTGAGCCAGGAGGCCATGATCGCTCCGTATCGGGCCGTTTCGCGGACGAGGTCTCCTTCGGTGATGGAGTTCCCGATGAGGTACATCAGCGGTTCGGGCGCTGCCGAAGCGACAATTTCCACCTGTTTGACGAACGGAGATTTGCCGGATAGATGCCGCATTCCGAAGAGGTTGTTTTGCCGTCCGCCCTTGAATTCGTTCTGTTCGACGCTGTTGCCGCCGCTACTGGAGTCGAGTTCCGAGGCTGTGGCTACGGAGGCCGAGGCGCCGGTTTCGGTATCGGTGATGGTGAAGGTGTTGCTGCGGAATGATTTCACGGCTTCGAGCATGTATACGTGCCCGTTTTCGACCGGAAAGGGAATCGAAGTTTCAATTTTGTCTTCGGCTCCGAACTTGTGGATATTGAGCGTTCCGGCTGCGGCATCTACCGTAAAGAGCGAACCGCCCTTTCCGTCGCGTTCGAGCCAGTGGAGTCCGAAACGGGTGTCGGAGAAGAGCGATACCCGGACACGTGTCACCCGTTCTTCAAAGGTAATACGCCGATTCAGCCCGAGATAGATGGCCGATTCGGAGGCTCCGTCGAAGTAGAGGCCCCGTTCTTCGATGCTCCACGAACCGTGGTTTTCGAGATTGTCGAACTCCTTCAGGGCAGTTTCTCCGTCCGAGAGAAAGTCGCAGCGGAACAGAAGCGTCTCTGTGGGAGCAGCCTTTTCGGGCTCGTAGGGCAGGAATTCGTAATCGTCCGTGCAGGCGGAACTCCCCGACAGGAACAATAGCAACAGTAGAGTCAAAGGTTTGTTCATAGATCGGATGTTTAGGTTCTGAATTTGGCCTGTTCCGCCCCTTGGAGGAAGTTCCGCGGGCGGAGAGTCATAATAAAGACATCCCGGGCCGAAAAAGACACATGCGAACATTCGATTTTTTGTTTGTACTTTTTTTGTGGGGAAACCGCGGTCGGTTGTCTATATATAGGAATGCGCTGCAAATAACCTACAACCAATACCTGAGACGTATGAAGAAAAAACTGCTGTATCTTCTGCTGGTTCCGCTTTTTGCGGCGGGGCCGGTTTGCGTGTCGTGCGAGGACGAATCTCCCGAAGCTTCGGGAACGGAGTTCCGCCTGGAGACACCCGATGACGGAGTCAACCCCTCGACGGTAAAAATCGGACCGGGCAACTATTCGAAACGCTTTACGATCGAAACTGCGTTGTCGTGGCATATAGAAAAACCGGCCGAGGCGTCCTGGCTATCGATTCGTCCGGAGTCGGGTGAAGGTCCCGGAACGGTCTATGTCTCGACGGCATCGAACGATGCACCCGAGATTCGGGGCACTGATCTGCGATTCCAGATCGGACCGCAGGTTGTCCATACGCTTCGTTTCGAACAGGCGGCCAATGCGCCCTATCTGAACTTGTCCGTGACTCCCGAATCAGGAAATCTTCCGGCCGAAGGCGGAGAGTTGACCCTGCATGTCGATACGAATGCCGGAGAGTGGACCTATACCGCGACGGGAAGCGACGGTTCGTGGCTTGCTGAAAAATCGAAAGATCGCACGTCGCTGGTTTTGACTGCATCCCGGAATGAACGGTTTTCAATCCGGAAGGCTACCGTGAGGGTTTCGGTTCCGGACTATCCGGCTCTGAACCGTGAGATTGAGGTGACTCAGAGCGGATTTACGGCCGATTTGCTTGACATTGTTTTCAACAATGACGGTACGGCCGTCGACATTTCGCCGATGCACAATCCGGTGGTTCACTCTGCCGGGCCGTCTCTGATGACTTATTATAACGACAGCTATGGACGTTATGTCGCCCGCTTCAATCATGAACCGGGTTCGAATCCTGGATCGGGCTATTATCGGGTCGACTATCGGGACAATGCGGCATTCCGGGAGGCACTGGCCGACGGGCATACGCTGGAAGTGCTCGTGATGTTCGATGCAGAGGCTGACGGGGCGAAAGAGATCAAGCCGCTCAGTTCGATGCAGTCCGGTGGCACCGGGTTCCTTATTACCAAGGCGGATAGGGGAACGGAACTGACGTTCCTGCCGAACCTCAACTCCGGGGGATGGCAGTGGACGCGCAGCGGCGTGGTCCCCCAACGCGGCCGTTACTATCATCTGGTGGGAGTCTGGGACAAGACACAGAAAAAGTCCCGGATCTACATCAACGGAGAGCAGAAAACCGAGGTCTCCGCAACGGGGAATTTCGTTTTTCCGAACAAGGAGAGCTGCTACTGGTTCGGAATCGGCTGCGATGCCGGCGACAACAAGGCCGAGGCGGCCTGGAAAGGTGATATTGCCATCGTGCGCATCTATGGCGATCCGTTGTCGTCCGACCGGGTGACGGAGTTGTGGAACGAAGTAAAGGATTGCGAACCCCAGGGGAGTGTGATTACCCTTTCCGATCTCTTTTTCCTGCCGACGGCCTCGGTGAAGGTCGGATCGTCCTACAGGATTGCCGGAACTGGTTTCGAATCGGGGGATCGGGTTCGTCTCGAATCCACGAACGACGAAACTCTTTCATTCGTTTGTGAATCTGCTGTGGACGACGGTATGATCGGTTTCAGAATCCCCGAAGGATTCGTCTCCGGTACCTATCGGATGGTATTGTTGCGCGGAGACTCCCGTTGTCCGGTCGGGGTTGTGGAACTTTTGCTTTCCGATACGCCGACATTGGAAAATCTGCCACAGGTGATCGCACATCGGGGATTCCATACGACAAACGGCGCTGCGGAAAATTCACTGGCTTCGTTCGAGGCGGCGATCGCCTTGGGAGTGTACGGTTCGGAGGCGGATTTCTACATCACGCGGGACGGGATGGTTGTCTCGAACCATGATCCGGATATCAACGGAGTGGGGATCGAGAATTCCGACTACGACGACATCAAGGAGATTACGCTTTCCAATGGGGAGAAGGTTGCCACATTGGACGTCTATCTGGACGAGATTGAGGATGCCTCGACGAAACTCGTCATCGAGATCAAGCCCCACAGCACGACGGAGAACAACAATCGGGTTGTCGATGCCATTGTTTCCGCTCTTGTTGCGCGGGGCATGACCGACCGGGTGGATTTCATATCGTTCAACTACGGGATCTGCCAGCGGCTTGCGGCGAAACTCCCGGGGGTGCTTGTGGGCTATTTGAACGGAGACAAGAGTCCGTGGTCGCTTTCGTCCGACATTCGGTGCATTGACTATCAGATGGATGTGCTGCGCCGCAATCCGCAATGGGTTCGGGATGCCCATGCCCGGGGCATGAAGGTGAACGTCTGGACAGTCAATTCACAGGCAGACATGATGGAGTTTATCGCAATGGGGGTCGATTTCATTACGACGGACCACCCCGATCAACTCCGGGATCTGCTTGCAAAGATTGACGGATAGAGAAGGCTCCAGACAAGAGCGGAAGAGTCGGACCCGACTCTTCCGCCTGTTTTGTCCTTCGGAATGGGAATTTGCGAAGAAATGTTATTTTTGTATCTCCATCGATCCGACGGCATGAAAGAGGGAATTACACTCACACAACTCAAAGAAGGCGGCCCGGGAGCATTTTCACGGTTGTTTACACTCTATTATCGGGATTTGGTACTATATGCCGGGCGTTACCTGTCCGATCAGACGGAGTGCGAGGATATTGTGCAGGATACGTTTTTGAAGATCTGGAACCGGCGTTATCAACTTGAAATAACCGTTTCGCTGAGACTCTATCTGATCGGAGCTGTCCGCAACCGTTGCCTGAACGAACTCAAACACCGCCGCCTGACATTGAATACCACCATTGAGGCGTTGACATGGATGCCGGCCCGTATCGAGGAGGAGGCAACCCTCTATTCCGAACTGCACGAACGTTTCGAGCAGGCCTTGCAGACCTTGCCTCCGCTTTGTCGCGAGGCTTTCGAGATGAACCGGTTCCAACATATGAAGTATCAGGATATTGCCGATCGGCTTGGGGTTTCGAAACGCACGATCGAGGTGCGTATCGGTAAGGCATTGGCTTTGTTGCGTGAGAATTTGAGAGATTTTCTGCCGTTGATTCTGTTCTTTAATGTCTGGTGAATGTGGTGAATTCCCATTGAGTTGTCTTTTATGTAGAAGTATGATAGAATATGGAAGAGAAAAAGGAGCGTCTGAGTGAAATCATGGCCAAATATCTCGCCGGAGAGGCTTCGTCCGAAGAAACGGCAGATTTGATTGCCTGGCTTGAGGCGGATCGCCGCCATGCCCGGGAGTTTTCCCGGCTTGTGGATTTCGATCGGGCGGCCTGTCCTCCGTTTGATCCAGCGGGGATTCGGGAGGAACGAGCCCGCGAGAGGGTGTTGGCGCATGTGAGACGGGAGGATCGGCGGATGCGGCGGATCCGTTTTGTACGGAGGCTGGAGCGGGTGGCTGCGGTGATGTTTTTACCGTTGGTTGCTGTTGCCGGGGGCTTGCTTCTCACCCGTACGGCTCAGGATCCGGCACAGGAGACGTGGCAGACGGTGACCACTCCGTTCCGGACCCATTCGCAGTTGGAACTTCCCGACGGTTCGAGAGTGTGGCTCAACGGGGGCAGCACACTCCGCTACCCGTTGGCTTTCAAGCCCGGGGAACGTGCGGTATCGCTCACGGGCGAAGCCTATTTCGAGGTGGAGTCCGATCCTTCAAATCCCTTTGTTGTCCATACGAAGGATGTGGCTGTGACAGCCACGGGTACCGCCTTCAATGTGGATGCATTCCGCAATGACGATGTAATTTCGGTAACGATGGTGCGGGGTGTGGTCGATGTTGACATGCAGGGCACACGTCGGAGGATTGCCCCCGGAGAGCGCATCTGCTATGACAATCGGGTGGGAACCTATACGGTCGACCGGACCGATCCCGACAAGTGGTGTGCCTGGCGTAATGGAGAAATCATTTTCGAAAATGACCGGCTGGAATATGTTTTCCACCGTCTCGGACAACTTTACAACGTGGAGTTTACCGTTTGCGATCCTTCGGTCAACCGATACGTCTATCATGCGGTCTTTACAGACGAAACGTTGCCCGAGATTTTGGAGATGCTGAAAATCAGTGCACCAATCCGTTATGAGGTGTTGCAGTCCGAAACCCCGGATCCCGGAATTCCCAAACAGCATATCCGCGTCTACGGCAAATAGCCGTAACGAGCGCCTTCCGTCGAACCGGGAGGCGTTTTTTAGTTCCGGGCAGACCCGGCGGTAAAAAGTTCCGTCGGGGATTGTGTCCTTGGTCGGCTGGGTTGTCTTATAAGAGCAACGGCCCGCCTCCGGGCCTTGTCCAAACCCGAACGAATACCGATGAAACACTTTTTTTCTGCAATTGTGCTGATCACCGGGTTGCTCTCGCACATCGAGGTTGCGGCCTGGCAACCCGTTGGCGACCGGATCAAGACCCGTTGGACGGACGAAGTGGATCCGTCCTGTCCTCTTCCCGAATACCCGCGTCCGGCAATGACCCGGACCCGGTGGATGAATCTGAACGGATTGTGGGAATATGCCATCCGTCCGGTTTCCGAACCTGAACCCGAGGCGTGGGAAGGTCGGATTCTTGTGCCGTTCGCGGTAGAATCGGCTCTCTCCGGAGTACAGCGCGAAGTAGGACCTGATCATGCGCTTTGGTACCGGCGTACCTTTACGCTTCCTGCTTCGTGGAAGAATGAACGCATTTTGCTGCATTTTGGTGCCGTAGATTACGAATCCGAGATCTATCTCAATGACATTAAGATCGGTTGCCATCGTGGAGGATATACCTCCTTCAGCCTTGACCTCACACCGTATCTGACCCGGGGGGAGCAGTGTCTGGTCGTGCGGGTTTGGGATCCTACGGATGCCGGACCGCAGCCCCGAGGCAAACAGCACTCTGCCCCGGAATCGATCTGGTATACCTCCGTGACTGGAATCTGGCAGACCGTATGGCTCGAACCGGTGGGTCGCTCCCGAATCGAGCGTCTCCATACTACTCCTGATATCGATACCCGCAGACTTGAAATCGTCCCGGAGGTTGAAGGGGCACTTGAAGGGGATGTCGTCGAAGTTTTGTTGCGGGAGGGAGCAACGATCGTTTCACAGGGGAACTGTGCCGCGGGAGAGCGGTTGACGCTTCCGGTCCCGGAGATGAAGTTATGGAGCCCTGAAGAGCCGTTCCTCTACGACCTGGAATTATACCTGGTTCGCAAGGGTCGGATTCTCGATCGGGTAGGCAGTTATGCAGCCATGCGCAAGATCTCGGTTCGGCGCAGTGTTGGAGATGCCATGCGTCTGCAGTTGAATAATCGGGATTACATACAGTTTGGTCTGTTGGATCAGGGCTGGTGGCCCGATGGGCTCTATACGGCACCGACTGACGAGGCGTTAGCCTACGATATTGTCAAAACCAAAGAGTTGGGCTTCAATACGATCCGCAAACACATCAAAGTCGAACCGGCACGTTGGTATGCCCATTGCGACCGATTGGGGGTCCTTGTCTGGCAGGACATGCCCAGTGGGGATACGAATCCCCGCTGGATTCCGGACCGCTGGTTCGACGATCAGGAACTGATTCGCACGGCGGCTTCGGAGGAGATTTTCCGGAGTGAATGGCGTGGAATCATTGATCAGTTGCGGGTTTATCCGAGCATTGT
>CALUNH010000059.1 GCA_944321965.1 uncultured Alistipes sp.
CGTCCGAACTCGCGCATCAGCGAGATGACGTTCATGAACGACGTGAGGTTGTTGCCGTAGTATTCGAGGGGTTTCTGAACCGACTCGCCGACGGCCTTCGAGGCGGCGAAGTGGATTACCGAATCGAATTCATACTGTTCGAAGACCTTGCGGAAGGCCTCGCGGTCGCAGCAGTCGACCTGGACGAAGGGGATATCCACGCCGGTGATCTTGCGCACGCCCTCGACAGCACCCATGTCGCTGTTGGAGAAGTTGTCGACGATGACGACGTCGTAACCGGCATTGATAAGTTCCACGGTGGTGTGCGAACCGATGTAACCGGCTCCGCCGCTCACCAAGACACACGATTTTTTCATAAGTCGCAAAGATGATTGATTGAATAACAAAGATATAAAATTTTTTGGAACAAGCGTGTAGGGAAGGGCGAAAAATGTTCTGCGCACTCGACGTTCGAGGCGCGGAAATGCTTCGAAAACCATTCGCAGGTTCAGCAGCCCCTAAAACCGGTTTCTTAAACCGGCGGCACCTTTTGGTGTCAAAAGGTGCCACCAAAACCAGCCGCAAGTCGCTTTCGCGGGAATCTTCGGAAATCCTCGCTGAACGGGTGCAGTAAGATCCGGCCTTTACAGCCTCCCGTTCCGGGCGCTCGGAATTCCGAAGATTCTTTTTCCGCTGCAAGCGAAGTGCGCCCGCCTTGGAATGTGGAAAGGAACGGAAACCAATCACCGCTCCCAACGGTCGAGGCGCGGGAATGCTTCGGAATCCCTTCACTCGTACCTCCGCCCATAAAACCCGGCTCTTAGCCGGGCGGATTCACGCTGCGGGAACCGCTAAGGGTTCAGCAGCCCCTAAAACCGGTTTCTTAAACCGGGCGGATTCACGCTGCGGGAACCGTTAAAGGTTCAGCAGCCCTTAAAACCGGTTTCTTAAACCGGCGGCACCTTTTGGTGTCAAAAGGTGCCACCAAAACCAGCCGCAAGTCGCTTTCGCGGGAATCTTCGGAAATCCTCGCTGAACGGGTGCAGTAAGATCCGGCCTTTACAGCCTCCCGTTCCGGGCGCTCGGAATTCCGAAGATTCTTTTTCCGCTGCAAGCGAAGTGCGCCCGCCTTGGAATGTGGAAAGGAACGGAAACCAATCACCGCTCCCGACGGTCGAAGCTCGAAAATGCTTCGGAAACCATTCGCGGGTTCAGCAGCCCATAAAACCCGGCTCTTAGCCGGGGCTGACAAATTGTAATCCCGGGTGCGAAAAATAAATGTCGGCGGATGTCTGTTTTCGGAAAATTGTCGTATATTTGTAACAGATTGATAGCCCGATAACTGGAAATTCATCAAAACATTAACGCGATATGTACGGAAAAATCAAGGAGCACCTGCAACATGAACTCGCCGAAATCGAGGCTGCAGGGCTTTACAAGCACGAACGGATTATCTGTTCGCCCCAGCGTGCCGAGATCGAGGTTGCAGGTCGGAAGGTTCTGAACTTCTGCGCCAACAACTACCTCGGGCTTTCGGACAACCCCCGTCTCATCGAGGCCGCCAAACGGGCCATGGATGCCCGCGGTTACGGCATGTCCTCCGTGCGCTTCATCTGCGGCTGCCAGGACATCCACAAGGAGCTTGAAAAGGCCGTTTCGGACTACTTCGGAACCGAGGACACGATCCTCTATGCCGCCTGCTTCGATGCCAACGGAGGCGTCTTCGAACCCCTCTTCACGGAGGAGGACGCCATCATCTCCGATGCCCTGAACCATGCCTCGATCATCGACGGCGTGCGCCTCTGCAAGGCCGTGCGCTACCGCTACGCCAATGCCGACATGGCCGACCTGGAGGAGTGCCTCAAGAAGGCCCAGGCGCAGCGTTTCCGCATCATCTGCACCGACGGCGTCTTCTCGATGGACGGCAACGCCGCTCCGCTCGACAAGATCTGCACCCTGGCCGAGCAGTACGACGCCCTGGTGATGGTCGACGAGTGCCATTCGGCCGGTGTGCTGGGCAAGACGGGCCGCGGCATCACCGAACTCTACAACCTCCGCGGGCAGGTCGATATCCTCACCGGTACGCTGGGCAAGGCCTTCGGCGGCGCCGTGGGCGGATTCACCACCGGCCGCAAGGAGATCATCGACATGCTGCGCCAGCGTTCGCGGCCCTACCTCTTCTCGAATTCGCTGCCGCCCGCCGTCGTGGGGGCCGGGATCGAGATGTTCAGGATGCTGGCCGAAAGCAACGAACTGCACGACCGTCTGGTGGCCAATGTCGAGCACTTCCGGGCCGGGATGATGGCCGCCGGGTTCGACATCAAACCCACGCAGTCGGCGATCTGTGCCGTGATGCTCTACGACGCCAAGTTGTCGCAGGACTTCGCCGCGAAACTGCAGGACGAGGGCATTTTCGTCACGGGATTCTACTATCCGGTCGTTCCGAAGGGCCAGGCCCGCATCCGGGTTCAGGTCTCCGCAGGCCACACCTTCGAACATCTCGACCGCTGCATTGCCGCCTTCACGAAGATCGGCAAGGAGTTGAACGTCCTCAAATAAAATAAACTTAGAGACATGGCTAAAACCGCATTGGATGCGATCGACCGCAAGATCCTCAAGTACCTCATCAAGAATGCACGTATGCCGTTCCTGGAGATCGCCCGGGAGTGCGGCATTTCGGGTGCGGCCATCCACCAGCGCATCCGCAAGCTCGACGAAGCGGGCGTCATCCTGGGCAGCCGCCTGATCGTGGACCCCAAGGTGATGGGTTTCGACGTCTGTGCCTACATCAGCATCATGCTCAAGGACCCGCAGCTGCAGGCCCGGACGGTCGAGGAGCTGAAGAAGGTCGACGAAATCGTCGAGTGCCACTACATCACGGGTAAGGGAAATATCCTCGTGAAACTCTACTGCGTGGACAACGAGCACCTGATGCACACGATTTTCGACGGGATCCTGCGCATTCAGGGCATCTCCACCACCGAGACGAACATTTCGCTGCAGGAGGTTTTCCAGCGCGAGGTCAACATCGATTTCATCGAGGAGTAGGTTTCGTTCCGGTCCCGCATGTAAAAACGGACGGCCCCGTGCGGGTCGTCCGTTTTTTGGTGGAATATCCGGCTTAGCACGAAGCGGCCAGCGTCGAGGGCGTCACGCCCTGCGAGTCGCGTGCCCAGTCGCCGTGGGCCCGGAGCACCTGCTCGATGATGTCGCGCACGGCCCCTTCGCCTCCTTTGAACTCCGAGACGTAGCGCGAGGCCTCGATCACCTCGGCGGCGGCATCCGACGGGCAGACCGGAATCCCCACTTCGCGCATACACTCCAGGTCGGGAATGTCGTCGCCCATGTAGATCACGTCGGAGGGCGCCACTCCCTCGTTTTGGAGGTATTCGTGCAGGGCCGCGATCTTGTCCATGCAGTCGACGTAGTAGTGGCGGATCCCGAGCATCCGGAGCCGGTATTCGAGCGTCTTGCCGCGACCGCCGGTGATGATGCAGACACGGTAGCCCAGCTTGATGGCGTAGGCCAGCGCATAGCCGTCCTTGGCGTTGTAGCGGCGGATGAAGTCGCCGTCGGGCGTGGGGATGATCCCCCCGTCGGTCATCACGCCGTCGACATCGAAGATGAAGGTCCGGCAGCGTGCTATCTGTTCCTTGAAGTTTTCCATATGTTTTCGCTGATTTGGGTATAGATCTCCTGAAGGGTCGGGTTGCCGTCGAGCAGGGCGAGGTGCCGCTCCTGCGTGGCGGTGTCGTTGCGTACGGCGGGTCCGGTCTGCACGTCGCGCGGCGAGGAGCTGTCGCACGCCTTGGCCGCGGTCTCGGCGATCAGCGGCTTGAGCACCGCAAAGTCGAGCCCGGCGCTGCGGACCACCTCTTCGCCCAGGGCATACATGTGGTTGGCGAAGTTGCAGGCGAAGACCGCGGCGAGGTGCACTTTGCCCCGCTGTGCGGAGTCGGCCCAGAGCACCGTCCGGGAGAGCGTGCGGGCGAAGGCTTCGAGTTCGGTCCGGAATCCGGGGTCCGCGGTTTCGAGAAAGACCGGGATTTCCGAAAAATCGACCCGGCGGCCCTTGGTGAAGGTCTGCATCGGGTAGAAGACCGCACGGCGGGCAAATCGCTCCGGAATGGCGCTCAGGGGTACGCTCCCGGCGGTATGGGCTACGGTGGCCGATGCGGGGATCGGCAGCGTGGAGGCCACTTCGGCCACGGCGCGGTCGCTCACGGCGATCAGATAGATATCGGCGTCGCGGCGGAGCGCTTTGGGGTCGGCGGCCCAGCCGCAGTCGGCCAGGGCGGCGACGGTACGGCACCGTTCCGGGTTGCGGGCGAAGAGCTGGAGGAGTTCCAGACCGCTTTCGGCGACGGCCCGGGCCAGGGCCTCCGCCAGGTTTCCGCTTCCGATAATGACGACTCGTTTCATCTCTTCCGGGTTTACAGCAGGTCTGTCAATCGCACGTTGTTCGGGGAGTGGAGAACCTCCTCCTTGAGGGTCTCCACTTCGCGGTTCATGCGGGCCAGTTCGGGGGTTTGCCCCAGGTCGAGGGTGGTTTGTCCGGTCCGTTCGACGGCTTCGAGAATCCCGTAGACGGTGACCGATGCGAGGTCGTGGGCCGGAGCGAAGGCCACTTCGCGTTCGCCGTCGCCGCTGCGCACGGCGATGAGCTGCCCGGCCTGCACGAGCTGGAAGAGGATGTCGTTGACGATCCGGGTCGGGAGTCCGAGGCGTTCGCGGATCTCGTCGGCCGGGAGCGTCCCGCCGTGGTCACGAAAATTCCGCGCCACGAGGATCATCACCGCGAGGAGCACCTTGCGGCGCTGGTCGTAGCTGATCCTGAGCGATTCGCGCTCCTCGGCGAAGCGGCTGATGTTCTGGTAGGCGAACGAGAGCTCGCCGCCGAAGAGGAGGATCTCCCACGAGGTCTGCATCCAGATGAGGAAGAGCGGCAGGGCGGCGAAACTTCCGTAGATGGCGTTGTAGGAGGTCATCCAGCGCTGGACGTAGACGTAGCCCCACTGGAAGAGCAGGAAGATGGTCCCGGCGACGATCCCGGCCATCAGGGCGCTCTGGAAGCGCACCCGGGCATTGGGGATGATCAGGTAGAGCAGCGTGAACATCGTCCAGATGACGACCATCGAGGCCAGGCGGGAGAGGGTCGTGAAGTACCATTTGTCGTAGAGTCCCAGCTGCTGTTCGATGTAGTTGCCGACGGTGTTGGCGAGGATCCAGAGCACGGGGACGATCATCACCACGGCGATGTAGTCGGTCCACTGTCGGGCGATGCTGCGTTCGACCTTGACCTCCCAGATGTTGTTGAAGGCGTTTTCGATCGACCCGAAGACGCGGATCACGGCCCAGAAGAGCATCACCAGGCCCACGGCGGCCACGACGCCGCCCTGGGTTCGGGCCAGGGCGTTCTCGGCGAATCCGACGATGTAGTCGACGGTTTCTGGGTGCTGGGGGAAGAGTTCGTAGAGGTTTTCGACGAGTCCGTCGGCGAGCCCGAATCCCTTCACGACGGCGAAGACCAGGGCCACGAGCGGCACGAGCGACATGAGCGTGTAGAAGGTGAGGGCTGCGGAGCGGACCAGGGTTCCGTGCTCGACCAGCCCGCGGGCCGTGTAGAAGAGCAGCCGGTACTGCTGTACGAGCCACCGCACGACGGGATTGCGCCATTCGTTGACATCCTGGCGGAAGATCGTGTCGGTGAAGTAGGTGAAGAGTTTTCGGAGTTTCATGGGGCTCGGTCCGCCGTCGCGGTGCTATTCGTACAAAGATAGCTATTTTAGGCGGATCGCCCAAAAATCGTTCCCGATTTTCGTGAAGGCCATCCGCAGGTCGGCGCCGGGGCGGGTGCCGAGGCGCCGCATCAGCTCCTCGGCCGGGAGCGGGAAGTCGCGTTTGAGGAGTTCGAGGCCGCGGCCCTTCAGTTCGTGTTTCAGCCGCTTCGGGTCGTAGGGCTCGATCCGCTCGACGGGCAGCACGCGCCCGATAACGCCGTGCGGCTCCTCTTCGGCGAATCCGAATCCGCGGTCGCTCCAGCAGTCGGCCTTCCCGGCCAGATGGAGGCGTGTGAGGCGGGCCTTCTGGAGGGCGACGTCCGGGACCACCAGCCAGCGGTAACGCGCCGGATCGAATGCCGGGGCTTCGGGCGCAGCGGCTCCGGGCCGGGCCGAGAAACTTCCCGCGCCGAGCGCCGTGGCCGTCAGGAGCGGTCCCAAGCCGTCGGCGTAGACCATGACCTCCTTGCATTCGTCGCCCGACGAGACGACCTCCACGCGGCTTCCGGGAAAGAGCCGCAGGGCCTCGTCCACATCGAACAGCGGGGAGTTTTTCAGACAGAGCCGCGGCGCGATGCGGTCGATCGCCGGTTTCAGGGCCACGATGTCGGGCGAGCAGGCTTCGAGCCGCACCTGCTTGCGCCCTTCGGCCGAACGGCGGTCGGGGTCGGCGTAGACCCAGTCGAAATGCAGCCCCCGGCGGTCTAAAAACTCCTCGGCCGAGCAGTTGACAACTTCGATATTCGCAACCCCCATTCTCGAAAGGTTGTCGGCGGTGATGCGGGCCAGCAGCGGGTCGCGTTCGAGGGCCACGACGCGGCGGAAATGCCGGGCGAGATAGAGCGCATCGACCCCCAGCCCGCAGGTGAGGTCCAGCACCGTGTCGCCCGCGATCCGCTTGTGGGCGGCTGTCGCCTCGCTCGACGCCTGTTCGAAGGCCCGCGGGGGCAGGATGCACTGCGCGGCGGCATACGTCGGGAGTTTGCGTTCGGCGCGCGCAAGGTACTTGACCTGCGTGGCGACGAGCCGTGCGTGGGGCACCGCACCATCCAGCGCCACCTCCAGCGGGTCGCGGCCCCGGGCGGCGGCGATTGCCTGCCGGAGCTCGTCGCTACGGAGCAGTTCGTATTCCTCGGCGGTGATCATGGGGCGGATGTGTTCGGTTTACGGACGCAAAGGTAGGCTTTTTTTCGGTTCCCGGCACCAGAGGAGGAGTGTCGCTGCCAGGAAAAAGGCGTAGAGAAGTCCGGTGGCCGTGCCTCCGAGCCGGTAGTCGGCTGCACCTCCGGGCAGTGCGGCGGTTGTCCGGGCCAGGAAGTTGACCGCCTCGGCGGCCTTGCCCGTCACCAGCCCGAAGAGCGGCGCAAGCCACCCGACGGGCAGGAGCATCCAGAGTGCTCCGCCGAAGACCACGACCCCGGCCAGCAGAATGGCCGCCGGATTGATGACCAGTCCGGCGAGCGGTACGATGCCGAAGGTGTGCGAGACGAGCGGTGCCGTGGCCAGAGTGGCCGTCAGCCCGATCACGTAGGCGTCGATCCCGGCATTCAGCCACCGGTGGCGGGTCCGGCACCTGCGGCAGAGCGGTACGCCCCAGAGGAGGATTCCCGCGACGGCCAGGAACGAGAGCTGGAAACTCAGGTCGCCGATCCAGTTGGGATTCCAGAGCAGCATCCCGAAGGCCGCCAGGGCCAGGGCATTCATCCCGACATACTCCGACGCGGAGGCGAGTGCGGCCTGGAGGAAGGTGCACATCACGGCGGCGCGCACGGCGCTGGGCGGGAATCCGGCTGCGGCGACGAAAAGCCAGACGGCGGCCGCTGCGAGGAGGTTCTTCCAGAGATGCCCGCGCCGCAGCAGGGGCAGCCACCAGAGCAGGGCGTTCACCACGACGAAGACGATCCCCGTATGGAGACCCGATACGGCGAGCAGGTGGGACAATCCGCTGCGGGAGTAGTCCGTGCGGAGTTCGGCGGGGATTCCGCGCCGTTCGCCCGCGGCCATCGCCTCGACGACGGCCCGGGCTTCGGGAGCCATCGGCAGACGGTCGAGACGTTCGACGGCCCGGCGGTGCAGGGTCGTGCCCCGGGGCTCCCTCCGGTCGAGGATCGAGCGTTCGCCGATCCACAGCGTTCCGGCATAACCCCGCCGCTCCATCAGCCGCCGGTAGCTCTCGGCACCGCCCTGGAAGGGTCTCACACGACCCTGGCAGCGGATCCGCTCTCCGTCCCGAAGCCGGGTCAGCGAATCGGCATAGAGCCGGATCCGGGCTTCCGAGGCGTGCCAGTGCCCTTTCGACGGGTCCCTCCAGGCCGTGACTGCGGCATCGGCGACCGAATAGCGCTCCCGTTCGACGGGAAATCCCTCCACGACGACTTCGTAGAGGGTATACACCTCCCGCGGGACCGAAATTTCGGGCGCCCGGAGTTGTGCCGCGGCGAATCCCGCCGTGAGGAGCATCGCCACGGCGGCCGCTCCCGAACGGAAGAGGAGGGCCACGATGCCCGTACAGACGAAAGCCCCTGCGAGAAACCACAGGGGCAGTTCGTACACTCCGGCCAGGGCGATCCCCGCGGCGAAGGGTGCGAGGAGCTTGACCATCGGCATCCGATTGAGCCGATCCAACAGGCAGGCGATTTTCATACCTGCAAGATAATCAAAACAGACGAAAAAAAGTCACTCGGGTGAGAGAAAAAGCTCCCATCCGTCGGCCACCTGCCGCATGTCGGCCGGAGTCCCGTTTTCCACGCGCGAGATGGCCGCGGCAAGGGGGATCATCGTTCCGGCGTCGTGTGTGTCGAGCGGCTCGTCGGGGTCGATACCCGTATCGGCGGCCACGGCGCGGATGTAGACATCGGTGTGGTTCTCCGAGGGCGGGGCCCAGCGGGAGATCATCCCCCGGAGGGTGTCGAGCCCGTAGCGGATGCGGTAGGTGTCGAGCAGCACGAAGATGGCGCGGTAGCCCCAGGCCAGCGTTTCGAACTCCTTGAACGCCGGGTCGCGCGAGGGGCGGACCTCGCCCCGGTAGCGGACCTTTGACTGCCGGATGTTCCCGGGATTGCGGTTATCGAGTCCCCGTGCCATAGTCGTCGTCCTGAATGTGAAGCTGGGATTCCATGCGGCGCTTGGCGTAGCGTCGCAGCCAGCGGAAGAGCGGTGCTTCGGAGAACTGCGCGGCGTTTTCGAGGAACGACCAGAACTCCACGCCGCAGGTGAATCCGGTGAAGAGCTTGGCGAGGTTCAGCTGCATGAAGTCCAG
>CALUNH010000060.1 GCA_944321965.1 uncultured Alistipes sp.
TTTCTTAAACCGGGCGGATTCACGCTGCGGAAACCGTTAAAGGTTCAGCAGCCCCTAAAACCGGTTTCTTAAACCGGCGGCACCTTTTGGTGTCAAAAGGTGCCACCAAAACCAGCCGCAAGTCGCTTTCGCGGGAATCTTCGGAAATCCTCACTGAACGGGCACAGTAAGATCAAGCCTTTACAGCCTCCCGTTCCGGGCGCTCGGAATTCCGAAGATTCATTTTCCGCTGCAAGCGAAGTGCGCCCGTTCACCTGTAGCGGCGGATCTGTGGGCGAAGGTGCGATTTCGACCTGAACTGCGGTGTCTCACCGGTGGAGAAAGCGCCGACCGCCGTTGCTCGCGGCCCGCGGCCGCGTATCCAAATCTACCCTCCCCTAAATCCCCTCCGCGGAGGGGACTTTATGGGGAACCCTTTTCCGGGAAATGGAAGGTCGAAACTATCAGATCGCCGTTATCCTCATATTTTCAATTCTCCATTTTCCATTCTCAATTTTGGAAAGCCAAAGCCTTCGGTTCGCCAGGTTTACTTAATTTTCAATTCTCAATTTTCAATTCTCATTTTTTGTCGCGTTTATTTGCTAAATTGTAAAGTTTATTTTACATTTGCGAAGCAGACCGGAGAAGTGCGCACCTCCGACAGTCTGCACAAACCGACAAAAATAACCAGTCATGAACAAAATCCTGCTGCTGCCCTATTCGTTCAAGCGGATCGGATGGGTGCTTTTCATCCCGACAGCGTTGCTCGGTCTGCTGATGGCCATCGACGGATTCAACGGATTCCCGTCCTTCCTGCTGCCCGACTCCGCTGTCGGGAGCGAGACCCTCTCCCGCATCTCCAACAACATCGTTCTGATCGGGCTGCTCCTCGGAGCGCTCCTCATCACCTGTTCCCGCGAGCGCATCGAGGATGAACTCATCGCCCGCATCCGCCTCAATGCCCTGCTCACGGCCCTCTACATCAACATCCTCGCAACGGTCATCGCAACCCTCGCACTCTACGGCTTCGACTACCTCAACGTGATGGTCGTCAACCTGGTGAGTCTGCCGGTCCTCTTCCTCGTCATCGAAAGGGTCATGCTGTGGCGACTCGGAAAGGAGGCCGCACATGAAGAATAGGATCCGGGTCGAACGCGCCGAGCGGCGCATGACCCAACAGCAGTTGGCCGAAGCCGTGGGCGTCAGCCGCCAGACGATCAATGCCATCGAGGCCGGAAGGTTCGTACCTTCGACCGTCCTGGCGCTGAAGATCGCCCGACAGTTCGAAAAACCTGTCGAGGCCGTTTTCCAACTCGAAGAGGGCGAATAATCCATCCGGCCCCCGCATGTAAAAAGAGGAACCCGTCTGTCGGGTTCCTCTTTTTGGGTATCTGTCCGAGGCCGGAAGGCTCAGAGTTTGATGTCGTAGATCTGGATCACGCCGATGAGTTTGCCCGCATCGTCGGTCACTAACAGCGAAGTCACCTTGTTGCGCGTCATCATCTTCTCCGCTTCGATCAGCTTCTCGGTCGGGGCGATCGTCTTCGGGTGCGGCGTGGCGATATCCGCGGCCTTGATGTTGAAGAACTCACCGCGCAGCCGCTCCATGGCCCGACGCACGTCGCCGTCGGTCACGATCCCCTCGATGCGGTCGCCCTCGCAGATCACGATCAGCCCCAGGCCGCCCTTCGAAATAGCGTGGATCATCTCCGCAGCCGGGCAGTCCGGCGCAACGACCGGCAGGTCGTGGTCCCGCATGACATTGCCCACGGTCATCAGCAGGCGCCGCCCGAGGCTGCCGCCCGGATGCAGACGCGCAAAATCCACACTCGTGAAGCCCCGCAGCTCCATCAGCGAAACGGCCAGCGCATCGCCCATGGCGATCTGCGCCGTCGTAGACGACGTGGGGGCCAGGTGCAGGATACAGGCCTCCTCCTCGACCCGCACGTTCAGGTGCACGTCGGAGTTCTTGGCCAGCGCCGATTCGGGATTGCCCGTCATGGAGATCAGCCGGTTGCCGTTCGTGTGGATAAACGGCACGATCTTCAGGATCTCGTCCGTCTCGCCCGAATAGGAGAGCGCCAGGATAATATCCTCCTTCGAGATCATGCCCAGATCGCCGTGGAACGCCTCTCCCGGATGGAGGAAGAAGCTCGGCGTACCGGTCGAGGCGAGTGTCGCGGCGATCTTCCGCCCCACGAGGCCCGATTTGCCCATGCCCGTCACGATGCACTTGCCGCGGCTCGCCAGAATCAGCTCCACGGCCCGGGCAAACGAATCATCCAACGACTCCTCCAGATGCTGCAGCGACAGCATCTCGGTATGCAACGCCTTGCGTGCCACCGCCAAAATCCGGGATTTCGAAATATCGGTCATTTTACCTGAAGTAAAGATTCGATCAAGGGTTCCAGATCATTGAGCCGCAGCATGTTCGCGGCATCGCTCAAGCCCCGGTCCGGATCGGGGTGCACCTCGAAGAAGAAGCCGTTGGCACCGAACGCCTTCGCGGCACGGGCCATCGCCGGAACGAATTCGCGGTTGCCGCCCGTCTTGCCCCCGGCAGCTCCCGGGCGCTGCACCGAGTGCGTGCAGTCCATGATGACCGTCGGGGCGATCTTCAGCATGTCGGGGATGTTGCGGAAGTCGACCACCAGGTTGTTGTAACCGAACGAGTTGCCGCGTTCGGTGAGCCACACCTCCCGGGCTCCCGCCTCCCGGGCCTTTTCGTAGGGGTATTGCATGTCAACCCCCGAGAGGAATTGCGCCTTCTTGATGTTGACCGTGCGGCCGGTCTTCGCCGCAGCCACCACCAGGTCGGTCTGGCGGCACAGGAACGCCGGAATCTGGATCACGTCCACCACCTCGCCCACCGGTGCGGCCTGCCACGACTCGTGGATATCCGTCAGGAGTTTCAGGCCCCACTTCGCCCGCACGTCCGCAAGCATCTGCAGGCCCCGGTCGAGTCCCGGGCCGCGGAACGACACAATCGACGTGCGGTTGGCCTTGTCGAACGACGCCTTGAAGATGATCTCCGTGCCGAGGCGGCGGTTGATCGCCACCAGGCGTTCGGCCACCGTGTCCAACAGTTCGGCCGATTCGATAACACAGGGTCCGGCAATGAATTTCATAGCTTTAACGGTTGAATCCGGGATGTTGTTTCAGGAACGCTTCGGCGCGCGCCAGGTCCTCCGGGGTGTCGATCCCCACGGTCTCGGCATCCGTGATGCCCACACCGATCCGGTAGCCGTTCTCCAGCCACCGCAGCTGTTCGAGCGATTCGGCCAGCTCCAGCGGAGACTGCGGCAGGGCCGTCACCTTCCGCAGCACCTCCGAGCGGAAGGCATAAATGCCGATATGCTTGTAAAAGGTGTGCTCCGCCAGCCACTCCTCACGCGGGACATTCCGCAGGCAGGGGATCACCGAACGCGAAAAGTACAACGCACACGATTCGGCATCGAGCACCACTTTCGGCGAATTGGGATTTTCCAGCGCGGCAAGTCCATCGCTCTCCGAAAAGGGTTTCACCAGCGTGGCGATATCGGTCGCGGGGTTTTCGAAGCAGCGCTTCAATGCCTCCAACTGTTCGCGGCGGATAAAGGGCTCGTCACCCTGCACGTTGACCACCACGTCGTACTTACGGCCCTGTTTGTCGTAGGCCTCCCGGCAGCGGTCCGTACCGCTGCGGTGCTCCGTCGAGGTCATCTCGACCTTGCCGCCGAAAGCCCGCACGGCCTCGTAGATCCGCTCGTCGTCCGTGGCCACCACGGCGTCGTCCAGCACCCCGGCGACCTGTTCGTAGACCCGCTGGATCACGGGTTTCCCGCCCAGCATGGCCAGCGGTTTGGCCGGAAAGCGCGTCGACGCATAGCGCGCCGGTATGATTGCGATAAATGTCAAAGGCATGGGACGTTATGTTATATAATATCCTTATAAAATTACTTTTTTAGGGCAACACGCTCTCGACCGCCGTTGCTCGCGGCCCAAGGCCGCGCATCCAAATCTGACCCACCCCCAAATCCCCTCCGCGGAGGGGAGGAATGCCGTGCAAAGTCGAAGAAACAGAAGCCCAAAGAGTGTTAATATGCTTTCGACCGCCGTTGCTCGCGGCCCAAGGCCGCGTGTCCAAATCTACCCACCCCCAAATCCCCTCCGCAGAGGGGAGGAATGCCGTGCAAAGTCGAAGAAACAGAAGTCCAAAGAGTGTTAATATGCTTTCGACCGCCGTTGCTCGCGGCCCAAGGCCACGTATCCAAATCTACCCTCCCCTAAATCCCCTCCGCGGAGGGGACTTTATGGGGAAACCTTTTCCGGGAAATGGAAGGTCGAAACTATCAGATCGCCGTTATCCTCATATTTTCAATTCTCCATTTTCCATTCTCCATTTTCCATTTTCAATTTTCCATTTTCCATTGAGAAAACTACGCCTCCAGCGCCAGGGCCAGCACCTCGTCGTTCGTCCGCACGTAGTGGAACGTCAGACCCTCGACGTATTCCGGCTTGATCTCCGCAATGTCCTTGCGGTTCTCCTCCGAAAGGATCAGCTCCGTAATGCCGGCCCGCTTGGCCGCCAGAATCTTCTCCTTCACGCCGCCGACCGGCATCACCCGGCCCCGCAGCGTCGTCTCGCCCGTCATGGCGATCCGCTCCTTCACCTTCCGGCCCGTGTAGGTCGAGACGATCGACGTCACCATCGTAATGCCCGCCGAGGGGCCGTCCTTCGGGATCGCACCCTCCGGAACATGGATGTTGATGTCGTTCGTTTCGAACAGCTTCGGGTCGATACCCAGCTCCTGGTGGTGGGCCATCACCCACTCGTGGGCAATCGTCGCCGACTCCTTCATCACGTCGCCCAGGTTGCCCGTCAGGCTGATCTTCCCCTTGCCCGGCGTCAGGCACGACTCGATGTAGAGGATGTCGCCCCCGACCTCGGTCCACGCCAGACCCGTCACCACACCGGTCATGCCGCCCACCTCGTACTCCTCACGCAGGAATTTCGGCATCCCGAGGATCTTTTCCAGATCCGCTTTCGTCACCTCCGGGGCAAAGGCCTCGTCGAAGGCAATCTGCTTGGCGCGCGCCCGGGCAATCTTCGCCAGGTGCTTGTCCAGCGAGCGGACTCCCGCCTCGCGCGTATAGCACGAGATGATCTGCTCGACCACCTCCGGCGTCATGGTCATCTCCTGCGGCTTGATTCCGTGGGCCTCCCGCTGCTTCGGAAGCAGGTGGTCCAGCGCGATGCGCACCTTCTCCTCCACGAGATAGCCCGGGATGTTGATCATCTCCATGCGGTCGCGCAGCGCCGGGGCGATATTCCCCACGTTGTTCGCCGTGGCGATGAACAGCACCTTCGACAGGTCGTACTCCATGTCGATGTAGTTGTCGTGGAAGGTCGTGTTCTGCTCCGGGTCGAGCACTTCGAGCAGCGCGCTCGACGGGTCCCCGTGGTTCGAGACCGTCACCTTGTCCACCTCGTCGAGGATGATCACCGGATTCGACGACCCGCAGCGCTTGATCGTCTGGATGATCCGCCCCGGCATCGCACCGATGTAGGTGCGGCGGTGTCCGCGGATCTCCGACTCATCGTGCAGGCCGCCCAGCGAGATACGCCCGAACTTGCGGCCCAGCGCTGTGGCCACCGACTTGCCCAGCGACGTCTTACCCACGCCCGGAGGGCCGTAGAGGCAGAGAATCGGCGATTTCAGATCGCCCTTCAACTTGATCACGGCCAGGTGTTCGAGAATACGTTCCTTCACCTCCTCAAGCCCGAAATGGTCGTGGTCCAGCTGCTCGCGGGCGCACTTCAGATCGAGATTGTCCTTCGTGACGTCGTTCCACGGCAACTCCAGCAGCAGCTGCAGGTAGGTCATCTGCACCGAATACTCCGCCACCGCCGGGTTCAGCCGCTCGACCTTCTGCAACTCCTTCTCGAAGGTCTCGCCCACCTCCTTCGGCCAGTTCTTCTTCCTGGCCTCCTCGCGCAGCTTCTCGATGTCGGCATCCGGGCCGTCGCCCAGTTCGTCCTGAATCGTGCGCATCTGCTGTTGCAGGTAGTAGTCCCGCTGCTGCTTGTCGATCTCCTGCTTGACGCGCTCCTGGATCTGGCTCTTCAACTCGGCCAGCTGCTGCTCGCGGATGAGGATCTCCAACAGCTTCCGGGCACGCGCCAGCAGCCCCGGGGCTTCGAGCAGCGACTGGCGGTCCTCGTCCGTGAGCTCCATGTTCGAGCAGATGAAGTTGATGATCCCCCGCTTCGAGTCGATGTTCTTGATGGCGAAGGCCGCCTCCTTGGGCATCGACGGCGAGACGTTGATGATGTTCAGCGCCACGTCGCGGATCGAGTCGACCAGCGCCTCGAACTCGATGCTCTTCACGTCGGGCGTCGAGTCCCGCAGCGCCACGACCCGCGCCTTGAAATAGGGTTCCGTAGCGATATATTCCGTGATCTCGATCTTTTCCAGACCGTTCAGGATCACCGTCAGGTTGCCGTTCGGCATTTCCAGAATCTTGATGATCCGCGCCGCCGTGCCGACCTTGTACATGTCGTCCGGCGAGGGGTCCTCCACCTCGCTCTCGCGCTGCAGCACGGCGCCCAGCATCCCGCCCTCGGCATTCACCGCCCGAACCAGCGAAATACTCTTGTCCCGCCCCACCGTAATGGGCGTAATGGCCCCCGGAAAGAGCACCGACGACCGCAGGGTCAGAATCGGGATGATTTCAGGAACTTCGACCTCCTCGACCGGCTCGTCACCGCCCGTCACGATCGGGATCACGCGGTGTTTGCCGTCGAGAAGCTCCGGGGCCAGATTCAGCTCGTCCGTTTCAATGGTTTCGATCTTATCTTTCTTGCTCATAATGTCCTTACCTATATAGAATGTCGCAAAGGTAACGTTTTTTCGCTGAATTTATTTCATCTTTGACAGAATGTTAATAACTTTGCGCTTCCGAAAAACCTGTTAAATCTCATACGAGCCATGCAAATCGCCGACAAATACGCTCCGCAGCAAATCGAAGCCAAATGGTACGAATACTGGATCGGCCACAAGCTCTTCCACTCGGAACCCGATGAACGCGAACCCTATACGATCGTCATCCCGCCCCCCAACGTCACCGGAATGCTCCACATGGGACACATGCTCAACAACACCCTGCAGGATGTCCTCGTGCGGCGCGCCCGCATGTCCGGAAAGAACGCCTGCTGGGTCCCCGGCATGGACCACGCTTCGATCGCCACGGAGGCAAAGGTCGTCGCCATGCTCCGCGAAAAG
The DNA here is from genome assembly GCA_944321965.1 of uncultured Alistipes sp. Taxonomy (GTDB): domain Bacteria; phylum Bacteroidota; class Bacteroidia; order Bacteroidales; family Rikenellaceae; genus Alistipes. The sequence continues at coordinate 7,245 of CALUNH010000060.1, forward strand.
GGGATCGAGAAGTCGTCGCTCTCGCGCGAAGAGTTCCTGAAATACGCCTGGGAGTGGAAGGAGAAGTACGGCGGAGTTATCCTCCAGCAGCTGCGAAAACTCGGCGCCTCGTGCGACTGGGACCGCACCTGCTTCACGATGGACGACGCCCGCACGGAAAGCGTCCTGCGCGTCTTCTGCGACCTCTACGACAAGGGAAAGATCTACCGCGGCGTCCGCATGGTCAACTGGGACCCCGCCGCACAGACCGCCCTCTCCGACGAGGAGGTCGTCTTCAAGGAGTCCCACGGAAAACTCTACTACCTGCGCTACAGGGTCGAAGGCTCGGACCGCACGATCATCGTCGCCACGACCCGCCCCGAGACCATCCTCGGCGATACGGCCCTCTGCGTCAACCCCAACGACCCGCGCTATCAGGACCTCCCGGCCGACGCCCGCGTCATCGTGCCGCTCGTCGGACGCTCGATCCCCGTCATCCGCGACGAGTATGTCGACATCGAGTTCGGCACCGGAGCCCTGAAAGTGACCCCGGCGCACGACGTCAACGACTACATGCTCGGGGAAAAATACGGACTGGAGACCATCGACATCTTCAACGACGACGGCACGATCAACGACAAGGTCGGCATGTACGTCGGTCAGGACCGTTTCGACGTCCGCCGCCGGATCGAGAAGGACCTCGATGCCGCCGGACTGCTCGAAAAGACGGAGGACTATACGAACAACGTCGGATACTCGGAGCGCACGGGCGTCGCCATCGAGCCGAAACTCTCGATGCAGTGGTTCCTCTCGATGAAGGAGTTGGCCGAACCCGCCACGAAGGCCGTCATGGAGGATGCGATCCGCTTCGTGCCCGAAAAGTACAAGAACACCTACCGCTACTGGATGGAGAACATCAAGGACTGGTGCATCTCGCG
>CALUNH010000061.1 GCA_944321965.1 uncultured Alistipes sp.
CCCGCTCCGGATCCTTTTCGGTTCCTCGCCAAACCCGCTTCGAACCCTTTTCCGGGCATTTTTCGGGCCCGCTCCGGCTCCCACTGGCCCTGCCGCCCTTCCTCCATCCACTCACCGTCCGCTCATCATCCGCCCGCCGCACCCGCCGCATCCGTTGCCCGTCGCCCCGTCGCCCCGTCCGAAATCTCCGGGCTCCATCCCAACCGCCCCCCCCTTCGGGCCAACTCCGGCTCCGGACTGCATCCAGCCCCTTCCAAATCGGGTCCGAACGCTCTCGAAACATTTCCCCCAAAATCCTTTTTACCATGCAATTCACCCAAATTCCGCAACAGTACGCCCCGCTCGGGCAGGCGATCCGCTACGCCGTCGAACAGGATGCCGCCGGGAATCTCGACGCCCGAATCGTCGAGGTGAACTCCGAACTCCTGCTGGGCGCCAAGCGCTTCGCCGAGACGACCGCCGCGGCATTCGACATCGCCCCCATGCTGCGCCGGACCCTGCAGTTTACACCCTCCACGGGCGCCACAGGATTCCAGACGGCCGCCGAACGCTGCATCACGGTCCGGGTCGAAGCCCTGGAAACCGGCAGCGAAATCATCGCGGCAACGGCCCCCGCCCGCACCTTCCTCCCCGGGAACGAAACCCCCGAAGCCCCCTGCATCCGCACGACCATGCCGCTCGAACGCCTCATCCCCGAAGGCGCCGCCGACGAGCTCACCCTGTGGAGCGACGAAGCCTGCGTCGTCACCGTCTCCGGCCACTCCGCCGACTCCGTAACGGCCGAAAACTACCAGTCCGAAAGCACCGGACTCCAGATCTTCCGCCTCGACACAAGGGATTTCCCCGCGTGCGAAACCCTGACGGTCGACGCCGGAGAGTGCGGCGTGGTCCGCTACACGGTGATCCCCGCCACGCAGGAGGCCGTGAGAATGGCCTGGAGAAGCCGCTGCGGATCGATCGAACACTACTCCTTCCCCGTGATGCGCTCCACCACGCTCCGCGTCTCCAGGCAGCGGGCCGAAACGGCCGACGGACACCTCGTCACCGCCGTCGAAACCGACCGCGAAACCGAACTCGTCTCGGCCTACGAGATACCCGAGATGCTGGAAACCCTCGCCGGGATCGTAACGGCGCCCCAGGTGTGGCGCGTCGACGGCGAAGCCTACACCCCGGTCGATGTCGTCACCGAGGAGGCCGTCGTGCAGCAGCGCGGGGTGCTCCGCGCCCTGGAACTGGTTGTCCGACCCAAAAGCAGCGTGTCATGGAACTGAAAATCGACGGAATGATCTGCGACCTGGGAAGCGATCCCATCGCCGTACCCGGGTACGATGCCGCACGGACCGAAACGATCGACGCCGCACGCGAAGGACGTTCGCTGAAGATCGAAATCCCGATCACGTCACGCAACCGCCCGATCCTGCAATTCGCCGAAGATCCCGATACCGCCCTGCTGTTCAACGGAGCAGCACACCGGGCCGAACTCTCCCACGAAGGAGCCGTGCTGATCGAAGGAAGCGTCCGCCTGCTCGCCGTGAAGGGCGCCCGGTACGAAATCGAGATCCGCAGCGGCGGGGCCGGATGGGCCGAACAGGCAGCCCGAAGCAAATTCGACAACCTCGGAATCGACTGGTCCGGGAAACTGAACCCCACGTCCATCTGCCAAAGCTGGACCGACGACACCCCCGTCCGGTTCTTCCCCGTCCACCACGACGACTACGAGCAGCAGAACAGTTCGTCGGACCTGCTCCCCGCGGAACGATTCCTCGCCGTGGAGGACTACCACCCCTTCCTGCACGTCGCCACGCTCGTCAGCCGGATCTTCTCGCAGGCCGGATACCGCGTCGAAAGCCGATTCTTCGATTCGGAGCTCTTCCAGTCGCTCTACATGAGCGGTGCGTATGCCTCGCGCGACACCGCCGCGGCCGTCAACCGGATGGGATTCTCGGCCCGGAGGCTCGGACCCGCCTCCGCAGCCGGAAACGAATTCGGACGGGTCACGGCAAACCCCAAGGCCCTGGCCAATACCGTGGGAAACATCGTCGACACGGCCACGCCCCAAACCGTCGATGCCGACGGGGAGGCCATCAGCGGACTCTACAACAACGGAAACTGCTTCTCGACGGACAACGGCAAGATCGTCTACACCCCGCCGACGGAGATCAACGTCGGATTCGAATTCTACCTGAAGTACACCACCGCCCACCGGATCCGCTCCAGAAGCCGCCTCACCGGTTTCGACACCCTCTATCTCGGGCCCGGCGCCGAATTCAAGTTCCAACTGGCCAACCGTTACGAAGACCTCCGCAACCAGCTCACAACCAATTTCGCCTACCGCGTGATCGTCTTCGACCACACGGCCGGAACCCAGTACCGGCTGACCTACACCCGGAACGGAGTAGCCAATACGCTCTGGACCTCGTTCTCCGCACGATCGGCCGCCGTCTCGACCCCCGCTTCGGGGAGCGTCGCCAACCCCGTCCTGCAAATCTACAGCAACTCCCAGTGGGTCGACTACACCGGAGACTGGGCCCTCTACAACGGGTACATCGACGAAACGGGGGAGACGACCGTCGAGGTGAAACTCCGGACCCCTTCGGAAAAAGTATCCCCGATCTCGCCCAAATACTTCAACCAGATCTACTTCGCCGGGGCCGAGGAGGGAATGCAGCTCACGCTGCACAAGGAGTGTTCGCTCCGGCCCGTCTTCCTGCCCGGACCCGGATTCGGATCGACGGTCGGATTCGCAGACGTCGCCCGACACGACATACAACAGTCCGAACTGCTCGAAGCCCTCGCACACCTCTTCAACCTGAGGTTCTACACCGAAGAGCCGACCCGGACCGTATGGATCGAACCCGAAGCCGACTTCTTCGGCAGCGGCGAGACGGTCGACTGGAGCCGCCGGACCGACTTCTCGCAACCCGTCGTCCGGGAGCAGATCGCTCCCGAAATCCACGAGGTGCGCACCTGGCGGTTCCAGGACGGAGACGGGGCCGTGACCCGCTTCGACGCCGACGAAGAGACCACGCTCGGAAGCTGGAGCTTCGAGGCTGCCTCCTACGCCGCACTCCAGGGCGAAAAGGTGCTCCGCAACCCCCTCTTCGCCCCCTCGCTCAACTCCACGGGGCACTACCTCAACGCCCCGTCGGCCCGGCTCCTGCAGGTCGGAGACCGCGACGACGCCGAAGACGACGGCACGAACTTCACACCCCGCATCGTCCGCTACGCCGGGATCAAGCCCCTGCCCGAAAACGAACGCTGGGGATACCCCTCGGGGCAGAACGAATACCCGCTCATCGCCTTCCTCTTCCCCGGCGACGACACCACGGAGCCCTTCACCCTGGGTTTCGAGGACCGCGACGGCGCCCGGGGACTCCACCGCTACTACGACCGGCAGGTCCGCCGCGAAGCCGCCCGCGAACGGATATCCCTCCGGCTGCGGATCGCGCCCCACGAATTCGAGGCGCTCTTCGCGCCCGGGACCGGAGCCCCCGACATCCGCTCCGCATTCCGGATCGACACCGGGGAGGGAATCGTCACCGCCGCACTCCGCGAAATCGACGACTACGACCCCCGGGAAGCCTCCGTAAAGTGTCTCTTCGAACGCATTGACGAAACATGACCCGACTCGACGAAAAATTTTCGGAGCTCCTGATCCGCGAAGTCCGCGGACTCACGCTCCGGCAGGCGCTCCTCAAACTCCTCGAACGCGGATTCATCGACCGACGGGCCTGCGAACGCCAGGCCATCCGCGACGAGGTGCAACGGCTCCAGCGTCAGGAAATTCCCCGCTGCGAGGCGTTCGAAATCGCAGCCGACACCTTCTGCTGCTCCTACGAAAAAGCCCGAAACGCATTCTACAACCATTCCAAAAACTGAATCATGAAATCGGAAATCCAAATCAACAACTCCGCCGACTGCTGCCAGATCGACATCGAAGGGACCATCGGAATCCCCGAAGAGTGGCAGTTCGACGACCCCGACGCCCGTGTGGCGACCTATGAGCGGTTCCGCGACGCCCTGCGCCGCATCGCCGAAATCGAAGCCCCGGAGGTGGTGGTCAACATCCGCTCGACGGGCGGCGACGTCAACGACGCCCTGCTGATCCTCGATGCCCTCCGCCAGCTCCCCGCACGCATCGTCACCCGCTGCTACGGATACACCGCCTCGGCCGCCACGATTATCGCCCAGGCCGCCTCCGAAGGGGCCCGGGAGATCTCCGAAAACGCCCTCTACCTGATCCACAATTCGATCTGTTCCACCGAGGGAAACGCCGCGGAAATCGCTTCCGAAATCGAACTCCTCCACCAGACCGACGCCCGCATCGCCGCCGTCTATGCCGCCCGCTCGGGACGCCCCGCCGGGGAGTTCGAGGCCCTGATGTCCGAAAACAACGGAAACGGTCGCTGGCTCTCCCCCGAAGAGGCCATCGCCGCAGGACTGGCCGACCGTGTGATCGAACCCGCCCGGGCGGACGGCTCCTCACTGGCGAAAAACATCGCACGCGGCTGGAAACGCCTCCTCGCGGAACTCGGCATGAAACCCGACCTGCAGCCCGTGGCCGACCGGAACATCCTCCACACCGAGGCGGAGCTGCGGGAACTGCACCGCCGCTCGGCAATCGTCGCCGAGGAGACCCGCCGACGGATCACCCCCACCCGCGTGCTGCCCTGCGAGGACCCCTCCTACGGAGAGACCATCCGCTCGGCCAACGAACGAGCCTATGCCGAAGATGCCAGGTGTTTCCGCAAATAACCCCGAACGACAGCCCGGCCGAACATACAAGACATACAAGGAGTGCGGAAAACCCGCATCCGCAACCGATTCATAAACCCTCAAAAAAACACAAAAACCATGACTTACCTTGAAAATGCGAAACAGTACACCGGTTCCGACCTCGAAAACATCTTCTTCCGCCCGATCCTGACCGGACAGTCCGCCGAGGACCTCGGCGTGCGCGTCCTCTACAACATGCCCCAGGCCACCCATGTGCAGATCTGGGACGGACAGCGCAACATCCTCCAGAAATTCACCTCCGCAGGCTGGGCCGGCAGCACCGATGCCAAACGATTCGAAAAGACGATCGACCTCCAGCGCGTCAAGGCAGAACTCGGATTCTCCGCCGCGGATTACTTCTCGATGGTCTACGAAAAGGTCGCCTCGATCATCGACGTCAACATGGAGGACCTCTCCGGTACAATCCTCGAACAGGCCGAAACCGAACTCTTCCGCAAGGCCCTCGCCGAAAACATCCGCGCAACGATGTGGGCCGGAGACTCCTCGGCCTCATCCGGATACAACACCTTCGACGGATTCCTCAAACTCATCAAGGAACTCGTCACCGAGCAGACCATCTACAACTTCTCCTACCAGGCCGCCGATCTCGAAGACACAAGCTACGCGCCCGAACTCTTCGACAAGCTCTGGACCCAGGCCGATCCCCGGGCCCAGGACCTCAAGTCCGAAGGTCAGCTCGCCTACTTCGTCTCCTCGGACATCTGCTACCTCTACGAGAAGTACCTCGACGCAAAGGGCGTCGACACCGCATACATCGACTCCGTAAACGGACGTCAGACGCTCGCATACCACGGCATCCCGGTCATCGACGTGCGCATGGGAAGCTACCTCTCCAGTACGACGCTCCACAAGTCGTTCTGTATGCTCACCGACCGCCGCAACCTCGTCCTGGCCGTCAACACCGCCGACATGCCCGGAAACGAAGTCCGCATGTGGTACAACCCCGACGAGATGGAGAACCGCCAGCGCGCCGTCTTCATGGCCGGTTGCGCAATCCTCGACGACGCCATGATCACCTACGCCTACAAACAGTAATTCACACCGCGCGCCGCCGGACCCGCACTCTGCCGGTCACGGCGGCGCGCACCCGAAATCCCACAACATGCCATGAGCAAAGCGAAAAACTTCAAAACAGCCGTCGCCGTCGCCAACCGCACGGACCCCTACATCGCCCTGGGGACCGCCCGCATCGAAAGCGACCGTTTCTGGCGTTGGGGCGACGACAACCTCTTCCCCGCAGCCCTCGCTCTGATGGCCCGCCGGTCGACCACACACCGCCGCATCATCAACGACAAGGCCGACTACATCTCGGGAAAGGGGTTCGTCTGCGACGAAACCCGGCAGCCCTCCCTGGCCGCATTCGTCCGCCGCGTGAACGGCAGCGGGGAGAGCCTCAGGCAGGTGCTCAACAAACTGGCCTTCGACAAGTCGCTCTTCGGAAACGCCTTCCTCGAAATCGTCACCGACGCCGACCACTCCTTCCTCTCGCTCTACCACCAGGACGCATCCCGCTGCCGCGTGGCTCGCGATGCGGAGCACATCCTCCTCCACCACGACTGGTCGGCATTCAAGCCCGCCGAGGCCCGGACTCTCCCCCTCTACCCGAACTTCGAACCCCAGGACGACGGGACACTCCGCGCCATCGTCCACTACAAGGACTACGAACCCATGTTCGAACACTACGGCGTCCCGACCTACATCGCCGGATTCGGCGTCTCGGCCATCGCCTACAAGACCGACCGCTGGAACATCTCCCGCCTGGACAACTCCTTCCAGCTCTCCGGCGTGATGATGCTCGACTCCTCGGTCGACAACGAGGCCGAAGCCGAACGCATCGTGCGCATGGCCGAACGGAAATTCGCCGGGAATCCCGGGCAGGTGATGTTCGTCATCCGCGACGGCGGCGACGACGACAACTCGCGGTTCATCCCCATCACGGCCCAGAACGAAGGGGACTGGCAGGCCCTGCACGAACAGGCCGTCGGCGACATCGTCGTGGCACACTCCTGGTTCCGGACCCTGAGCGGCCTGGACTACGCCTCGGGTTTCAATGCCGAGCGCATCCTCCACGAGTACGAGGTGGCCCTCAACACGGTGATCCTCGCCGAACAGGCCGAACTCACCGAACCCATCCGCGAGATCATCACCGCCGTCCTCGGCCTCGACACCTCGTCGCTGCAGATCGTCAACCGCCCGCCGACACGCTCGAAACCCATCTACATGAAGGTCTGGGAGGCCCGCAAGGCCGACGGACTCGACTACGACCCCGAAGATCCGAAACAGCAGGCCTTCCTCTCCGAAATCACCAAATACAACGTCACAAGCATCGGCTGATCCGCCGTCCGTGCGGGGCCTCCGGTCCCGATCCGAGGGCGTCGCACGGCGGCGGCGCGCCGAAAACGAACCCTTCCCATGAATACGCTCATCTCACCTCTCCAACTCCTGAAACTCGCCTTCCGGGAGGGCGAATACCTCCCGCCCGAGACCTTCGGCGAGGCCGACATCGCCGCCGCCGAACAGCGCTACATCGTCCCGGTAATCGGCCCGGAGCTTCACGAAAAGCTCCTCGCCGGTAACTACAATGACTTCCGCGACGAATACCTTGCGGCCCCTCTGGCACTCTTCACCCGCCTTGCCCTGCAGCCGCGGCTCGACATCCGAACCGGACAGTGCGGGACGACCGCCCCGAAATCCTCCTGGAGCCAGCCCGCCGACGACGAAGCCCTCCTGCGGCACCGGCACGCCCTGCGCTGCGAAGCCCGCACGCTCCTGCGCCGGGCCTCCGACTACCTCGAAAACCACCGGGACGAATTCCCGGAGTACCTTCCCGAAAAGAACATCCTGAAACGTTGTACGACCGATGGAGGCTTTGTTCAGATTCGTTAGCGGCGTCGTGGCGGGGGTTGCCGCCCTCTTCGCTCCCATCCAACCGCTCGTGGTCACCACCCTGGTCTTCATCGGGGTGGACTTCGTATCGGGGATCCTTGCCGACCGGGCCGTCGCGCTCCGGCAGGGGAAAAAGTGGTATTTCGAGAGCTGCAAGGCCTGGCGAACGGTCGTCAAGATGGGGCTTGCCATCACGACCATTGCCATGGCCTGGCTCCTCGACCGCTGCGTCCTGGACTTCATGCAGCTGAACCTCGCCAAGCTCTTCACCGGATTCACCTGCGGCGTGGAGTTCTGGTCGTTCCTCGA
>CALUNH010000062.1 GCA_944321965.1 uncultured Alistipes sp.
GCGATACCCGACAGGGCGTAGATCAGGACCATCCCCGCAAAAAAATACGACAGATCGCGGTGCAGCAGGCGGCTCCAGCGCCGCAGGTCGTTACTGCTGAATCTCATACGAGGAGGCCGTCACGTAATAGAACGACAGGTAGGCTTTCCCTTCGGCAGCCTGACGCGCCGCAATCCGGGCCCGGAAATCGGCAATCCGCTCCCCGACGGTGCTGCCCGTCTCCCCGCGCGCCGCCTTCTCGGTACTGCAGCCCGCCTCGGTCGTGCCGTGCGTCTCGCCCGTCCCGGTCTGCGTCTGCGCCTCCCAACGGGCCAGGTACGCTTCATCCACCCGCTGTTCGTCGAGCCGTCCCGTCACGCGAACCACGCTGTTCACGCACTGCGGGTCGAAACCGCCCAGATCTCCGCTCTCGACCCGGATTGTCCGGGTGTCGTCGCTCCCCATGAGGAAGATCTTGCGCGCCCCGTGCTTGCAGGTGTGCGTGCAGACCCCTTCGACGGTGACCGTCTTCCCGACCAGCGAATCCGCCCCGGCCAGCAGGTCGTCGATCTCAAGCACCCCCGACTGCGCCGCAGCGGGAACCGAACGCTCCTGTGCCTTTTTCGAGGCATTGCCGCCTCCGCAGGCTCCGAGGAGCGCAACAATCGCACAACACCCGGCAAGCAGCGTCATGCGGTGGAAAATCATCTTTTTCATATTCTGCATCTTTTATGGATAAGTTGTTCTTCATGAAAAAAGCGTCGCAATGACCGGGGCAAAGGTAGCGCGAAACCCGACGGCCATCCATACCCAGATATGGGGATATTGCACGACGGATTACCACCATTTCTGGGGATTGCCGGTCTCGGCCGCGGACCCTACTTTTGTGAGGCGGGAAAAATCCCCGGAAACGGAACCCGGAATTCCTCCGCGGACCGTCCCGGACGGAAGCCCCGCCATGTGACGAACATGATGATACGCAACCCATACCGAATATCCGGACTACCCGTGCGGGCGTTCGCGGCGGCCCTTCTGCTGCTCGCTGCCGCCCGGCCCCTCCCGCTCCGCGGGGCCGGGGCGCAACCCCCGCGCGAATACCGAATCGAGGGGCGCGTGACGAACGCCCGCACGGGTGAAGCCGTCTGCGGAGCCGCACTGGTCGCCGGAGACTCGCGGCAATGGGCCGTCTCCGATGCCGAAGGAAACTATCTCATCGCCCGGATCGCCGAACCCGAAATCGAACTGCAGGTCTCCTGTCTGGGGTATGTCGCGCAGGTCGTGCGGGTGAAACTCCGGCGCGACACCCTCAACCGCTGCGACATCCCGCTCCGGGAGGCGAACCTCTCGATCGACGAGGTTGTCGTCACCGCCCAGAAACGCGCCGAAACCACTGGCAGCTCCTATGTCATCGACCGCAATACGCTGGAGCACGCCCAGATGATCAACATCAACCACATCACCACGCTGCTCCCCGGCGGAAAGAGCGTCGGAGACCAGAATCTGGCCTCCGCCTCCCATCGAATCGCCCTCCACGCGGGAAGCGGGAGCGAAATGGGAAACGCCTCGTTCGGAACGGCCATCGAACTGGACGGCGTCCGGCTGGAGAACAACGCCTCGCCCGCCGAAACCAAAGGTGCCGACCTGCGGAACATCGGCGTCTCGAACATCGAGTCGGTGGAGGTCGTCACCGGGATCCCCTCGGTGGAGTACGGCGATCTCTCGAACGGGATCGTCAAAATCCACACCCGAAAGGGAAAAACGCCCTTCATCGTCGAGATGACACTCGAACCGAAAACCCGGCAGATCGCCCTGAGCAAGGGATTCGTACTCGGGAAGCCGGGGGATCGTCAGGCCGGGATTCTCAACCTCAATGCCGAGCGGGCCCGATCGATCACCGACCTCGCATCGCCCTACACGGCATACGACCGCAACAACCTGAACATCACCTACTCAAACACGTTCTACGACCGACGCGAACAGCCCGTTCGCGTGAGCGTCTCGGCGGCGGGGAACCTCGGCGGATACAACTCGAAGGCCGATCCCGACGAGTTCCGGGAGACCTACACCCGGACCCGGGACTACGCCTTCCGGGGCAGCGCCCGCATGGAGTGGCTGCTCGACCGGAGCTGGATCACCAACCTCCGGCTGCAGGGCTCCGTCTCCTACGGCGACAAGCGCTCCGAAACGAACGAAAACAAAAGCAGCGCCTCGACCCAGCCCTACATCCACACCACCGAAGCCGGATACTACATCGCCGAGAAGTACGACGACAACCCCGACGCCGGGATCATCCTCAGCCCCACGGGGTACTGGTACCTGCGCTCGTTCACCGACAGCAAGCCCCTGAACTGGTCCTTCAAGGCCCGGGCCGACCGGGCCCGGAGTGCAGGCAGGGGCCATAACCGCGCGATGATCGGGGCCGAGTTCACCGGAAGCGGGAACCGCGGGCGCGGACTCTATTACGGGGATATGCGCTACGCCCCGGCCTGGCGCGAATACCGGTACGACGAACTGCCCTTCATGAACAACGCCGCACTCTTCGCCGAAGAGCACCTCGCAATGCCGGTCGGCGGGCGGTCGACGTTCGAACTGACCGCCGGGGTGCGCGCCGACATGACCTGGATCCGCCGCTCGGAGTACGGAACCGTCGCCAACCTCTCCCCGCGCATCAGCGCCCGATACACCTTCCGGGAGGAACGACAGGCTGCGGTGAGCCGCCTGAGCCTCTACGCCGGGTGGGGCAAGTCGGTCAAGCAGCCCTCGTTCATGGTCCTCTACCCCGCCCCGTCGTACAGCGACCGCCTCGCCTTCGCGCCCGGGACCACCGCCGACGGAACCGCCTTCTACGCCTACTACACGCAACCCACGACCCCGGCCTACAACCCCGACCTGAAGTGGCAGTACACACTCCAGTATGAAATCGGAGCCGAAGCCACGATCCTCGGAAGCCGGATTGCCGTGTCGTTCTTCCGGAACCGGACCCTAAACCCCTACACCAGCCGGACGATCTACACCCCCTTCACCTACAAACTCACCACCCAGGCCGATCTCGAAGCCGGATGCACCATCCCCTCGCAGGACCGCATCTACTCCATCGACCGGCAAACCGGCGTGGTGACCGTCTCGGACCGAACGGGAGCCTTCGCCGACCAGGTGATCGGATACCGGGAGCGAAACACCTTCGTCGCACAGACGCAGTACACCAACGGATCGCCCGTCGAACGCTCCGGCATCGACTTCACGGTCGACTTCGCCCGCATCCAGCCCCTGCGGACCCAGATCCGCATCGACGGAAACTACTACCGCTACAAGGGCCTCGACCTCACCGAAAGCGCCTCCACGCTCTCCTCCTCGTCGTCGATGGCCGACGGGAATCCCTATAAATATGTAGGTTACTACACCGGATCGGCCTCCGTGAGCAACGGATCGCTGGAGAAACAGGTAAACCTCAACATGACCCTCGTCACGCACATCCCGAAGATCCGGATGATCTTCTCCCTGCGGCTCGAAAGTTCGCTGCTCGACTACAGCCAGAACCTGAGCGAGTATGCCGACGGATCGCCCCGCGGCTATCTGCTCGACGCGGCGTCGGACTACTTCGGAAGCGCCGAAAACCCCTACGGAAAAGGTCGCTACGTGGCCGTCTATCCCGAATACTACACCACCTGGGAGGCCCCCGACGTGAAGATCCCCTTCGCCGAACGCTTCGCATGGGCCCGCGACAACGACCCGGCACTCTATCAGGAGCTCGCCCGGCTCGTCGTGAAGAGCAACACGAGCTACTATTTCGACGAAAACCGCATCTCCGCCTCCTTCGCCATCAACTTCAACCTCACGAAGGAGATCGGCCGATTCGCTTCGGTCACCTTCTACGCCCGCAACTTCTTCTACCACATGGGAAAGGTCCGTTCCTCGTGGACCGGACTCGAAACCTCGCTCTTCGAAAGCAGTTACATACCCCGGTTCTACTACGGGCTCTCGCTGCGCCTGAAACTCGGATCAAAACCATAAAAAAACAAAACGATGAAAAAATTGCTTACCCTGTTCGCATGTGCCGCACTCCTCGGAACGGCCTGTACCAAAGAGAAAGACGACAACGGCGGCAAAGTCCGCACCTATGACGTATCCGTGCGCCTGGTCTATCCCGAAGGCAGTGAACTCTCGGCCGTAGAAGGCGTCGAGGTCCGCATGGCCAACGGCAGCTCCGGAACCGTCACCACGGCAACGACCGATGCCGCAGGAGCCGCCTGCTTCAAACTCCCCGAAGGCATCTACGAGGCCGCGGCAACCGACCGCCGCAGCGTGGAGGGATACACCTACACGCTCAACGCCCTGAAATCGAACGTCGTCGTCTCCGCCGCAACCTGGAACGAGGGGATGACCGTCGACCTGGAACTCGTAGCCAGCAAGGCCGGGCAGATCCTCATCAAGGAGGTCTACAGCGGCGGTTGCCAGAAGGACGACGGCTCGGGATTCTACCAGTACGACAAATACATGGTCGTCTACAACAACTCGGACCAGCAGGCCGAAATCCGGAACTTCTGTGTCGGCATGGCCGGACCCTACAACGCCGACGCCTCCATCAACAACTACACAGACGGCAAACTCTTCTACGCCGATGCCGGATACACCCCCACGATCTGCGCCTACTGGTATCTGAAGAAGGACCTCGTCCTCGAACCCTACGCCTCGGCCTCGATCGTACTGTGCGGAGCCATCAACCACACCGTGGCCTATCAGAATTCCGTAGACCTCAGCCGGGCCGATTACTGCACCTACGACCCCGAGGTCTTCTCCAACACAAGCTACTACCCCGCACCCGCAGAGTCGATTCCCGCCGAAAATTACCTCAAGGCCGTCTTCTTCGGAAAGGGAAATGCCTGGCCCGTAAGCATCGTCGGACCCGCCATGTTCATCTTCTCGACCGGCGACGAAGACCCCGCCGCCTGGGGCCTGAATACCGAAAACCGCTACTACTTCCCCGGCAAGGAGAACAACGACGTCTACGGTTGCACCAAAATCCCCAACGACTGGATCCTCGATGCCGTCGAAATCTACGGCGCCGACAAGGTAACCGAATCGCTGCCCCGTTTTACGGCCGCTCTCGACGCAGGCTATGCCGTGCTGGCCAACAAGCAGGGATACTCGATCTACCGCAATGTCGACCAGGAGGCCACCGAGGCGTTGAGCGAGAATGCCGGAAAAATCGTCTACGGATACGCGCTCGGGACCCTCGACTACAAGGGCGCCCGGTCGACCGACCCGAGCGGCATCGATGCCGAAGCCTCGATCCGGAACGGCGCGCACATCCTGTACCTCGATACGAACAACAGCAGCAACGACTTCCATCAGCGGGCGAAAGCCAGCCTGAAGGAGTAATCCCCCGTCATGAAGCAATCGATCCGGCATCTGCTGCTGCTCCTGGCCATTACAGTCGGGACGTTCGGCGCCGTCCGGGCGGCGTCGGACGCCCGGACGGCGCCGCCTGTCCCGACTGTCCCTGGCGTCCCGGATACCCCTGACACCTCGACAACTCCGACCGGGCTGACGGAAACATCGGAACCGTCGAAGCCATCGGGACCATCTGGGACATCGGAAGCATCGGGGCCGTCGGGAGCGTGGCTCCGGATCCGGGATGCGGAGCTTTCCGAAGGCTGGCTCCGCAGCGAAAACGCCGCGGGACTCACCCGCTTCCGGCTGACGAAATGCTCGGAAGCAGCACTCTTCGCCGTCAAGGAGAACGGCGATCGGAAAAACTGGTACGAATCGGACGACAGTTTCGAATTCGGCGTAGAGGCCGCCTCCTACTATCGGCTGAGCGAACGCATCGCCGTACACGGAGCGGTCGGCTACAGCCGTTTCGCCGGGAAACACATGTCCGGTTCCTGCTTCATCGACCCGGAGCAGACACCGTTCGACCTGGTGGAGTTCACGACGGAAAACGCCGGGAACAAACGCCTCGAAACCTGTCGCGTAACGGGAGGCGTCGGGTTCGATCTTTCGCGCCGGATCGCCCTCGGGGCCCGGTTCGACTACACGACGGCCAGCTACTCGAAACACAAGGACCTCCGGCACGTCAATTCACTCATGGAGATGGTCGTCAGCCCGGGCCTGAAGGTCCGCATCGGCCGCTCCCTCGCCCTCGGGGCGAACTACGCCTACCGTCGCCGGGTCGAGAGCCTGCTGCTGAAGATCTACGGCAAAACCGACCAGGTCTACGTGTCGCTGCTCGATTACGGGGCCTTCTTCGGGAAGCGGGAAACATTCGGCGAAAGCGGATACACGAAGCAGAACGAGACCAAACCGCTCTTCGACGAATACCACGGCGGAGCCCTCCAGCTCGACTGGCGGATCACCCCGCGGATGACGTTTTTCAACGAGTTCTCCGTCCGCCAGCGCAAGGGATCCTATGGCAAGCCGTCGCCCTCGACGGTCGTCTATTCCGAACACGACGGGCGCGATATCGCTTATCGCGGCGTCTGGAACTACGACGGCGGGCGGCATCGCCATACGCTGCAACTCTCCGGCGACAGCAAGCGCGTCGACAACCGCGAAAACATCTACACCGTCCAGAACGAGGAGATCGGACGCAGTTACATCCTCTATCTCGGACAGACGGAGGTCGGCAGCCGGGTCCGGCAATCGGTTTCGGCGCGCTACACCGGGCAGTTCGGCATGACGCAGGGAATCCCCGCGTGGCGGGGCGTGCTCGACGGCGGGATCGACCGCCGGAGGATCACCGCCACGAACTATCCCGACTACCGGCATCAGGAACTGGCATGGTGGCATCTCCGGACGTCCGGAGAGCGCAATATCCTCCGGGGCCGGAACCTCTGCAGCTTCGGGATGGGGATCGGCTACGCCTCGGGAACGGGCGATCCCTGTACGGACGGGAGTTACGAGGAGGCAGGTACGAGCGAAACCCTCACCCGCACGCTCGACGACCGGCTCATGCAGGAGTACGAATACCTGACGGCCTCACGGATCGATCTGGCGGTCAATCTGGGGCTGAGCCGCCGGTTCGGGATTCGGGGGGCCCGGGGGATTCGGGGGTTTGCCGATATGGAATACGCCTGGAGCAAGGCGTTCGATACGGAGTATCTGGGCCGGGCGGTGCGTCATGCGGTTCAATTGCGGGTAGGGTGTATTTTCTGAGTGGCCGGTATTCCGGGCACGGAGCAGATCGGGAAATGGGGCGGAGATTCCGAGTGTCGGCTGGTTGAGGCTTGCCGTTGCCTGCGACGCTCCTTACAGAGCACAGGTCGAAAAGTTCGGGAAGCATCCGTTTCACAAGATTCGCGCAAAGTTTTTCCCGCGGAATTTTGCAGAATCGAAAATTCCGTTTATCTTTGCACCCACAAATGGGGGATTAGCTCAGCTGGCTAGAGCGCTTGCATGGCATGCAAGAGGTCACGAGTTCGAATCTCGTATTCTCCACCAAGAAACAACGCAAAAGATTGCAAATCCCTGTAAATCACGAATTTACAGGGATTTTTATTTTGGCCAAAATGCAGAAAAAGGCATCGAAAAGCAGGTTACTTGTGGCCTATTCGGTGTACTTTTTTCCGGGCCGAAAAAGTACACCGAATTGCTCGTAACAGATTGGTTTGCACCTGTTTGCAGCGGTCTTCCTCTTGACATGAGACACTTGGGAAACTAATTTTGTAACCCTTAATTCGGTGTACTTATGGAAAGGACAACATTCGGACTGTTGTTTTACATTCGGCGGGACAAGACCAACAAAAAAGGCGAAGCTCCCGTGTTTATGCGTCTGACAATCAACGGAGAACGCGCTGACGCCTCGATCAAACGCTTCATCGAACCGCACGCCTGGAACTCGGCAAAAGGAAAAGCCAACGAAAAATGCCGCGGCGGAAAGGATTTGAACCT
>CALUNH010000063.1 GCA_944321965.1 uncultured Alistipes sp.
AAGCCCGGGCAGATGATGACCAAGATCGTCCGCGACGAACTCGCCGCACTGATGGGCGGTACGGCCACCGACATCCGCCTCGAAGGAACCCCGGCCGTCATCCTCATCGCCGGTCTGCAGGGCTCCGGTAAGACCACCTTCTCCGGGAAGCTTGCCGCCATGCTCAAGAGCAAGAAGGGTCGTCAGGTGCTGCTCGTCGCCGGAGACGTCTACCGCCCCGCGGCCATCGACCAGCTGAAGGTCCTCGGCAGCCAGATCGGCGTCGAGGTCTACACCGAAGAAGGAAACCGCAACCCGGTCCAGATCGCCGAAAACGCCATCCGATACGCCCGCCAGAAGAGCTACAACGTCGTGATCGTCGATACGGCCGGACGTCTGGCCGTCGACGAGGCCATGATGCAGGAGATTACGGCCATCAAGGCCGCCGTCAAACCCTCGGAAACGTTGTTCGTCGTCGATGCCATGACCGGTCAGGATGCCGTCAACACGGCCAGGGAGTTCAACGACCGGCTGGATTTCGACGGCGTGGTCCTCACCAAACTCGACGGCGATACCCGCGGCGGTGCCGCCATCTCGATCCGTTCGGTCGTCAACAAACCCCTGAAGTTCATCTCCAGCGGCGAGAAGATGGATGCCCTGCAGGTCTTCCACCCGGAACGCATGGCCGACCGGATCCTCGGCATGGGTGACGTCGTTTCGCTCGTCGAGCGCGCCCAGGAGCAGTTCGACGAGGAGGAGGCCCGCAAACTCAAGAAAAAACTCGTCAAGGACCAGTTCAATTTCAACGACTTCATCGCGCAGATCCAGCAGATCAAGAAGATGGGTAACCTCAAGGACCTGGCCTCGATGCTCCCCGGCATGGGCAAGATGTTGAAGAACGTCGACATTCCGGACGACGTCTTCAAGCAGACCGAGGCGATCATCTCCTCGATGACCCCCGCGGAGCGCGAGCACCCGGAGATCATCAACGCCCGGCGCCGCGAGCGCATCGCCAAGGGATCGGGCACGACCGTCGCGGACGTCAACCGGCTGATGAAGCAGTTCGACGACACGCGCAAGATGATGAAGGCCGTGGCGGGCGGCGGACTGAAGATGCCCAAGATGCCCGGCGGCATGATGCGCAGACGGTAGCGGGTCGGAAACTGAAAAAACAGGACAAAAGGCAGGATTCAAGAGATTCCGGTCCCGGTCCGAAACAAAACAGCCGAAAAATCCCCGGGAAGCGTTCCCGGGGATTTTTTCCGCCCGCACAGGCGCCGCCCGGCGGCCAGGTACTCCCCAACCCGAAAAAGAATGCACCGGAAGCAGCAAATTCTCGCCCAACGGTTTGCAGAAGGCCCCATTTATCCCTATCTTTGCGTAAATATCGACCATCTCTCGAAAAACATGCACAAATCGGGCTTCGTAAATATCATCGGAAATCCCAATGTCGGGAAATCAACCCTCATGAACGCACTGGTCGGAGAACGACTCTCCATCATCACCGCAAAGGCCCAGACTACCCGCCACCGCATCATGGGAATCGTCTCCGGTGACGATTTCCAGATCGTCTACTCCGATACCCCCGGCATCCTCAAACCCGCCTACAAACTCCAGGAGTCGATGATGAAGTTCGTCGACGGCGCACTTACCGATGCCGACATCATCCTCTACGTCACCGATACCGTCGAACAGTCGGACCGCGCATCCCGCGTCCTCGAAAATATCCGCCACAGCGGGATCCCCACCATCGTCGTCGTCAACAAGATCGACCTCTCGAATCCCGCTTCGCTCGATGCACTCGTCGACAAGTGGCACGAAACACTCCCCGAAGCCCGCATCGTCCCCGTCTCGGCCCGCGAACAGTTCAATATCGAAGGACTTTTCAAGACCATCCTCGACCTGCTCCCTGAAGGCCCCGCCTTCTACCCCAAGGATACCCTCACCGACAAGACCCTGCGCTTCTTCGCCTCGGAGATCATCCGCGAGAAGATCCTCCGATTCTACGACAAGGAGATCCCCTACTGCTGCGAAATCGCCATCGACTCCTACAAGGAGGAGCCCGAAATCGACCGAATCGCCGCCACGATCTTCGTCGCCCGGGACTCCCAGAAGGGAATCCTCATCGGACACAAGGGCGAAAAACTCAAACGGGTCGGACAGGCCGCACGCGAAGACATGGAGCAGTTCCTCGGCAAAAAGGTCTTCCTGCAGCTCTTCGTCAAGGTCAGCGACGACTGGCGGAACAACGAACGACAGCTCCGCCGCTTCGGATACGAAACGGAATAGCAGAACCGATCCGCAGCAAATGCCTGACCACCCCCCCCCGGAAAAACAATAAACCTACGGAAAAAGCCGTTTAAAACAAAAAATCGGAAAAATGCGCAAGTTCGTCATCGCACTCCTGGCCGGTATCGCACTGATGTGCTCTCCCGACGCCCAGGCCCAGTACAACCGGGAATACTTCTTCTGGGTGGGCCGCTCGTGCATGATGAACAACGACTACCAGGAGGCCATCCGCACGCTCAACACCCTGCTGCGCTTCGACGAGGATGCCTTCGAGGGATATTTCCTGCGCGGTATCGCCAAGTACAACCTCGACGACCTGTTAGGTGCCGAGGAGGACTTCTCCACCGCCATCCGCCTCAACCCCGTCTACACGCAGGCCTACACCTACCGCGCCATCACCCGCTCGCGCCTGGGAAACTACGACGACGCCTTGCAGGACTTCCGCGAGGCCATCGAACTGCGCCCCGACCTCCCCGGCCCCTATTACAGCCGAGGTGTCACGCGCCTGCTGAACCAGCAGTTCAAGGAGGCCATCGAGGATTTCGACAAGTTCATCCGCCAGGAGAACAAGGTCGCCGACGCCTTCATCTGCCGCGGGTTGAGCTACCTCCACCTCAAGGATACCACCCGGGCCTACGAGAACTTCAACACCGCCATCCGCACCAACCGCGAAAACCCAAACGGGTACAACCGCCGCGGAGGGCTCTATCTCGACCAGGAGCGTTACGAAGAGGCCGAGGCCGACTTCAACAAGGCCATCGAGTGCGACTCCACCTATCTGCTCTCGTTCTTCAACCGCGCCCTGGTCTACAACGCCACCAACCGCCCGATGCAGGCCCTGGCCGATTTCGACCGCGTGATCCAGCTCGACTCGACCAACTCGCTCACCTACTTCAACCGCGCCATGCTCCGCACCCAGATCGGGGACTACAACCGCGCCCTGGAGGATTACGACCGCGTGGCGCTCTACTCCCCGAACAACGTGCTGGTCTACTACAACCGCGCCGGAGTGCACGCCCAGCTGGGTGAGATCGAGGAGGCCGTCAAGGACTACTCCTCGGCCATCGAACTCTACCCCGACTTCGCCAACGCCTACATCTACCGCGGACGCCTGCGCGAACTCCTCCAGGATCCAAAAGGGGCCCGCAGCGACCGCGAAACCGCCCAGCGTAAAATCGCCGAGTACCGTTCGCGCCTGAGCGACAGCACCTACTCGATCTTCGCCGACACCACCCAGCGGTTCGACCGCCTGCTGTCGTTCGACAGCAAGTTCGCCGGAAGCAGCTTCGACCGCATCACGGGACACAACGGCGGCCACGAGGAGATGCGCCTGCTGCCGCTGTTCAAGTTCACGCTCATGCGCCCCGACACGCTGCCCGAAATCCGGCCCTACCGACCGCAGCGCATCGAGGACTTCAAGAAGCGCATCGGGAACGAATACCTCGCCCTCTCGTGCCGCGAAAGCAACATCGCACCCGATACGCTCGTGATGCTCGACAAGGAGTATGCCCTCCACCTCAAGAACGGAGACACGTCGTGGACCCGGCTCTTCGAACGCGGCGTCTCCCAGTCGCTCATCAAACAGTACACCAATTCGGTGAACACCTTCTCGACGGCCATCGAGCTCAACCCCTCGAATCCGTTCCTCTACCTGAACCGCTCGACAACACGCGCCGAGATGATCGACTTCATCTCCTCGATCGACAACTCCTACCAGCGGATCTCGATCGATTCGGACCCCGCGAACCGGCTCAACAACAATTCGAAACGCACGTACAGCTACGACGAGGCCGTGGCCGACCTGAACAAGGCCGTGAAACTCTTCCCTGACTTCGCCGAAGCCTACTACAACCGCGCCAACCTCCAGGCCCTCTCGGGCAGCCTCCCCGAAGCCTACGAGGACTACTCGAAAGCCATCGAACTGAACCCCTCGTTCGCCGAAGCCTATTACAACCGCGGCGTGATCCAGATCTTCATGAAGGATACCCGAAAAGGGTGCCTCGACCTCTCGAAGGCCGGAGAACTCGGCATCCTCGAAGCCTACGAGGTCCTCAAACGCTACGCACATCTCGAAGACTAATTCAAATCAAATAACCCATGACAGCAACTATCCAACGCAAACTCAACGATTCGCCTGCGGCCCGATGGACGGCGCTGATCCTCATCGCCCTGATGATGTTCTTCGGCTACATGTTCGTCGACGTGATGTCACCGCTCAAATCCCTCATCGAATCCGCCCGCGGATGGGACAGCGGAACGTTCGGAACCTATGCCGCTTCGGAGTACTTCCTCAACGTCTTCTTCTTCTTCCTGATCTTCGCCGGAATCATCCTCGACAAGATGGGAATCCGGTTCACGGGACTCCTCTCCGCCTCGCTGATGGTCATCGGTGCCTCGATCAAGTTCGTCGGAATCTCCGACTGGTTCCAGACCACGGCCCTCTGCGCGTGGCTCGACAGCTGGTGGGCGGCATTCCCCGGAAGCGCCAAAATGGCATCGCTCGGATTCATGATCTTCGGATGCGGATGCGAAATGGCCGGAACAACCGTCTCCAAAGCCATCGCCAAATGGTTCGAAGGAAAGGAGATGGCTCTCGCCATGGGCCTCGAAATGGCCATCGCTCGTCTGGGCGTCTTCGCCGTCATGTGGCTCTCGCCCATGATCTCCAACCATTTCGACAAGTCGGTCGTGGCGCCCGTGGCATTCTGCACCGCCCTGCTCGTCGTCGGACTGCTCTGCTACACCGTCTTCGTCTATATGGACCGCAAACTCGACCGCCAGCTCATCGCCGCCGGAGAGATGAAGGAGCAGAAATCCGCCGACGAAGAGTTCCATGTCAAGGACCTCGGCATGATCTTCCGCAGCAAGATGTTCTGGCTCGTGGCCCTGCTGTGCGTGCTCTACTACTCGGCCATCTTCCCCTTCCAGCGCTACGCCCCCAACTTCCTCGAAGTAACCCTCCAGATCGACAACGAAGCGGCTTCGCGACTCTTCAGCTGCTTCCCGATCCTGGCCATGATCCTCACGCCATTCCTCGGCGCCATGCTCGACTACCGCGGTAAAGGGGCCACGATGCTCATGGTCGGAGCCATCATCATGATCGCCTGCCATCTGAGCTTCGCATTCCTCCTCCCCGCATTCCCCTCGAAGTGGCTCGCCCTGCTGCTGATCGTCACGCTCGGCGTCTCCTTCTCGCTCGTCCCCGCAGCACTCTGGCCCTCGGTCCCGAAGATCATCGACACAAAGGTCCTCGGTTCGGCATACTGCCTGATCTTCTGGATCCAGAACGTCGGACTCTGCCTCGTGCCGCTGCTTATCGGACTGGTCCTCGACGCTACCGGCGGCTATACCGTGCCGATGATCATCTTCTCGACATTCGGCATCCTCGCCTTCATTTTCAGCTTCTACCTCAAGATCGAAGACCGCAGAAAAGGATATGGACTCGAAAAACCTAATATCAACTGACCTATGGACAATCTGAACTACTCGTGGAAACAGACTACCGGCGATCTCTACAAAGCCGTAAAGATCTACACCTTCGCAGGCATCGCCGCTACGATCTTCGGATTCATCGCATCGATCGGAAGTGCCGCATCGGCCCTCATCTCCATGACCGGAGGCAGCGGCGGCGGTTTCGGCGTCTGGAACGTGCTTGATATCCTCGCCACCGTGGCCGTTATCTACGGATACTGGCTCTTCATCAAGTCCCTCGACATCTTCAAACAACAGGTAAATCCGGCCGACGCTCCGCGCGTCGGGTCGATCCGCACCGCGACGATCCTCTCCATCGTGGGCGCCATCGTGGCCTGCATCCCGATGTTGGGCTTCGTCGGCGGCATCCTGAACCTCATCGCAGGGATCATGCTCCTGATCGCCTATGCAAACCTGAAGAACTCCGTGACCTTCCCCGAAGGAGCGCGCCGCGGCATGTCGAAACTCTTCACGGCCATGATCCTCGGAATCATCGGATGGGTGATCGGACTCATTCCGCTGGTGGGCGGCGTCATCGAGACGATCCTCGAAATCATTGCCTTCGTCCTCATCCTCCTGGGCTGGAAGAACGTTTCCGAGTCGGAGGAGCCGGCAGTCAAGGCCTGATCGCCGAAGGCCGTGCGCCACACGGGCCGGGTATCGTGAACCGACCGGGAGTTTGTTATCGAGTCCGACAACTCCGGCGGCGACCACTCCCCGGGCGCACAAGCCAGACAAAGGCATCCAAACCGAAAGGGACGGAACCCAATCTCGGATTCCGTCCCTTTTTCATGCTCCGATCCGGAGCCTGACACAGAGAATTACCGCGCGGCAACCAGGTCGTAAAGTTCCGTAATGCGGTTGCACATCTCCTCCCACGAGAAACGCCGCCGCTCCTCGACGCAGTTCTGCCGGAAACGCTCCAGCGAATCCCCTTCGTACATCCGTTCGATCGCCGCAGCAACCCCTTCGGACGTCGGCGGGCAGACATACCCCACCCGGCCGTCCGGAACGATCTCCGCCAGCCCCCCGACGTCCGTAACGACCATCGGCACGCAAAACTGATAGGCAATCTGCGTCACGCCGCTCTGCGTCGCCGTCTTGTAGGGCTGGACCACGAAATCCGCTGCCGAAAAGTAGTATTTCACCTCCTCGTCCGGCACGAAACGGTCGTGCAGCAGCACCTCCTCCTGCAGGCCGTGGTCCGCAATCTGCTTCAGATAGGGCTCCCGGGCCGTGTAGAACTCCCCGGCCACGATCAGACGGCGGCCCTCCGTGCAGCCCTTCCGCCTGAGCGACGCCCAGGCATCCAACAGCAGGTCCAGCCCCTTGTAGTCGCGGATCAGCCCGAAAAAGAGAACGTAACGAAGATCGGGATTCAGCCCCAGGCGCACACACGACTCCGAACGTTCGACCCGTTCGCCGAAATTCTCGAACAGCGGGTGCGGCGAAAACAGAGCCGGAACAGACGTATAGGCCGCAAGTTCGCGGTGAACCTGTTCGGACATGTAGATGAAGCCGTCGACCGAACGCAGAAAATAACGGTTGCAGGGGCGGTCGATCAGGTGGTG
>CALUNH010000064.1 GCA_944321965.1 uncultured Alistipes sp.
GGCCATGGATAAGAAGTCCTACCTGAGGCCGGTGCCGCGGATCGACCTGGATCGGGAATTATTCCCCGAGTGAAGACGATAACACAAAAATAAGAACAACACGCCGCAGCGTGTTGTTCTGAAACCAAGAATCGCTATATTTGCATATCTGAAGAATCTGAAGGCGCCTATCCAGACACACTTTTTGAAACACTGCCCAAGAACGGCTATAATAAACGTTTTTTTCATAGATATTGGTTTTTTGGTTGAATAAAATAAAAACGCAGGCTAAACTTTTATTTGCTTCTGAGGTCTTCGACTACCTTGCCAACAAATAGAGTAAAGCCCACGTAGATACGTGAGCGTCTACACTTTATTCTTGTTGGCTTGAAAGTGTCGAAGTTTCAGAAGCAAGAGATAAAGCTAACGCTTTTTATATGTTTGTACCGGCGCTTTTCGTGCGGGGACGGTACGGAGTATGTTAAAAGTTTTGGAACAGTCTTTTTATCTATCCATAGGCAAACGTTTTTCGCTGTTGAACAAATAGTGAGACCTGAACGTATCAATTTATTTTTTGCACGTTAGCAGGAATCCCAATCTCTATTCTATAAAAAATATATGATTATTTATTTCTCAAACCGGTACTGGAGGACGTCGCGCCAGCCTAAGAGCAGTTCCCGCACTGCAAGGCGCTTCTTCCCTGCAATCTGCAGCTCTTCGAGCCGGACCCAGCCGTCGGCACACGCCACCCGGATGAAACTCCGGCCGTCACTCTCCACCGTGCCGCAGACTGTGTCTTCGTGCGCTCCGGCTTCGAACTTCGCCGCGAAGATCTTCGCCGTCTGTTCGTCGTCCGACCCGGCGCGGTACATCACCGTCCAGGCGGCCGGATAGGGCGACAGCCCGCGGATGAAATCCACGATCCGCTTGCCCGGCCAGCTCCAGTCGATGCGGCAATCCTCCTTGAAGATCTTCGGTGCCGGACGCAGCGTCGCTTCGTCAATCCCCTGCTGCTCGACCGGCTCGATCTTCCCCGAGCCGATCCGCTCCACGGTGTCGAGAACCAGCCCGGTGCCCACCTCCATGAGCCGCTCGTACATCGTGCCGATGGTATCCTCCGCACCGATCGGGACGCGGATCTGCCCGATGATGGCCCCCTTGTCGATCTCGTGGTTCAGCAGGAAGGTCGTGACGCCGGTTTCGGTCTCGCCGTTGATGATCGCCCAGTTGATCGGTGCGGCGCCCCGGTACTGGGGCAGCAGCGAGGCGTGGAGGTTGAAGGTCCCCAGGCGCGGCATGGCCCAAACCATCTCGGGCAGCATCCGGAAGGCGATTACGATCCCCAGATCGGGCTGCCAGGCCCGCAGCGCCTCGATGAATTCCGGGTCGCGGAGCTTCACGGGCTGCAGCACGGGAAGTCCCAGCTCGCGGGCGGCGATCTTCACATCGCTCTCGTGCATCCGCTGTCCGCGGCCGGCGGGTTTGTCGGGTGTCGTCACGACCCCCACGACGTTGTAGCCCCCGGCGACCAGCGCCCGCAGCGACGGCACGGCAAATTCCGGCGTGCCCATGAAGACGATGCGCAGCTTTTTAGCGTCCATTGTCATAAGTCAATTCGATTAGATTCCCGTCCGGATCTGCAATGACACTCTCATAAAAGCCGTCTCCGGTTGTTCGGGGCTCTCCGAAGATCCGGTATCCGTCGTTCCGCAGGCGTTCGGTCCTTGTATCGACCTCCTCCCGGCCTGCGCACTCGAATGCCAGGTGGCAATAGCCCGTATGCGGCGTCTCGGCCTTCCGGCTGATGTCCGACCGCCGCATCAGTTCCAGGGCGCACCCCTCACCGAAGCGGATGAGATAGGATTCGAACCCTTTGGCCGGATTCGTGTATTTGTCGTTGCTTACGCCGTCGAAGTAGCGGATGTAAAATGCCCGCAACTCCTCCAGGTGGAGGGTCCAGAGGGCGAGATGTGCGATTTTCATGGTTGGAATCCCCTACTCCTTTTTCAGTCCCAGCGTATGGTGCATCCGCTCCTGCTTGGTCTCCAGGTAGTGTTCGTTGTAGGGGTTCGGGGCGATGACGATCGGCACGATTTCGTCGATGCAGAGCCCGTATCCCTCCAGTCCGGCACGTTTGAGCGGGTTGTTGGTCATCAGCCGCATGTGGCGGATGCCCAGTTCGCGGATGATGCTGGCGCCGACGCCGTAGTCGCGTTCGTCGGCCTTGAATCCCAGCTTGAGGTTGGCATCCACCGTATCGAGTCCCTCGTCCTGGAGTTTGTAGGCGTGGATCTTGTTGCAGAGACCGATGCCGCGCCCCTCCTGGTTGAGGTAGACGATGGCACCCTTGCCCTCCCGGTCGATCATCTGCATGGCGCGGTGCAGCTGTTCGCCGCAGTCGCAGCGGTATGACCCGAAGATGTCGCCCGTGGCGCACGACGAGTGGACGCGCACCAGCACGGGTTCATCCTCCGACCACTCCCCTTTCGTGAGCGCCACGTGCTCCACGCCGTTGGATTTCTGGCGGAAGGGCGTGATCTTGAAGTCGCCCCAGGCCGTGGGCAGCGGCACCGTGACGCCCTTTTCGATGAGCGACTCCTCCTTGAGGCGGTAGGCGATCAGCGAGGCGATCGAGATGATCTTCAGGCCGAATTTGCGGGCCTTCTCGACGAGTTGCGGGAGCCGGGCCATCGTGCCGTCCTCGTTCATGATTTCGATGAGCGCTCCGGCGGGCTGCAGTCCGGCCAGTCGTGCCAGGTCGATCGTGGCTTCGGTGTGTCCGGGGCGTCGCAGCACACCCTTCTCCCGGGCCCGCAGCGGGTTGATATGTCCCGGGCGTCCCAGGTCGGTGGGTTTTGTCGAGGGGTCGGCCAGGGCCCGGATCGTGGCGGCGCGGTCGTGGATCGACACGCCCGTGGTGCAGTCGTGGCCCAGCAGGTCGACCGTCACGGTGAAGGGTGTTCCGAGCAGCGAGGTGTTGTTCTCCTCCATCATGTTGAGGCCCAGCTCCTCGCAGCGTTTCTCCGACAGCGGGGCGCAGAGCACGCCGCGACCCTCCTTGAGCATGAAGTTGACGATCTCGGGGGTTATCTTCTCCGCGGCGACGATGAAGTCGCCCTCGTTTTCACGGTCCTCGTCGTCGACGACGATCACGATCCTGCCGTTGCGGAAGTCCTCGACGACCTCCTCCACACTGTTCAATATCGTCTCTTTAGCCATTGCGTTTATTGCGTTTTTGGAATTTTATGCGTTTTTTCGTGCGCCGGAACAGCGGTCCCGTCTTCGTCTCCACCTTCTCGCGCAGGGCCTTGATCTTGCCGGCATACCAGTCCGTATCGAGGAGTGCGGAGTCGTTCGTGGCCTTGTAGGTGAGGTAGATGGCGATGGGCGTGAGGATGAAGGCCGAGATCCACATGCCGTAGATGGCATCCCAGGTTCCCTCCTTGGCCATCTTCTCGCCCGTGAGGCTGATGACGTAGTAGATCACGAAGAAGATCACCGACACGACGACCGGGAGTCCCAGACCGCCGCGGCGGATGATCGCCCCGAGCGGCGCGCCGATCAGGAAGAAGATCAGGATCGACACCGGGAGCGAGATCTTGCGGTGCCACTCGATTTTCGAACGGTAGAGCTGGTTCAGGGCCTCCTTGGCCGTCGATTCGTCGAAGGCGAACATGTTCCGCGAGTTTTTGGCCAGCGTGCGGGCCTGGTTCCATACCTTCTCCTTCTCGCGGGTCGGGAGCCCGGGGAGCGAATCCGTGGCAAGCAGGTCGCGGTAGTTGCTCTTGTCGACCTGCAGGCTGTCGGGCAGCGGCAGCACGGTGTTGTCGCGCACGAAGATCTGCTCCTTCAGGAGGGGTTCGTAGGAGGTTGTCGTGGCGTCGTTGACCCGGATTTCCAGCGAGTCGATATCGTGCTGGAGTTCGTTGATGTTCTTGGTCTGGGCGTTGGAGAACATGTCGGCGTCGGAGCGTCCCATGGCGAAGCCGTCCATCGGGATGACCTGTTTCTGGAGGTCGAAGGTGTGGTGGCGCAGGGCGCTCTTCGTGAACCACTGGCTGTTGCGGGTCTGCTCGTAGGTCTCGCCGTGGTAGAGCGTCACGAGCAGGTATTTCTTGTCGTCCGAGAGGCGGATGTAGCCCGAATCGGCGACGATGGTGTTCATGTTTCCGTTGGCTGCGCGGTTGTCGTAGATCAGCACGTCGGTCAGCAGGTGCGTTTCGGGGTCCTGGTGGCTTACGCGGATCGACATGTTGTCGATGCCGTTGAAGAAGAGTCCGTCCTGGAATTCGAGGCTCTGTTTCTGCTGGCGGATGTCGTAGATGATGCTGAACATCTTCTTGTTGGAGTACGGCACCAGGTTGTTCGAGATGAAGAAGCTGCCCACGGCGACGATCCCCACGACGATGATCAGCGGTTTGGTGATCTGCACGAGAGACATGCCGGCGGACTTCATGGCCAGGAGTTCGTAGTTTTCGCCGAGGTTGCCCATGGTCATGATTGCGGCGAGCAGCATCGAGAGCGGCAGTCCCATGGGGATCATGTTGACCATAGCGTAGGACATCAGCTCGATGATGATCCCGGCGCTGAGACCCTTTCCGACCAGTTCGTCGATGTAGCGCCACACGAAGTTCATCATCAGCACGAACATGACGATGAAGAACGTGAGGATCATGGGCCCCAGGTAGGCTTTCAGAACGAATTTATGAATGGTCTTCATGCCGGGGTTTCGGTTTTTTCTGCGACAAAGATAGGAGTTTTACCGATACGAGCGCCAGGGTGAGCGTAAATATTATGGCGGCGCCGGGCGGGACTTCGAGGTGGTAGCTGACGAGGAGCCCGGTGATGTTTCCGGCGACGGCGACGACGGGGGCCGCGAGTGCGAGGGTTCGGTACGACCGGGCGAGGGTGTTGACGATCACCACGGGCATGGTAATCAGCGAGATGAGCAGCACGATACCCATGATTCGGATCGAGAGGACGATCGTCACGGCGATGAGTGCGGCCATCAGGTAGGAGATCACGCGGGTGGGGATGTTGCGCGAGCGGGCGAATTCGCGGTCGAAGGCGACGTACATCACGGGCCGCAGCCACAGCAGGGCTCCGATGACGACGACGGCCGTCAGCAGGGCCAGGGCCGTGACGTCGCCTCGGGTGACGGTGATGATGCTGCCGAAGAGGTAGGCTGCGAGGTCGCCGGAGGTGTAGCCGGGTCTGAGGCTCATGAAGAGCGCCCCGACGGCCATGCCCACGGACCAGATAATGCCGATGGCGGAGTCTTCGCGGATGCGGCCGCGGCTGCCGGCCCACTCGATGCCGAGGGCCGAGAGGACGGCGAAGATCATTGCTCCGGCAATGGGGTTTGCTCCGGCCCAGAAAGCGATTCCGAGGCCCCCGAACGAGGCATGGGTGATGCCGCCGGCGAGGAACACCATGCGGCGGCATACGACGTATGTGCCTATCAGTCCGCACGTGATGCCCGAGAGTACGCAGGCGGCGAGTGCGTTTGAGAGATAGCCGTATTGGAAGACGTCGCTGAAAAACTCCATGCTGTGTCGGTATTGCGTGCAAATTTACGCTTTTTTATCGGAAAAGCCTCCTCCTTTCGCACAGTTTTCGTAATTTCGTGCCGTAAAAAGCAGGGAATTCATGCAAGCTCGAAGAGTCAATTTTCATACGTTGGGCTGCAAGCTCAACTTTTCGGAGACGTCGACCCTGGCCCGGGAGTTCGAACGGGGCGGGTTTGTGCGGGTGTCGCCCACGGCCGAGGCGGACATCTGCGTGATCAACAGCTGCTCGGTGACGGAGCACGCCGACAAGAAGTGCCGCAACCTGATCCGCAAGCTCCACCGCCGCAACCCCGATGCGATCATCGCCGTGACGGGTTGCTACGCGCAGCTGAAACCGCAGGAGATCGCCGAAATCGAAGGCGTAGATATCGTATTGAGCAACAACGATAAAGGCGAGTTATATAAACGGGTGGTTGAACTCTCCGGCAAGGGGCGGGCGCAGGTTTACAGCTGCGATACCGATTCGCTGACGTCGTTCTTCGCAGCCTTTTCGAGCGGCGACCGCACGCGCGCCTTTCTCAAGGTACAGGACGGCTGCGACTACTGCTGCTCCTACTGCACGATCCACTACGCCCGCGGAGCGAGCCGCAACATGCCCATCGCCGACCTGGTGGCCGAAGCCCGCCAGATCGCCGCGGCGGGCCAGCGCGAAATCGTCCTTGCGGGGGTCAATACGGGTGATTTCGGCCGCACGACCGGCGAACGCTTCATCGACCTGCTGCGGGCGCTGGTCGAGGTCGAGGGGATCGACCGCTTCCGCATCTCCTCCATCGAACCGAACCTGCTGACCGACGAGATCATCGAGTTCTGCGCCCGGGAACCCAAAATGATGCATCACTTCCACATCCCGCTCCAGAGCGGTTCGGACCGCATCCTCGGGCTTATGCGGCGCCGTTACACCACGGCGCGTTTCGCCGGGCGCATCGCCGCCGTGCGGCAGGCGATGCCCGATGCCTTCATCGGAATCGACGTTATCGTCGGATTCCCCGGCGAAACGGAGGCCGACTTCCGGACGACGTATGATTTCCTGGCCGGGCTGGAGCCCTCCTTCCTGCATATTTTCCCCTTCTCCGAACGCCCCGGCACCCCGGCCGTCGAACTCCCCGGCAAGGTGCAGCCGTCGGTCGCCACACGGCGCGTCGCCGAACTCGAAACGCTCTGCGAACGGCTTCACGGCGACTTCTGCGCCCGGGCCGTCGGGACCGAGGATACGGTGCTCTTCGAGAGTACGCGCCGCGGCGGCATGATGTTCGGGTTTACGGGCAACTACCGCCGCGTGAAGGCCCCCTACGACCCTTCGCGCGTCAACACCATCTGCCGGGTCCGCCTCGGCGAGATGGATGCGGCGCACGATCTGGCGGGCGAAATCCTCGATGAGGTGCGGACCCGGTAGGGCCGTTGCGTGAAAATCCCGGCCGCGGCGGAGCTTTTGGCCGCGGCATTTCGCGGATTGGCGGAGCCGAAATGCGCACCAATCGCGCCAAATCCGAAAAAAGGGCCTTTTCAATTTGTCTCGGCACGCCGCTTTTCGTATATTTGCACAATAGTAATTGCATGAAAGGATATGACGGGTTTGCGTAAACGGGTGACGGTGGGCTTTCTGAGCATCGTCTGCCTGCTGTTTTTTTCCGGGATGATCTCCCTGCTCGAACTGGGCCACCTGAGCCGCGATACGGGCGAGATCCTCAAGGCCAATGCACGTAACATCGAGCTCGCCAAGGAGATGCTCGATGCCGCCCATGAACAGAAC
>CALUNH010000065.1 GCA_944321965.1 uncultured Alistipes sp.
TGCGACCAGCGCCGTGGGGGTTTCGTCGATCATCTGGACGACCTTTCTCGACAGCGCGGTGTTGTCCTGGTCGAGCATGGCGATGGGGATGTTGCGGATGGCGCCCTGCCCGAAGAGGAGCGCGAAGAATGCGAACGACACCACGGGCAGGATGACCATCAGCACGAGATACATCGGCTGACGGGCCAGGCGGGCCGCCTCACGCCGCATGACGGCACAGGTATGGGACAGGAAACCGGACATTTTCTACTGTTGGATTTGTTCCCAGTCGACCAGGACGCTCATGCCGGGGCGCATGTTTTCGACCTGCGAGACGGGTTTGGCCTTGATGGCGAAGGTGCGGATGTCGAAACCGCCCTGGGTGCGGGTTGCGGCCCAGGTTGCGAAGTCGGCCTGGGGGGCGATGTAGGTCACCTCGAATTCCACGTCGGCGTCGAGTGCCGGGACGTAGCCGACCATGTGCATTCCCATGGTGATTCCGGGCAGCAGGGTCTCCTTGACGTTGAAGGTCACCCACATGTCGCTCATGTCGAGGATCGCCACCACGGGATAGCCGCTTCCGACGAGTTCGCCCGCTTCGGCGATGATCGTCGAGACCTCGCCCGTGACGGGCGCGTAGACCATGGCGTCGCTGATGTAGGATTCGACCTCGCTGACGGCGCCTTCGGCCTGGCGGACGCGGGCTGCGGCAGCCTCCTTCTCCTCCTTGCGGGCGCCGTCCGAGGCCATGTCGTACTGCGCCTTGGCGGCCCGGGCCGTGGCCTCCATGGCCTGGTAGTTGGCCGTTGCCTCGTCGAGTTTCTGGGCCGGGACGACCCCTTCGTTGTAGAGGTTCTGCACGCGCTCATAGGTCTTGCGGGCGAGTTCCAGTCCGGCCTGCGCCTTCTGCCACATGTTCAGCGCGGCTTCGATCTGCTGTACGCGGGCTCCGGCCACCGCGGCCTGGTCCATGGCCGACGCGGCGCTCTTCACGGCTTCGGCCTGCCGGAGCTTGGCATCCAGTTCGGGGGTCGAGATCGTGTAGAGCAATTCGCCCTTCTCGACGTGCTGTCCCTCTTCGACCTTCATGTCGAGGATGCGTCCGGGCACCTTCGACGAGGCCTTGTAGGTCGTGCACTCCACCGTACCCTGGATCAGCATGGGGGCGCGTTTGTTGAGATACCAGCTGATCAGGACCACCGAGAGGATGATGACCGCTGCGGCGGCCACGATTCCGATTGCGTTGTTTCGTTTCATATCTTATGTGCGTTTTATTTCTTATCGAACAGGATCTGCCGGGCATCGGTGCGGCGGGCATAGGCCGGGAACTCCTCGCTGATCCCCGCGGCTTCGAGCAGCCGGGCCAGCAGCAGGTCGTAGTTGTAGGCGGCCTGCAGGCGTTCGGTGCGGACTCCGGCGAGGTTCAGCTCGGCGTCGATCAGATCCGACGAGGAGCTCATGCCTTCGAGGAAGGCGGCGTTTTTCATGCGGAGATACTCCTCGGCGAAGGCCAGCGAGGCGTCGATCGAGGTCATCTGGTTGCGGTAGTTCATCATCTGGTTGTAGAGCTTTTCGACCAGGACCGCAATATCCTGCCCGGCCTTGTTCTGTAGCTCGCCCACGCGGCGGACGGTCTGTTTGGCGGCCGAATACCTGTATTCGCGGTTCAGGCCGTCGAAGAGTTTGATGTTGACCCCCACGCCGACGGCCCAGCGGGGCACGAATCCGGCGACCTGGTAGTTGTAGAACGACCCGCCGCCCATGGCGACCACCTGCGGGAGGAATGCCGAGCGCTGGGCGCGCATTCCCTCTTCGGCCAGCTGGCGCTTGAGCGAGACCTGCGTGAGCAGCGGGTTGCGGGCCTGGGCGAGGTCCTGGTAGTAGGCCAGCTCCTCGACCTCGGAGAGGATGAACATCGCCGTGACGGGTTCCCAGTCGTTCTCCCTGCCGAGGGTGTTCGACAGGGCGCTGGCGATGGTTTCGACCTGCAGGCGGGCATTGGCCAGCTCGCGTTCGGCCTCGGCCATCTTGAACTCCACGTAGAGGAGTTCGCTCTGGGCGATCATGCCGTTCTTGGCCAGGGCCCGGGCATCTTCGAGGTGGCGACGCACGCCGTCGACGACCTGCTGGCGCACGGCGACGACCTGCGTGGCGAGCGCCAGTCCGAAGTAACGCTCGACGAGCTCCGAGATCAGGGCGTTGCGGGTCTGGTTGCCCTGTTCGACGGCGGTTTTTTCGTTGATTTTCGCGGCGCGGTTGGCGGCGTTGATCTTGCCTCCCATCCAGATCGGGAGGGTCACCTCGCCGCCCACGAACCCGAGGCTCTGGTCCTGCAGGGTGAGGAACCAGTCGGCATTCATCATCGGGTTGAGCAACCCCTGAATGCCTTGCAGGAGGGTCGGGTCGGTGATGATTCCGCTTCCGAGGATCTTGCCCGTGAGCTCCTTGACGGGGCCTTTCATATCGTTGAAGTCGAGTCCGATGTCCTTGGCCATGTAGGCGTATGCCCCCGTAAGGTTGATCTGCGGCATCCGCAGCCCGATGGCGGCGCGCCGTTCCTGCCGGGCGGCACGCTCCTCGTAGGCTGCGGCCTTCAGGGCA
Organism: uncultured Alistipes sp.; assembly: GCA_944321965.1. Lineage (GTDB taxonomy): Bacteria > Bacteroidota > Bacteroidia > Bacteroidales > Rikenellaceae > Alistipes. Next base: position 2,581 of record CALUNH010000065.1, read on the forward strand.
GGATTTTCCGTGAGGGTCACGGCGATCGCCTCTTCGAGCGAGATCATCTGCCCGTCCTGCTGGGCGAACGCTGCCATGGAGATCATCACCGAAGCCGCAAGGGCGATCGTGCAGGTTTTTTTCATCATGGAGGTATGGAAAATTGGTTTGTTTTACATCTTGCTTACAAATTCAGCGGGGGCAAAAGGCCGGAATCCGGTCGGCGTTTGCCGGGGCGCAACCCCTGTATTTTACAAATATACGAAAATATGCAAAGGATCTGTGGGGTACCGGGGCAAGAATTGCACCTTGTCGGCATTTTAGACCATTATTAAGCCTTAAATGAACACAAATAATGTCTGTTTGCCTGCTTGTGCCAGTTTACCTGCCCAGGTGTGCATTGGCTTCCTGCACATCGTGTGCCAATTCGGGATAGACGCGCACGTCGATCCGGGCTTCGCGCAGGGTCCGGGCGCCCTGGCAGTGAACGAACCGGTCGGGCTCGTAGCAGGCGAAGACCACGCGGGTGAATCCGCAGCGCAGGATGAGCTGCGTACAGCTTTCGGGTTCGCTGCTGCGCTGCGAGCAGGGCTCCATCGAGGAGTAGATCGTGGCGCCGTGGAGGTCGGCACCGGCCGCGAGGGCTTTGGCGACGGCCTCCTGCTCGGCGTGATGGGTCGGGGAGGTCTCGTGGGTGTATCCGCGGAACGTGCGTCCGTCGGGCAGTACGATGACGGCGCCCACGCGGTAGCACGATGCACAGGGCGTGCAGCGGAACCCTTCGCGGACGGCTTGCGCGAGCCAGCGGCGGTCCTCCTCCCCGGTGTCGGGATGCAGTTCGCAGGTCAGCACCTCCATGCCGCCGAGGTTTTCCAGCGTGCAGCGGGCGCCCTGCGGAGGTTCGAAGCGAAATTGCGCCCCACCCTTTTCGGGCCCGAGGTGCAGTTGGGGGTTGACGGCCCGGCGGACCGTATCGACCAGCCCGGCATCGAGGAACATCCGCAGGATTTCGGCACCGCCCTCGACGAGCAGGTGGCGGATTCCGCGCCGTTCGAGTTCGGTGACGACGAAGGCCGGCGTAATGGAACCTTCGCTTGAGATAACCGTTGCAAGCTTTTCAACGGCAGGAATTTCCTTCTCGGAAAATACGTATCGGTCGGCATCCCCCTCCGTGAAGAACCGCAACGCGGGATCCAACCGTCCGGAGCGGGTCAGCGTCACTTTCGTCAGGTCGGGGCGCAGGCCCGCGGCCGCACGCCGCGCCCGGACTTCTGGATCGCGCAGCAGCAGTGCCGGATTGTCGCGCCGCAGCGTCTCGGCCCCGACCAGGATGGCATCGCATTCGGCCCGCAGGCGGAGCACCGCTTCCCAGTCTTCGGGGGTGGAGATCATCAGCCGCCGGTCGGTGCTGTCGTCGAGATATCCGTCGGCCGTCGTGGCAAAGGAGAGTGTTATTCGCATCGTTTCAAGGTAAAGAGGGTGACTTCGGGCCAGGCGCCCAGACGCATCGGATAGGCCACATATCCCGTGCCGTCGTTGATGTAGAGCGTGTGGCGTCCGTTGTCGTAACGCCCGCTCCAGCGTTCGTAGAGCCATACGGCGGGCGACCATCCGCGGCCCCAGGGTCGGATCTTCATTTGCATCGAATGGACATGCCCCGAGAGGGTCAGGTCGCCGTAGCCCAGCGCCGTGATCTGCTCCCAGAGTTGCGGGATGTGGATCAGCGTGATGTTGTAAAGCGAATCGGGCACTCCGGCGTAGATTGTCGGGAGCTTGTCGGCCGGGAGGTGGCGGTCGTGGCGGCGTTCACGCAGCGCGGGGTCGAACGAAATGCCCGTCAGGGAGATGCTGTCCGTGCCGCGCCGCAGGTAGACGGTCGTGTCCTCCAGCACGCACCACCCCATCGCCTGTTGCCGCTCGATGACCTTGCGGGCCTCGACGGCCGCCGGATAGCGGACCGAATCGCGGATGTAGGTTCCCATGTCGTGGTTGCCCATGACGGACCAGACCGGGGCCTCGATCCGCTGCAGGAGGGCCATCGTGCGGTCGTCGAGCTCCGCGGAGCGGATGTTCACCAGGTCGCCCGTGAAGAAGACGGCATCGGGCTGCAGGGCATTGATCGTATCGGTCAGGCGGGTCAGTTCGCGCTGCGGGCTGACGAGCGCCCCGACATGCGCGTCGGAGAACTGCACGATGCGGAAACCGTCGAATGCCGCGGGAATGCGCTCGGAGCAGATTTCGATCCGGTTTACATGGATGCGCGTGCGCCCGAAGGTAGTGCCCCAGAGCAGGTAGAGCGTGAGGAGGCTGGCTGCCAGAAGCCCCGCGCGGGGGAGTTTCAGGAAGTGGAACACATAGTAGAGCATCCGCGGGAGGACCGTTACGATCCAGGCCCAGAAGAGCCACATGTAGAGGTTCATCAGTCCGGGGCCGTTGTCGCGGCAGATCCAGCCGATGATGGCCGAGACCAGCGGCAGGGCGTCGGTGGCCAGGGCCCAGACGAGGTAAGACCGCAGGGCCGGGGTTCCCCGGCGGCGTTGGTGGCGGAGGTGTATCCAGTCGGCGGCAAAGGCCGCCAGGGTAAGAATCAAGGTAAATGTAAAGAGCATAGTATGTGTCGTATTATTCTTAAAACCAGAGAATCAGAAGTTTACAGAGCGTTGGAATGCTGGCAATTGCCGTTATTCGCGGCCACGGGCCGCGCATCCAAATCTGACCTACCCCCAAATCCCCGACTCAGGCGTGGGCTTTATGTGGAAGCCTTCCCGGAAAATGGGAAGTCGAAATTTTCAGATCGCCGTTATCCTCATATTTTCAATTCTCCATTTTCCATTCTCAATTTTGGAAAGCCAAAGCCTTCGGTTCGCCAGGTTTACTTAATTTTCAATTCTCCTAATTTTCAATTCTCCATTTTCAATTTTCCATTCTCTAAAGGGCAAAGGTAGGAAAAATTGCGCAGACCCTGCATTTCTTTGGCATACTACTTGCGAACCTGCCCCGTGAACATAAAAAATCCTTGAGAACGGAAAGAACATTTACGAAACCAATTTTGCTTATGAAAACATTTCGACTTCTTCTTGTCGCCCTGCTGCTTGCGGGCACCGCTTCGGCACAGCATCACCACCGCAAGGCCATGCGCGGTGACTATTCGCCCACGGTCTACCTCATTTCGCTGCACCAGACCGATACCGTTTATTATTCGCCGCAGGCCGTGCAGCGAGCCGTGGCGATGAACAACCAGGCCGTGAACAACGCCACGCAGGACTATATCGACACCCATCGTCCGGGCTTCCAGCAGGTCGACAAGCCGCAGTTCCTCTTCGCTACGAAAAACAACCGTTTTTCGTTTGCCCTGGGCGGGTTCGTGCAGCTGCGGGCCGGATACGATTTCGAGGGCATCTCCGACAACCTCGACTTCATTCCCTATGATATTCCGACCGTCGGGAACTACAATACGCGCCAGCAGCTGCTGATGGATGCCTCGACCTCGCGACTCTACCTGAAGGCGATCTCGAACACCTCGACGTTGGGGCGTGTCGTGATCTTTATGGATGCCGACTTCCGGGGCGGGGCGCCGGGCAGCTATACGCCGCGTCTGCGTTCGGCCTACGTTTCGATGCTGGGCTTCACGCTGGGCCGCGACGTGACGACCTTCTGCGACCTCACGGCAGCACCTACGACCATCGACTTCCAGGGCCCGAACGCCTACAACTTCAATTTCGCCACGATGATCCGCTACGAGAAGAGCTTCGCCCGTGACAGGATGACCTTCGGGATCGCCGCCGAGATGCCCCACGTGAGCGGCACCTACAACGACAACTTCGCACCGTTGCGCCAGCGTGTCCCCGACTTCCCGGCCTACCTGCAGTTTGCCTGGGGTCCCAACCGCGAGAGCCACCTCCGCGCTTCGGGAGTCATCCGCAACATGTACCTGCACAACCTCCGCACGGGCAACGACACCTCGCTGCTGGGTTGGGGCGCCCAGTTCAGCGGCACGATCAAGGTATGCCGGTGGATGCGGCTCTTCATGAACGGCGTCTACGGCGAGGGCATCACGCCCTACATCCAGGACCTCACGGGGTCGGGGCTCGACTTCACGCCCAATCCCGAGAATGCCGACCAGATCCAGACCATGCCGATGTGGGGCTGGCAG
>CALUNH010000066.1 GCA_944321965.1 uncultured Alistipes sp.
GTTCCCTATACAAATCTAAAAAATCTGTAGACTTTTTTATTTACCCCACCCTAGACACACTATTTGAAACAGTATCCTAGAGATTTATGGCATATCTTTAATGAACTGATAAAAACTCAATTCCACAATAATCCCGACTCAAAGGTTTTCGAACTATCGACTATAAATGAGGCATTAACGAAGTTTATCACAGGATTCAATTATTATGAGTACTATCCTCGCAAGATTAATGCAAGAGCAAACACCATGGATATATACTCATATATCGCTCTATTACAAAGATTACCAGATTATAAATTTACAAAGAATCAATTAAATTCGTATGCCAGAACCGGAAGTTCGACCTCCAATTATGTGGTAGGAATGGAAAGAATAGGCTTAATCGAGAAAGATTCACAACAACAAGGAGCAATAATATATCGAATTAAAGATCCAAAGGTCAGATATGCGCTAAGAAAAGGTTTAAAAATAGAAAAACCATAACTTATGGCTATTGCAGCCTTCCATGTTCCATTTATGTTCCACGGCAGCAGCGAAGGGCTGGCACAAAAACGAAAAAGGCTCGACATTCAGTTGATTGTCAAGCCTTTTCTTCAGTCGGGGTGACTGGATTCGAACCAGCGACCACACGCCCCCCAGACGTGTACTCTAACCGGACTGAGCTACGCCCCGATTCCGCCCGAAAGAGGCCTAAACCTCTCGCTTCGGGACTGCAAATATAGTATATTTTTCAGAAATCAACACATTTCTGCAAGATTTTTTTCTATTTTTGCAGAAATGAAACGATTCTACCCCCTCATCCTGACCCTGCTCTCAGCCCTCGCAACGGGTTGCTCAGGCTCCGCGGAGCGCAACTTAAGCGACTTCACGACAACGGTTTACAGCCCGACCTACGCCTCGGGATTCGACATCCGCGGTACCGAGAAAGACGCCTCGACCCTCATCACCGTCCACAATCCGTGGCAGGGCGGTTCGCAGACCGAGCAACACCTGATCCTCCTGCGCGGCAAGGCCAAAGCTCCCCGCCACACCGAAATACAGGCCGTCAAGGTCCCCGTTCGGCGCGTCGTATGCATGTCTTCGAGCCACGTTGCACTGTTCGACGCCCTGAACCAGACCGACCGCATCATCGGCGTCTCGGGACTCGACTATATCCTCAATCCCGCCATCCGCGGGCGCAGCCTCTGCGGCGAAGTCCGCGACGTGGGGTACGACACAAACCTCAACTTCGAACTCCTGACGGCCCTGCACCCCGACCTGGTCCTCCTCTACGGAGTCACCGGAGAGAATACGGTCATCACCGGAAAACTCCGCGAACTGGGCATCCCCTATCTCTATGTCGGCGATTACGTCGAAGGGTCGCCCCTGGGCAAGGCCGAATGGCTGGTTGCCGCGGCGGAGCTGTGCGACCTGCGCGAAGCCGGGGCCGATACGCTGCGCCGCATCGCCTCGCGCTACAACGCCCTGAAAACACGCCTCGACCCGGCGGATGCCCGCCCGAAGGTGATGCTGAACACGCCCTACCGGGATACGTGGTTCATGCCGCCCGTCCAAAGCTACATGGTCCGGCTGATCGAAGATGCCGGCGGAAGCTACATCTATCCCCGGAACCGTTCGAACGCCTCGGTGGCCGTGGATCTGGAGGAGGCCTACCTGTTGGCCAACAGCGCCGATTTCTGGCTCAATGTCGGGGGCTGCAACACCCTTGAGGAACTGACGTCCCAAAACCCGAAATTCGCCGAAGTCCCGGCCGTCGTGGACCGCTGCGTCTGGAACAACAACCGCCGCCGCACGGCAGCCGGAGGGTCCGATTTCTGGGAATCCGGCACCATACACCCCGATATCGCATTGCGCGACCTGCGCACCATCCTGGGAGGCGGCAGCGACTCCACCTATTATTATAAACGCCTCGAATAACCGATGACGCGCCCCGCCCTGCTCTTCGTGCTGCTGGCGCTTGCGACCGCCGCGCTCTTCATCGGCGATCTGGCCGTGGGATCGGTCGACATCCCGATCTCCGAGGTCTGGGCGGCACTCACCGGCGGACCCTGCGCCCCGACAAACGGCACCATCATCCTGAAGATCCGCCTGCTGAAAGCCGTAACGGCCCTGCTGGCGGGGAGTGCCCTGGCTGCCAGCGGTCTGGCCATGCAGACGCTTTTCCGCAACCCCCTGGCCGGTCCCTACGTCCTGGGGATCAGCTCCGGAGCCTCGCTCGGCGTCGCGCTTTTCCTGCTCGGGGCGCCGCTGCTGGGCGTGGCCGGGCATTCGTTCATCCAGTCGCTGGGCATCGCCGGGGCCGCATGGGTCGGATCGGCACTTGTACTGGCCGTCGTCATGGCCGTCAGCCGCCGCATCAAGGACATCATGGTGATCCTGATCCTCGGCATGATGTTCAGTTCGGGGGTCAGCTCGGTGGTCGAGATCCTGCAGTATCTCTCGAACGAGGCGGCCCTGAAATCGTTCGTCGTCTGGACCATGGGGTCGCTGGGCGATGTCACGGGCAACCGCCTGCTGCTGATGCTTCCGGCCGTCGGGACGGGTCTCCTCCTCTCGATCGCCGTCATCAAACCCCTGAACCTCCTGCTGCTGGGCGAGAACTACGCCCGCACGATGGGACTCAACGTCCAGCGCACGCGCACGCTGATCTTCCTCGCAACGGTCCTGCTCGCAGGCACCGTTACGGCCTTCTGCGGTCCGGTGGGCTTCATCGGGCTGGCCGTTCCGCACCTGGCGCGCATGACCTTCGCCTCGGCCGACCACCGCATCCTGATGCCGGCCTCGATGCTCACGGGAGCCGCCCTGCTGCTGATCTGCGACCTGCTGGCCAAGACGCTGGCCCTGCCGATCAACACCATCACGGCATTGATGGGCATCCCGGTCGTGATTGTCGTCGTCATCCGCAACCGCAACCTCTTCTGAACCGATGAGCATCCTTCTCGACCAGATCACCCTATCCTACGGCAGCCGCACGCTGCTCTCCGACGTCTGCGCCTCGTTCGCCCCGGGCACCCTGACGGCCCTGATCGGCCGCAACGGAACGGGCAAAAGCACCCTGCTGCGGGCCATTGCCGGACTGGGGCCCGTCACATCGGGCCGCGTGGAGCTCTGCGGGCACACCCTGGCGGAACTGACACCCCGGCAGCGCGCCGCAACGGTCTCGTTCGTGACCACCGACAAGGTGCGGATTGCCAACCTCACGTGCGAGGATGTCGTTTCGCTGGGCCGGGCCCCCTACACCAACTGGATCGGGAGGATGCAGGACGGTGACCGGACCGTTGTGGAGCGTTCGCTCGCCCTGGTGGGGATGTCCGCATTCGCACGCAAGACCATGGACCGGATGTCGGACGGCGAATGCCAGCGGGTGATGATCGCCCGGGCGCTGGCCCAGGACACCCCGGTGATCCTGCTCGACGAACCCACGGCCTTCCTCGACCTGCCGAACCGCTACGAACTGGCGACGTTGCTGCGGCGCCTGTCCCGCGACGAGGAGAAATGTATCCTCTTCTCGACCCATGACCTGGATATTGCGCTTTCGCTCTGCGACGCCGTTGCGCTGATCGATCCGCCGACGCTCCACAGCCTTCCGGCCGAGGAGATGGTCCGCAGCGGCTATCTCGAACGTCTGTTTTCGGGTCGGAGTGCCTGTTTCGATCCGCAGACCCGGAGTGTACGGCTTCGTTAAGGGACTACGAACGAAGTGGATTCCGGGGGTCTTCGCGCAAAAATCCACATTTTTTTCACATATTTTTTGCACAAGAAACTTTTTTACTTACCTTTGCACCGCTAAAGCGCCCCATTCGGGCCGCGCGATAGTGGTAGAGGCCCATTCGTCTATCGGTTAGGACGCAAGATTTTCATTCTTGAAAGAGCAGTTCGATTCTGCTATGGGCTACCAAGAGGGGGGGGGCAGATGATTCCCCGAGGTGATTCTCCTGCGGGAAGAGTCGGAAGATCCCCACCTCATGACGGGTGACAAACCAAACAGGAGCGGACCGCAGGGTCTATCCGCAAACGGCTACGGCCGTTCCGTGCAAACGGCAGAAGAGAGCGGCGGGAGCCGTTCAACAGCAGAAAAGAGCGGCGGGAGCCGTTCACAGGCAAGAAACTGAAAAAGTAAAAAATAAATCAACAAGGGATTATGGCAAACCATAAGTCATCCAAGAAACGGATTCGTCAGACGCTGACGAAGCGTGCTCACAACCGGCTCTATCACAAGACGACGCGCAACGCCGTGAAGGCTCTGCGCTCGACGACGGAAAAGAGCGCCGCCGAGGCCCTGCTGCCGAAGGTAACGGCAATGCTCGACAAGCTGGCCAAGCACAACATCATGCACAAGAACAAGGCTGCAAACCTGAAGAGCGCCATCCAGCTCCACGTGAACGCCCTCTAAATCTTGAGCAACAAACAGAAAAGCCCGGACTTCGAAGTCCGGGCTTTTTCTTTTGTCACCCGCGCACCGAACCCCTGCGGCTCCATCATGCCACGGGCTCCGAACACCATCACCGCTCCGGTCCCCTCACCTCGCCTGCACCTCAACCACGCCCGCCCCGCTCGGGCTCTCCGGGAGGCCGCCCACAAGAACAGCCGCCCACAGGAACGGCCACCCACGAAAAAAACCGGCCCGCCCGCAGGCGAACCGGTCCGCAACCGCCCGAGAGGGCCGCTGCCTATTTCAAGTTGTCGATCACGGCTGCGATCCGGCCGAACACCTCGTCCATCGTCCCGACACCGTCGACCGACGCATATTTGTTCTGTCCGGCATAGTAATCCGCCACAACGGCCGTCTGCTTGTGGTAGACGTCCAGACGGCCCCGGATCACCTCCTCCGAAGCGTCGTCGGCACGTCCCGAATCCTTGCCGCGCAGCAGGATACGGCGAACCAACTCCTCCTCCGGAACGTGAATGTCGACCATGATATCGACCTTCAGGCCGTGCCTGGCAAGGATCTTGTCGAACTCCTCAGCCTGGACCGTCGTGCGGGGGAATCCGTCGAAGATGCACCCCTTGGCATCGAGATGGTCGGCCACATAGTTGGCAATCATGCCGATAACGATCGAATCGGGCGCCAGTTTCCCCTCCTTGATGTAGGACTCCATGCTGCGGCCGAGTTCCGTCCCGCGGCGAATCTCGTCGCGGATGACCTCGCCGGTCGAGACGTGGTCGATTCCGTAATGTTCCTTCAGACGCTGCGCCTGGGTACCCTTCCCGCATCCCGGAGCGCCGAATAAGACGATATTTACCATAACTAACCCGTTTTTAGGATTTGAATCGGACAAAAATACGTTATTTTTGCCCAAATCAAGAATGTTTGGCTAAATTTGTAAAAAATTTCAAGAACATGGAGCCCAAGAAACGCACCGAGATCTCGACACTCGGACCATTCGGATTGATCGATCTGCTGACGAAGGATTTCCCCGTGCAGCACCCCACGACACTCAAGGGGGTGGGCGACGATGCCGCGGTGATTGCCCCGGCGGCCGGCGAAACCGTACTCTGTACGACCGATTCGTTCTACGAGGGGGTGGATTTCGACCTCACCTACTTCCCGCTCAAGCACCTCGGATACAAGGTCGTGACGGCGGGTGTGAGCGATATCCTGGCGATGAATGCCCTGCCGTCGCAGATCACCGTCTCGCTGGGGGTCTCGTCGAAGCTCCCGGTCGAGGCGCTGCAGGATCTTTACGAGGGAATTTCGTTCGCCTGCAAGGAGCAGGAGATCGATCTCGTGGGCGGCGACACGCGGGCCTCGATGACCGGGCTGGTGATCACCGTCACGGTGCTGGGCCACGCCCCGAAGGAGCGGATCGCCTACCGCAGCGGTGCGCAGCAGCACGACCTGATCTGCCTGACGGGCAACCTCGGGGCTGCCTACATGGGGCTCCAGCTGCTCGAACGCGAAAAACGGGTCCTCGCGGACGTTGCGAATCCCGAACCGCAGTTCAAGGGCTACGAATACCTGCTGGAAAAATACCTCAAACCGCGTCCGCGGACGGACATCATCGAGGCGCTGGCCGAAGAGAAGATCACGCCGACGTCGATGATCGACCTCACGGACGGGCTGGCAAGCGACCTGATGCAGATTTGCAAATCGTCGAAGTGCGGGGCGCGGATCTATCTGGAACGGATTCCGATTGCGAAGCAGACGACGGCACTGGCCGAGGAGATGCACATCGACCCGGTGGTGGCAGCGCTGAACGGCGGGGAGGATTACGAGCTGCTGTTCACGGTTCCGCTGGCGATGCAGGAGCAGGTGATGCGGCTGGGACTGGTGGACGTGATCGGCCACATCACGGCCGAATCGACCGGCGCCTACCTCGTTACGCCCGACGGTTCGGACATCAAGCTGAAGGCCCAGGGCTTCCCTGGCTAAGAGCCGGGTTTTGTGCGCCAGATCCTGATCCCGCTTCGGCAAGCCGTTGGCGATACAGGCTTAAAAAGCCTGTTTTATGCGCCAGAGCCTCAACACGAACCGGCAAGCCGTTGGCGATAGACCGGACCGCCCACTCCCGCACAAAACGCCGAAAACCACCCGTTTCGGATAAAAATCTCCGTGCGGATTTTTCTTTTCTCAATTTATTGTGTATCTTTGCGGTCCCGAAAAGGGATTAACAACTAATTAAACACATTATGAACAATTACGAAACCGTTTTCATTGTCACGCCGGTCCTCTCGGATGCCCAGGTGCAGGAGGTCGCTGACA
>CALUNH010000067.1 GCA_944321965.1 uncultured Alistipes sp.
TATGCTGCCGACAACGGCACGCAGATCCGCTGGGGCTGGAAATTCGTCCAGGAGAACCGCCTCGGCGGAATGCTCGACTTCAAGAACACCGCGGCCATGCGCGACGCCATGCTCGCCGACTGGGACTGGCAGGCCGGGGAGAAGCCCATGCCCCTCTACGGTTCGCACATCCGCAACCGCAACGCAAACGGCTATTTCAAGGTCGGAATGCCCGTGGGACAGGCCGTTTACGATGCCGACGAGCAGGACGAGATGCGTTCGAACATCGCCTTCGTGGCCGATTTCGACCACTTCAGCGAGGATGCCTACTTCGGCCTGAATGATTACGACGGGAACCAGAACTCGCTGGCGCTGAATTTGATGTATAACCACTACTTCACCTATCGGTCGTCGCTGATCGTCGGCGGACAGCTCCATCTGGACTACTACCGCGAGGGGCTGTTGAACCGCACGCCCTGGATTGCCGCGTTTCAGGAGGGCGATTACAACCTCAACCGCAACGAGCGGGAGGCAGGCGCCTATGCCGAGTACACCTATGCCGTCAAGGACAGGTTCTCGATCGTGGCGGGCATCCGCGGCGACTACAACCACTATTACGACCGCTTCTTCATCACACCCCGCGGCCATCTGAAGTGGAACATCACCCCGTCGACCACCTTCCGCGCCTCGGCCGGGCTGGGCTACCGTTCGACGAACCTCATTACGGACAACATCGGCGTACTGGCCACCGGGCGAGCCATTCAGCCCGTGGTCTTCCGCAACGGAAAGCCCGTTGTGGGGAGTTTCCACGACATCGACCGCATGGAGAAGGCCCTGACCGTCGGCGGAAGCCTCACGCAGACATTCGGGCTCGTCAAGGAGGAGGATGCGACGCTGAGTTTCGACTACTTCCGCACGCAGTTCTACAACGCGGTGGTCGCCGATCAGGAGATGTATGCCGACCGCATCGTCTTCTACAACTCCGACGGCCGTTCCTACACCGATACCTATCAGGTCGACTTCTCGTGGTCGCCCGTCGAGCGCCTCGACATCTTCGCCACGTTCCGATACACGGACAGCGAAATGACCATCCGCCGGGCCGACGGCTCCTCGGCACGGGTCGAGCGCCCGCTGGTCAGCGAGTACAAGACCCTGCTCAACATCCAGTACGCCACGAAGTTCCGCCGCTGGGTATTCGATGCCACGGCCCAGTTGAACGGCCCGAGCCGCGTTCCCCGCTTTGTCGATAACGGTACCGGGACGCTTCTCCCTGATTATGAAAACTATTCGCCGCGTTATCCGATGTTCTACGCCCAGGTGAGTCGCAAGTTGGGCAAGTTCGATATTTACGTCGGCTGCGAGAACATTGCCGACTACATGCAGAAGGATCCGATCCTCAATGCCGAGAATCCCTATTCGGCGGCCTTCAACTCGATGAACGTCTGGGGACCTCTGATGGGTCGCAAGTTTTATATCGGGATGCGGCTTAATATTTATTAGCCGCACCCGATATAAAACTGTGCAGACAATCCCTCCAAACCTCCCTTTTCAAAGGGAGGCTTAATGGGGGAGAGGCCGAAGACTCAGGGGGTATTGCGTGCCGATCCCCTATATAATAAAGGTACAACGAAAAACCCGATAAAACTGCTATGAAAAAACTGTTGATGGTATGTCTGGCCCTCGTGATGGGCGCGGGCATTGCAACGGCGGCCAAGCCCGCCCAGAAAAAGAACGTTACGACGGTCTTCGTAACCGACATCGATTGCGAACACTGCGTGCAGAAGATCATGAACAACGTTCCTTCGCTCGGAAAGGGCATCAAGGACGTACAGGTCGACCTGCCCAAAAAGGAGGTTACCGTCGTCTACGACGCTTCGAAAAACAGCGACGAGAACATCATCAAGGGCTTCGCCTCACTCAAGGTCAAGGCCGAAGTCAAAAAGGACGCAGCCGGAGAGAGTCCCGAGGCGGGAAAATAGTCCCTGCCAGGGATCGAATGCCAACGGAGCGCGTTCCGATGCCGGAACGCGCTCCGTTTTTTTGCCTCGTGGATGCCGCGCCCTTATTTGCGCAGGGAGGCGATCCGGCGGCGGATCAGCAGATCGGCGGCCAGCAGCACAAACCCCATGGCGGCGAGCAGCACCCATGCCTTCCATTGTGCCGCATCTTCCGCCGGAAACGTCGGAAGGGATATTTCGAACTGCGGCCATCCCCAGCCGCTCTCTTTCGGCAGGGGAGGCGTCCCGGCAGTCTCTTCCCCTACTTGAGCAAAAGTCCAGCGGGCCACGGCGGCAAATGCCGCCACACATGCCGCCGCGCATGTCCCGGTAAACAACGCCTCGATACGCCGACGCTGCCGCTCGGCACGCTGCAGACGTGCCATGATCCGTGCCGTAAGGTCGGCAGGAGGTTCGGGGGTCGGGAACTGCCCGACGGCCCGGCGAATGGCTTCACTTCGTTTCATCGCTCTGTGCGGTTACCAACAAATAGAGTTTTATCCGGATGCGGTGCAGCCGGACCTTGACGTTGCTTTCCGTGAGGGCGCTGATCGCCGCGCACTCGGCGACGGATCGCTCCTCGTAATAGAACAGGGTGACCAGCGCCCGTTCCTCGGGGTCGAGACGGCCGATGGCCTGCGTCAGGGCGTCGAGCCGCTCCTGGTGTGCCGTCCACTCCTCCAGCCGGTCCGTTTCTTTATCGGGCAGTACGGCCAGACGCCGTTCGTCGATCTCCAGGCTGCGGGGCTGCGCGCGCCGGGCGTGGGAAACGGCCGTATTGCAGGCGATGCGGTAGAGCCACGTCTGGAAACTGCTCCTCCCGGCGAAGCCTCCGAGCTGCCGGAAGGCCTTCAGAAAGACATCCTGCGTCACCTCTTCGGCCTCCTCGCGGCGCCCGACGATCCGCGCAACCAGTGCGAAGATCATACGTTCGTAGCGGTTGGCCAACTCCGCATAGAGGGCGGTCTCTCCGTGGAGGATGCGTCGGATCAGTTCCTGTTCTTCGGTCTGCATGGCACTTCGATAGACGCCTCCTGTCGGAAAAGGTTACAGATAACGCCCCCGTTTGATGTAACCTTTTTGCCCGGTCGGCGTCTAAAAGGCAAAGATCGCAAAAAACGAATGAATTAATTATAACCGCTAAAAACAATTCGGATTATGTTGGATTTTATTGTGGTCCCGGTGGTGGTCGGGATGATCACGCTGGGCATTTACAAATTTTTCGAACTGCTCGTCTGCCGTCGTGAGCGGCTTAATATCATCGAGAAACTTGATTCGGAGGCTTTGTCCGACTACCTGAAGAACGTGCCGATGGGACTGCGGATCGGTCGGGCCTCCGAGACGGATGCTTCGCACGGTATCTCCTTCGTGGCGCTGCGCCTGGGATGCCTGCTGCTGGGTCTCGGCGGCGGACTGCTTTTCGGCTACTGGTACGTGGGCGACTGCGCGGGAAACTATTATGCCCAGGGGGCGGTTTATGGCGGTTCGGTGCTCGGCTTTGGTGGTTTGGGGCTGGTTGTCGCCTTCGTGGTGGAGCGCCTGATCTGCAGAAAGAAGCAAGCATAGGTTGAACATGCACCTGAAAACGGACCCTCCGACCTCTACAAAGAGGTCGGAGGGTCCGTTTTCGGATCGGGCTTTGCTGCCCGCATCCCTTGTCTCCTTACTCCATCGGGCGGATGCGGACTTCGGTGATGCCCTCCAGTTCGCGGGCCAGGCGTTCGAGATCCGTCTTCTCCTCCACCTCCCCGTAGTGGTAGGGGTAGAAGACCGCCGGACGGATCGCCTTCACCGCCTCGACGGCCTGATCCACGGTCATCGTATAGGGCTGGTTTACCGGCAGGAAGGCAATATCGATGTTCTTCAGCGATTTGAGCTCCTGCGTGGGCTCCGTATCCCCGGCAATGTAGATCCGCGTCCCGCCGATTGTCAGCACGTAGCCGCAATCCTCCCGGTCCTTCGGGTGGAACTGAAGGTGCCCCGGCGTCGTGTTGTACGCCGCAACCGCCTCCACCTTCACGTAGTCGCGCGGCGTCGCCACGCTCCCCGGACGCATCGTGTAGCAGTTCATCTCGAAGGCCTCGGCCGAGGTCCGGTCGCACAGGATCTCCGTATCCGCCGTCAGGATCCGGTCCACGGCCGCCACGTCCAGGTGGTCGTAGTGCGAGTGGGTGATCAGCACCAGGTCCGCTTTCGGCAGCGAACCGTAGTCCGCATAGTCGTTCACCGGGTCGATGTAGACCGTTTTATCCCCTGCGGCGATCGAAAACGAGGCGTGTTTGAAAAAGTGGAACGTCAGTTCGGTCCCGTCGCGTGTCGTAAGCGTATCCGACGGGTATTCGGGCAGTTTGCTGCGGCTGCAGCCGAAGAAAGAGAGCAATGACATAAGCGTTATCTTTGTTATCAAGTGTGTGTGCATCTGTCCTGTCGTTGGGGGGTTATCGGGTTTCGATCCGGAAATTCACGATCCGGGTCCGGTTGTTCAGCAGCCGCAAGCCGAAATATCCGTCTCCCTCGCCCGGGGAGAGCTTGCGCGAAAAGAGTTCCTCGCCATCGACCCGGAAGGTCGTGCGACCCGAATCGACCGTTATCTCGATCCGGATCGGGCAGTTGGCGACCAGCAGGTGACCCGCATCGGTGTACTCCCCGATCAGCGGCTTCACTTCGTCGGCCGGAGCCCCGTAGCGGTTGCCGTAGTAGCGCCGGAACCGCGTCGTTGTATTCCCGTTGCCCCCGTAACCCACGTAGAACAGGTCCAGGGTGTTGTAGCGTTCGAAAATCCCGCCCCGCCACGGTGACCGGGCGAAAAAGTCATCCTCGTGTTCCGGGTCCGCGGCAGCCCAGAAACAGTTCAGGTCGCCCAGTCGGTCGCAGGGACCCTCCTGCATCAGCACCGTGGCTTCATAGCTCACCCGGTAGTCGCCCGTGAGCCGTTCCGGGTACCACAGCGTCAATCCTTTCGGGGCGGTGATCTCCAGCGTATCGCCGTGCCGGACAAGGCGCGAATCCCCCGATTCATCTTCCGCAATCCACTCCGTCGAACGGCCGCATCCGAGCAGCACAACGGCAAAAAACAGGGTCGCAAGCTTCTTCATCATGGAATAAAGATACGATTTTGATGTGAAAAGTCCAAATTCTCCGCGCGTCCGTGAAAAAAATTGTACCTTTGAGGAGCCAATATATTTTTTTCATTTCCCGATGCAGTAATTCGCCGCATCGGACGTTTAAAGGGAAAATTTAACCGAACAACATCTCATGAATAGAATTTTTGCTACGTTGACGCTCGCGGCCCTCGCGCTTTCGAGCTGTATCAAGGAGAACGACTCCTACAAGGATCTCCTGCCCGTGCAGCCGGGGCAGTACATCTACTCCTATGTCACGACCCAGGACCGCGTGGCCATGCAGGCCGCAAATGCCGGTATGCGCGTGGCCGTGCTGGCCGCCGAGGTCGCCGAACAGCGCAAGGAGGCCGAAGAGGGGGCCGAGGAGGTGACAGTCGCCAACGTGAAATACAACAACCGTTCGGTCGTTTCGCTCCTGTTCAGCAGCGGCACGACGATCGAAGAGGTCGAACAGGGCTACAAACTCACCTTCAACAAGAGCTACCAGATGCCCGATGGATTCTATCTCGAAGGCTCGCTGCTGGTTGAGACCGGCGGCAAGCCCGAACTGGCCGACGGCGCCGTGTGGAATGTCGTGATGCAGTCCGATTTCAGACTCTACAGCTCCTCCTACAGCGGGGAGGCCCGGATCGACATGAAGGGCGGATCGACCACTCTCACCGCCAATGCCGACGGTTCCTGTACCATCCAGATCTCCAACATCGCTGCCGCCGTCGAGGGCAGCAGCTCGGGGGCTTCCGACTGGAGTTCTCCGTCGGGATTCACCGTCCGCCCGGCCGATGACGAGGTGACGCTGGCTTACTCCTCCTGCGTCGGCAAGGCCTTCGAGGTCAACGGCTCCGCTTCCGGCTACTCCGTTTACAGCAACATGTACGGTTCGAGCCCCCTCCAGATGTCCTACCGCGTCTCCGACGGCCTCTATATCGGTACGCAGATCGTCAGCGGCACCCAGGAGTGCGAATTCACCTCGTCTTTCGATTACAATACCTCTGCCTATCCGGCCCCCGACGTGCGATACGTCTATTCGTTCGACGAAGCAACCCGGCAATACTCCTATAAAATCTACTATAACGGATACGTCTATCCGAAGGATTGAGCCGGGAACGGCTTCCGCGGTTCCGACCGGATGCGGGCGCGGGTTCCGGCCCTTCCCCTCCGGCGTTGAAAAAACGGCAACCTTTCACGAGGTTGCCGTTTTTGTGTCCGTGCTGACGATTCTCGGACGGATCGCCGTGCGTTATTTCCGCTCGTCGAGCCGCACGACCGACGGGATGCAGAAGGCAACCACGCCAAGCAGGCAAATCAGACTCCCGGAGATGATGAACGTCGTCGTCAAACCGACCCGCTCGGCCAGGAATCCCGCACTCAACAACCCGAGTGCCGAGGGCAGCAGCCCGAAACTGCGGTAGAGCGACAGCACGCGCCCCAGCATTCCCGCTTCGATCC
>CALUNH010000068.1 GCA_944321965.1 uncultured Alistipes sp.
CCTGCCCGTTTTTCTTGGGCCTTCCCTTTCGCATCAGGAAAAGGATTGTAAAAGACTCTTGTCTCATGGCTTTGAAAATTTTGAGGTTAACAAAACGTCGACAAGAAAAAACTATTGCGATGCAAGGTACAGTAAATCAATGTATTATGCGCTAAATCGGGAGCAATGGCCCGGGGAAGCCTTATTTTGGAGGGCTTGTTCCCTAATGCCCACCTGAAATCGGGAGCAAGGATGCTTTTGGCAGCATCTTTCGTTATAAAAGAGCCTGTTCGATAATTTGTTGATATACAATCATTTTACCTTGTTTTGCATCCGGGTTGCCACAAAAAAAGGAGCCTCGAAAAAGGCTCCTTTGTGCGGATAAAGGGACTCGAACCCCCACGCCGTAAGGCATCAGATCCTAAGTCTGACGTGGCTACCAATTACACCATATCCGCTTCTGTCAGACAAAGGTAGATAAAAATTCACAATTCACAATCCCGAAAGCCGATTTATCCAGCTTTTTTGGTTACTTTTGTGGGTAATTTTTGCGTATGTCCCAACTCGTAACGCTCGTCCTTTCGCCCCGACAGGCTGCCGATGCCAGGTATTATACTTCGCTGGCGGCTCGCCGTATGGGAATCCGCGAAGATGAGATTGCGCTCGTCCGGGTCGTGAAACGATCCATCGATGCCCGGCAGCGTCAGGTCAAGGTCAACCTCTCGCTCGAAATCTATGTCGACCGCGAACCGCTGCCTGCTCCCGTGCATTTCGACTATCCGTCGGTTGCCGGGCGCACCGAGGTGGTGATCGTCGGGTCGGGACCCGCCGGGCTCTTCGCCGCGCTGCGCCTGATCGAACTGGGGCTGAAGCCCGTCATCCTGGAGCGCGGCCGCGACGTTGCGGCCCGCAAGCGCGATATCGCCCAGATCAACCGCAACGGTGCCGTCGATCCCGATTCGAACTATGCGTTCGGCGAGGGTGGGGCCGGGACCTTCTCCGACGGCAAACTCTTCACCCGCAGCAAGAAACGCGGCGATTACAACAAGGCGCTGCAGACCCTGGTCTTCCACGGCGCCACGCCCGAAATCCTCTTCGAGGCACACCCACATATCGGAACCGACAAACTGCCGCGCATCATGCAGAACATCCGGCAGACGATTCTTGACGCCGGGGGCGTTTTTCGTTTCGAGAGCCGCGTGACGGACCTGAAAATCGTCCGGGGGCGGATCCTCGGCGTGCAGTGCGGCGATGAGTGGATCGAAGGGGCGGCCGTCGTGCTCGCTACGGGACACTCCGCCCGCGACATCTACGAACTGCTCCACCGCCGCGGGGTGCGCCTCGAAGCCAAACCCTTTGCCATGGGCGTGCGCATCGAGCACCCGCAGGCGCTGATCGATGCGATCCAGTACCATTGCGAGACGCGCGACGAATACCTTCCGGCTGCCTCCTATTCGCTGGTGAGCCAGGAGGCGGGGCGCGGTGTCTATTCGTTCTGCATGTGCCCGGGGGGCTTCATCGTCCCGGCCATGACCGATGCCGCGCAGTCCGTCGTCAACGGCATGTCGCCCAGCGGCCGCACGTCGCCCTATGCCAACTCCGGACTGGTCACCGAGGTCCGCCTGTCGGATTTCGAGCACCTGCGCGGCGAATGGGGCGAACTGGCCGGGCTGAAGTTCCAGCAGCAATTCGAGGAGGCGGCCCGGCGTGAGGGCGGCGAGCATCAGATTGCTCCGGCTCAGCGGGTCGCCGATTTCGTGGCCGGACGCGCCAGCGGGTCGCTGCCCGCCACCTCCTACATCCCCGGCATCACCCCTTCGCGGCTCGATCGCTGGATGCCCGACTTCATCGCACGGAGCCTGCAGCTGGGGTTGACGACCTTCGGACGACGGATGAAGGGGTATGTGACCAACGAGGCGGTCGTCGTCGGGGTCGAGTCGCGGACTTCGACGCCCGTGCGGATCCCGCGCGATCCCGCTACGCTGATGCACCCCGGGGTCGAAGGGCTTTTCCCCGCAGGCGAAGGGGCCGGTTATGCCGGAGGGATCATTTCGGCAGCCCTCGACGGCGAACGGATCGCCGGGGCGGTAAGGGACTATGTCGGGAAATAAACGTGAATCATGAAACGAGTCAAGATAGTCATACCTGTTTATTCAGAGAACCTCTCGGAGAACGACTGGCTTTCGCTGGAGCACAATACGGAGGTCCTCGGCCGTTATCCGATCGTGCTGCTCCTGCCGCGGAGCCTGCAGCTAGAGGCTGTGGCACGGCGTTTCCCGGCCGTCTACAACTATGAGATCATCCGGGTCTCGGACGGTTATCTCGGCAAGGCCGGGATCCTGGGGTACAACCGCATGATGCTTTCGGCAGAGTTTTACGAACTGTTCACCGATTATGAGTATATCCTGATCTGCCAGACCGATGCCTGGATCTTTCGCGACGAACTGGAATACTGGTGCAGCCGGGGCTACGATTATATCGGAGGAACCTGGTGGCGGACCGGAGTGTGGTCGTGGCCCGTGATCCGGCACTTCTTCCCCCGCAACCGGCGGCTCTACGGGAAGGTGGGCAATGGCGGGCTCTCGTTGCGGCGCGTGGAGGCGTTCCGCCGCGCCTGCATCAAGTACGCAAAGCGGATCGACTACTATCTGAACCAGTCGCGGCACATCTATTCCGAGGATGTCTTCTGGGCCATCGAGCCCCGGGATTTCCGCTACCCCTCGATGCGGGAGGCCATCGACTTTTCGTTCGACAACCATCCCGACCGCTGCCTGGCCGCAACCGGCGGCGAATTGCCGTTCGGCTGCCACGGCTGGCTCAAACCCTCGCGTATCGAATTCTGGAAACGTTTCATTCCTGCCTGTTAAAATCTTTTCGACATGGAAGCCAAGAACTACCTGTTGTTCGCCACGCTGCCCTATGCCTATTCGATCCTGCGGCCGCTGCAGGCCGAGATCCGGCGCCGCGGCGGTGTGGCGGCCTGGTTCCTCGAACCGACCTGCCCCGATTCGCTGGAGGGCGATGAACTCCGTTTGAAGACGGTCCGCGAGGTGATCGATTTCAATCCCGTGGCGGTCTTCGCCCCGGGCAACTACATCCCGGATTTCTTCCCCGGGGTGAAGGTGGCGCTGTTCCACGGCTATGCCATCCAGAAGCGGATCGAAGCCGTCGACGACCACTTTACGGTGCGCGGGTGGTTCGACATCTACTGCACGCAGGGCCCGAGCAGTACGCCCTTTTTCAAGGAGCTGGAGAAGAAGTTCGGTTTCTTTCGCGTCTATGACACCGGCTGGCCCAAGGCCGATACCTATTTTGCCCCCGAGATGACGCGGCGCCCGCAGAACCGGCGCCCGGTGATCCTCTATCCGCCGACCTTTACGAAGAATGTCTGCTCGGCCCCGCACCTGATGGCGGAGATCGAGCGGCTGGCGGAGTCGAAGCCCTGGGACTGGATCATCACCTTCCATCCGAAGCTGACCGATCCCGAGATCGTGTCGGGGTACAAGCGGATCGCCGCCGGGCATGAGAATGTCACCTTCTTCGAGGGCCCGGACAAGATGCCGCTGTTGCAGCAGGCCGATGTGATGCTGTGCGACAGTTCGTCGATCATTCTGGAGTTCATGTTCCTGGACAAGCCGGTCGTGACGTTCCGCAATTCGCATCCCGGGCCGCACCTGATCGATGTCCAGCAGCCCGGGGAGGTGGGTCCGGCGATCGAACGGGCTCTGACGCGCCCCGCGGCGTTGATGGAGGAGATCCGCACCTATACGATGCGTCACGAACCGCACCGGGACTGCCGTTGTTCGGCCCGGGTGCTGGATGCCGTGGATGATTTTCTGGCCAAGGGTCGTGTCGGGTTGAAGCGCAAGCCGCTGAATCTGATCCGCAAGTGGAAACTCCGGCGGCAGATGCACTACTGGCCGCTGTGGGAGCGGTTGTGCGGGCGGTAGGGCGCCGCGGGCAATATCCGCATCCTCCGGCAGACCGCTGCAGCCATCTTCGGAAGCGTGTTTCGGGAGGGGCGGAGGCTATGGAAACGATTCACACCGCTGCAGGCATCCTGTTTCGGGTCGCTGCAGCCATCCTCGCACTCGGGCAGGCTGCCAGGGCGCGCCGCCGCGGTTGTCCGGTTATTTTTCGGCAGGAGCGGCAGGAGCGGCAGGAGCGGCTGGAACGGCAGGAGCGGCTGGAACGGCTGGAACGGCAGGAGCGGCTGGAACGGCTGGAACGGCTGGAGCGGTCGGCCCGGTCGTGGTTGCGAGATGCCCGTCGAGTCCCTTCTCGCAACGGGTGCGCTGCTTGCGGACACTCTCCAGATAGCGATCCTGATTTTGCTTGTAGTTGTCGCGTGCGGCTTTACTGTGGTGGAGGTGGAAGGCGATGCCCTGGAACTTGATCCTCCGTTGGCGGATCTGGCTGTTGTGCAGGCGCAATCCCAGCTCCGTATCTTCGAATCCCCACCCTTCGAACGCCTCGTCGAAACCGTTGACCCGCTGCAGATCCTCGCGCCAGATCCCCATGTTGCAGCTTCTGGGCTTGTGCTCGGGGACCAGCGTGCAATACAGACGGGCCACAATGGGGTTCCGCATGGCGTTGGCCCGGTTGGTGATCCCCCTGCTCCAGGCCGAAAGGACGGGAGCAGGGCCCTTTCCGTCGAGGAGCTCCTGAGTCCGTGGGGCCGTAATGATTCCGCGCGATCCCGAGACATAATACCCCTTCTTGGCGAAGCGCAGGTGATCCTTGATGAAATCCCGCTGCAGGATCATATCGCCGTCGACCAGAATGACGTAGTCGCAATGGCTGGCGGCAATGGCCTTGTTGCGGATGGCGGCAGCCCGGAATCCGCGGTCTTCGTGCCAGATGTGGCGCAGGGGAACCGGGGAGAGGGCCTTGAAATGCTCCACCACCTCACGGGTGCTCTCTCCCGAACCGTCATCGGCGATCAGGATCTCCGTGGGCATCGTGCTTTGTTGCATGACGCTGTCGAGACACAGGTAGAGTGCCCGGGGCCAGTTGTAGGTAGCGATAATCAGCGATACGGTCATGGTACAGGTGTATGTTGCAAATACAAATGTAGTAAATTATCCTTTACGGCATTACGTTACTCGTGCCTAATTATGTAAATGGTCGTTTTTTTCGATTACTGCATTTCGTTGGTCTGAAAATTAGTGCGGGTGGATGCGTTTGCATCTATTTTATTGTATTTCAGCTGATTGCGATTTGCCTACCTGCGACTATATTAAAAAATATGAAAAATTTCGAAAAATTTTTTAATAAAAGCTTGCACGGATGCTTTTTTCGCCTTATCTTTGCAACGAAGTTTTAAGGTTCATTTAGGTTAGTAGTTTTAGGTTGGTGAGGAAACTGTGGAAGACGGACCAGGTCCGGATTCCGGGTTTCCTTTTTTTGTTTTCCGGCTGCCGGGTTCTTGACGGCTTTAGCTCCGGACCTCGGGATGTCGACTGCCCGATTGCTTGATAAACCGCTTCCCCGCCTGAAAATTCCGTATTTTATTCGTTTTCTGTTAAATGTCTGTCAATCAGTAGTTAATATGAAATCTTCGAGGTGGAATTGGTTTACCAATGTTACCAAATTGTTAAATATATTTAATGTATTCGTAAAATATTTGCATAATTCAAAAACCGCCCTTATCTTTGCAGTGAAGTTTTAAGGTTCATTTAGGTTAGTAGTTTTAGGTTGGTTGAGGAAATCGGCAGGTTGTGCCGGAAATCCGGTACTAAGACCCGAGGGCGGTGCTCGCCCACGGCGTCGAATACCTCCGATTAACCCTCATTTTTGGAGGGGGTGGTTCCCCGCCAAAAAAAGGTTCCCCGTCGTGAGACTCGGACCTTTTTTTGTTTTATACCCTTTCCGTGTCATACTTCTCCCCGAATTTTCCGGGGCTGCGGCGATCTCTTGCCTCTCTGAATACCTCTCCCGGATTCTCCTGCCTCTCCTGAATACCCCCCCCCGGATTTTTGGAGCCTGCGGCGGTTTCCCGCCTTTCTGAATATCTCTCCCGGATGCTCCGACTATGCGTTGCACCTTCGGTCGGTATGAACCTCTTCCGTGTGAATCGCGGAGTCAGCGGATCCCCAACTCGCTTTTGGAAATCGGAACCTCGACGGCTCCGAGTGCGTAGCACCCGATGTCGTAGGGGTTGTAGTAGAAGGTGATCCCTTCGGGTGTGATGCGGAAATTCTCCGT
>CALUNH010000069.1 GCA_944321965.1 uncultured Alistipes sp.
CAACCCGAGTGCCGAGGGCAGCAGCCCGAAACTGCGGTAGAGCGACAGCACGCGCCCCAGCATTCCCGCTTCGATCCGCGTCTGGAGCACCGAGACGAACGAGGCGTTGAAGACGCTGCTCGATACGCCCGCCGCAGCCGTCAGGGCCGCAAACCAGTAGAATCCCGAGGCCGGAAGCAGCCCCGAGCAAAGAAACGAAAGCCCGACGACCAGATACATCAGGTTGATCAGCACGATGCGGTTGACCGGGTAGTTGCGGGCCCCCATGATGGCCCCGCCGAGCAGGGCCCCGCCTCCCCAGATGATCTCCACGAAACTCATCTCCCAGGTCCCGCCGCCGAAGTGGTTGAGCGTCATCAGCGGGAAAAGTACCCCCACGGGCATGATCAGGAACCATACGGCGATGGCCAGGCCGAAGAACCAGCCCAAACCCGGTTGGGAGTGCATGGCGGTGAATCCTTTGCGGAATTCGCGCCACAGGTCCGGACGGCGCTCCGGGCGTTCGGGATTCGGAATCCGGACGAAGAGCAGCGTCGTGCAGGCAACGAGTGCCCCCACGACGTCTAACAGCAGGATGTTCCCGATCGAGGTGAGGCTCAGCAGCAGGGCGCCCAGGGCCGGGCCTGCGATGTCCGAGAGCGACGAGATCACCTGGTTGACGCCCGCGATGCGGGTGAGCTGCGCTTTCGGGGCCAGGAGCGGCACCGAGGCCTGCATCGCCGGAACGTGGAAGGCCGAACCCACCGATCGGCACGCCAGCAGCAGGTAGATGTGCCACAGCTCGGCGGCATCGATCCAGAACAGCACGGCCAGCCCCAGCGTGCAGAGGGCGATGAAACTGTCGGCCAGGATCATCGTGCGCTTGCGGTCCCAGCGGTCGATGTAGACCCCCACGAACAGCCCCAGCACCGCCTGCGGAAGCATCCCCGCAATGGCCGACAGGGCCAGTACCTCGGCGGACCGCGTCTCGACGCTCATCCAGAAGATGATCGCATAGGCGACGATCGAACTGCTGAGGATCGAAACCAGCTGTCCGCTCCAGATGATGGCGAAGGTGTGTTTCCAGCTCTGCATGGGGAATATCGGGTGCTGCGTCCGGGTGATGAATATATGAATACGGGTGTGCGGGGTTCGTATGAAAAAAACGGCGGGGTTACCCTGGAGGGTCCCCGCCGTGCCAACCCTCGTGAAAAGGGTTATTTAACTGCGTTAACTATTGCCTCGAATGCCTTCGGCTCGTTCATTGCCAGGTCGGCCAGCACCTTGCGGTTCAGGACGATGCCCTTGGCGTTGAGTTTGCCGATAAATTGCGAATAGGTCATTCCCTGGGCGCGGACCGCAGCGTTGATACGTGTGATCCACAGCGAACGGAATGTCCGCTTCTTGAGCTGGCGGTGTGCATAGGCATAGCACAACCCCTTCTCGACCGTATTTTTCGCTACGGTCCAAACGTTTCCCCTTGAACCAAAGTTACCTTTGGCAAGTTTCAAAACTTTCTTTCGACGTGCGCGTGACGCAACAGCGTTTACTGAACGTGGCATAATGTAAAGTTTTTTTGGAGACTGCCAGCGATACGGTTCTCCCGTATTCTTCGGGGCTGGTTCGTCCCGGTTTGTAATTGTTTGTGCCCTCGCGGGCGGTTTTCCTTGCGGGTCGTCTCTCGGGCCGGGTCTCCCTTTTCAGGTCTCCCCGTTGGCAGGCATCCCTTGCCCCTCCCCGGTCGGCGCCCCGGCGGACGCTATCCGAATCTGCGGGTGGATTACTTCACCAGCAGGTTCTTGATCTTGGCCTCGTCGGCCGCAGATACGGTACCCGAATAGCAGAGGTTTCGCTTCTGCTTCGTCGTCTTTTTGGTCAGGATGTGACTGTGATAAGCGTGTTTACGCTTGATCTTTCCTGTGCCGGTGAAGGTAAAGCGTTTCTTCGCCGCGGCATTGGTTTTCATTTTCGGCATTGTCGTAAACAGTTAATTAGTTAAACATAGCCTGCAAAAGTACGAAATTTTTCGCTTCCCGCAATCTTTTCCCGCAAAAACTTTGCGATGTCGGCCTTTTTTCGTAATTTGTAGTGTCAAAAAATGTTGCGTCATGAGAATTGGCTGTTGGGGAATCGCATTGCTCGCTGCGGTCGGGGCAATGTCCGGGGCTTGGGCCCAGGAACCCGCGATGCAGACCGTCGGGGTCGAGTTGAAAGGGGATACAATGGTTTATCGCGTGGTGACCGTGCCCTCCCGAAGGGGCCCCGGCGTGCGGGGCCGGGCCTGGAGCGTCGAACAGAAACTCTTCGCCCTGTCGAAATGCTGGATGGAGGTTCACCGCAACTACGCCTATCTCGACCGTTTCGGCATCGAGCGCTGGGATTCGCTCTACCGGGCCCTGATCACCCCCGCGATGCAGACCCGTGACGACCTGGAGTTCTACCGCCTGCTTGCGGGATTCTACGCTTCGCTGGGGAACAGCCAGACCTGTGTCCGCACATTCCGCCATTTCCCGCTTACCTCCATCGGTTACGAAGAGGGGTGGGTACTCCGTCTGATGGATGTCGGGGGGCATGTGGTCGTCTCCGAGGTCTGCGAAGAGAAGGCCGCGATCCTGCCGCCCGGCTCCGAGATCCTCTCCGTGAACGGACAACCCGTCGGGGAGCGGATCGCCGGGTTGATGTCCTGTATCCCGGCATCGACGGAGCGGGTGCGGCGCCGTTGGGCCGTCAGGGTCCTGCTGTACGGGCCGATCGGCACCTCGCATGAGGTGGAGTTCCGTCGCCCGGACGGAACGGAGGGCTCCGTGCGGTTGGTCAACCCGCACTACGGTGCCGAGCCGGATGTGGATGCTTGTGTCGCGCTGCCCGGATGCAGCGGGAAGGAGCTGAACGAGAACTTCCGGCTGACGTGGTATCCCGGCGATGTGGCTTATCTGAAGATCGGTTCTTTTGAGTATGGACAGTCCCAGGCCTTCCGCAACGCATTTCCCGGGATCCGGGCCCGGGCCCGCAAACTCATCCTCGATCTGCGTTATAACGCCCGGGGACTCGATTATGGGGCTGCGGAAATCTTTTCCCGACTGACCCGGGATACGGTTCTCTACGGTCCCGTGTCGCGGTCGCGCATCTATGATGCGGCACTCGCAGCCAGGGGAGACCACGAGTTTGATCCCGAGGATCTGGCCAGTGATGCCCGCGCGCGGATGGCCCGTCAGCACTATTGTGGTGGAGCCTTCTCCGAGCCCGAGCGGGAAATGTATCGCTTCCCGGAGGATCGTGACGGGAGGCTGGTTGTTCCGACCGTGATTCTCGTCAACGACGCAACGGGAAATGCGGCCGAAACCTTCGTCGCCTGGGCGTCGTCGCAGTCCCATATGTCGACCGTCGGAGTCTCCACGTCGGGTTCTGCCGGAAAGAAGGTTACGTATGAGGTGCTTCCGGGGCTGCTGTGCGATGTCTGCACCGAGGAGGTGCGCCTCCCCGATGGCAGGGAGTTTGTCGGGTGCGGAATTACACCCGATGTCGTGGTGGAGAATACGATGCAGGATGTGCTTTCGGGCCGCGATGCCGTCTTGGAAAAGGCGCTCGAAATCCTGAGCGACAAGTGAATCTCCGGAGGGGCGAGAGAAAGGAGGGGCGAGAGAAGGTGAGAATGGAGAGAGTCGGGGAGAGCCGGGACGGGCGGGAAGAACTGGGCGAGACTGCCCTGAGGAGAAAACCCGCGAGAGCCGGGGAGAGCCGGGACGGGCGGGAAGAATTGGGCGAGACTGCCCTGAGGAGAAAACCCGCGAGAGCCGGGGAGGAGCCGAGAAGAAAAGATCGGTGGATTTGAAATCGAGAAACGATGAATATGGAGTGGGATTTTATCGGACGTTTGTGTGTGGCCGGACTGTGCGGAACGGTGATCGGCCTGGATCGGGAGTATCGGGTCAAGGATGCCGGATTCCGGACCCATTTTCTTGTGGCGCTCGGCAGCGCCCTGATGATGGTGGTTTCGCAGTATGGGTTCGAGGAGTTTCTCGCCTCGCACGACGGCCTGCGGCTCGATCCCAGCCGGATCGCCGCCCAGGTCGTCAGTGGAATCGGCTTCATCGGCGCCGGAACGATCATCATCCACCGGCAGCTCGTCCGCGGACTGACCACGGCGGCGAGCCTCTGGGCCACGGCCGGAATCGGACTGGCCGCCGGAGCCCACATGTATGTCGTGGCGGCTGCGGCAACGGTGCTGACTCTGTTCGGACTGGAGGTGCTGACGCTCTTCTTCGGCGATCTGGGACGGCGGAGGACCATGATCGTCTTCTCCTCTCCGCACCGTGCGGCGATTGACGCGGTGTTCTCGAAACTCGAAACCCGGGAGTATTCGGTCATCTCCTATGAAGTCGAGGCAGCCCGTACCCCCGAAGGGGTAGTGCATCGTGCCACGCTGGTCATTCGGGCCAAGGGGGCGAACGGCGAGGAGCCGTATATCGAACTGCTGCGTGCCGATCCCGACATTACGGTCGAGCGGATCGTCTGACGCCCCGGCCGCGGGTCGGTCGTTCCCGCCGCTCCCGCCGTCCCGCCGCTTCCGACCGCCGGTTGGCTGCTTCCTTCACTCCTGGCCACGGGCCGCTATTCCCGCCACTCCCGGCCGCGGATCGCTATTCCCGCCGCTTCCGCTGTTTCCGCCGTTCAGAACCACCGCCCGACCTCCCGCAGGTGCGGGTCCCGGGCCATGTCATTGGGGTTGGTGCCCGGCACGCCTTCGGGAATCGGCTCGCCTAACTTTTCGAAGAGCTCGGTCCAGAACGCGGGCATCGTGCCGTCGGCCGCCCGGAAGTTCATCGGCCGGGCCGGGAAAATGCGCTGGCCGCAGGTGTCGCGGTAACTCTCCCTGACCAGTTCACTGCAATAGAACCGCCCGTTGTCGGGACGGTAGGAGTAGTCGTAGGGGAGTCCCGCGTACTGCCGGGCCCGCTTTACCGAGAGGGTGATCCCGGCGGTGTCGCGCAGACGCATTGCGACGACTCCCGGCCGACCCGCGATGCGGCCCGCCCGGTTCAGGAAATCCTCCAGCGGAACGATCTGCACGCCTCCGTCGCTGGTGGCCTCCAGTACCGAATCGGCGCCGCCGTTTGAGAGAAAAATCCCTACATGTGTGAAATTCAGCGTACTGTCGCGTTTCGTGGCGGCCGTGATTGCACTTTCCATGGCTGAGTCCGCTCCGACCTGGAACAACAGGTCGCCAGTATGAAGTCGAGGCCCTTCCGGCGTGCAGGAGAGGCCGAAAAAAAGAATACCTATATATAATAAGGATCGCATGATTTTGGGGTCGGTTTGTCGGGAACAAAGATATTAAAAAATTTTCACAACTAAGCCGCTGATTCATAGTTCGGTGCCGGAATAGGGCCGGAAACGCGGCAAAAAAAGTCCGGAAAATATTTGGAAGTTTGCTCGGAAAGCCCTTATCTTTGCACCCGCTTCGACCAGGAAACAGTTCTGAAATCGAAACGAAACAGGTTCTGAAAAAGTTTGAAAAAAGTTCCGAAATCTTTTGGAGTTTCAAAAAAAGGATTTACCTTTGCACCCGCTTTCAGATCGGGAAACCGGTCCGGAAACAGCAAAAAGGGTTCTGAAAAAAGTTTTGAAAAAATCTTCAAAAAGATTTGGAAGTTCAGAAAAAAGGATCTACCTTTGCACCCGCTTTGAAATCGAAACCCGATTCAAGGCAAATGAAAAAGGTTCTGAAAAATTTCTGAAAAAAGATTTGGTGGTTCGAAAAATTTGACTTAACTTTGCACCACTTTCCCACTGAAAAATCAGTGGCGGAACCAAGGCGAAGATCGAAGGATCCGACCCGACAAAAAGAAAGAAATTGTTCTTATAGTAATATAGTGAACAGCGTTCTTTGAAGTATTTGAGCAGCTAAAGTTTTCCACTCTCGCAAGAGAGTGATTTCAAACAATACCTTTGAGATTTGAGCGAAAGATCTATAAACAATCTTTTTTACAATGGAGAGTTTGATCCTGGCTCAGGATGAACGCTAGCGGCAGGCCTAACACATGCAAGTCGAGGGGCAGCATAGATGTAGCAATACATTTGATGGCGACCGGCGCACGGGTGCGTAACGCGTATGCAACCTACCCAGAACAGGGGGATAACACTGAGAAATTGGTACTAA
>CALUNH010000070.1 GCA_944321965.1 uncultured Alistipes sp.
CTGTAGCCGATGTGGATGAACGAACTGTGCGTCACGGCGACCTTCAGCGCCAGGATCTGGTAGAACGACCTGAGGTCGCCGCCCTTGTGCAGGACGTTGACACCCAGTCCGATGCCGATGTTGAAGTAGGGCATGACGAACTCCCCGCGGGCCGAGACGCCGAGTGCGATCTGGCGGTCGAACCCCGGATCGACGGTCTCGACCTGAGCGAATCCTCCGTCGGAGATCTGGTCGGTGGGGATGACGTTGGCACTGCCGTCGTAGACGCCGTCGAGCGAGACGCCTGCGCGGAACTTGTAGCCGAAATTGTACATCGGGGCGAAGTTGAACCCCACGACCGTATAGGCGTCCGGAGCGGCATACTGCTTGTCTCCGACCTCGATTCCCTTGCGCCGCCACGACCCGAAGAGCACCAGATCGTAGCTGACATGGCGCGGGAATGCGGGGATGAAGGCCCTCGGTTCGGTTTCGGGGGTGCGCCTTCCGAAGTTGTAGGAGAGTCCGGCCCGGCCGCCGACGGTGTTGAGCCCGGCATTGGGATATTTGGTGTTTCCGTTGGAGAAGTGGGTGAGGGAGATACCGGCCGTGAGGTCCACCTCGCGCATGATCCGCCATTTGAACAGGAAATCGAGGTTGAGGTAGGCGTTGACCTTCGACCCCATCATCTTGTTGTTGGGGTTGGTTTCGGGATCGTAGGGCTTCCAGCCGAACGAGAGTCCGAAATTCCACTCGTAGTCGAACGTGAGCCGGGGTGCGAGCCGTGCGATGCGGGCTCCCTGGAAGAGGTAGACCGCCGTGGGGCTGCCGATTTCGTCGGGGCGCTGGAAGTCGTAGTAGGCGACGCCGAGGCCCTGATAGACGCCTCCGTAGATGCGGTCGGGGGTCGAGCCGGGCCGGAACTGGAACGAGTAGCGGAAATGGCCCGACAGGGAGAGGTCGATGGGTTGTCCGGTATGGTTTTCGCGCTTGAGGAAGGGGTTCGTGGGGAAGATGTATTCGGGCCGGAACTCCGCGCTGAGGCGGTGCATGAAACGCGGCCCCGCGGCGGAGGTGTCGCGCGGGAAATGCACGCCCGTCGGATTGCGGGTGTATGGGCCGGGAGTCCCGTTCTTGGGGTCCTTCTCACTTCTTCGGGTCGCTCTTTCCGTTTCGGCTTTCGCGGCGCGGTATCCGGCTTCGTAACCGCGTCGGTATTCGCTTGGGAGCGTGTCGGAGGGGACGGGATGCGGCGGCGCGGCGGGCGCTGCGAACGGAATGCAGCCCATGGCCACGCCTGCAAGGAGAAGAGCCGTCCACCGGTTCCGGAAACGCTGATTCATGGTGTGTCGGGTCGTTTTGCCGCCGAAGATACGAAAATTTCCGGAAACGGAGCCGTCTCCCGGGCGTGTTTGATGCGTTCGGACGGAAAATGCCCCCGTCTGGTGGAGGGATGGGGGCATTTCGGGCATTTCGGGCATTTCGGGCATTTCGGGCGTGGCGCGACAGGGACGCGGAGCCCGCGGGCCGGCCGCGGATCAGTAGCCGAGGATGCGGAGCATCGAACGGTAGGACTGTTCCTTGGCGAAGAGCCGCGTGTAGTATTCGTTGTCGGACTTGTCTCGGTCGATGATGATGTGCTTCGGGGCGGGGATCAGGCAGTGCTGGATGCCTCCGAATCCGCCGAGCGACTCCTGGTAGGCTCCCGTGTGGAAGAATCCGATGTACTGCGTGTTTCCGGGTTCGAGTTTCGGGAGGAAGATGGCGTTGGTGTGGCACTCGGAGTTGTAGAAGTCCTCGCTGTCGCAGGTCAGTCCGCCGAGGAAGACGCGCTGGTACTCCTTGTCCCAGTTGTTGATCGCCAGCATGATGTAGCGCTGGTTGATGCCCCAGGTGTCGGGCAGCGTGGTGATGAACGACGAGTCGATCATGTACCAGTTCTCGCGGTCGTTCTGCTGCTTCTGGTTGACGATCGAGTAGAGCGCGGCGCCGCTTTCGCCGACGGTGAACGACCCGAATTCGGTGAAGATGTTGGGTTCCTCGATTCCGTTTCGCTGGCAGATGTTCTTGATCTGTGCGACGATCTCCTCGGTGAGGTACTCGTAGTCGTACTCGAAGTTCAGGGAGTTCTTGATCGGGAAACCGCCGCCGATGTTGAGGCTGTCGAGTTCGGGGCAGATGGCCTTGAGTTCGCAGTAGACGTTCATGCACTTCGACAGCTCGTTCCAGTAGTAGGCGGTGTCCTTGATGCCGGTATTGATGAAGAAGTGCAGCATCTTGAGCTGGAACTTCTTGCTGTTCTTGAGTTTGGCCTTGTAGAAGGCGACGATGTCGTTGTAGCGGATTCCGAGGCGCGAGGTGTAGAAGTCGAATTTCGGCTCCTCCTCGCAGGCGATGCGGATTCCGACCTTGCACTTCTTGGTGAAGGCGTCCTCGAATAGGTCGAGCTCCTCCTTGTTGTCCAGGACGGGGATCGTGTTGGTGAATCCGTCGTTGACGAGCTGGGCGATGTTCTCGACATACTGCGGGCGTTTGAACCCGTTGCAGACGATGTACCGGTCCTTGTCGATGATGCCGCTGTCGTAGAGGGCGTTGATGATATGGATGTCGTAGGCCGAGGAGGTTTCGAGGTGGATGTCGTTCTTCATGGCCTCTTCGAGCACGAAGGAGAAGTGGCTCGACTTGGTGCAGTAACAGTAGTTGTACGACCCCTTGTAGTCGACCTTTGCCATGGCCACGTTGAACATGCGCTTGGCGCGGTTGATCTGCTGGGAGATCTTCGGCAGGTAGGTGATCTTGAGCGGAGTTCCGTACTGTTTGATGAGTTCCATGAGGGGGATGTCATGGAAATTGAGCTCGTTGTCCTCGACGGAGAACTCGTCCTGCGGGAAGTCGAACGACTGTTCGATCAGATCGATGTACTTGTCTTTCATGGCCGGTTTCGTGACATTTTTCCAATCCGGCTCGGCTACATTGTCGAATTTCGGCGAAAGTAGCTCGTCCGGATTTTCCGAAATTTCGGAATGCAAAGTAGGTGAATATTTTTCGTATAACCAACACTTTACCGGATTATTTTGAAAAACTGCGGGAGATTTTGGTTTTTTCTCCGAAAAAGGGTAATTTTGGAGCCGGATTCAAAAGTAGATTCGATCGTGCTGATAGCAGTCTTAACGCAATATCTGGAGTCGCACAAACGGCTCGTCATCCCCCAGCTCGGGGCGTTCATCGTCAAGCAGCCGGGGGAGAGCATCCTCTTCTCGGAACTGCTCAAACGCGACGACGGCGTACTGCGGGGCCTGCTGCGTGAGCAGGGGATGAACGACCTGGAGGCCGCGGGCGAAATCGACCGCCTGGTCTTCGAGGTTCGGCACGCCGTGGAGCGCGGCGGGGAGTACCGACTGGAGGGCCTCGGAACCCTCGGCCCCGGGCCCAACGGGACGATCGCTTTCCGGTACGACCCGCATCCGCACCGGCCGGAACCCGAAACGACGGTGGAAACGGCTGTTTCAGCCTCTGCGGCCCCTGCAACTTCCGCGGCTTCGGCAACGGATCCGGCATCCGGCGCTGCGGCGCCTGCCGATACCGAACCGCATGGCGCTCCGCGGGCTTCGCGCCTGCACTCCGAGCGGGTTGCCGAGGCGGTGCGCACGGCCTTTGCCGAACCGCACGTGTCGCGTTCCGCGAAGATGAATCCCGATCCTTCGGTGCGGGGGCTCCGCTACGGCAAGCCGCCGAAGAACACCGATGCCTACACCTTCGTCGACCGGGCTCCGCGCCGTCGGGGCGACTGGTTCATCTGGATCGGGGTCTTCGTGGCGGTCCTGGCCCTCGGGGCCATCGCCTACGGGCTCTGGAGCGACGCCCGGGAGCAGCAGGCCGAAACGGAGTACATCGAACTGCCTGCAGCCGCGGCTCCGGAATCCGGAGCCTCCTCCGCACAACCCGAATAGAGCGAACGGATAATCCGCGCAAGGATAAATGACAGAGATAACGACCGTAAAACAACGCTTCGGCATCATCGGCACCTCTCCGCTGCTGGACAGGGCGCTGGAGGTTGCCCTGCGCGTGGCGCCCACGGACCTGACGGTCCTGGTGACGGGCGAGAGCGGTGTGGGCAAGGAGTTCTTCCCGCAGGTGATCCACGCCTACTCGGCGCGCAAGCACAACAAATACATCGCCGTGAACTGTGCGGCGATTCCCGAGGGGACGATCGACTCCGAGCTCTTCGGCCACGAAAAGGGGGCCTTCACGGGGGCCGTGGAGGCCCGGAAGGGCTACTTCGAAGAGGCCGACGGCGGGACGATCTTCCTGGACGAGGTGGCCGAACTGCCCCATTCGACGCAGGCGCGCCTGCTGCGCGTGCTGCAGACCGGGGAGTTCATCCGCGTGGGTTCGTCGAAGGTCCAGAAGACCAACGTGCGGGTGGTTGCCGCTACGAACGTCGACCTCCCGGACGCCATCATGGCGGGACGTTTCCGCGAGGACCTTTACTATCGGTTGGGCACGGTGCCCATTGCGGTTCCGGCGCTGCGGCAGCGCCCGGAGGATATTCCGCTGCTGTTCCGCAAGTTTGCGGCGGATGTGGCGGTGCAGTACCGGATGCCGGCCGTAACGCTCGACGATGCGGCGCGCGAGATGCTGAAAAACTACTACTGGCGGGGCAACATCCGGCAGCTGAAGAACGTGGCGGAGCAGATTTCGGCCATCGAGCAGGTGCGGGTCATCACCCCCGAGGTGTTGTCGAAATACCTCCCGCCGCAGGAGGGCGGGGCGGCGATGGCGGCCCCGGGAGCGCCCCGCATGGACGACAATACGATGTCCACGGAACGGGAATTGCTCTACAAGGTGCTCTTCGACATGCGGGCCGACATCAACGACCTGAAGCGCATGATGGCGGAGCTGATGCGCAACGGCGGGGTGGCTGCGGAGCCGCCGCACGACATCCGGGGATTGCTGCCGACCTCGACGCAGGGGCGTTACGTTTCTGCGGTCCAGACCCCGGGAGCCTACGGACAGCCGGCCGGTCCGATTTTCGGACAGTCCGCACCGTCGGTTTATGAACAACCGGCGGCGCCGGTCTATGTCGAGAGCGAGGAGGTGACCGACGAGCCGCCGCGCGAGAAGACCAAGGCGGACGTACAGCGCGAACAGATCATCCGGGCGCTGAAACGCAACAACGGACGCCGCAGGGAGACTGCCGCGGAGTTGTTCATGTCGGAGCGTACATTATACCGGAAGATCAAGGAACTGGGCATCGAGGAGTAGTAATTTTTGAAATATGTCGAGGGACTTTCTTAACAAGTTTAACAAGGCAGCCGCCATTATTTTTTTGGCGGGAGTATTGAATGCGGGTTGCATCGGGGCTATCCGGGAAAAGCGGGAGGCGGCCCGTATTGAACAGGATGCGGCCTATCGGAATGGTTTGGGAATCTATCGCGTCGGGGACTTTTACGATGCGAATGGAAAACAGGGAGTTGTTTTTCAGATCGACTCGACGGGGCGTCATGGCAAGATCCTCTCTCTCCGGGAAAAGAAATGTCAGTGGGATGTGAATATGCGGATCGTGTTCCCGAACTATTACGGGACGGCGACCGGCGCCACCAGCGAAGAGAATGGGCTTGACAACTGGAACAAAGTGACAAAAATAGATGGATGGCGGGAAAAATATCCGGCTTTTGCCTATTGTGAAACTTTTGGAGAGGGGTGGTATTTGCCCGCATACTATGAATGGAGCAGAATTTATAATCTTCATTCGCGTCGGAGAGCGTTGATTGATTCGACGTTGAACGCCCGACAGGCTGATCCGTTGTTCTCGGGGAAATATTGGACCTCGTCCGAATCGAGCGGTGGTACGGCGTGGGATTCCGGCGGATCGACTCAACCTAAAAATGCTTTCAAGCAGGTCCGTGCCATTGCTGCTTTCTAATCGGGGGAGCTGAATATGAAAGGGAAATTTTTTTCTATCATCCGGGTAATCCTGCCTGCAATCGCCTTGTCGGCAGCCGGTTGCGGCGTGGCAATCAAATACTCGCTGTCGGGGGCCTCGATCCCGCCCGATGCCAAGACCTTCTCGGTGGCCTACTTCCCGAACAACGCCACGATGGTCTCGCCGATCCTGAGCTCGACGCTCACGGACGCCCT
>CALUNH010000071.1 GCA_944321965.1 uncultured Alistipes sp.
TTCCCTATACAAATCTAAAAAATCTGTAGACTTTTTTATTTACCCCACCCTAGACACACTATTTGAAACAGTATCCCATCGCCCCTAAAACCCGGCTCTTAGCCGGGCGGATTTTGTGAGGCTTTTTGACGATGCAAAAAGCCCCTTTAAGAAAGGGGGCGGGCTTCTGAGCCCGTACCGCAAAAAAGCGGCCGACACAGATCGTGTCGGCCGCTTTCCTTCTCCGGGTAAAACCCGGTGTGGGGCGGATACCTATTTTTCGGCCGGAGCCTCTGCAGCCTTTTCGGGACGCATGACGACCTTCACGAGGTTGCCGTCGGCCAGTGCCTTCTGGGCCATTTTCTGCACGTCGGCATTGGTCAGGGCGCGGAGCGACTGCTCGTATTCGCCGATGTAGTCGAGACCGGAACCGTATTTGGCCTGAATGTACCCGAGCCAACCGTTGTTCTTCTGGAGGCTGTTCTGCCAGCTCTTGAGCAGGAATTCACGGGTCTTTTCAATATCCTCGCTCTTGGGGCCGTTTTCGGCAATCTGGCGGATCTCCTGCAGGATGATTTCGCAGAGTTCGTCGGCCATCTGCTCGTTGGTGTCGAACGAAATGGTCATGTCGTAGCTCTCCTTGGGGATGTAATCCGTCGAACCGCCGACCTGTACGCCGTAGGTTCCGCCCTTCTCCTCGCGGATCGACTCCAGATAGCGGGAGTTGAGGGCCTGGGTCAGGAACGTCAGGGCGAGTTTGTCGCGGAACGTGTAGGGCATCTCGCCCGAGAAGTAGTAGCATACCGAGACTTTGGGCTGCTGCATCGCCACGTTGAAATCCTCGGAGACTTCACCCTTGACCGGTTCGGCCTTGTCGTCCCGCCAGGTCATCGGCTTCCTGGTCGTGGGGAGTGAACCGATGTACTTCTCGACCAGCGGTTTCAGCACTTCGGGCTCGATGTTCCCGACGAACGTGAAGACGAAGCTGTTGGCGCCGGGGTAGAGTTTGGCGTAGATGGCGGGGAGTTTCTCGAAATCGAAGCCGTCGATAATTTCGTTCGATACCATCCGGCGGCGGGGATTGTTTCCGTAGATGGTCTCCAGCGTCTTCTCCTGCATCCGGAAGTCGGGGTTCGCCTGTGCGTTGGCGAGTTGCGAACGGAGCATCGTGATGAGGTTGTCGTAGTCGTTTCGGTCGAAGCGGGGCTGGGTGAAGTGGAGGTAGAGCAGCTGGAGCATGGTCTCTACATCCTTGGGTGACGCCGAACCGCTCATCGTGCTGGAGTAGTTGCCGACAGCGGGCTGCACCCCGGCGGTTTTTCCGGAGAGCTGCTTCTTGAGCTCGGTGGCAGAGAACTTGCCGACACCCGACATGGAGTTGACGGCGGGCATCATCTCTCCCATGTAGAACTCCTCGTCGGAGAGCTGCGAGAGACCTCCTTTTGCCACGGCGCTCATCAGCACCTCGTCGGCCTTGAAGTCGGTCTTCTTGACGACGACCTTCACGCCGTTTTCGAGGGTCCATTCGGTGGTCCCGAGGCGGGGATCCTCGACGGTTTTCTTCACCGGCGAGCCCTTGAGCAGGGTTCCTTCGGGGATCAGCGGCTCCTTGACGACGTTGTCCTCATAGGGTTCCACTTCCGCGGCTGCGACCTTCTCGCGGATTGCGAGCAGCTCTTCGGCCGTGGGGGCTGCGAGCCCCTCCTTCTCGGGCGCCGTGACGATGATAACCTGGTTGGCCGGGGTGACGGTCTGCTGGGCAAAGGCGTTGACCATCTCGACGCTGATCATCTTGACGAGCATACTGTCGAGCTGCCATTCGGTTTCGGCATCGGGGATCGGGGTGTTTTTCTGGAAGTTGCTCAGGTAGTTCTGCACGAACGAGCCGTTCTGGCGGTCGTTACGGTTGGCGTAGGTGCGCTCGATCTGACGCATGAGGTTCTCCTGGGCGCGTTCGAACTCACCCTGGGTGAAACCGTAGCGGCGCATACGCTCCATTTCGGTGTAGAGGGTTTCGAATCCGCGGTTGAGTTTTCCCTCCTGGGTCATGGCGACGAAGACCGTGGCGTTGAGCGTGGGGATGACGCCGATGACGTCCCCCGAGCTCATGCCGGCTCCGAGGAACGGCGCATCGGGCTGCATGGCGATCTCCTGCAGGCGTGCGTTCTCCATGATGGAGACATAGGATTCGATGACGTTGGTGGCCTCCCAGCTTACCGTGTTGGCCAGAGCCGTGGGGAATGCCGGGCGTTTGATGAAGAGCTGGACCTTGGTTCCCTGCATTTCGGGATCGGTGTAGATGCTGACAATCGGCTCCTCGTTGTCCGGGACGACAATCACCTCTTTCTGTGCGGCGTCGGCGGCCGGGGCCGGGATGTCGGACATCAGCTTCTTGATCTTGGCCTCGACGGCTTCGGCGTCGATGTCGCCCACGACGATCACGGCCTGGTAGTCGGGACGGTACCATTTGTGGTAGAAGTCGGCGAGCGCCTGGTGTTCGAAACTCTTCAGTCCGTCGAGATAGCCGATCAGGTTTCGGTGTTCGTACTTGGTTCCTTTTCCGAGGGCCTGGAGGAGTTTCATCGTGGCGCGCCACGAGGCGCCGTCGCGGGTACGGAGCTCCTCCATGATGACGCCGCGTTCGGAATCGATCTCCTCGGGGGCGAGGGTGATGAAGTGCGACCAGTCGTGGAGGATCAGCAGTGCCGAGTCGATGATCCCCTCGCGGGAGGTCGGGACGTCGGAGATGTTGTAGACGGTCTGGTCCCAGCTGGTTCCGGCGTTGAGGTTGGCGCCGAACTTCACGCCGACGGTTTCGAGATACTGGATCATCTGCTTGCCGGGGAGGTTCTTCGTGCCGTTGAAGGCCATATGTTCGAGGAAGTGGGCGAGGCCCTGCTGGGAGTCGTCCTCCTGAATGGCCCCGACGTTGTGGATGATGTAGAAATCGGCCTGGCCCTTGGGCTTTTCGTTATGGCGGACGTAATAGGTCATACCGTTTTCGAGTTTTCCCGTGCGGAGCTCGGGATCGGCGGGAATCGGCTGATTCATCTGCGCCGCGGCGCTGCAGACGGTGAACGCCGCCAGCGCGAACAGAAGCAATCTCTTCATTCGAGTGTTTTTATTAAATGAGTTATTGGTTTTCGGTTGTATCCGGGCGGTATTCGATGATATCGCCGGGTTGGCAGTCGAGTTCGCGGCAGATGGCTTCGAGGGTCGAGAATCGGATGGCGCGGGCCTTTCCGTTCTTGAGGATCGAGAGGTTTGCCGGGGTGATGTCGATGCGCTCGGCGAGTTCCCCGAGCGAGATTTTGCGTTTCGCCATCATGACGTCTATGTTGATGATTATGGCCATGGTGACGGATTTTAGATGGTTAGTTTCTGTTCTTCGCTGAGGTTCTGGCCGATGGCGAAGACCTCGGCGGCGAAGAGGATCAGGATTCCCATGATGATCATCGAGTAGGAGATGTCGAAGGCCGTATCGACGGTGTATCCGCTGTTGGCGAGGAGTTCGGCGGCGCGGTGGTTCATGATGTGGTTGAACAGCGAGTTGGCCAGTTCGATGAGGATGGTCAGCACGCCGATCGAGCGCAGGTACCAGACGTTGCGGCGGTCGAGCGGCCGCTCTTCGCGGATGGAGCGGCGCACGGAGCGGATGATGATGACCATCAGTATGATGACGGCCAGCAGGAACAGCGGGATCAGCATGGCGAAGAGGTAGATCCATGGGCTTCCGCCCACTGCGTGGAAGGCGATTCCGAGCGGGGAGATCGTTTCGGCGGGTTCGTCGACGATGAGGTTCATGTGCGTGACGACGGGTTCGATCTCGACGGCGCCGTTGCGGATCGGGGAGGAATTTTTGCTGTCGTCGATGATGTGGACGTCGCTGAGCAGGTAGATCATTCGGGGGTCTCCCTGCTGGAGTTTTTCGGCGATTCGGGCCCCCATCTCCATTCCGTCGGCGGCTCCGCGGCCGAAGTCGCCCAAGAGGCTGTGGACAAGGCCTGTGGCGATGACCAGGAAGAGGGCGATGTAGAGGAACAGCAGCCGCTTGAGGAGCGATTTTTTGTTCTGCATGGTTTGTGGTTTGTTGTTGCGAGAGCAAAGATACGAGAAAATTCCGAAAAACAAATAATATTTATCGTTTTTCGATAAATTTTTATTTCGAAGTCTCATTTGAGGGGTTATGCGGGATTGCCGCGGCAGCCGGAAGGGCCGCGGCAGGGAGGGGACTTTTCGGAATGGGTGTGGCGGCATGGGGGATGCGATTCGGCCGAGTCAAACTTGAAAACTTCGTTTTCGTTTGCCTCTGCGCTCACCTTTCGCTATCTTTACAGAACATAGGATGCGGTTCGGCCGAGTCAAACTTGAAAACTTCGTTTTCGTTTGCCTCTGCGCTCA
Organism: uncultured Alistipes sp.; assembly: GCA_944321965.1. Lineage (GTDB taxonomy): Bacteria > Bacteroidota > Bacteroidia > Bacteroidales > Rikenellaceae > Alistipes. Next base: position 4,381 of record CALUNH010000071.1, read on the forward strand.
CCTTTCGCTATCTTTACAGAACATAGGATGCGGTTCGGCCGAGTCAAACTTGAAAACTTCGTTTTCGTTTGCCTCTGCGCTCACCTTTCGCTATCTTTGCGGAGTTAAAACCGAAAATATGGCAGAGAAATCGCTTTACAACTATCGGGTGGAGCCGCAGGAGGTGGACTTCACGCTTCGTTCGACCTTTGCGTCGCTGGGCTCTTCGATTCTCAATACGGCGGGTCTGGACGCCTACGGCAAGGGTTTCGGGGTGGATGTGCTCAATGCCGACAACCACTCGTGGGTACTGTCGCGGATGGCCGTTGAGATCGACCGCCGCCCCGAACAGTATACGGATTATACGGTGGCGACGTGGATCAGCGACTACGGCCGGGTTCTGTCGACGCGCAACTTCACGCTGACCGACGCTGCGGGCCGCGAATTCGGCCGGGCCGTGACGCAGTGGGCGATGATCGACCTGACGACGCGCTCGGCGGTGGATCTCTCGTGGGTTGGGCGCCAGCACGACGGGGCGGTGGTTCCGGTACCGCCTCCGACCGAGAAGCCGCGGAAGATCCGGGAGGTGACGCCCACGCAGTGCTCCGAACACCGGGTTGTCTACAGCGACATCGACTTCAACCGCCATGTCAATACGATGCGCTATATCGAGATGATGCTTGACATGCTTCCTGTCGAGATGCTGACGAGCGAGTTGCCGATGCGTCTGGACATCCACTTTCTGAAGGAGAGCCGTTTCGGTCAGATGCTGACGGTGGGTTGCGAGTTGCGGGAACGCTCGGCGCTGTTCGAGATTTCGGCCGACGGCACGGCGGCGGTCCGGGCCAGCGTGGAGTGGTTTAACGCCCCGGAGCGATGAAAATCACGATTGTGGGTCCCGCCCACCCGTATCGGGGCGGTCTGGCGTCGATTCTGGAGATCCTGGCCCGGACCTTCCAGCGCCGGGGCGCGGAGGTTGATATCCGGACCTTCACGCTGCAATACCCGTCGCTGCTCTTCCCGGGGAAGAGCCAGACCGTCACGACCCCGCCGCCGGCCGATCTGCACATCACCCGCTGCGTCCATACGGTGAATCCGCTGAACTGGTGGCGGGTCGGGCGCAGGATCGGCCGCGAACGCCCGGATTTCGTGCTGATGAAGTACTGGACGCCCTTCATGGCGCCCTGCTTCGGGTCGATCGCGCGCCTGGCGCGCCGCAACGGCCACACGAAGGTCCTGTGCCAGATCGACAACGTGGAGCCCCACGAACACCACCTGATCGACCGCCCCTGCAACCGTTATTTTCTGCGTTCGGTCGACGGCTTCATCTACATGTCCGAACAGGT
>CALUNH010000072.1 GCA_944321965.1 uncultured Alistipes sp.
CTCTGGACGACGAGGCGTTCCGTTACTACGATCCCCGGCAGCACCGATTTGTTGTCGAACCCGGAGTGTTCGAAATCATGGTCGGAGCCTCGTCGCGCGATATCCGGCTTCGGACACGCATCCATGTAGATTGATAAATCCAAAACGATAAACCGCATGAATACACGCAGCATGTTTCTTGTCGCAGTCTTCGTACTTGCGGCGTCGAATCTTCGGGCCCAAATCGTTACGCCTGAACACGAGTCCCACGCCCGGGATCTTGTGTCGCAAATGACACTCGAAGAAAAACTCGATTACATCGGGGGGTACAATTCGTTCTACATTCGGGCGATACCCCGCCTCGGGATTCCTGAGATCTGGCTTGCCGACGGACCGCAGGGTGTCCGGATCGATTCACGGAGCACGCTTTATCCGTGCGGGATGGCCTTGTCGGCGAGTTGGGACCGGAGCCTGGCTCACGACATGGGATCGGGAATCGGGCAGGATGCCCGGGCCCGGGGTATCCATATCATGATGGGACCAGGGGTGAATATCTACCGTTCACCGCTTTGCGGTCGGAATTTCGAATATTACGGTGAGGACCCCTATCTGGCCGGAGAGACGGCAGCTGCCTATATCGAGGGAATGCAGCAGGAGGGTGTAATGGCGTGTATGAAGCATTTCGCCGCCAATAACCAGGAGTGGAACCGACATCATATTTCGGCGGACATCGACGAGCGGACGTTGCATGAAATCTACCTTCCGGCCTTCGAGAAGGGGGTAAAACGAGCGCGTGTCGGGGCATTGATGAATTGTTACGGACTGGTGAACGGACTTCATGCCACGGAAAACAGCTATCTCAATATCGAAGTTTTACGCCGCCGATGGGGATTCAAGGGAATCCTCATGTCGGACTGGGAGTCGACCTACACGACCATTCCGGCGACTTACAATGGGCTGGATTTGGAAATGCCCCGCGGATGGCTGTTCGATCCTGTGCGGATGAAGCGGCTGATTGAAAACGGAGTGATCGACGAGCGGATCATCGACCTCAAGGTACAGCATATTTTGCAAACCCTGTTGTCATTCGGTTTTTTCGACCGTCCGCAGCAGGATGAACGTTTTGCAGAGCGCAATCCCCGTTCCGAGGAGGTGGCGTTGGAGGTAGAGCGGGGTGGGGCGGTTCTGCTTCGGAACCGTGACGGATTGCTGCCGGTCACGAAGGGACGGATTGTGGTTTGCGGTCCCAACTCCGAGTTGGTGGCCAAGGGCGGCGGCAGCGGGGAGGTCTTCCCGTTCGTCACGAGCAGTATTGCCCAGGGAATGAAGAAGAATCTGGGACGCAAGTTGCATTTCGGGTATACGCCCGACCTGTGGAAGACGGACCTTACGGTCTTTTATGCCGATTCGGCGTGTACGGTTCGGGGGGCTTCGGCTGAGTTTTTCAACAATCCCGATCTGCATGGGGAACCCGTTCATCGGAGCGTCGTGCGGAGTATCGGCTACAAAGGCTGGGAGTCGCCGGTCCCGGGAGTTGTGAACTCCGACAACTATTCGGATCGCTATACCTTCTATTTCAAGCCGGAGCAGGATGCCGTACTCTACTTTTCGGCGGGAGGAGACGACGGTTACCGCCTGCTGATCGACAGCGAGGAGTTGATTGGACAGTGGTACAGCCATCCGTTCCGTCAGAAGGAGGGCTTCCGTAAGTTTGAGGGTGGACGACTCTATCGAATCACCTACGAACACTTCGACGGAGGTTCGGAGCAGGAGACGATGTTCCGCTATGCGGATTATCTGAACGACCCGGTCTTTTTCGAAGCGGTCCGCGCGGCCGATGCCGTGATCGTCTGCGTGGGATACGACTGGTATCTCGAATCGGAGAGCTGGGACCGTCCGTTCGCATTGCCCGAAGGGCATCTGTACTGCCTGGAATCGATTTTTGAGCATACCGACAAGGCCGTGGTGGTGATCAACTCGGGAGGCGGAGTGGAGATGGCACCCTGGCTCGACCGCACGGGAGGCGTACTGATGGCCTGGTATCAGGGACAGCAGGGCGGCGACGCTATCGCCGAATTGCTTACGGGAAAGGTATCGCCCAGCGGAAAACTTCCCTTTACGTGGGAAAAACGCTGGCGGGATAATCCCGTTCACGACAACTATTATCCCAATACGGATTCGGTCAAGGCGGATAATCCCTACCGCCGGGTCGAGTATAACGAAGGCCTTTTTGTCGGGTACCGGGGATATGAACGGAATGGTATCGAACCACTCTTCCCCTTCGGGTTCGGGCTCTCCTATACGACATTCGAATACGGTAATTTGCAAATCGACGACGTGGGGAACGGAACGTTCGACGTGTCGTTCGACGTGACCAATACGGGCCGGTGCGATGGAGCCGAGGTGGCTCAGCTCTATGTCGGAGATGTGGAATCTTCCATAGTGCGTCCGGCCAAGGAACTGAAGGGGTACGAAAAACTCTTTTTGAAGCGTGGAGAGACGCGGCGTGTCGTGATCCGGCTCGGAGAGGAGGCTTTTCGCCAGTACGACTGTGTGCGGCACGACTTTGTCGTGGAACCGGGTGATTTCGAAATCTTCGTGGGAGCCTCTTCCCGGGATATCCGGCTGACGGGGCGGTTGACCGTCCGCTGAACGTCGCACCGATGAAACGCATTGTCTGTTTGTCGTTGTGGGGTCTGTGCCTGACGGGCTGGGCCGTGGCCCAGCCATCGGGACGGATCCGGCTGAATGACGGTTGGCGGTTCCATCTCGGGGACGCTTCCGCCGAAGATTCATTGAGACTGAGTTATGACCAACTCAAGCCGTGGCTGCTACCGACGTCCAATCCGTTGTTGGCAGAGGGACGTCGTCATGTCCGTCCGTCCGGCCATCCCGACGGCGGGCCATTCGCCGATCCGGCATTCGACGATGGATCCTGGCGGCAGCTTGATCTGCCTCATGACTGGGGAATCGAAGGTCCGTTCCGGCAGGAGTATCCCGGGGAGACCGGGAAACTGGCCTGGTGGGGGCAAGCCTGGTATCGCAAAAACGTCTACGTGGATGCCGCCGATCTGGGAAAACGCTTTTTTCTGGAGCTGGACGGGGCCATGTCGTTTTCTACGGTGTGGTGTAACGGGCGGCTGGTCGGCGGCTGGCCCTATGGATACACCTCTTACCGGGTCGATCTGACGCCAGCCCTTGAGCCGGGGGAGAATACGCTGGCCATACGTCTCGACAATCCGCCCGAATCGAGCCGCTGGTATCCCGGTGGCGGAATCTACCGGAATGTATGGCTCACGAAATCCGATCCGGTTGGTCTGGCCTGGCAGGGAACTTTCGTTACGACGCCGCATGTTTCTGTCGATCGCGCGTCGGTAAACCTGCGCATTGAGTTGCGCAATAATGGTTCGGAGCCTGCATCCGTGACCGTAACGACCGAACTTTTTGTACTCGGGCCCGACGGAGCAGCCGTCGGGGATGTCCTGGACAGCACCGATACCCGAATCGAGGCCCTGCGTGACGAACAGACACTTGTACAGACTTTTGTTGTGGATACGCCCCGGCTTTGGAGCCCTGCACATCCCGATCGGTATCTCGCCGTCACAACGATACGTTGCGGCGAACGTATTACGGAGTGTTATTCCACGCCTTTCGGCATTCGGCGTGCAGAATTCACCCACGAAGGTTTTTTTCTGAACGGCGAGCGGGTGCAGTTGCAGGGTGTCTGCTTGCATCACGATCTCGGGGCATTGGGCGCAGCAGTCAATCGCAGTGCCCTTGTGCGACAGTTGCGTATTCTGCGGGAGATGGGAGCCAATGCGATCCGCACGGCGCACAATCCGCCGACTCCGGAACTGCTGGAACTTTGCGACAGCATGGGCCTGTTTGTGCTCGACGAGTTCACCGATACGTGGCGTATTCCCAAGAAACCGAACGGCTATGCGCTGTTGTTCGACGAGTGGTGGGAGGCCGACCTCACGGCGATGATCCGCCGCGACCGCAACCATCCATCGGTCATCGCCTGGAGCATCGGCAACGAGACGGGCGAGCAATGGTATCCGCAGACCTACGGTGTTGCACGGCAACTGACCGACCTTGCGCACCGTGAAGACCCATCCCGTCCGACGACCTTCGGAAGCAACTACTGGCTGGCCGCATCCAACGAATTCCGACATACGGTTGACCTGTTCGGATTCAACTATAAACCAATGCTTTACGCGGCGTTTTGCCGTGACAGTCCGTTCCAGCCTTTTTTGGGGAGTGAGACGGCCTCATGCATCAGTACGCGCGGGTTTTACGTTTTTCCGTTGAGCGATGATAAAAGTCAGGGACGTGCGGATTTTCAGGTCAGTTCCTACGATCGTTCGTCTCCCGACTGGTCGACGCCGCCCGACACGGAGTTCGAGGGACTCGACCGCAATCCTACGGCTGCCGGAGAGTTTGTCTGGACCGGATTCGATTATCTCGGCGAACCCACACCCTATAACGATGACTATACCGTTCTCGAAAATTTCAGCGATCCGGAAGCCCGGGCCCGGGCTGCGGAGGAGCTTGCCCGGTTGGGTCGTCTGCGTATACCGTCACGGAGTTCCTATTTCGGGATTGTGGATCTGGCGGGATTTCCCAAGGACCGTTACTATCTCTATCAGGCGCGCTGGCGGCCGGAGTTGCCGATGGCCCATATCCTGCCGCACTGGACGTGGCCCGGTCGAGAGGGTGCAGTGACTCCTGTCCATGTCTATACTTCGGGAGATGCGGCGGAACTTTTCGTCAATGACCGCTCACAGGGTGTGCGGCGCAAGGGCCCGTTTGAATACCGGCTGCGTTGGGACAGCGTTCGTTATGAACCGGGCGAAGTGCGGGTCGTAACCTGGCGGAACGGGACACTTTGGGCCGAATCACGTGTTGAAACAGCCGGGAAAGCCGCATTTGTCGAACTGGCTTCCGACCGGCCGACGATGCGGGCCGACGGTGAAGACCTGCTTTTCGTTACGGCGAAAATCACGGATCGGGAGGGGCGTTTTGTTCCGCAGGCTGCTGTGCGCCTTGACTTTTCGGTCGAAGGCCCGGTCCGGATCGTCGCCACCGACAACGGTGATCCTACGAGTCATGCTCCGTTCCGGAGTTCTTCGGTCAAGACGTTCAACGGACTTGCGCTGGTTATCCTGCGATCGACGGGCGAACCGGGAGAGGTTCGTTTGAAAGTTCGCGGAGACGATGTGGCTCCGGCGAATCTCCGACTGCTGGCAGAATGAGTTTTTCTGATGCTGCCATCGCGTTGTGGGCAGCCCCGCAGGTCAATCCTACGGGGCTGCCCGTTTTTAAAATCTTTTTCAGAAGCGGATTTCCGGGTAGGGCTTTTCTCCGATCCAGGCCATTCCGGATTTCATCCGTTTACGGATGGCTTTTCCATGCAGGGTCGTCTCTATGGAGACATCACGGGCCGTATTGAGGTGGATGCGTGCCGCACACGCCTC
>CALUNH010000073.1 GCA_944321965.1 uncultured Alistipes sp.
TCCGGTCCATCCGTCTCCGGCCCGGCCGTTTCCGCTGCCCGGGCCGATTATCTCCCGCGGCCCCGGTCTTCCGTTTTCTGCCTCCGGTCTTCCGTTTCCGCTGCCCGGGCCGATTATCTCCCGCGGCCCCGGTCTTCCGTTTCCTGCCTCCGGCCGTCCGTTTCCCAACTTCGCCCTTCCCCGGCTCCGCTACATCTCTACGATCTCCTCCAGGGCGTCACCTTCGGCGGCGGCGGGTTCACGCACCCCTGCCAGCCGGGCCAGCGTCGGGGCCACGGAGGTCATCTCCACGCGGCGGTTGACCCGCAACGGCCCGGCTCCTTCGCCGTAGAAGAGGAGCGGCACCTCGGTGTCGTAACCGTACATCGATCCGGACATCGACCAGCAGCGCTCCTGCTCCTCGATCCAGCCGGGCATCAGGTTGAGGATCACGTCGCCCGAACGCCGGGGATAGAAACTGTTCTGCATCTTGCGGGCATAGCCGCTGCCGAAGTAGCTGGTGCGCATGGCCGAGGCGGCCAGGGCGTGCGACACGCCGCTGAACTGCATGGCGAAGATCGCCACTTCGTTCTGGACCTCGGCGAGGTTCAGCCCCCGTTCGTAGATGAGGTTGTGGTTCAGCCACAGCGACTTGTTTCCGTAAGCCACGACCCACTCGCCGGTTCCGTAGCGGACGTTGAGGAATCCGTTGACGATCACTTCGAACTGTCGGCTGTTAAAGCGTTCGGCGGGCTCCTTGCCTGCATCGTAGGAGGGGCTGGTTCCGTGGTCGGAGGTCACGACGACCAGCATGTTGCGGTCCTTGACCTGTGCGAAGGCAAAGGTCAGGAAGTCGGCCAGGTCGCGGTCCAGCCGGTAGTACATGTCTTCGACCTCGACCGATTCGGGCCCGTAGGCTTCGGCGATGCGGTGCGGCGAGTCGAGGCAGATGTTCAGCAGGTCGGGTGCCGTGTCGGCTCCGAGGTGGTACTGGGCGATGGCCTGCTTGGCCAGCCCCAGCACGGCGGTATTTCCCGCCGGGGTGTAGAGCAGGCGTTCGTAGTCGCTCGTGAGTTTCAGCCGCTGGCTGCCGTTGCGCTTCTCCTCCTTTTTGCTGCGTCCCGAGAGCACGATGTCATGCTGCCGCGTGTTGAGGTAGAGGCTCTTTTCGAGCAGCGACCGCCATTCGAGCCCGATGTAGGAGAGGTTGTAGCGTTCGCGGTTGCTGCGGGCCATCCACTCCGGGACGTCGGGGGCGTAGTAGGGCGATGTGACCCAGTCGCAACGCAGGGAGTCGAGCCAGAAGACCTCCCCGCCGCGTCCGGCCAGCATGACGGCCGACATGGCCTCGGCAGCGATTGTCACGGCCTGGCTTCCGGAAGCGCTTTGCACGAGGGTTTCGGCCAGCGTCGGGGCGATCCGGTGGTAGGCGCCGGGGCCCTGGCGTCCGTCGATGAGTTCCACGGTGCGGTTGGTGGTGTAGTCGACCCAGCGGGGTCCGATCACGCCGTGGGTCGAGGGCATGGCTCCCGTTGCGAGGGTGGCCAGCGACACGGGGGTCGTGGTCTGGAGGCAGTCGTAGCGGGCATCGGTATAGACCGTGCCGTGTTCGGTCAGGAGCCGGAATCCGCCTTCGCCGAAGTTGGCGGCGTAACGGTCGAGGTCTCCGGCGCGCATCGAACCGATGACGATCTGCACGATCAGGCGGGGCTGCGCCGTCGTGGTCCGGAAGGCCGCCAGCGCGGCTATGAGGAGCAGAATGAGACGTTTGTTCATCGTTGCGGATTGAATGGTCGGCAAATTTACGAATTTATTTCGATAGATTGCCGGAAAAGCGTGCTTTCGCGCTGAAAATCGATTTCCGGGAGCGCGGCGATATGCTCCAGTTGTCGGCGGCAGAAGGCGTGGTGAGCTTCGCTGTGGGGATTGCGGGGCCGGTGGGCGGCTGCGGCAACAATCGCCTCGACCTCGGGGAGCAGCTGCCGGGCCTTGTCGTCGAGGACCGCCGGGACGAACTTCTCCCAGACATAGGCGATGGCCTGCGGGGCGGGGTGGACGAGGTCGTCGGCGTAGAACCGGTAGTCGCGCAGGTCGTCCGTCAGGATCTCGAAGGCCGGGAAGTAGTCGACCTCCCGGAAATTCTGCTTCAGTTCTTCGGCGGCCAGACGCAGCGTGGCCTTGCTGACGGCATTTCCTTCGAGACCGTCGCCGAGGTGCCGCACGGGGCTGACGGTCAGCAGAATCTGTTTCCCGGCGAGCGGACCCTCGAAGAGACTGCCGAGACTCTCGACGATCTCCGCAACGCCGAGCCTTCGTCTTGTAAATTCAGAGGCGGGGCGCCGGTGGCAGTTGGCGACGACCTCGCCGTCGTGCTCGTAGACCCAGGCCGTGCCGAGGGTGAGGATCACGCGGTCGGCCGTGCGGAGTGCTTCGGCCCCGGCCTGCCGGGCGGCGTTCATGCGACGCAGGGCTTCGTCGGCCGTCGGGGCCGAAAAGTCACCGTGGAATCCGAAGTGATACCACACTTCGCCGTCGAATCCCAACTCCTCGCGGGTGACAGGCTCGGGAGCGGCGTAACTGCGGATCGCCGCAGCGATCGACAACGGATTGAAGAGCACCCCCGAAGGGTTTCCGATGACGCGGAACTTCGCTGCCGAGAGGCGTTCGGCGATGTGTGCCGCGAAGCACGACCCGAGGGTCAGAATGCGGTTGGCATAACCGATGCGCACGGAGAGCGGCGCCGGTTCGATTTCGGTACGGAATTTCATGCGGCAAAAATAGCAAATTTAACCTGTTTTCGGAAACCGGGGGCCGGTTCGGCGCAATTCCCTCCGAAAATGGCCGCTTCGATATGCTCAGTGCGCTCCTTTTTCGTATATTTGTCCTATGATTCTGCGAGCAAACTGCAAAATAAATCTGGGCCTGGACATCCTGCGCCGCCGGGCCGACGGTTACCACGATCTGGAGACCGTGATGTTTCCCGTGCGGGGGCTTTTCGATGAGGTGGAGGTCGTGCGTACCGGCACGCCGGGCGTCGAGTTCCGTGCCGAAGGGCTTGTCGTGGACTGTCCGGCCGACGACAATATCTGTCTGAAGGCCTTCCGGCTGATGCACGGCCGCTATGGCGTGGACGGGGTGCGGATCCGCCTGGTGAAGCGCGTGCCGTTCGGCGCCGGGCTGGGTGGCGGCTCGGCCGATGCCACGGCCGTGGTGATGGCGTTGAACGAACTCTTCGCCCTGGGGCTCTCCGAGGCGGAACTGATCGCCCGCGCCGCCGAACTCGGAAGCGATACGGCCTTCTTCGTGAGGAACTCCCCGCAGTTATGTACCGGGCGGGGTGAGGTGATGACGCCTTTCCCGCTGGATTTGAGTGGTATGACGCTCGTTATCGTGAAACCCGACGAAGGGGTTTCGACCCGCGAGGCCTATGCCGGGGTGCGGCCGCGGATTCCCGCCGTGCCGTTGGCCGAACGGCTGCGGCGTCCCGTCGGGGAGTGGCAGGGGGTGGTGACCAACGATTTCGAGGAGTCGGTCTTCGCCGCACATCCCGCAATCCGGGACTGCAAGGAGCAGCTGCTTGCCGCCGGGGCGGTTTATGCCTCGATGTCCGGAAGCGGCTCGGCACTCTTCGGACTCTTCGCCGGACACGGAAAAGGCGAGGAGCTGAAAGCCCTCTCGCCCTTCGTCTTCGAAATCTGATCCGCACCTTTTGCCGCCGGTCCGTCCTGTTTACCGCGGGTCCGGTCTGTTTGCCGCGGGTCCGGTCTGTTTACCGCCGGGTCCGGTCTGTTTACCGCCGGTCCGGTCTGTTTGCTGCCGGGAATCGGACGTGAGGGCCGCAGTCCCGCGGGACCTATTTCTCGCCCGGAACCGGAATCTTGGCAATCCGGTTGGCGTGGCGGCCCCCCTCGAACTGCGCTCCGAAGTAGGCGTCGAGCATCCGCACCGCCTCGTCGTTGGTGATGAACCGCGCCGGGAAGACGATCACGTTCGCATCGTTGTGGCGCCGGATCAGCGTTGCGATCTCCGGATCCCAGCAGAGCCCCGCCCGGATTCCCTGGTGCTTGTTCAGCGTAATGGCCATCCCTTCTCCCGAACCGCACAGCGCGATCCCGCGCTCCACTTCTCCCTTCTCGACAGCCTCGGCCAGCGGGTGCGCATAGTCGGGGTAGTCGACGCTCTCGGGCGAGTGCGTTCCGAAATCCAGCACCTCGTGACCCATGGCGTCGAGGTAGCCTACCAGGAATTCCTTCATTTCATAGCCGGCGTGGTCGCTGGCAATACCGATCTTGCTCATCGTATCTTGTGTTTTTGGTTCTCTTTCCGACAAAGTTAACGAAAATATTGCTCCGGGGATGTTCCGAAACGGTGAAATTCGCCTTTTCGACTGAATTTCGAAGACTTTCGGAACGAAATAGTCCCGAAAACCCGACTTTCGTTTGCCGCGATACGCTCCTTTTCCTATTTTTGCGGCGTGAAAACGCTGCTCATAATCCTCGGAGCGCTGTCGCTCCTGCTGGGACTGGTCGGCATCTTCGTGCCGCTGCTCCCCACGACGCCCTTTCTGCTGCTGGCTGCGGCACTCTGGGTGCGCTCCTCCCCTCGGCTTTACGACTGGCTGCTCGCCCATCGGCGCCTCGGTCCCTATATCCGCAATTTCCGCGAAAACCGCGCCATCCCGCTCCATGCCAAGATCCTCTCCGTCACGCTGCTCTGGGGGACGCTCCTCTATTGTATCGTGGCGGTCGTCGATCAATGGTGGTGGGCGCAACTGGCCCTGTTGGCCGTGGCCGTCGGCGTCACATGGCACATCCTTTCGTTCGCAACCCTGCGGAAAGAGTAGGGAACGGTCGTCTCGGAACATGGCGGCAAGCCGTGCTTCGGCCGCCTTTTCCCGAGAGATTTACTCCGGAAGCCCTTCGGATTCCTTCTCTTCGTCCGAAAGCGTCT
>CALUNH010000074.1 GCA_944321965.1 uncultured Alistipes sp.
TTCATCCACGCCATCCGCCGCAACGTCGACCTCAACGTCATCCTCTTCAACAACGAGATCTACGGACTCACCAAAGGACAGTACTCCCCCACCTCGAAACTGGGCAAGATCACCAAGACGTCGCCTTACGGAACCGTCGAGAAGCCCTTCAACCCCGGTGAGCTGGTCATCGGCGCCAAGGGTACGTTCTTCGCCCGCACGGTCGACATGGAGGTGCAGTTGACGAAGGAGTGTCTCGTGGAGGCCGCCAGGCACAAGGGAATGTCGGTGGTCGAGGCGCTGCAGAACTGCGTGATCTTCAATGACAAGACCCATGCCGCATACGCCGGGGACAAGGCTACGCGCGCCGAGCATACGGTCGTCCTGCGCCACGGCGAGAAGATGTTGTTCGGGGCCAACCGGGAGAAGGGTCTGGTCTTCGAGAACATGAAGCTGAAGGTCGTGACCGTCGGTCAGGACGGCTACACGCTGGACGACGTGCTGACGCACGATGCCCACGAGCGCGACACGACGCTGCACATGATGCTCGCAGCGATGAAGTATCCGGACTATCCGGTGGCGCTGGGCGTGATCCGCGCCGTGGAGGACGATGCCGTCTACGACCGCGCCGTGGAGCGTCAGGTCGAGGAGGTCAAGGCGTCGAGCAAGATCCACTGCGTGGACGACCTGCTGCGTTCGGGTGCCACCTGGGAGGTGGAGTAACGCGCATCGAAAGCACTTACGAAAAGAGGTCCCGGCAGCTTTGCCGGGACCTTTCTTTGAGTGGATGGCGCCTCACGGCCGGAAGCAGGAGCCTCTTGTCGGCGCGTCCGGAGGCTACGCTTCCGGGGTTATCGGAAACGGGGCTTCACGTAACGGTCCGAAGAGGAGGTGAACGAAAGTCCCGGAATCCGGCGTTCGGAGAGCGGGTAACTCAGCGTGTCGAGCAGCGAGAAGTCATCGGCCGAAACGGCGTAGTAACGCTCCGCCGATGCACCGTCCACGCAGACCGTCCAGTTGAACAGCGTCCCCACGATCGTCATCGACTCCCGTTCGGGATCGAACGTCACCCCCTCGACCCGGCGGATCCCGTACCCCGGCATCGTCAGCACATGGAGCCGATGCGATTCGTCGGTCAGGAAGGCCAGCGTCCGGCGGCTCCGGAACTCGGTGAGGAAGAGGTGCCGGAGCCGAAGCTCCCCGGGGACGTCGACGGCCCGCACGTAGGGGCGTCCCTGCATCATCTTCAGGTGGAACAGCCCGCCGTCGGCATCGAGCAGCAGATAGCCTTCGTCGTACTCCTTGCGTGCCGAAGGATTCCCGGAGAGCTCCCGCACCGGGAACCGGCATCCCTTGCGGAGCAGCATCCGCGTGAAACGGCCGCTCTTCGCCGTATCGATGCGGTTGGTCGCCATGTCGATGAATTCGATCCCCCTATCGGTCAGGCGGAACGCATCCGACGGCATCGCAAGGTCCACCCGTCCGGACATCGATTCCAGCAGAAAATGGAGCCCCGGCGCGGGACGGTTGAGATCCTTCGGCGCGGAACGGAAAATGAACGAGGCAATCTGGGCCTCACGGAGCGTAACGGGACGCCCCGCCACCGAATCGGGGAACCGTCCGTCGGCCGTCAACTGCCGGGCGTAGAAGAGCGGCAGCAGCGAATCGAACGCCCGCCGGGTATATTCGTTGCCCGCGCGGTCGCGGTACTCGACCTCCTTGTCGGAGGTGTGGCGGATCATGACGAAATCATCGAGCACCTCGCTGTAGAGCGTAAAGGGCGTGTTCCGGGACTGCACCAGGAGGTAGTTGACCGCCCACGGCAGCTGCCACAGCAGCAGCACAAGCACCAGAAACCAGAAAAACAGTTTTGCAAAACGGGTCATCGTTTCAAGTATTTTACGGGGTTAATCCTGCCGTCCGGCCATGAAGCGCACGACCGAAAGCCAGCTCAGCGATGCCGCGCAGAGGCTCAGAAGAGCCAGTACGGCGAGGAATCCGCCGTAGGCGCGCGAAACCGGAGCCAGGAAAAAGAGGCGCAGCAGCAGGACGGACATCAGCAGGCAAAGAATCCGCCGTTTCCAGGTCGGTTCGAGTATCGTCCACGCCCCGAGGAGGTAGCCCGCCACCCCGGCGAGGTACCACGGAAGGGCTGCATGGAGGATGTTCCCGACCAGTTCGGGCGCCAGGAGCGGGCGTGCCCCCGCGGCAAGCAGGACAATCCCCAGGCCGAACAGCACGGCCAGCACCGCAACCCCGAAAGCCAGCATCACCCCCAGGGTGGCCAGCGCCGGAACGGGGAGATGAAGCGTCAGCTTGAGGCATTTGCGGTGTACCTCGGGGAGGTACTGCACGGCCGCCAGCGCCAGGCCCGCCAGCAACGGGACATACTGCATCTGGTCGATGAAAACCGCGTTGCGCGTCACCATCACCTCCCAGATGTGGCCGGCACCCGTCAGCGCTACGGCCCGATGGAGTTTCAACAGCGCATAACCCGCAAATCCGAGTGTCACCGACAGCGCCAGCAACAGATACCAGCGGGTTTTGATCCATTCCTTATACAAGAGAGCTTTCCACATGGTCGATCAGTATTTTCCGGTCAGGCCGATAAAGGCATCTTCGAGATTGAGCGTTTCGGCGGTGAACCCCTCGCACGGGATACCGGCCTCTTCGAGCCGGAAACGCACCTCCTCGGGCGAGGCAAACGAACAGAGCTCGCCCCGACCCCGCACCACCGCCGGGTGATAGAACCCCTCGCCCGACGGCAGCCGGGCATCGTCGGGACAGCGGAACGAATAGCGGCGGAAAGTCCGGAGCAGATCCCCGACCGGCATCTGGACCAGGATCCGCCCGTAGTCCATGATGATGCAATCGTCGATCAGCCGCTCCATGTCCTGAATGATGTGCGAGGTGAGGAAGACGGTCTTCCCCTCGGCCTTGGCGAACTCCCGCAGGTACTCCACGAAGAGCCGCCGGTAACCCGGGTCAAGCCCCATCGAGAAGTCGTCGAGAACCAGCAGATCGGCATTCTGCGCCAGGATCAACCCCAGGGCCACCTGCGAGCGCTGCCCGCACGACATGCGTGAAATGCGCTGCCCGGGAGCCACCTGCAGCTTCTCCATCAGCCCGTAGTAGGCATCGCGGTTCCACGCCGGGTAAAACGCCGCGTAGAAACGCTCGATCTGTTCGATCGTCATAAACTGGTACTGAACGTGCCCCTCGATCAGCAGCGCGATCCGCCGCCGCGTCTGCGGGGTGAGCGTGCGGATGTTCTCGCCGAAAATGAGGCACTCCCCGGACCGGGGTTCGAGGTAGCCGCTCAGAATGTTGATCGTCGTGGTCTTTCCCGTGCCGTTCTTGCCCAGCAGCCCCAGGATACGGCCCCGGGGGACGTCGAACGAAAGGTCTTCATAGATTTTGCGCCGCCCGTAACAGTGGGTCAGATGGCGGCATTCGATAACCGGTTCCATGGCGTGTCAGATAAAGAGAAACAACAGGGGGATGAGGATTCCCGCAGCCAGCTCCACACCGCCGCGGCCCCACAGGCCTTTCGGCCCCTTGACGATGAAGAGACCCGTGAGGGTGATCAGGATCAGCCCGCCGCCGAAAAGATCCGCAAAGAGCGTCCACCACGATCCCGGATTGTAGTGCAGGCGCGTCAGCGCACTCCAGACCGGACGCCGCGTCAGGCGCTCGAAAACCGCGGCGCCGCTCGACACATCCGCCGTCAGCGACGATCCGCCCTGCAGGAAGATCTTCAGCGTCCCCGCCTCCGGGAAGTAGTGCTTCACGTAGCGTTCCGAGATCCCCGCCCGGGCCAGCAGCAACTCGGCATCGAACTGCGAAAAAACATCCGCCGACACATCCGGGACCCGGAGCGTCAACTCGCTCCGCGTGACCGAATAGTGCGGGTTGAACGTGTCGCGATGGTTCATCGCGATACCCGACAGGGCGTAGATCAGGACCATCCCCGCAAAAAAATACGACAGATCGCGGTGCAGCAGGCGGCTCCA
>CALUNH010000075.1 GCA_944321965.1 uncultured Alistipes sp.
TTGGTTCGTCACTACAAATCTAAAAAATCTGTAGACTTTTTTATTTATTCCCCAGACACACTATTTGGAACAGTATCGAAAGTAATGTAACCCACGAAGCCGGAAGATAAAATCGGAAGCATCAACCAACCCTTTTGCCGTACAAATGCCGTACAAATTCAAAAGAAAACCGCGTTGTAGACATCTACAACGCGGTTTCTGTGAGGTCTGAAGCGGACTCGAACCGCTGTACAAGGTTTTGCAGACCTTTGCCTAGCCACTCGGCCATCAGACCATTTCCTTATACACCGTCCCTAAACAATCCCATCCCCACAACTTCCCGCTATCGATCCGTATAAAAATCAGAGGTTCACTTCAGAGGCATCCCTCCATCTCCCCCCCCTCTCGAATCGCGAAACAGGCAGGATCCATGCCGGTGTATCGGCGTGCAAATATACAAACTTTTCCGTTTCTACCAAAACTTAACGACATCTTTCATCCATTTTTACCGCAAAACGCTCCGTATTCCCCCAAAAATCGCTACCTTTATTCCCGGATTTTCAGACCGAGGCTATGACTATCGAAGATATCGCCCTCCAGATGACCCCCGGAATCGGCGTGAAAGGTGCCGTGCACCTGCTCGAAACCTTCGGCGACGCCCGAAGCATCTTCGCGGCGTCCGAGGACGAACTCGTCGAAAAAGCCCGGCTCCGACCCGAAATCGCCCGACAACTCCTCCGACGTCAGGGATTCAACCCCGCAGCCCGCGAAATCGAATACTGCCGCCGAAACAACATCCGGATCATCGCGTCCACGGATCCCGAATACCCGCCCCTGCTGCGCGAAATGCCCGACTATCCCCATGTCATCTATCTGCAGGGGAACCCAAAAACACTGAAAACCCGCTGCATCTCCATGGTCGGAACCCGACAGGCCACGCCCTACGGACAATCCATGTGCAACCGGCTCGTCGAAGGTCTCGCCGAAAGGGTCCCCGGACTCTGCATCGTCAGCGGACTGGCCTTCGGAATCGATGTCGCAGCACACCGCGCTGCCCTCGCCGCCGAAGTCCCCACCATCGCCGTGCTGGCCAACACGCTCCCGGGAATCACCCCCGTCCAACACGCCGGAGTCGCACGCGACATCCTCGCGCATGGAGGTGCCCTCGTCTCGGAACTCCATTCGCAATCCAAACAGAACGGAAACTTCTACCTCGCCCGAAACCGAATCATCGCCGGACTGAGCGCCGGGTGCATCATCGTCGAATCCCCCGACAGCGGAGGTTCGCTCGTCACAGCCCATTGCGCCGATTCCTACAACCGAACGGTCATGGCCGTTCCGGGGCGCGTCACCGACCGCTCATCGGTCGGCACAAACCACCTGATCCGCAACCGGAAAGCGCAACTGGTCATGAATGCCGACGACATCATCCGCGAACTGATGTGGGACCTGGGAGAGGATCCCGCAGCATTCCAACCCCAGGCCCCGACTCCGGAACTGACACCCGATGAACAACGGCTGCTCGAATGCTTCCCGACCAGCGATCCGCTGCCGCTCGAAACCCTCGCCCAACAGAGCGGAATGAATCCCGGAGAACTCGCCGCCCTGCTCATCGGTCTCGAACTCTCGGGGGCCATCCGGCAACTCCCCGGAAATCGATACATGAAACTATGAATCTGATCGATACACACTCACATCTCTACGACGAAGCGTTCGATCCGGACCGTGAAGAGGCTTTCGAAAGGGCCCGGAACGCAGGGGTTCGGCGGCTCCTGCTTCCGGCCATCGACTCCGAGAGTCACGAACAGCTCTTCGACCTCTGCAGACGGCATCCCGACCGCTGCTCCCCGATGATGGGACTGCACCCGACCTCGGTCAACGAAAATCCCCGCTGGCGTGAGGAGCTGAATCTCGTGGAGCATTATCTGCAGAGCCCGCCCGAAGGGATTCCGCCCTTCTGCGCCGTGGGTGAAATCGGGCTCGACCTCTACTGGAGCCGGGAGTTCCGCGAGGAGCAGATCGAGGCGTTCCGCCGCCAGATCGAACTCGCCCTGCAATACCGCCTCCCGATCGCCGTCCATACGCGCGACGCCTGGCCCGAAACGGTCGAAATCATCCGCGAATACCGCGGACGCGGCCTCCGGGGCGTATTCCACGCCTTCTCGGACGGCATCGAAACCTGTCACGAGTTGAAAACCTGCGGCGAATTCCTCTTCGGGATCGGAGGCGTCGTCACCTTCAGGAAAAGCCGCCTTGCGGAGGTCGTGCGCGAGATGGAGCTGCGGGACCTCGTGCTCGAAACCGACTGCCCCTATCTGACACCGGTTCCCCACCGCGGCGAGCGCAACGAGTCCTCCTACGTCCACTTCGTCTGCGAAAAGGTCGCCGAACTGAAGGGGCTGACCCCCGAAGAGGTGGCCGAAGCCACCACGGCCAACGCCGGGCGCCTGTTCGGAGAAACGACACCCGCGAAAACCGTCTGAAAACAGCTGTCCCGAACCATGAAACGCATCCGCATCACCGTTATCCGCAAGGTCTGCCACCAGGACCTGATCGCACGCTACGAAAACCCGATCGAACACGCCTGCGACATGCAGGAGGGGCAGGTATTCGTCTGCGAGGGCTGGCAGCGCCCCGAAGGGTTGTGCGAAAGCGCCTGGCAGACCCTCTCGCCCTTCGTCATGGCCCTGGCCCACGGTGCCACGGACTTCTACGACGGATGGATGAAGAACCCCGCCTCGGCAATGCTTTCGTGCAACGACGGGTTCCGGCCCGTCAGTTTTCTCGTCGAGGCGATCGGCGGAACGGCAACGGACAAAGCGGAATCCGAAACCCCCGAAATTCCCGAAACCCCCGAAACCCCCGAAACCTTCTGGAAAAGAATACCATGAACGATATGCGATCCTCCATTCTGATCATCTACACCGGCGGCACCATCGGCATGAAGACCGATGCCGCCACCGGCGCTCTCGTCCCGTTCGATTTCAGCGGCATCTACGAGGAATTCCCCTCGTTGAAACGCCTCAACGTCGACATCGACGTCCACACCGTCGACCCGGTAATCGACTCCTCGAACGTCGAACCCTCGAACTGGATCGCCCTGGCCGAGCTGATCCGCGACAATTACGCCCGTTACGACGGATTCGTCGTCCTGCACGGCACCGACACCATGTCCTACACCGCTTCGGCCTTGAGTTTCCTGCTCGAAAACCTCGCCAAACCCGTGGTCTTCACCGGCAGCCAGATCCCCATCGGCGTGCTGCGCACCGACGGCCGCGAGAACCTCATCACGGCCATCGAGATTGCCGGAGCCCGCATCGACGGCCGACCCGTCGTCCCCGAAGTGTCGCTCTACTTCCAGAACAGACTGTTCCGCGCCAACCGAACCACCAAACGCAGCGCCGAAGCACTGAGCGCATTCCGGTCCTACAACTACCCGCCGCTGGCCGAAGTCGGCGTCAACATCGCCTACAACCGTCCCGCCATCCTGCAACCCGCGGAATACTCCGACCATCTGCGCATCGCCACACGCCTCTCCGGAGGAATCGAACTCGTCAAACTGTTCCCGGGGCTCGGCGAGGAGATCCTTCAGGCCATGTTCCGGGCCCCGGGGTTGCGGGCCGTGGTGCTCGAAACCTACGGTGCGGGAAACGCGCCCACGTCGGAACGCTTCATCCATGTTGTCAAAGAGGCCGTCGACCGCGGGATCATCCTGCTCAACATCACCCAGTGCGGCGGCGGACGGGTCTCGATGGACCTCTACGAAACAGGACTGAAATTGCA
>CALUNH010000076.1 GCA_944321965.1 uncultured Alistipes sp.
AACCTGCACGCCTTGCGGCACACGCACCTGAAACGTGCGCGTCTACCTATTCCGCCACCTGGGCATTGTACCGGTGTCTTTTCGGAATTGCGGTGTGCAAAAGTAATACTTTTTTCCGAATTCACAACCGTTTTTTTGAAAAAAATCTACTTGCTGAAGAATTTGTACTGAAACAGAAGCAGATAGACTACGGCTACGGAGATGTAGGCATCGGCCAGATTGAAGATGGCTCCGAAGAAATAGTTGTTGCTGTCGACCAGGAACCGCAGCAGCCGCGGTACCCCGTTCCATTGGAACAGCGGGAAGTAGAACATGTCCACGACCTTTCCCATCATGAACCCGGCATAGTGCCCGCCGAATTCCGCTACGCTGTAAGGGGTCGATTCGGAGAAAATCAGCCCGTAGAAGGCACTGTCGAGGATGTTGCCCATGGCTCCGGCGAAGATCAGCGCCAGTCCGACGATCACCCCTTTGGGAGTCCCTTCCCGTTTCTGGGTGAGGTGGTAGATGAGCCAGCCGATGAATCCGACCATCACGATGCGGAATATCCCGAGGAGGAGTTTCCCCCAGTCGAAGCCGCTGCCGGTGTAGATGTGCATACCGAATGCGGCTCCGTTGTTCTCGATGAAGCGGAGCTGGAACCAGTCGGGGAAGACCACGATCGACTCGTCGAGGTGCATGTGGGTTTTGATCCAGATCTTGAGGGCCTGGTCTGCGACGAGCAGCAGGACGACGAGCAGGGATATTTTTTTCAGATTCATAAGTTTTGGCCTGTTGTGCGGGGCAAAAATACGAAAAAATCTCTTTTTTTCGGGGAATGAGGTGTATTTTGACGGAAATCCGGGACGGATATTTTGATTTTTGCAAAAAAGCAATACCTTTGAAATCTTACCTCAAGAGAAATGTGTATGAAGAGATTGTTGATCAGTCGCTGCCTGGTGGCAGCGACTGCTTGTGTGAAGGAGACATTGGAGACATCTGAGACCCGAGCCCGAATTATTGGGACTCCGGCTCCGGAGGTTGCCCTGCAGGGAGCTCTTTCGGTGAAACTCTCTCCGGAGACGGCCCGGGTCGTGGCCGCCGCGCAGGCCCAACAGGCATCCACCCGTGCGGAGGGATGTGCGACCCGTTCGGGTGTGGAGGATATCGATGCGCTGCTTGAAGAGATTGGTGCGGACCGCTTCCAGCGAATCGTGGACTACGACCCCGAGTGGGAATCGGTTTACGATCGGACGGGAATGAATTGCTGGTACCGGGTCGCATTTGACAAGGACGCCGATCTCTCGCAGGTCGGGAAACGCTTTGCCGCCGTATCGGGAGTTTCGGTCGTGGAGTATGAAATCAACCCGCGGCGCATCCGCCCGCTGCATGTCGGACGGGTCGTTCCGGCCCGTTCCGAGCACTTCCCGGCTTTGGGCGAAACCCGTGCTTCGGCCTCCATGAACGACAAGATGCTGCCTTATCAGTGGCATTTTGACAATACCGGTCCGAACGAATACTTCTCCACGCCGAAAGCCGGTGCGGATATCAACCTGCTGGATGCCTGGCAACTCTGTACGGGCAACGAGGAGATCGTCGTTGCGGTGCTCGACGAGCCGGTGCAGACGACGCACCCCGACCTGGCGGCGAACATCTGGTCGAATCCCTCCAAGCCGCAGGAGCACGGCTACAACTTCTGGGACAACACGGCGGACCTCGACTGGCGTTCGGCCACGCAGGACGAAGACGGTTGGTGGACCTATGCCGACCACGGCACGCACGTTGCGGGTGTGATTGCCGCCGTGAACAACAACTCGCGCGGCGTCTGCGGCATTGCCGGAGGCCGGAGCGGCAAGGGCGGCGTGAAGATCATGTCGTGCCAGATCATGGGCTACAGCGACGGCGACGAATCGAACAATCCGATCGTGAAGGCCTTCGAGTATGCCTGGAAGAATGGCGCCGTCATCGCTCAGAACAGCTGGGGCTATAATTTCGGAGATCTTACGGCGGATCAGATCGACAGGGAGTGGAAAAGTTACTATGGCGTAATCCGCACGGCGATCGATACCTTTATCGAGGGCGCCGGGACCAACAATCCGAATTCGCCGCTGCAGGGCGGTCTCGTGATCTTCGCGGCGGGGAACGACGGCGATACTTACGGCGATGCTCCGATGTATCCGGCTGCCTATTCTCCGGTGATTGCCGTGGGGTCGATGGACTGGGCCTTCCGCCCGGCCTATTATACGGATTACGGGACGTGGGTCGACATGACGGCTCCGGGCGGTGACGTCTATACGGCGCAGCTGGACGGAGAACTTTATGCGGACGGCCAGGTGCTGAGCACGATCCTCTGCGACAATGCCATCGACTATCAGGACGGCCGGAAACAGGACGTCGCGTTTTACGGCTACGGGTTCATGCAGGGAACCTCGATGGCGTGTCCGCACGTTTCGGGCGTTGCGGCCCTGGGGCTCTCCTATGCGGCGCAGCTGGGCCGCAAATATACGGCGGCGGAGTTCAAGTCGCTGCTGTTGAGTTCGGTCTATGGAATCGACCACTACTTCACCGGCACGAAAGAGGGAATCACGGTTTCCGATCTTTCGGCTTATCAGGGCAAGATGGGCGGCGGCTGCGTCGATGCGCTCAAACTGCTGCTGGCAATCCGGGGGACTTCGGCGGTTTATATTCCGGTCGGGGAGTCCACGACGGTGGATTTCGCGCGTTTCTTCGGCGGCGACCGCAGCAAGGTGGCGCTGAAGTCTGCAAAGCTGGAATCTCCGGGCAATCTGGGGATCATCGCCGCATCGCCTGAGATCGACGGCACGCGGATTACGTTCCGGAGCACCCGGCCGGGAGTCTCGATCCTGTGCATAACGGCCGAGGCGGGCGATACGGAGTTTACCCGGGAGTTTGCGGTGGTTTCGCGGGCCGGGTTGGCTGGGAATGGCGGCTGGCTCTGACGGGCGGCTTGCAGGAAGATGGATTTGGAGCCCCCTGCCTATTATATATAAGGTAGGGGGCCTTTTTTGGACGAAAAAATGATTTTTTTGAAAAAAAGAGTCGCAAATATTTGCAGGTTCAAAAAAAGTCGCTACCTTTGCATCCGCATTTGAAAAACAACGGTTCTTACAAATAAGTCGAGGGTTTACAATAAAGGAGCTTGAGACGGTTTTGTGATCTGGCTTTCAACAAGATGCAAAGTTCTTGAAAAAGTTTTTGGAGGTTTGAGAAAGATTACCTATCTTTGCAATCCCTTTCGCACTACTCCTTCGGGAGGGTTCGAAAAAAAATCTTGAAAAAGATTTGCAGGATTCAAAAAGATGACTTATCTTTGCAATCCCTTTCGCAACCAAAATGCGAAGCTTTTTTAAAGTGGTTCTTTGAATTACTGGTTATATTTTGAGAGCAAAATTGTAGTATTTATCTGTCAATTTCCTTTAAAGGAAAACGAATAGTCAGGACTCTAACGAAACATTATTTTCTTTTACAATGGAGAGTTTGATCCTGGCTCAGGATGAACGCTAGCGGCAGGCCTAACACATGCAAGTCGAGGGGCAGC
>CALUNH010000077.1 GCA_944321965.1 uncultured Alistipes sp.
TTTTTCAGTTCTTCCATGTGTGGAAATTTTGCGATACAATCGCTCGTTAAATGGTTAATAATAAAGTTTGTAGCCCCAGCGTGCAGGCTTCGTACGCGCACGCAAGGGCCACAAAGGTAGGCATTTTTCCGAAAACTTCAAAAAATCAGCGGTTTATTTCTTGCGGAAATCCGCCGCCGGATCCGTGCTGCCGGGTCAGTGCTGCCGGGTCAGTGCTGCCTGACGATCCGCTGCCGGGTCAGTGCTGCCTGACGATCCGCTGCCGGGTCAGTGCTGCCTGACGATCCGCTGCCGGGGGCGGTTGTCGGGCCTGAGGGGCGACTCCTCCTCCAGTTCTTCGAGCAGCACGTCGGCGACCTTCACGCCGGTAATCCGGCCTTCGGCATAGTGCACGTCGCGGTAGTTCTTGAAGACGTAGTCGCTGACGGCCACGCGGTAGCTGCGGCCTTCCCGCAGTTTCGGGAAACGCACATCGAGGGCGTTGTCCTGGGCGTCGGTAAGGATTTCGTAGGGGGTCGTCGAGACAAGGTCGATACGGTGCGACTCCTTGCGGTTTTCGGTATCGTTGTACTTCGCGAGGATCATGCGGCGCATCTGGGCGGGGGTCATGCGCATGACGGCGATCTCCGTGCCGAAGGGTTCGAGGTCGTAGATCCGCGCGGTGCTCATGCCGCCGGCCGGGATCGAGTCGAGGCGCACGCCGCCGACATGGTAGAACCCCACCTCGGCATCGGCCTCGTCGGCCACCGCCGCGGCCATCCAGTTGGCCACGCCCCACACATCGGCCGTTGCCGTGAACTCCCCGACCGGACGGTTCAGTTCGGGATCGGCATAGCAGCGCTCCACTTCCGCCTGAAAATCCGGATCGGGCGCATACCCGTCGAGCGGGACGATCCGGTAATCGACGCTCTCGACCCGTTTCCCGCGCAGACGGAGGGTCGTAACGCCGATATTGGCCAGGTTCTTCCCGGTCTGTGTAAGAAGGGTTCCGTTGACGAGCGTGTCGCGCAGTTCGTGGGTATGGCCTCCGATCACCACGTCATAGCGTGTCTCCGCGGCAAGAAGCTCCGCATCGCGGTCGTCGCCCATGTGGGAGACGAGCACCAGCACGTCGACCTCCGGGCGCAACGCTTCGGCATATCGACGGGCCATCTGCTTGGGGTCGGGGAATTCGAGCCCCTCGAAATTGGCGGCATTCCCGGCCGGATGTCCCGGGCCCTCGTAGTTGGTCACCACACCCACGAATCCGATGCGGATCCCCTGCCGCTCGATGACGACATACGGCGGCAGCTGCGGGAAGGTGCAGGTGTCGCTCCGGACATTGGCACAGACAACCTCGAACGCCATGCTGTCGATCATGCGGCCGAGGAAGGCCTGTCCGAAATCGAATTCATGGTTTCCGAGCGTCGCCACGTCGTAGCCGAGGCGGTTCATCAGGGCGATCATCGGCATTCCGGGCGACGGAGCCTTGTCGACATAGGCGTTTCCGGTCCAGCGGTCTCCGGCATCGACCAGCACGACCCGCTGCACCGTATCGCGGCAGGCCGCGACGGCTGCGGCAAGCCGGGGAAAATACTGAATCCGGGCGTGCATGTCATTGGTCGAGAGCACGACGAGCGTCGTTTCCCGGGGAGTGCAGGCCGTCACCGCGGCCATTGCGGCCAACAGGCCCCATCTGAGCAGTTTTTTCATATTCGCAAGATTATTCCGCATTTCGGAGAAACTGTCGCCAAAAGTACAAATTATTCCCATCTTTTCACTATCTTTGGCATCCAAGACAGCAAAATTTTCCGATGAACGACACCATTCAGATCATCTGCGAAAACCCCGACGGGAAGTTGTCCGTCCCGATGGGGACCTCGCTGCTGCAGGTCACCGGGCAGCTGAAACCCGGCAGCCACCCGTTTCTGGCGGCCTTCGTGAACAACCGCATCAAGGAGTTGAACTACAAAATCTATACCCCGGCGACGATCCGTTTCGTGGACATCACGTCGTTTGCCGGGATCCGGGTCTACCAGCGGACCGTCTGGTTCCTGCTGCAAAAGGCCGTCAAGGACCTCTACCCGGGTCAGACGCTCCACATCCGCCACTCGATGGGCCAGAGCGGTTTCTACTGCGAAATCGAGGGCATCGACGAGTTCTCCGCGGCGGAAACGGCACGGCTCCGCAACCGGATCCGTGAACTCATCGCCCGGGACCTGCCAATCACACGGCAGCGGATGCTCACCACCGAGGTGCGCGAACGCTACGCCCGGGAGGGTTTCGCGGACAAGATCGAACTGCTGGACACCCGGCCGCGGCTCTACAGCGACCTCTACACGCTGGGCGACACGGCGGGCTACTTCTACGGATCGCTGGCCCCGTCGACGGGTTACGTGCACCTGTTCGACATCGAACCCTATTACAACGGGTTCTACCTGGCTCTTCCGCTTCGCACCTCCCCGGACCGCCTCAGCAAGAACGTCCAGCAGGAGAAGATGTTCTCGATCTTCCAGGAGTACCAGTCGTGGGTGACGCTGATGGGCGTCCCGACGATCGGGGCGGTCAATGCCCGGGCACTGGCCGGAGATGCCGGAGGCATGATCAAGATGGCCGAGGCGTTCCACGAACGGAAATTCGCCGAGGTCGCCGATGCGATCTACGCGGCAAACGTCGAACGGGGCATCCGCATGGTGCTGATCTCGGGACCCTCGTCGAGCGGGAAGACCACGTCGGCCAAACGCCTCGGCATCCAGTTGGGCGTCCTGGGGCTGCGGCCCGTAATGATCTCTCTGGACGACTACTTCGTCGACCGGGAGAAGACACCCCTGGACGAGAACGGCGATTACGACTACGAGGCGCTGGAGGCGATCGACCTGACGCTCTTCAACGACCATCTGCGGCGCCTGATGGCGGGCGAGAGCGTCGACATCCCGCGCTACGACTTCATCACGGGACGGCGCACGCAGCACGGCACGCCGCTGACGCTCGACGAACGCTCGATCCTGATCATCGAGGGCATCCACGGTCTGAACCCGCGTCTGACGCCGTCGATTCCCGACTCGAAGAAGTTCCGGATCTACATCTCGTGCTTCACGTCGGTGGCGATGGACAACCTCTCGCGGATCGCCACGACGGACAACCGCCTGCTGCGGCGTCTGACGCGCGACTACAAGCAGCGGGGGTCGGATGCGTTGTCGACACTTTCACGATGGGCATCGGTACGCCGGGGCGAGGAGAAGCACATCTTCCCCTATCAGGAGAATGCCGACGTAATGCTGAATTCGTCGTTGTTCTACGAGATTTCGGTGCTGCGGCCCTTTGCGGAGAAGATCCTCCGGGAGGTTCCGGACACGGTCCCGGAATTCGACGAGGCGCGCCGGATGCTGAAATTCCTGGACAACTTCATTCCGATTCC
>CALUNH010000078.1 GCA_944321965.1 uncultured Alistipes sp.
TCGTCATGACCTGGTATCGGATGGATGAAGGCCAGCGAGTCCGGGATAAATCCATCTTTCAGCGGGTCGACTGACCCGTCCGCCACATTCGGGTCTGATCGCCGGACCGGAATGCTTTTCAAACAGTTTACCGCGACGGGACCTCAACGGTCCCGTTTTTTATTTCCCGAACGCCACGGCGAGCCTTCCCCGAATACCGCGAAGACAAACCATACCGGCTTCGAGCCCCTCCCGGATACTGCCCGGATGCTGCCCGACAGTTCACCTCTCCGTCCCGGCCCGTTCTACCGCATGAGCACCGACGAGTCGCCGTAGCTCAGGAAACGGAAACCGTGCCCGAGGGCATAGTCGTAGATGCGGTGCCAGTCGTCGCCCACGAAGGCCGAAACCAGCAGCAGCAGCGTCGATTTGGGCTGGTGGAAGTTCGTCACGATGTGGTGCACGATGCGGAACTCGTAGCCCAGCGGCGTGATCATGATCTGCGTCGAGGCCTTCAGGCGGTCGAGGCCCTCGCGGTCGAGGTATTCCAACAGGTCCGCCAGCGCCTCGCGGCCGGCATATGCGGCCGGAATGTCGTAAAGTTCCCACTGCCCCACGACCCGTCCGGCATCGGGCGTCCCCGCCGTGCGGATGCGCCAGCCGAGGGCCGTAAGCGATTCGAGGGTCCGCACCGAGGTGGTTCCCACGGCCGTAATGTGCCCCCAGCGTTCGAGCAGCCGCGCCACCGTCTCGCGCCGCACCTCAAAGTGCTCGGTGTGCATGGGGTGTTTCGCCGCATCCTCGTCCTTGACGGGCAGGAACGTCCCGGCCCCGACGTGGAGCGTCACCTCCTCGAATTCGAAACCGCGCTCCCGCATCGACTCGATCAGCTCGGGCGTGAAGTGCAGCCCGGCCGTAGGCGCCGCCACCGAACCCTCGAACTTCGAATAGACGGTCTGGTAGCGCGTATTGTCGATCTCCTGGCTCTCACGGTTCAGGTAGGGCGGAATGGGAATGCGCCCGAGGTGTTCGAGCAGCTGCCCGAAGGTCATCGGCGCGGTCCACTCGAAACGCACCGTACATTCACGGCCGCGCTCCTCCGTGATCCAGGCCCGGAGGTATTCGGCCCGGCCGTCCGATTCGAAGTTGATCTCG
Organism: uncultured Alistipes sp.; assembly: GCA_944321965.1. Classification (GTDB taxonomy): domain Bacteria; phylum Bacteroidota; class Bacteroidia; order Bacteroidales; family Rikenellaceae; genus Alistipes. The sequence continues at coordinate 1,135 of CALUNH010000078.1, forward strand.
ACATACCCTTCCTTCCACTTCTTGCGGTTGCCCACGATGCACGACCACTCGCACGTCCCGGCCACGGCAAAGGCGCGTTCGTAGTCGGCCGGGTCGTGCGGTTCGAGGCAGAAGACCTCGATGCGCGCCCCGGAGGGCTTGTGCATGATGATCCGCGCACGGATCACCTTCGTATTGTTGAAAACGAGCAGCTCGCCCGCAGGCAGCACGTCGCCGATATCGGCGAAACGGCGTTCGGAGATTTCACCCCCGCGGTAGACGAGAAGCTTCGAGGCGCTGCGTTCGGCGAGCGGGAATTTGGCGATCCGCTCGTCGGGAAGGTTGTAATCAAACCGGTTTATATCGATATGTCGTTCCATTTTTGCCGGAAATTATGCGGCAAAGTTACTATTTTTTGTAACTTTGCGTCGCATAATGCAAAAAAGAAACCTATGAAGACCGACTTCCTGGTTATCGGCTCCGGTGCCGCAGGGCTCTCCTTCGCACTGAAAGCCGCCGCTCACGGACATGTCACGATCGTGACCAAGGGCGAAATGATCGAATGCAACACCAATTACGCACAAGGCGGCATCTGCTCGGTAACGTATGCTCCCGACACGTTCGAGAAACACATCCACGACACGCTGGTCTGCGGAGCGGGCAAATGCGACGAACGGGCCGTCGAGCTGGTCGTCCGACGCGCTCCGGAGCTGATCGCCGACCTGATCGCCTGGGGCACGCGCTTCGACAAGACACCCGACGGGCGTTTCGAGCTCAACCGCGAAGGCGGCCACAGCGAACACCGGATCCTCCACCACGAGGATCTCACGGGCGCCGAAATCGAACGCGCCCTGGTGGAGTCGGTCCGCAAGCACCCGAACATCACGGTCCTGGAGCACCACTTCGCCATCGACCTGCTCACGCAGCACCACCTGGGCGAGTTCGTCACGCGCCACACGCGCGGGCTGGCCTGCTTCGGAGCCTACGTCCTGAACCTCGACACGAACGAAATCGAGACGATGCTCTCGAAATTCACGATCGTGGCCACAGGCGGCTGCGGCAACGTCTACTCCTCGACCTCGAACCCGGTCGTGGCTACGGGAGACGGCATCGCCATGTGCCACCGCGCCAAGGCCATCACCGAGAACATGGAGTTCATCCAGTTCCACCCCACGACGCTCTACAACCCGGGCGAGAAGCCCAATTTCCTCATCACCGAAGCCATGCGCGGTTTCGGGGCGATCCTGCGCCTGCCCGACGGCACGGAGTTCATGGACAAGTACCACCCGATGAAGTCGCTGGCCCCGCGCGACATCGTGGCCCGGGCGATCTACCGCGAAATGACCCGTCTGGGTATGGATTTCGTCTACCTCGACGTTACGCACAAGGACCCCGACTCGATCCGGAGCCACTTCCCGAACATCTACGAAAAGTGCCGCTCGATCGGCATCGACATCACGAAGGACTGGATTCCCGTCACCCCGGCGGCGCACTACTGCTGCGGCGGCGTGCGGGTCGACACCAACGGACAAACCTCGATCAAACACCTCTACGCCCTGGGCGAAACCTCCTGCACGGGGCTGCACGGCGCAAACCGCCTGGCCTCGAATTCGCTGATCGAGGCGGTGGTCTATGCCGACCAGGCGGCCCGTCATACCGCGGAACTGATCGACAAGGTGGATTTCCAGGAGGGAATCCCCGACTGGGACTTCGACGGCACGCAGCACACCGAAGAGATGCTGATGCTGATCCAGTCGAAACGCGAGGTGCAGCAGATCATGACCAACTACGTGGGCATCGTGCGCTCGAACCTCTCGCTCAAACGCGCCATGCGGCGGCTGTCGATCCTCTTCGAGGAGACCGAGGAGCTCTACGGCAAGACCAAGCCCAACCGCGAACTGTGCGAACTGCGCAACATGATCGCCGTGGCCTACCTGATCATCAAGCAGGGCCGCGAAATCAAGGAGTCGGTGGGCTGCCACTACAACATGGATTACCCGAAACAATAGTACATGACCTTACAGGAAGAGATCACCCGGCGGCGGACCTTTGCGGTCATCGCCCACCCCGATGCGGGAAAAACCACACTGACGGAGAAACTGCTGCTGTTCGGCGGCGCCATCCACGTGGCGGGAGCCGTCAAGAGCAA
>CALUNH010000079.1 GCA_944321965.1 uncultured Alistipes sp.
GAGAATACCCCGGAGGCGGCCTCGGCGCTGGACAACATCGAGGAGTTGTTGAACTCGATGCAGGAGTTCAAGGAGCGCTGCGACGCCGAGATCCGCAACGGCGAGCGGCAGCCCGAGGAGGAGGCAACCGTCGAGGAGTGGCTGCAGGGGATGATGCTGATGTCGGACATGGACAAGGACGACCCCGAAAGCAGCAACAAGGTGACGCTGATGACGGTCCACTCGGCCAAGGGACTCGAATACAAATATGTCTATATCGTGGGTCTGGAGGAGAACCTCTTCCCCTCGCAGCGGGCGGCCGAATCGCCCGACGGTATCGAGGAGGAGCGGCGTTTGTTCTACGTGGCGCTGACCCGTGCGAAGGTTGCGGCGACGATCTCCTATGCCGAGATGCGTTTCCGCTGGGGCAACATGGAGTTTTCGCGTCCGAGCTGCTTCCTGCGGGAGATCGACCCGCGTTATGTCGAGACGGAGGTCGACCTGGGCGACGAGCGGATGCCGCGCCCGGGCGCCGAAGGCGCCTCGGCTATCGACGAACTGCGCCGCCGTTTCGACTACCGCTTCCAGCAGAAACAGCAGACTTCGCGTTTCGGCGGCAGCGCTCCTTCGAACGGTTTCGGCGGGCGCAGCGGCGCGGCATCCGGGGGTGCTTCCGGGTCCGGCCGCGGGAATTACGGGGGTGCTTCCGGAAGCGGCCGCGGCAGCTATGGGTCCGGCAGCTATGGGTCCGGCAGCTATGGGTCCGGTTCGCGCAGCGGCGGTTTCGGAATCCCTTCGGACGGCGAATCGGGCACGGCCCGGCGCTTCCCGCGTACTTCCCAGCCCCAATCTTCGCGGACATCGCCGCGCCCGACGGCTCCGGACCCGGCCCTGGTGCAGCCCCTGCGCCCCTCGACCGAAGGGATGCGGCGCCTCGGCGTGCGTCCGGCGGACGGGAGCGGCAGCCTCTCCGCGAGTGAATATACGGTCGGACAGCGGGTCGAACATCCGATGTTCGGCGTCGGGGTCGTGGAACGCATCGAGACCCTTGCTACGGATCATAAATTAGTGGTTCGCTTCGACAATGCGGGCGAGAAGACCCTGCTGGCGAAGTTTGCCAAACTGACCAAACTCTGACAACAATGAACTTTCAGCAACCCGGAACGAATCCCCGGGAAACGGCGTCGGCCGCCCCGCTGGTCTCGGTCTGCATGACGACCTACAACCACGAAGCTTATTTGTCCCGGGCCATCGAGAGCGTCCTGGCTCAGGAGACGACGTTCGGTGTGGAACTGGTCCTGGGCGAGGATTGCAGTACGGACGCTACGCGGTCGATCTGCGAGAGCTATGCGGCACGCTGTCCGGATCGGATCCGGCTGGTGACCTCGGCGGAGAATGTCGGCTGGCGGGCCAACTACCGGCGGACGTTCGAGGCGTGTCGGGGGAAGTACGTGGCCTACCTCGACGGTGACGACTGGTGGAGCGATCCGAGGAAGCTGCAGAAACAGGCCGACGTGCTGGAGTCGGACCCGGAGTGCGGGATGTGTTATACCGGGGCGTTGAATTTCTGGCAGGCCGACGACCGCACGGATCCTGATCATCCGACGCACACCACCGATTTCGAGAGCCTGCTCTACAGCCTGACAATCACCAACTGCGCGACGCTGGCGCGCCGCGATCTGATCGTCCGCTACTACGGGGAGGTGCGTCCCGAGGAGCATCCCGAATGGCTGACCGACGATGCGCCGATGTGGCTGTGGTTCTCGGCCCGGAGCCGCATCGCCTTTCTTCCGGACATCACGGCCGTCCATCGGCGTCTTCCCGACAGCGTGAGCCACAGCCGGGCCTATCGCCGTCGGATCGCCTTCTGCGACTCGTTGATGGAGATCAGCCTCTGGTTCGATGCGCGCTACGGCACGGGCCGCAACCGTTTCCGGCTGGAGCGTCGGCGCGCTTCCGTGGCGTGGTGGGTGCTGTCGTGGAACGGCGGGGTCCGGGAGTATCTTGCGCGTTGGTGGCGCGACGTGAAGCGCTGCCCGCGGCTGCTGCTCTGCCCCGAAGGCCCCGGACTGCTGGTCAAGAAGATCTTGTTCCGCCGCGATAAAAACAACAGGACGAACCGATGAAAACAAAAGAGCGTTACGACGGTATCATCGCCTGGTTTTCGGAGCACATGCCCGTAGCCGAGAGCGAGTTGCATTACGAGAATCCCTATCAGTTGCTGGTGGCGGTGGCCCTCTCGGCACAGTGTACCGACAAACGGGTCAACATGACCACTCCGGCGCTGTTCGAAGCCTTCCCGACGCCGCAGGCGATGGCCGCGGCCACGGCCGAGGAGATCTACCCCTACATCCGAAGCATCTCCTACCCGAACAACAAGGCGCGGAATCTGGCCGCCATGGCCCGCAAGCTTTGTGAGGAGTTCGGCGGGGAGGTGCCGAGCGACCTGCAGGCGCTGCAGACGCTGCCGGGCGTCGGGCGCAAGACGGCCAACGTGCTGGGGGCGGTGCTGTGGCAGAAGGAGGTGATGCCGGTCGACACGCATGTCTTCCGGGTTTCGGAGCGGTTGGGCCTGACGACGCGCTCGAAGACCCCGCTGCAGACCGAACTGACGCTCGAAAAGAACATCCCGAAACACCTGCTGCCCATCGCGCACCATTGGCTGATCCTCCACGGACGCTACGTCTGCACGGCGCGCTCCCCGAAGTGCGCGGAGTGCGGGCTGACGACCTGGTGCCGCAAATACGCCGCCGATCACCGGTCGCCGCGATCCTGAATTTTTCGAGAGAGGGGGGATGCGGCCGCCGGGGAAGGTGCCGGAGCTCCGGTGTCGGCCGCCGCGACCAGGACCCGTGAATCCCCGGGGAGCCGCTCGCCGGAGGCCTGTCGGCTGCCGGTTTGCGATCTCCCTCTTTTTTTGTATCTTTGCCGGGTCCACCAATGCGAAGTCAGCCGATGGAATTGTCGAAAGATCATATCGAACGCC
>CALUNH010000080.1 GCA_944321965.1 uncultured Alistipes sp.
CCGGTGCAGCGTCAGCGCTATTCGCAGGAGATCCTGCAGCTCGAAAGCCGGATCTTCGAGATCCGCAACGCCAAGGGCCGCCTGATCGACCGCATCAATTCGATCGAACAGGAGTGGGTACTGGCCAATCTGGACGGTGCGGTTTCCGGGTCGGGTGCCGTGCGCAACGCGCCTGCGTCGGGGATTCCCGATTCGCTGAAGGTCCGCAACCTGGTTGACAACCTCTATTTCCGCGAGCACCTGGCCGAAACGGACTATGCGGCGCTGTGCGAGGCGCAGCGCCTCGAAACCCGGGCTGCGGAGTACGTGAACCGCTATTTCGCCAACCATGCCACGCTGACCGAACTCGCCGAGGCGTATGGTACGGTGCAGAACGAGTCTGAGGCGATGGAGATTTTCGGGCGTCTGACGACCCTGCAGGGGGTGAACCGCGTGCTGGGGGATTCGCTTGCCGAGGCCTGGAACTACATCTTCGACAACAAGAACTACGCCTACGGGTACATCCTCGATGAACTGGGGCGTGAGGAGATCCTCTCCCGCGAGGAGGAGGAACTGGCCCGGGCCGCGCGGCAGCTCACCGAACTGCGCGGCGCGACGGCTTCGGACGCCGTGGCGGACTACTTCCTGCGCAAGCGCGTGATGGTGGATTACGAGGCTGCCGTGGCGGAGGAGCTGGCGCTCGGTGCCGCGCGGGATTCGCTGCGGGGTGTGGCGGAGCAGATAGGAGCGGTGGATTTCCGCCTGCCGCGCATCGATGTCGCCGAGCGCTACTTCCTCGATTACGACAGCGTGGCCTTCTCGTCGAAACCCAAATACACGTACCAGAACCCGATCCCCGAGTGCAAGGTCTACGCCAACGGTACGATCTACCGGATCCTGCTCGGCACGTTCAACACCAAACGGGCCGCCGCGACCTTCCGCGGGGCCTATCCGCTCTTCTACCTGATCGACGATGCGGGCAAGTGGAACTACTATACCGGGGGCTTCGCGACGCTCGAAGAGGCCGAAACGGCGCGGAAAGCCCTGAAGGAGCATGGATTCATCCGCCCCGAGGTGGTGGTCTGGACCGACGGCGTGATGCGCAACCTCTCGCGCGATCCCGTGGCGCAGGACCTCGCCTACCGGGTGGAGATCACCGGGACCGACGCCCTGTCGGATGCCGTGAAACAGGTGATCGCCGAGACGGCTTCCGGGTATGAACTCTCGCGGGTCGGGCAGCAGCTCTTCGTCGTCGGGGGCTTCACCGACCGGGCCGTGGCCGACCGGCTGGCCGATGCCGTCCGGCTGGCGGACCCCGCCCTCGAAATAAAAGTCGTCGAAGTCTCCCAACCTTGAGATTTTTTTCCTACCTTTAACTTCATAAACCCGCCCAACGGACCCGCATATGGAACTCTTCTATATCATCCTGCTCGTCTTTCTCGGCCTGCTGTTCCTGGTGGCCGAACTGGTGCTGCTGCCCGGCGTCTCGATCGGTGCCATCCTGTCGCTGGTCTGCTACGGAGGCTCGATCTACCTCGCCTTCCGGGATTTCGGAACCGCGGCCGGAGTTACGGTCATCGTCGTGATCCTGCTGCTGTCGCTCGTCGCGGTGGTCGTGTCGCTGCGGGCCAAGACCTGGCAGCGCTTCTCCCTCAAGCAGGAGATCCGCTCGTCGAGCATGTCCGTGCTGCCCGCCGAGGAGCTCCGCATCGGCCAGCACGGCGTAACCCTCTCGCGCCTCTCCCCGATGGGAAAGGTCGAGATCGACGGTAAGGTCTATGAGGCCAAGTCCACGGGAGCCTACGTCGATCCCCGGCAGGAGATCGAGGTCGTGGGCTTCGAGAATTTCAGCGTCATCGTAAAAACCCTCCAATAAAACTTCGAACGTATGGATCTTCAGGTAGGAATGATCGTGCTGATCGTCTTCGTGAGCCTCTTCGCCATCTGGCTCGTCTTCTATTTCATTCCCGTGGGGTTGTGGTTCTCGGCCCTGGTGTCGGGCGTAAGGATCAGCCTGCTGCAGCTGGTGCTGATGCGCTGGCGCAAGGTCCCGCCTTCGATTATCGTCTCGTCGATGATCGAGAGCACGAAGGCCGGGCTGACGCTCAATCCCAACGAACTCGAAGCCCACTATCTGGCCGGCGGCAACGTCACCAATGTGGTCCATGCGCTGGTTTCGGCCCAGAAGGCCAATATCCTGCTCGACTTCAAGATGGCCACGGCCATCGACCTGGCGGGCCGCGACGTCTTCGAGGCCGTGCAGATGTCGGTCAACCCGAAGGTGATCAATACGCCGCCGGTGGCTGCCGTGGCCAAGGACGGCATCCAGCTTATTGCCAAGGCCCGCGTGACGGTGCGTGCGAACATCAAGCAGCTGGTCGGCGGGGCCGGTGAGGAGACCGTGCTGGCGCGTGTCGGCGAGGGGATCGTCTCGTCGATCGGTTCGGCCGACTCGCACAAGATCGTGCTTGAAAATCCCGATTCGATTTCGCGCGTGGTGCTCGAAAAGGGGCTCGATGCCGGAACGGCGTTCGAGATCCTCTCGATCGACATCGCCGATATCGACGTGGGCAAGAACATCGGCGCCCAACTGCAGATGGACCAGGCGCAGGCCGACAAGAACATCGCCCAGGCCAAGGCCGAGGAGCGGCGTGCGATGGCCGTGGCTTTGGAACAGGAGAACAAGGCCAAGGCGCAGGATGCCCGTGCCAAGGTGATTCTGGCCGAAGCCGAGGTTCCGCTGGCCATGGCCGAGGCCTTCCGCAACGGAAACCTCGGAATCATGGACTATTACAGGATGAAGAATATCATGGCCGACACGCAGATGCGCGAGACCATCGCCAAACCGGAAAAGAAGTAGCTTTTTCGGAGCATTCCACTCGGGGCGTTGTTGC
>CALUNH010000081.1 GCA_944321965.1 uncultured Alistipes sp.
TGCCATATCTCCCTCGAACAGTACCGCGAACTCGAAAGCGGGAAGACCGATATCTCGGTCAATCTCCTGCAGACCATCTCCCGCCACTACGGCATCAGCCTCGACGTGCTGATGTTCGGCGAGGAGCCCCGCATGAACTCCTATTTCATTACCCGCGCCGGAAAGGGAATCTCCGTCGAACGCCGCAAGGCCTACAAGTACGAAGCCCTCGCCGCAGGATTCCGCGACCGCCGCATCGATCCCTTCATCGTGACCGTGGAACCCGCGCCCGACGATGCTCCCATGCACCTCAACATGCACCCCGGACAGGAGATGAACTACGTCCTCGAAGGACGCCTGCTCATCGAACTCAACGGAAAACAGATCGAACTCGAACCCGGAGACAGCCTCTATTTCGACTCCGGACTCCCGCACGGCATGAAGGCACTCGATGGTAAAACGGTTCGTTTCCTGGCCATTATATTATAAGAGGTATGGATCTTGTCTCCCGATTTCTCTCCCGCACCGACTTCTCCTCGCAGGAGGAGTTCCGACAGCACCTGCATATCCGGGTGCCCGAACATTTCAATTTCGCCTATGACGTCATGGACGTCTATGCCGCCGAACAGCCCGACCGGCTGGCCATGCTCTGGACCGACGACAAGGGGCGCGAAGAGCGCTTCTCCTTCGCCGACCTGAAGCGCCAGAGTGACCGCACGGCCTCCTATTTCCGAAGCCTCGGCATCGGAAAGGGCGACCCCGTGATGCTGATCCTCAAGCGCCGCTATGAATTCTGGTTCTCGGTGCTGGCCCTCCACAAACTCGGCGCCGTGGTGATCCCGGCCACCCACCTGCTGACCAAGAAGGATGTCGTCTACCGTTGCAATACCGCGTCGATCAAGGCCATCGTCGTGGCCGGAGAACGGGTCATCACCGACCACGTCGCCGCCGCCATGCCCGAAAGCCCTACGGTCAAGGCCCTCGTGAGTGTCGGACCCGAAGTCCCCGAGGGATTTCTGGACTTCCATCGCGGAATCGAGGCCGCCGAGCCTTTCGTGCGCCCCGACCATGCGAACGACAACGACGACATCATGCTCTTGTACTTCACCTCGGGAACCACCGGCGAACCCAAGATGGTGGCGCATGACTTTACCTATCCCCTCGGCCATATCGTCACCGCCCGCTACTGGCACAACCTCCACGAGGGTAGCCTCCACCTGACGATTGCCGATACGGGCTGGGCCAAGGCCGCCTGGGGAAAACTCTACGGACAGTGGATCGCCGGTGCCACGCTCTTCGTCTACGACCATGAGAAGTTTACCCCCGCGGAGATCCTCCGCAAGATCGGACAGTATCGCATCACGTCGCTCTGCGCACCTCCGACGATCTACCGCTTCATGATCCGCGAGGACCTCTCGAAGTTCGACCTCTCGTCGCTGGAGTACTGCACGACGGCCGGAGAGGCGCTCAACGGTTCGGTCTACGACACCTTCGTCAAGCAGACCGGAATCCGCCTCATGGAGGGATTCGGACAGACCGAAACCACCCTGACGCTCGGAACCTTCCCCTGGATGGACCCCAAACCCGGCAGCATGGGCGTACCCAATCCCCAGTACCGGATCGACCTGCTGACGCCCGACGGCCGCCCGGCCGAGGATGGAGAGCAGGGGCAGATCGTCGTCCGCACCGACGGCGGAAAACCCGTCGGCCTGTTCAAGGAGTACTATCTCGATGAAAACCGCACGCGCGAGGCCTGGCACGACGACGTCTACTACACGGGGGACGTGGCCTGGCGCGATGAGGACGGATACTACTGGTTCGTGGGGCGTGCCGACGACGTGATCAAGAGCTCGGGCTACCGCATCGGCCCCTTCGAGGTCGAAAGCGCCCTGATGACCCATCCGGCCGTCGTCGAGTGCGCCATCACCGGCGTGCCGGACGAAATCCGCGGGCAGGTCGTCAAGGCGACGATCGTCCTTGCCGCCGCATACCGCGACCGGGCCGATGCCGCACTGGTCAAGGAGCTGCAGGATCATGTCAAGCGAATCACCGCCCCCTACAAGTATCCGCGCGTGATCGAGTTTGTCGAGTCGCTCCCCAAGACCATCAGCGGCAAGATCCGCCGTACGGAGATTCGCAAAGGCGACGATCCAGCCAAAAAGTCCGGAAACTGACCCCCGGCAGCCTGCGGAGCGGGCGGACTCCGGTGCCGGGCGTTTCGCCGGGCGGCTTGCAGGGATGTTTCGCTGGGACAGGGCGTTTCGCTGGGCGGGTCTGCAGGGGCGGTTCGCAGGACGGTTCGCAGAGCGGTTCGCAGAGCGGGTTTGCCGGGCGGTTCGCAGGGTTCTTTCGCTGGGATGGTTTGCCCAGGCCCGACAGGGCCTCTTTTACCCGCGAAAAAGGGACCTCTCTCCTTCAGGACACAAAAAAGGGACCGCCTGGATGGCGATCCCTTTTTTGTGGGCCCAGAGGGGCATGATCCCACGACCTTCGGATTATGAGTCCGCTGCTCTGACCGACCGAATTGTGAATGGTTTGTCTGTATAACTATTTGATAACCATAGAATAAATTCGATGTTGATCGAGAGTCTTAAAGCTTTTTGTTTTCACGGTTTACACGGTGGTTTACACAAGTTGTAAGATTGATAAATAGAAGAGAAAGGACAAACTTTCGCAAAGGGGCATATTTGAGCCCCCTTTGCAAAGTCTGTCCTTAGAAAAGGTTAATTGCTTTTGTCTCTGTAAACAAAAATCCTCGACTGTATGGCCGAGGATGTATCGTTAATATAGACATGGATTATTTGAG
>CALUNH010000082.1 GCA_944321965.1 uncultured Alistipes sp.
GATGCCGTGAACACCACGAACATCAACCGCCAGCTCGTCGCCCTGCACTCGACCGTCGGGCGGCAGAAGGCCGACATCCTGGCCGAACGCCTGCGCGACATCAACCCCGAAATCGAGCTCACGGTGGTCAACCGATACATCCGCGACGAGGAGACCTACCGGCTGCTCGATGCGGCCCGCTACGACTACGTGGTCGACGCCATCGACACCCTCTCCCCGAAACTCGCCTTGATTGCCGCGGCACTCGAACGCCGCTACCCGCTCGTCAGCTCGATGGGCGCCGGGGCCAAGACGGACCCCACGCGGATCGAGATTGCCGACATCGCGAAGACCCACCACTGCCCGCTGGCCCACATGCTCCGCAAACGGCTTCACAAACTCGGGATTCACAGCGGCTTCCGGGCCGTTTTCTCACCCGAGCCGATCCGCGAGGGGGCGATGATCCTCTGCGAGGAGCAGAACAAGAAATCCAACGTCGGGACCATCTCCTACATCCCGGCGGCATTCGGAATCGCCTGCGCTTCGGTGGTTATCCGCAGCCTGATCGGCGAACTCGACTGACATTCCCGAAACCTTTCCCGATCCGCAAACCGCAAAACAACCGAAAAATACCCCACATGAAACCCAACATCGTCTTTCTGGATGCATACTCGCTCGGAGGCGCCGACCTCGCGGCCATCCGTGCCCTGGGCAACTATACGGCCTACGAAACGACCCGTCCCGCGGAGATCGTCGGCCGCTGCCGCGAGGCCGACATCGTCATCACCAACAAGGTGCCCTTCGATGCCGCGACGCTCCGCGCCCTGCCCCGCCTGCGGCTGATCTGCATCGCCGCAACCGGCATGAACCACATCGACCTCGCGGCTGCGGCCGAATGCGGCGTCACCGTGAAGAACGCCGTCGGATACTCGACACACGCCGTCACCGAAACCACCATCGGCGCCGCCATCGCCCTGCTCCGCCAGGTCGTCTACTACGACCGCTACACCAAAGGACATTACGCCGGAGCCGACCGCCAGTTCCATTTCGGCCGCACGACCCGCCAACTCCACGGATCCCGCTGGGGGATCGTCGGGCTCGGCAACATCGGCCACAGCGTCGCCCGCGTCGCCGAAGCCCTCGGCTGCGAGGTGGCCTACACCTCCACCTCGGGCGTCGTGCGCGAGGAGCCCTACCCCGCCCGGCCGCTCGACGAGCTGTTGGCCTGGGCCGACATCGTGTCGGTGCACTGTCCGCTGACCGACCGCACCCGCGGGTTGATCGGGGCACGCGAGCTGGCGCTCATGAAGCCCTCGGCCCTCGTGATCAACGTGGCACGCGGCGGCATCGTCGACGAGGCCGCCCTGGCCGCAGCCCTCGATGCCGGACGGCTGGCCGGGGCGGCGCTCGACGTCTTCGTCCACGAGCCCCTCGAGCCCGGAAATCCCCTGCTCGCCGTCCGCGAACCCGACCGGCTGCTGCTCTCGCCCCACAACGCCTGGTCGCCCGTCGAAGCGGTCGAGGTGCTCGTCGGGTGCATCGCCCGCAACATCCGCGAAAACTGGAAAAACAACTGAACATGGAGACAACAGAAACCGCACCGCTGACCCCTGACGAACGCCGCCAGCGGGTCTTCGACTGGCTCGACGCCCACGCGATCCGCTACACGTGGTATGAGCACCCCGAGGCCCCGACCATCGAGATCGCCCGCCAATACTGGCACGACGACGGCTCGAAGCATTGTAAGAACCTCTTCTTCCGCAACCACAAGGGTGACCGCCACTACCTCGTATGCTTCGACTGCGAGCAGGCGATGGCCATTCACGACCTCGAACATCGCCTGCATCAGGGCAAGCTGTCGTTCGCCTCGGAGCAGCGCATGGAGCGTTGGCTGGGACTGCGGCCCGGATCGGTCTCGCCTTTCGGGCTGATCAACGACCCGGCGAACCACGTCCACCTCTTCCTCGACGCCCGGCTCCGGGAGTGGCCCGCCCTCTCGTTCCACCCCAACGACAACCGCGCGACGGTGGTCATCGCGCAGGAGGAGTTTGCGAGGTTCCTCGCCGCCGTCGGCAACTCCTACGAGTATATCGAACTTTACTGACGGCTCTTCCGCACCCACAGCCTGCACAAAAGGGGCTGTCTAAGACTTGTTAGACAGCCCCCTTTTCATTGATCCGACTTGATTTTTCCATTCTGTACCGGGACCTGCATATCCCGCAACGGGATATAAAATTTGGTCTGCGTCGGGGTATAAATACCGAAGGTTATGCCCGAAATCAACATGTTTACAAAGCTTTGGTTGGTCTTTACCACAAAATTCTCCGCATCGTTCACATATTCCGAAGCATCGAGTTTGTTTTTACCAACCGGAACCAGTCCTTCGATGATGTGGTGATTCCACACTTGATTTATCTGCACCAACGGTTCATTGGGTTTTACATCCCCATACAGGATCCTCGTGGAATAGCAGGAAGTCGCGCTTAACGCGATGGCAAGGCTAAATACCCCCCCCCATACATAATTTCTTCATAAAATCAAACCAGTTAAATAAAATTATTCAATTTATCCGATACTTAAAGCAAGAATTTTTCATTTCATCTCGACGAGAACCTTGCCGGTCATCTCCGCAGGCTGCGGAAGTCCCATCA